>CAZQFH010000021.1:0-56971 GCA_964592595.1 uncultured Lentimicrobiaceae bacterium | reverse complement strand
GCACAATTGTTACGCATCCTGACAAGCACATGATCATGAATGAAACCATTTTCAGTGTCGCTGACGAACAAAAATCACCCCAACTTCGTATCATTGGTGAAAATATGATTCATGGCAAAAAAAGTTTTGCTGAAATTGAATACCGTAATGTGAAGACGGGAAAACTAAGTTGGATTGCCTATGCACCTATCACATTGAACGGATGGTCGATCGGGATTGTGTTTCCGGTGGACGAATTTATGGCGGATGTAAACAATTTATACCTCAACCTTATCTTTTTAGGTATTGGTGGACTACTTGTTGTTTTAATTGTTATCATATTTATTTCCAGATCTATAACAAGTCCGCTGAGGCGTTTAACGCTTGCTGCAGCACAATTTGCCCATGGAGACTTTAATGTGCAACTTCCCATCATCAAATCGAAAGATGAAATTGGCAAGCTGAACACTTCCTTCATTGTGATGCAGGAGGCACTGGCTGCAACCATCAGCGATTTGCGTGAGGCCTCCGAAAAACTTAAGATATCCAACGAAAAACTGGAAGAATACAACCGCAACCTGGAACAAAAAGTAGAAATCAGGACAGCTGAGCTGAGAGACAAAAACAAGGAGTTGGATACGGCCTTCAATAACGTACGGACGCTTAACGAAATAGGCAAGGAAATAACTTCGACACTCAACATTGAATTGATTCAGGAAATGATATTTAAGCATGCCAATTCGCTGCTCGATGCCACCAGCTTTCTTGTGATGCTCTACAATGAAAAAGAACAGCAATTAATCTGTAAACTTTCGATGGAAAAAGGCGAAAAACTGCCTTCCTTTGAGGTTTCGATGGAGGATAAAAATCGTTTTGCTGTCTGGTGTGTCGATCATGCAAGCCCGGTTTTTATGAATGATGTGGATAACGAATACAAAAAATATGTATCGCACCGGGCAAAACCCAAAGCCGGCGAATCGGTATCGTCGCTTATTTACCTGCCATTGATTATTGAAAAGCGCGTTTTAGGTGTTATTTCAGCGCAAAGTTTTAAAAAAAATGCTTATAGTCAGTATCAATTTGATATGCTGAGCAATTTGGCCAACTTTGTTGCCATAGCGATCGAAAATGCCCTGGCCTACGAAAAAATCAACAAAGCAAATAGTGATTTAAAAGCTGCTCAGGCACAGCTGGTGCAATCTGAAAAAATGGCTTCGCTCGGTCAGCTCACGGCTGGCATTGCGCACGAAATAAAAAACCCACTCAATTTCGTAAACAATTTTTCTGAACTCACGGTTGATCTGGCCAATGAACTGAACGAAGAAATTGAAAAACTGGCTGATCACCTGCAAGAGTCAGACAAGGAATTTTTACTCGAAATAACCAGCGACATCCTTTCAAATGCACAAAAAATTAACACTCACGGCAAACGAGCTGATAGCATCGTACGTGGCATGTTGTTGCACTCGCGCGGAAAATCAGGCGAAATTCAACCTTCCGACATCAATGCTTTGTTGGCCGAATATGTAAATTTAGGCTATCATGGCATGCGGGCTCAAGACCCTGCTTTCAACTTAAAAATTGACGCTGAATATGACGACTCCATTGGAATGGTTAACATTGTGCCACAGAACCTTAGCAGGGTTTTTCTGAATATCATCAATAACGCCTGCTATTCGACTAACTTAAAAAAACAAAAGCTGAAAGAGGCCTATTTTCCAATCCTGACTATTCGAACAATAAATGAAACTGATAAAGTTAAAATCATAATCCATGACAATGGAAATGGAATCCCTCAGGAAATAATCGATAAAGTTTTTAACCCTTTCTTTACTACCAAACCTCCCGGAAAAGGAACGGGCTTAGGCTTGTCGCTTAGTTATGATATTGTGGTTCAAGAACATAGAGGCGAAATGAATGTAGAATCAAAAAGTGGTGAATTTGCAGCGTTTGTAATCACAATACCCAAAAACTTAAAATAACTAATCAAACAATCGATATGGAACAGGATTTTAAAATGAAAGTGAAGTTGATGGTCGTTGACGACGAGGTGGATCTGGAACCTATGATCAGGCAAAAATTCCGAAGACAGATTCGCAGCGGCGAATACGATTTTGTTTTTGCGCACAACGGTCTTGAAGCGCTGACCAAACTGATTGAACATCCAGATATTGGCATTATCCTGTCAGATATCAACATGCCCGAAATGGACGGACTTACTTTATTGCTAAAACTCAAAGAACTAAAAAATCCATCCCTGAAAACAGTGGTTGTATCTGCCTATGGCGATATGGAAAACATACGCACTGCCATGAATCGCGGGGCTTTCGACTTTATTACCAAACCAATTAATTTTCAAGATCTTGAACTCACAATAAACAAAACAATAGACGAATTAGTGCTTCAACGCAAGGCACTCCTCGAACACGATCAGTTGATTTCTATTCAGCGCGACCTGAATGTAGCCCGTGAAATACAAAAAGGTATTCTGCCTCAGGTTTTCCCACCCTACCCCGATAAATCAGAATTTGAAATCTACGCTTCTATGGTGGCTGCCAAAGAGGTAGGAGGCGATTTTTACGATTTTTTCATGATCGACAACGACCGGCTTGGCATTGTGATTGGAGATGTTTCGGGCAAAGGAATTCCTGCCGCCATTTTTATGGCTGTAAGTCGCACCCTTATCCGCGCTACCGGACTCAAAGGGATGTCGGCCGGTGAATGCATGCATTTTGTAAACAACCTCTTATGCAACGAAAGCGTTTCGTGCATGTTTGTTACGGTTTTTTATGGCATAATAAACATTAAAACCGGAGAACTGGAATATGCCAATGCAGGCCATAATCCTCCTTATATCCTTAAAAATACCGGGCAGATTCAAATGCTTGAATCTACAGGCGACATAGTTTTAGGGGTGTTCGAGGATAAAGAATTCGTAACAAAAAACATTCAAATGCAAGCTCAGGACGGTTTGCTGCTGTTTACGGATGGCGTTACCGAAGCCTTCAACTTACTAAACGAAGTTTATGGCGAACCTCGTCTGGAAGCGTTGATCTCAGGCTTTACAGATTATTCATCAGAAATGGTGGTCAATGCTATTGTTGCTGATGTGGAAAATTTTGCGCACGGTGCTAAACAATCAGATGATATTACCATGCTCTTTATGAAATATCTGGGCTAACAATAAAACATGAGCAATTGAATTTTTTTCATCCTGAAACGATTAAAATTTCTGTTTATTCAAGGCTTTTTCGGTGCTAATGATTAAAACCAAAAACTGAATGTAATGGATCAATGAGTATTCAATTCCAAACTGTAAAATAAGGAGCAACAAAATAAAATTCCTCAAACTCATTGATTTATAATGAAACATTGTGTAATTTCATACCGAAAAAATTGCTGTTCTTTTTTAGTGTTTAATTGTGCAAAACAGGTAATTTTTTAATTTAAACACGCTTTATAACGCTTAATTCAACATCATATGAAAGCTATCCCAAATTATTCTCAGGCATTTGAAGGCATAGCATGTTGGTGCAAAAAAAAAATTCAGCAAAACCAACTTTTACTTCATTTGGATGTACTTTGAGAGCATATATTCACAGCATTAATTGAAAAGAATAACTAAAACCTTAATCAAATGAAAAAGAACAATGCATTAAAACCAATCCTTTTTATCGTCTTGGGTTTGGTAGCAGGAATTTTAATTGGCATTTCCATCAATGGCTTACCTCCCCGGGATAATGAACTGGCAGGATCCATTGGCAAAGTTGACAACAAAAGAAATGTGAGGGTAACAGAAAATGACATTCTGTTGCGCAACGAACTGGCAGAAGACACCGCGAAATTGATTCAATACCAGCGGTATTTAAGTTACATCTACTACAAATCACTTAAATCTACCACCGATGTTGAACGAGTGATCAATCTTACAGCAGAAAACCAAGCGTTTATTGAAACGCTAAACCTAACTCAAACGCTCGAAGGCTATCTAACCTACCTGAATGCAGCCCGCGCCGACTTGCTTTCAGCACTTCATGCGCTTGAAAATCCGGAAATGGACAACAAAACACCTATCATTCAATACCTTAACGATGCACAAAATGCTGCAGCCCGTATTCAAAGCAATGAAGGAGTTTTTCTGACCTATTTGGATGGTATTGAGGCCTGGTTGGCCACGCATCCCGATCAAGACAATAAAAAACTAAGAGAAGCCCATGATATACTGGCATTTAATTTAATGCAGAACGCCTTGCTTGCGCAGGATAAAGCCTTGTTAAGTTATCTCGAAGACAAAAAGATGTTTAGCGACAATCAAACCCTTTATGCTGTTTTGAATGATACGATTCAAAAAGATGAACTGCTGGCTTTTATGGAAAAAGACAATACAGGCGTTTCGAATTTTAATTCGCAGAGTTCGGATAAGATTATAAAAAGTATGGAACAGCTGAATGCGATTAATGATCACATTGGTAGTGCAATATCGTTGCTTGTTATTTTAAACGACGCCGATGCAATAAATTCAGCAGAAATACTTGGCACTGGTTTCACTGATCAACAAAAACTTCAAGCCATTAATGACCAACAAGCTTTAGGCGCAATTAACGACCAGCAAAAAATGGGTGCAATTAACGATCAACAAAAATTAGGCGCAGGTTTTCCGGATCAACAAAAACTTCAAGCTATCAACGATCAGCAAAAATTGAATTCCCTTTTGAACCAACAAAGCTTGCAAGCTATTTTTAATCAACAAAAGCTTGGAGCTACTTTAGGTGATAAGCTGACATTAGGTGCGATTATATTTAACATGCAGGCGTTGAGTGCTGCTGTAAATGATCAGCAAAAACTTGGAGCAATCAACGATCAGCAACAATTGGGAGCATTTATGGATCAACAATCACTGGGAGGTTTTTACCTCAACCAGCAATCATTGGGTTCAATTATGAATGACTTGCAGGTGATTAATAGCGAAGCTTTGGGTTGTTGTCCTGGTGGTGGTGCTAGTCAATGGATTAATTAAATATTTTTCCTACAAATAATATGTTGTGAAGTTATAGGCACTCTTTGTAATCTTCCGTGTAAGTAAACATAAAAAATGTGCCATCTTGGGTAATTTTCATTCATACTTATTAAAATGAATGCTGTTATGGAACTCATCCTCAGTTTGTTACCTGTTTTATTGTTTCTGTTCGTCTTATATCTGCTGGACAGTTTCAAACTGGTAAAAGGCAAAATTCTGGCGGTGTCATTACTATGGGGAGTAGTTGCAGCTCTTTTATCCTATTATACCAACAACTGGCTGAGGGAACAGCTCAACCTCAGATTTGAAGATTTCAGCAGGTACATCGCACCTTTAACGGAAGAAATACTTAAAGTTTTGATGGTGATGTATTTGATCAGCCGAAAAAAAATAGGTTTTTCAATTGATGCAGTCATTTATGGCTTCGCCGCAGGAGCAGGTTTTTCGCTGGCCGAAAACATGTTTTATTTGCTGATCCTAAACACCGAAACAAACCTGATGATCTGGTTGTTACGGGGTTTTGGCACCGCCATGATGCATGGAGGTTGTACGGCTTTATTTGCCATGATTACGATGGATGGTATCAACCGCAACAAACCCAGGTGGATGGCTTTTTTACCGGGGCTGATAATTGTCGTCCTGATTCACAGCATTTTTAACCATTTTTTCTTGAATCCATTTTTACAAACTGCCCTTATCTTCATTATTTTACCCTTGATTTTCATTGTTGTTTTTCAAAAAAGCAATGCCATGTTGCAGAATTGGCTCGAAATTGAATTCAATACTGAAGTGGAGATGCTGCGAATGATCAGGCAAGGCAAAATATCACACACCAAAGCCGGCAACTATTTAATATCATTGAAGCAGCATTTCTCTCCGGAGATGCTTGTGGATATGCACTGTTACTTTAGCTTGTATCTGGAACTTTCAATTAAGGCAAAACGCAACCTCATGCTCAAAGAAAATGGCTTTCCTTTGATTGAGGAAGCTGATATCACCGCTAAACTAATGGAGATAAAACTACTCCGCAAACAGATTGGTAAATTAGGCGAACTGGCACTTCAGCCGTTGGTAAGGATGAACCACCGTGAGCTTTGGAAATTAAATCTTTTGAAAAGCTAATTGGCTTATAACCAGATTTTTGGTGAAATAATTGTTTTGTGACAGAAACCGAAAACATAGCAGATGAACATATCCTGACAGGGAATCAGGAAAAAACAATATTTGAAGCTGACCATATCACCGTACGACATGTGTTGAACGAATCGGTGAATGCCTACGAAATATTGATTAACAAGTATCAGGTGCCCATTTACAATTTGTTTCTGCGCATGTTGCATAATCAAGAGGATGCAGAGGAACTTACCCAGGAAACTTTTGTAAAAGCCTATGAAGCACTGCCAGACTTTCGGTTTGAGTATCGCTTTTTTAGCTGGCTTTACAGAATTGCTATTAATCTGGCCTTAAACAATCTCAGGAAAAGAAAAAGATTTGTTGGGGCAGAATATCTTATCAATATTCCGGAAGAAAAAGATGAAAAAAAAACTGAAAATAGCGAGCACTTGAAATGGGCTGTTGATCAATTAAAAGATATCCATAAAGCTGTGATCGTATTAAAATACTATCAGCAATTATCCTATCAGGAAATGGCTTTTACGCTAAATATTCCAGAGAAAAAAGTCCGATCACGTTTATATGATGCAAGGATTAAGCTTAAAGCCATTCTCTATAATTCAAACTATTATTAAATGATTTAATAAAAAAATATCATGTGGTTTAAACAAACAGAAACCAAAAAGCTATTGAAAGCTAAGCTTTCGGGAAATATATCAGCTGAGCAAGAGGAAAAATTGCAGAAAATTTTAGATAATTCCAAGGAAGAGCAAATTCGGTTTGAGCAAATGCTGGAATTGGACAAGCAACTCAAAGAATCGAAACCACCCGACGAAACTATTAATGTTTCTGCCAATGTGATGCATAAAATCAGAAATTCAAGAACAATACGATCAAATAGAAACAAACTCGATCCATTTATTAACCCAATGATCCTTCGTTTGGCTGCAGTTTTGGTTATCGGGATTTTTTTGGGCGCCATCATTACCTGGATGATAACCTCAGAAAAATTAGCTCCCGGAACCGAAACCCTGGTTGGAAGCCTTACAGCACCTGCCAATCAGGAGATATCCTACCTTTACCAAAACAACATCATAAAGGTGGTTCCTTACCAAATTGAAAACTTGTACTATGTGAATTTCATTTTAAATACGCGAAGCGAGATTCAAATGGACGTTTCGTTCCAGGAAAATGATCTGAAGCTGGTCAAAGCCAACTATATTGCCTCAAGTGCCAATGAGTCAATCAATTTGCTAACGGGTTCCATCAGTTTTGCTGCTGCCGGCAATACTTCCTTTCAGATCATTTTTAAAAAACTGCATGGATCCCCAACCGGACTAAATATTACCGCTCAACAGGCTAACGCATTACTCTTTACCAAAAAAATAGCCCTCGAGAAGTGACCCAAACTAAATTGAAATTGTAAGACATCAACAAAAACCCAAATGAAACATTTGTCTGCTCTAAAATTAACATTGCTTTTCCTCCTCTTGGGAGCAGCAAATATGCTCAATGCTCAAAAAATTAACCGTTTCGAAACCAACGAAATGGAGTTAATTTATTTCGGTGATCGCTATTCATACCTCATGCCTCATGTGGCACGCACCTTTCACAATGCATTGGATTTTCACAAACAACACTGGAATTACGACCACAAAAAAACCTATGTAGTACTCACTGATTTTGAAGATGATGGCCATGGAGGCGGCTTGGTGATGCCATTCAATATGATCATTCTGGGCATTTCGCCTTTTAATTTTGCTTTTAGTATAACGCCTTCCAACGAGCGCTTTCAGTGGCTTTTTGCCCATGAACTAACGCATATCACCATGGCCGACAAACCCAATAAAACCGATATGTTTTGGCGCAAAGCTTTTTTGGGAAAGGTAATCCGCGATGAGCTGCACCCTTTGTCAGCAGTTTATAGCTATCTGACCACACCACGCTGGTATGCTCCCCGATGGTATCATGAGGGCATCGCTTGTTATCTCGAAACCTGGACATCAGGAGGCATTGGAAGGGCTTTGGGACCATACGACGAAATGTATTTCCGCAGTATTGTTAATGAAGAATTGCCCATCTATTCAGTGGTTGGGCTTGACACCGAGGGGTCAGCGATAGATTTTCAGGTAGGTGCTAATTCTTACCTCTACGGCACGCGCTTTGTCACTTATCTGGCTCACCAATATGGAAACGAAAAAGTTACAGAACTTTACGACAGAACCGACGACAGCAAAGCATTTTACGCCCGGCAATTTAAAAAAGTGATGGGAAAACCCGTGAGAGAGATATGGCAGGAATGGACAACTTATGAAAGGGAATTCCAGACAGAAAATCTAAAAACCATCAGGGAATATCCGCTGAGCGATTTTCGACCGGTCACCCCAGAACCTTTGGGCAGCGTTTCTGCAGTGGGATATGATGCTGAAGAACAAAAAATATTCGCAGCCATCAACCATCCCGGAGACATTTCACATATTGCAGAGTTGGACTTGAGAACAGGTAAAATCAGGAAGATAGCAGTGCTCGACTCCCCTATGCTCTACACTGTCACATTCTTGGCCTATGATGCTGAACAAAAACAAATTTTCATTTCGGAGCAAAACACCAAATACCGCAGCCTGGTGCAAGTAGATGTGGCTTCTGGCAAAAAGAAAACGCTGATTAAATATGCACGTACTTCCAACTTTACGTTTAATCCTGTCGATCGAAGTTTATGGGGCGTAAGGCACGATAATGGTTATGCCACGCTTGTTAAAATTCCGGAACCTTACTCCGAAGCTATTCCCATGTACACAACTGAATTTGGGCGATCATTGCTCGACCTGAATGTTTCGCACGACGGCACACGCCTAATCGGGACACTCACTGGCATCCGAGGCGAGCAGTCGGTGATAATGTTTTACCTTAACAAGCTTGAAGACGGGATAAAAGATTTTGAAACAGTTTATAAATTGGATGACAATACCCTCACACAATTCCGTTTTTCGAACGACGACCGCTACCTCGTCGGAACATCTTATTTTACAGGTGTTTCAAATATCTGGCGTATATCACTGGATACCAAAGATTTTGAACTTTTGTCTAATGATGAAACCGGACTTTTTTCGCCACAGCAGATTGGTAACGACTCACTCTTTGTGCTTAAATTTCACCGAAACGGTATGCAGCCCGGAATGATTCCTATAAAAGTAATAGAAGACGCTAATGCCATCTCTTATATGGGTAATCTGGTTCACGAACAAAGCCCTGAGGTAAACGAAATATCTTTGCCACCAGCATCCCAAATAAACATCGATTCGTTAACCATAAAAGAAGCAAGCTATGTGCCGATTAAAAACATGTCGCTTGCAAGCGCCTATCCTGACATTGCTGGGTACAAAGAAACTATTGCTTTAGGATATCGCCTCAACTGGCGCGACAGAATTGGCCTTTCGAGCCTTATGGCCTTTGTAGGGACTTCCGCCTGGAGTAATTATCCCAACAAACAAAAATTTCATGGGGAATTAAAGTGGAATTATTGGCAATGGAGTTTTAACGCAACTTACAATAAAACTGATTTTTACGATCTTTTTGGCCCCACAAAGCGAAGTCGCGCAGGTTATTCAATTGGAATTGGATACAAAAAAAACTTCTCTTTGGAATCGCCTTTTAAGTGGTTTTACGGATTCGATGTAACGCATTTTGGCGATCTGGAAGTATTGCCACAATTCCAAAATATTGCTACCCCGGTAAAAAACTTTCAAAGCATATCAGGAGAAATCGGAACTTCTAAACTTCGACGCACCCTGGGAGCTGTGGTGGACGAAAAAGGATATTCCTGGACCATGACGGCATACAGTTACCTGGCCAGCGGAAACCTATATCCCTCCCTGATCTCCGAACAAAATTTCGGATTCCTGATTCCAGGTTTGCGCAACACCAGTTTCTGGATTCGAAATAGTGTGGGGCAGTCTTTTGGAAAGCGCGGCTCTTCGTTTTCCACTTTTTATTTTGGTGGTTTCCGAAATAATTATGTCGATTGGCAACAGCCGGAACAATACCGAAAAACACTTGCTTTTCCGGGAGTTAACATAGATGCTTTGAGTGCCCATAATTTTGTTAAAACCATAGGCGAACTCGATCTAAAACCCATCCGCCTGCGCGATGTTGGAGCTACATGGTTGTATCCAACCTATATAAAGAGTTCCTTGTTTAGCACCCATTTGCTCATGAATCCGGATGATGACCCCAGCCGTCGCAATGTGTTCAATGCCGGAGCGCAAATAGATTTGGAGTTGGTATTATTTTCTTACCTAAAAACTACCTGGTCAGTAGGATATGCATGGCAATTTGAAGCTGGAAATCTTCCACAACAGGAATGGATGTTTTCAGTGAAATTACTGGGAAATTAGCTCTAATCTGCTGTGTTTTGAATTCAGCAATAATCAAGCAGATTTTTGTCATTTTGTAACCTTGAAAATCTGTTTACTATTTTTAATACTAAAACAGCAATTGATTTATAAAAATGATATTCAGTTTGTTAAAAGTTTTTAACCTGATATTTCCAAAACTTTCAGGTAGCTGTGAAAGAATTATTATATTTGTGACCTATGAATTATTAAAAAATAATCATCTAATAAAAAACCGTTATGAAGATTAACCTGCTAAAGAAATCATTGTCGATCATGCTTATGATTGCTTTAATTTCGGGATGTAACCAGGCACCAACCAGCAATCAAAGTGAAGAAAAAACTGTTGAAACCTTTGACGAACATGCATTTAAGGATGACATTAATACGATCATCCAAAACTCACCCAAAGGCATCGATGTAGTTGACTTTCTTAATGATGTGGGAGCATCTTATATTTTCGACCTTACTTTACCCCTGACAGAGGTGGATAAATATGAAACATCAACCAGAATTTCCCTGTCCATTGGAGCTTATGCCATGGATATGATTTATGCCAACACTTACAACAGAGGCGATGTAGCCATTCAGTTGAGTGATTTACTAAAGCTACAGGCCGGGAAACTTGGTCTTGAATCTTCACCTGAAAATAAAGTATATTTCGAACGGATCAAACAGAACGAAAACAACAGCGATTCTTTATCCTTTTATATGGATAAAATCTGGAATAATTTCCATCAACAAGGTGCAAAAAGTGACATGCCAGATACTTATGCACTGATATTTGTTGGAGGAAATGTGGAAGCACTTTACTTGTTAAGCCAGTTAACAGTATATGCCAAAGACAATCAAAAAATGTTGGATTACTTTGCGCAACAAGGCGAACTTGCACATGGCATGCTACAACTACTCGAAATCCTCTCAGAAGATGAAGCAGTGAAACCATACTATGATCAGATGCAACCAATTGCAGGCTATTTTGCTGCTCATCAAAGTTTTACTGTAAAGGAACTTAACGAACTCGCTCCTATGATCGAATCGATCAGGAACGATATGTTCAACTAAAGACCGGCTGTCGTAAAGGCTTGTCGTTTATTCCAAAAGAATAGACAATAAGCCTTTTTTTGCAATTTGTTTTTTTTATTTGCGGAAGTATGAATGAAATCACGCTCAATGCACTGATTAATCTTTTTGCCATTTTTTCCGTTCAAACAAAGTCGGGAAAAGAAGATGCACGAGCCGCTTTTTCAAGCTATTTAAAACAGCAGCTCGGCATGGCTTCTTCAAACGAATACCTCAGTTTGTTTGATGAATTGATCGATCTTTATGGCATTGATGGTGAACCGATGATTCCGGTGGATATGAATCTGCAAGCCGAGCGCATTGCCACCAACCTAAAAAGCAGGCTCCATCATACAGAGCAAATAATGGTTTTTTTGCGTTTTTTGGAACTTTCGTACAGTGGAGACATTGAAAAGGGCGACAGCCTGATTCAAATAATTGCCGACACATTTGCTATCAGCCCCGAAGAAACAAAAAAATACAAACAATTTATTTTCCATTCAGGTGACGAACCCCTTGATTCGAGTGGTTTCCTTTTGATCAATGAGGCTGCTAAATCAAACAATCCAAAAGTTAAACACTTGCAGCGCAAGTCATTCGATGGCGAACTTTTGTTTTTGTATCTAAAGCCTGTAGGTCATTATATTTTCAATTTCAGCGGTAAAGAAACCATTTATCTCGAAGGGAATCAAGTGCTAACCAACCGTTTCTATGCTTTCAAAGATGGTGGCATACTGAGAGGCCCGCGTATTGAACCGATTTATTATGGCGATGTCGTTTCCGGTTTTTTTGATCAATCGCAAGCCGTTCCTTTCGTGCTTCGCGCTGAAGGCATCGATTTCAGATTTAAAAACAGCAGCAACGGATTATACGAATTTTCCTTCAGCGAAAGATCGGGGCAATTAGTGGCCATCATGGGAGGAAGCGGCGTAGGGAAGTCAACCTTACTCAATATCCTCAACGGAACGATTCCAGTGGATAAAGGTCACATTTTCATTAACGATTTGGATATTCACATCCATAAAAAAGAAATTGAAGGATTAATAGGCTTCGTACCACAGGACGACTTGCTTTTTGAGGATCTTACTGTTTGGGAAAACTTGTATTATAATGCCCGTTTGTGTTTTGATGGCTTCACCGAAGAGCAAATCAATAAGCGTGTAACCAATGTGTTGCAAGAATTAGAACTGTTTGAATTTAAAGACCTTAAAGTTGGAAGTCCGCTAAAGAAAACCATCAGTGGCGGTCAGCGAAAAAGGTTGAATGTAGCCCTCGAACTAATCCGCGAGCCATCGATTTTATACGTTGACGAACCCACTTCGGGACTATCTTCGATGGACTCAGAAAAAGTAATGCTTTTGCTAAAGGAACAGGCACGAAAAGGCAAAATCATCCTGGTAAATATTCACCAGCCTTCCTCAACTATTTTCAAACTTTTCGATAAGCTCTGGATCATGGACAAAGGCGGACGACCTATTTATACAGGCAACCCGCTCGATGCCATTATTTATTTTAAATCGGCAATAGGACATGTGAATGCCACTGAATGTGAATGTCTTCAATGTGGCCACGTAAATCCCGAGCAAGTGCTCGAGATCGTGGAAACCAAAAAAATTGATGAATCGGGTTACCTGATGGCTGAGCGCTATTTTTCGCCAAACGATTGGTATCAACTTTATAAAGAAAAAATAGAACCCAGACAAACAGCTGTTAATTTTAGGGATGTTGAAAACCCCAAATCGGAATTTCATAAACCTAAACGACTAAAACAGTTTTCGATCTTTTTGCAACGAAATTTTCGCATCAAGCTTACCGATAAGCAATATTTACTGATCAACCTGATTGAAGCTCCTTTACTGGCGGCCATTGTGGCCTATTTTACAAGATTTTCGCTGGACAACAACTACATCCTTTTGGAAAACAAAAACCTGATTTCCTACTTATTCATGTCGATTGTTGTGGTATTGTTTATGGGGATGAGTGTGAGCGCCGAAGAGATTATCAAAGACCGAAAAATCCTACAGCGGGAGTCGTTTTTAAATTTAAGCAGGTTCAGCTACCTTAATTCAAAAATTGTATTTCTACTCTTACTTTCTGGCTTTCAAACACTTACTTTTGTTTTGGTGGGTAATTACATCCTGGGCATCCACAGCATGAACCTTGCTTTTTGGATGGTGCTTTTTTCAGTGGCAGTTTTTTCTAATATGCTGGGGTTAAATATTTCTTCTGCATTCGACTCAGTGGTAACCATTTACATTCTTATTCCGCTTCTGTTGATCCCGCAAATTTTACTTTGTGGTGTGATCGTCAAATTTGATGATTTACAGGACAAAAAAGCTGATAAAGATGCGGTGCCATTGGTGGGTGAGTTGATGGTTTCGCGCTGGGCATTTGAAGCACTCACGGTAGAGCAGTTTAAAAATAACCGCTATATGGTGCATTTCTTTGATGTAGAAAAAGAAATGGCACGTTCAAGATACCTGACTGATTTGTTAATTACTGAATTAACTGGCCGTATCGATCAAATAACTGGATTTATCAATACACAAAAACCTGAAGATGAAATAATAAGCAAGTTGAATATTGTGCAGAATGAAATAAGAAAACTTCATGAAAAACATCAATTGCCGGCTTTTGCTGAGATCGACAAATTGGTTTTAGGTAGCTTTTCTCCTGATGTTGCAGCTGCAACCAAGCAATATTTACAAAAACAAAAGAATGATTTAAGCAGGCGCAATAATGCTTTAAGAAAAGAAAAAGACAAAATTGTACGTCAATTAAATCAGGGAAAGGAAAAGAATTATCTGTTTGTGCTCAAGCAGCAACACCATAACAAAGCACTTGAAGACTTGGTTATGAATGCTGGAACTAATGAGTTTTTTCGGGAGACTAACAATGGCATCATGCAAAAGATCGCACCTATCTACAAAAAGCCTGATTTCACTAATGGCCGGGCTCATTTTTTGAGTGCAGAGAAAGTAGTTGCAGGCCTTGCTATTGATACATTGGTTTTTAACCTGGGCATTATCTGGCTGATGAGTCTTGTGCTTTACATGGCTTTATATTTCGATTGGATACGAAATGTGATAAAGAAAATAGGACGAATCAAGTTGAAAGCATAATTATTGAATTAACTAATTGATTATATTTGTCCAACAGTAAAGTATTTACTAACAAATCACCTTAAAAAGGAAATAAAAGCTATAAAATACATACAGATGAAGCTAAATTTTACCGAAGCAAATAATTTTAAAGTTGTCGAAATCAATGGCCGTATTGATACAATCACAGCACCAGATTTCGAAAATGGCGTCATGAAATTGATGTCAGAAGGAGTTACCAATCTGATCTTCGACTGCAGCAAACTCGATTATGTAAGCAGCTCAGGATTAAGGGTGTTTTTAATGGCACAAAAAAAAGTATCTGCCAATAAAGGACAACTTAAAGTATGTTGCCTACAGCCATCCATCAAGGAAATATTTGATATCTCCGGATTTTCACAGATTTTTACTATTGAAGAAAATATTGAATCTGCTTCAGCAAACTAGTGAAGTTTCTTGGGAACATGTAAAATCTCCTGTTTTCAGTCAGACTAAAACCATTCCTCATAATGGAAACATCAGGTGAAACAAAAAAGGTATTGTTAGTGAACCAGTTAAAAGAGCTGAAAACTATAAATCAATACCTTGAGGAGCTTTCGGGTAAGTGGGATTTATCATTACCATTTACCATGAAGCTAAATCTTGTTTTAGAGGAGGCCTTCACCAATATTGTTAATTATGGTTTTCCGGACGACAAAACCCATGAGGTAACACTTATTTTTGAAAAACAAAACGACAGCTTGTTTATCAGCCTGATCGATGATGGTGTTCCTTATGATCCTACACATGCTTCCGATCCTGACATCAATCTATCTGCCGAGGAAAGAGAGATTGGAGGGCTTGGAATTCATCTGATCCGAAAAATGATGGACAAAGTTACTTACCAGCGCGTAGGTGAAACCAACGTACTGAAAATGGAGAAAACCATCACTTCAAGCTAATAAATTGAATCCATGATTGTTTCTATTAAATAACTGGCCAAGTTTATATTAGCGTCTTCAATCAAAAAAAATCCTGAACTTATTAAGCTTTCGCACAAGATTCGATTTTTTACTGCCGGATAATAAAAGTATAAGTAATCGTACCTTTTTGAAGATCTGCCGCAGAGGGGTCTTCGCTAAAAGTAGATTTAAGTGCTGCCCGCACAGCAATATTACGTAATTCGGGATCGATGATAGTTGTACCTTTTGGGCTTACAACAGCACTTTTTACAATACCTTGCCGGTCAACCCAGATATCCACTACCACATCGCCTTGCTCTCTGAATTTTTCTGTTGGCTTTTCAAGGTATTTGGCTCCGCGGCCACCCAGGCTAAATGCCGGTCCGTCGCCTTTACCACCCTGACCATCATAGCGTTTCACATCCCGAAGCCCCTCCGGACGCCCCTGATCTCCAGCTTGTCCGGTAATGCCTTCCGATTGAGGAGACTGCCCGGCAGCGCCTTTAAAAAGTGCCCGCTCATTAACTACAGGCTTGGGATCTTCTTCCTTAACAGGTTCCGGTTCTTCCTGCGGTTGAACTTCCGGCTCGGGTTGCGGCTCTGGCTCCACTATTTCCTCCTCTTTTATGGGTTCCTCTTGCTTTTCCTCTTCAACCTCTTCTATCTGAGGAACTTCTTCATTATCAGCCGTTACGATCTCTTCTTCAATAACTTCCTCAACAGTTTCCTGAACCGGAGGAGGCGTTACCTGAGCAACTTCCTGCATGGGTTCATCTGGTTGAATCAATCCCATTCCCTGATCGGAGTAACCTAAGTCTACTTCAACGCCTTCCTCGCCTGGAAGCGGCAAAGGCGTGGTTAAAGCCATAAAAAGCAAGGCCAGCAAAAGTACTGAATGGAAAACAATTGTTCCAATCAATGCCCTTCTGCGATCCTTGTCTTTGAGTATTTTCATTACTTTGCTGAAGTTGCCAATATCACTTTATGCTTCTGTCCGGTTTTCTGATTGATTTCGTTCACTGCATCAATCACTTTAACCACATACTGCACAGCAACAGTTTTATCAGACCGCAGCACTACGGTAGCTTCCCGTTCGCCCGCAATACCTGATGCAAGTCTGCGCTCCAGATCATCAGCATTTACGCGGCTTTCGCCAACAAAATACTGGTTATTCTTATCGATATAAACCGTTATTGTTTGCTTGGCCATTGTTTTGCTTTTGCTGGAAGGCAATAAAAGCTTGATGGCATTCGGAGCAACGAGTGTTGACGTCAACATGAAAAAAATCAGCAACAAAAACACCAGATCCGACATAGATGCCGTGCTGAAATTTACATTGCGTTTATTTCTGGTTTGAATAGCCATAATCTGTTTCTTTTAGCGTGCTGGTTCGTGCAATACATCCATAAACTCTGTGGCACGTGCTTCGAGCAGGTAAACCAACTTTTCGATCCTGGAAACTAACACGTTATAAAATATATAAGCTAAAATACCAACAATCAAACCCCCAATGGTAGTGATCATTGCCTGGTAAATTCCGGAGGAAAGTAAAGCAATATCGATATTGTTTCCGGCCATCGACATATCATAAAATGCCCTTACCATTCCAATAACCGTGCCCAAAAAGCCAAGCATGGGAGCTGCCCCAGCAATAGTAGCCAAACCTGCCACACCTTTCTCGAGCTTGCTCACCTCAAGTTTTCCTACATTTTCAATTGCTGCATTGATGTCATTTAAAGGTTTGCCAATACGTGACAGCCCCTTTTCGATCATCCTCGCAATTGGTGTTTGGTTATTTTTACAAAGCGCAACGGCAGCATCCAGTTTTCCGGCATAAATAAACTCACGGATATTGTTCATAAAGTGCTTATCCTTTCCGGAAGCCCTTGTAATAACCAGGTATCTTTCGATAAAAATATAAACGGCAATGACCGAAAAAACGCCTAAAACAGCCATAATCCATCCACCTTTCATGGCCAAGTCAAGTATTGAAAGTCTGAGTTCGCCTTGCTCGACTTCGAGCGCCGCACCACCCAGATCGTTGGCAGCTGATTGTACCTGCAATAAAAAAGCTGTGAGCATAAGTTAAATTTTATTGTAAATGTATTTTTATTTTTCCTTCGAGCGGGTAACTACTCCCATCAATTATCAACTTTATCTTGTTAACATAACTGGTTTTCGTCTGCTTTAGTATATTTTCTAACCATAGAAGGACTCCAAAAATTCCCGCTGCAGCTATCAGAAGAGGCGCCTGTAGCGGATGCCAGCACATTGACTTCGTTCCGGCTTTTTAAAACTCCAAGAAAAGCAAATATCAAAGCTTCCTTGAAATTAATTAGCAATTCATCTGCAACAATAATTTCTGCCTGCGATTGCTCTTTTAATTGCTGAATCAAGTAGGTGTTAAGCGCTCCTCCTCCACTCACCAAAACTTTTTTAACATCCAGCCTGATTAACTCAGTAACGATGCGCATCACAAGATGCTGTAGATAAGTATGTGAAAGGTTTTCAGCTTGATCTGAATAATCAGAAAGTAATGGCTTTAGTTTGGTTTCAAAAAACTCCCTTCCCAAAGATTTTGGATGTGCTTTTTGGAAATAGTCATCTCTTTCAAGCGCTTCAAAAAGTGATGGAATAAGTTTACCGTTTTTTGCCAGGGCGCCATCATAGTCCATCTCAAGACCTTTAATACCAGCAATATAATTTAAAGCTTGATTGGCGATACAAATGTCATAAGCTATTCGTTTTCCATTGCGTTCAACTGAAAGATTAGCGATTCCCCCGATGTTGAGACAGCAATCATAATTAGAAAACAAAAGCCGATCACCAATAGGGACCAATGGCGCTCCCTGACCTCCCTTAGACACATCTTCGGATCTGAAATCGTTAATTACGCGCAAACCACAGGCATCAGCCAAAGTTTGTCCATTTCCTATCTGTAAGGTAAACTGCTTTTCTGGCTGATGGAAAATGGTATGCCCATGCGAAGAGACAAAATCCGGTTCGAGATGATTCTCCGTAACGAAGTGCTTTACCTCATTACCCAGAAAACTGCCATAATCTCTATCAAGCATTTCAATTACTGCCTTGGAGGAATTGTAGGCTTCGGCCAACTTGATCTTCCAGAAATCAGGATAAGGTACAAAACGACTTGCCCTGATTGAATAGCTCCACATTTCGGATTCTTTTATAAACGCTGCTGCAACCAAATCAATCCCATCCAGTGATGAACCCGACATTAAACCGATGACCACATATTTCTTCTGTTGCATTACAGCAAGGGTAAAAGTTTCTCCAAACGTATTCCGCGGGAGGCTTTTATCAGTATATCATATCCTTTTGGGGCAGCGTCTTCGAATCTGCTGATGAGCTCTTCCACTTTATTTACATGGAGCCAGTCGTCGCCTGAATAAACCTTCCCAAACTCAGAGCCAACGAGAATCACATTTTTGAACTCCAGGTCAATCACCAGCTTCAGGATATTGGCGTGTTCGGACTCGCTTTCGCTTCCAAGCTCGAGCATATCGCCCAAAATGATCATAGAACGTTGACTACAACGTTTTGCAAAATTGATTAAAGCAGCCTCCATACTTGTTGGATTGGCATTGTAGGCGTCCATCAGCAGCTGGTTTTTATCCGTCTCGATAATTTGCGACCGATGGTTTGCAGGAACATATTTTTCGAGTGCATCTCCGATATCGTCCTTTGCTACATCAAAATAATTGCCAATGGCTATTGCCGCCATGATATTTTCGAAGTTATACTGCCCAACGATTTGGGTTTGAATCATTGCCTGACGTGTTTTGTATTCCCACACCACAGCAAGATACGGATCCTCAGCAACGAGTTCGCCATAAACTTCGGCCTTGTTGTCGTTTCCATAAGAGAAACGCTGAATATTAGCCGAAAGTCTATCCAACAATTCATTGCTCGTATTCACAAATAACTGCCCTTCATGATCGTCGATGTAGGCATAAAGCTCACTCTTGGCATTTATCACCCCGGTAATACCACCAAAGCCTTCCAAATGAGCTTTTCCAATATTGGTAATCAATCCAAAATGAGGCATCGCCAATTTGGATAAAGCTGCTATTTCGCCCTGATGATTGGCTCCCATCTCAATGACAGCCAGCTCGATATCAGCAGTAAGGTTTAGCAAAGTTAGCGGAACACCAATGTGATTATTCAGGTTACCCTGCGTAAAAAGCACCTCATATTTTTTCGATAATACGGTTGCGATCAATTCTTTTGTTGTTGTTTTTCCGTTAGAACCCGTGATGCCAATCACTGTGGCAGGCATTGCCTTTCGATGCATAACTGCCAGTTGTTGTAAAGCTTTTAAGGTGTCATCGACCACCCAAACCTTTGGATGATTTTCAAATTCAGTCGAATCAGATACTGCCGCAGCAGCACCATTTTCAATCGCCTGAAGCACAAATTGATTCCCATCAAAGTTATCGCCTTTCAGGGCAAAAAATATTGCTCCTTTGTCGAGCTTACGACTATCAGTACTCACTTTTCGCTGCTGCAAAAAAAGCGTATAAAGCGATTCCAATGTTTTCATAATAAAGGGTTAAAGTATGACAAACAAAAATACCCGATTTGCTGCTCACTCCATCAAATGGCGTGAATTATTCAATAAAAAAGCCCCATCAACTGACGGAGCTTTTCAAAATTCTTATTTAAAATTACCGACTAACCAGCGAGCTGCCAACTTTATTCATCGCACAGCGGAAACCTATTGAGCTTGCGGATTCATCTTCATTGAGGAAGCGTCGTGTTCCGGGACTTAAGTAATATGATCCGTCGGCCCAGGATCCACCTTTGTAAACGCGGGCTTTGTCGGAAATCAACGAAGTGACACCATATTCATACATCTGATTGGTCATCTCTTTTTGGTCTTCCGGAGGAGTTCCCCAGTCGTCCTGAATTGAAGACATAAAATCGCCGTCACCATAGTTAACATTGTAGCCACGACGGTAATTTTTGCGATTAGCAGCTTCTTCGGGAGTTACCTCAACATAAACCATCCGACCAAGTGAGTCTTTCTCGGCCAGGAAGCCGCTAGCATCACGTTTTTTGTTGGTAAAAATATTTCCCCTGAAAGGATTATAATCAGCAACATCCTCAAAGGTTAATGGACGATAAACGTCAAGCACCCATTCCGAAACATTACCTCCCATATTATACAAACCATAATCATTTGGCCAATATGAACCAACAGGAGCTGGCAAATCGGCACCATCATTCAGGCTGCCTGCAACGCCCATATAATCGCCTCTCCCTCTTTTAAAGTTAGCCACAAAACTCCCGTAAAATTTATTGTCGTCAGTTCTCAAACCATCACCATTCCAAGGATATACGCGTCTTTCAACTACACGCTCCTGCATGGTATTTCCAATCAGACCAATGGCAGCATATTCCCATTCTGCTTCGGTGGGAAGCCTGTATTTCGGTAATAGCAGACCATCTTCAAATCGTACATTACGAACACCAGTTCCACTTGGATCAAGATCTTGTTTTCCATCTTTTACCAAACCTTCGTATTGTCCGGCCAAATAAGCCTCTGTATTAAAATTATTTTCATTCTTCTGATCTGGATCAAAATCCAAAATACCAGCTTTTATCAGCAGCATTTCATTCACACGATCAGTACGCCAGTTGGCATAATCATTGGCTTGAAGCCAGGTTACACCAACCACAGGATAGTCGTGATAAGCCGGATGACGAAAATACACTTCCACCAGTGGTTCGTTGTAGGAAAGCCTGTTGCGCCAAACAAGTGTATCGGGCAATGCACGTTGCACTACCAACGGAAAATCCTGACCATAAACCCTGTTTAACCAGTAAATGTATTCCAGGTAATCCAAATTGCTTACCTCAGTTTGATCCATATAAAAACTGGAGACCGTTACCTGACGTGGCATATTATTCCATTCGTACAAAATATCTTCCTGCGTGGCTCCCATCATAAAGGTGCCGCCCTCTATTGCAATCAAACCGGGGCCGGTAATCTGCTCTTTCGACTCAGCCACCTCAAAACCTCCCATTTGGGGATCGTTATAATTCCAACCTGTCGTTTGAGAGGTCTCCTTATGACAAGCTGTGCCAACCAGAACGAGGACTCCAAAGACAAGTAAAGTACTGAATTTTGCTTTTCTGAACATGTGAAACTGATTTATTCTTTTTTAATGAACGTGTTACTAACTAAAAACCTGGTGATTTTATTGTTCGGACGGAACGTTTTTTTGGTGCCTTTAAGATACAAAAATCCCAGGCAAGTGAAATTTCGTGGGCTCCTCCCGTATTGGCACCAATTTCTGAAAGTGTGAAATCATAACTATAACCAATTCTAAAATTATTATAATTAATGCCTACCAACAACATTGCTGCGTCAATATTTTCAAATGCATGCCTAAACCACCCTCCAAAAACAAAGGGATACATATTTACATATACACCCGCATTCAACTGACTGAAAATTCCCTGGTTGACAAACATCACATTAGGCTCAATAGTAATGTCATCCTGCCTGTATCTTCCAAATCCTCCTTCTGTCAGGTTGATTACTGCACCAGCATGAACCGTTAATTTTAAATCGAGCGGAATAGATTCTGTTTCATAAAAGCCAAGCTGAGGTTGCGTAAGATGGTCAGCCGCAACACCAGCAAAAAAAGCATCTTCGTAGCCAAACAACAATCCGGCACCAAAATCCACGGTTGAAATCTGGTTGTTTTTAGGCATATCTTCATAAGTATCAATGTCATTAGGATCAATTTTACTTGCAAGCTGACTTGCGAAGGTAAGCTTTTCCCAGGCCAGTTTTTCCTGATAATAAGCTCCACGAACTCCAAAACTTAAATTAGTACTGGATGTTAACCGAAGCTGATAAGAATAATAGGCATTGATAGCAGTGCGGTTATAAGCGCCATCGCCTTGCTGATCGTTCATAACCATCAAACCATAACCACTGTTGATAGCAGCCAAACTTTGATCATAAGCGAGACTGTAAGTAACATAGGCATTAGAGACAGAAGGCCACTGGTTGCGGTAATTCAAGTTTAACCTTCCGCATTCAGTATTTCCGGCATAGGCTGGATTCAAATACATGGGATTAGCATAAAACTGCGAAAAAGCTGCGTCTTGCGCCCTTAGTGTAAGTGCCACGAAACCAGCTAAAAACACATTTAAAATTAAAACTTTCAATTGCAAGCGACCAAATTTGATTGAATTTTCGAGCCACAATGTTACAACGATTTTCTGAAATACCGAGTAAAAAGATGCCAAAAAGGTCTGTTAACAATAAATCTTGACACGCTGCGTTCAAGAATACAAAAAACATACGGCATGTTAGGTTATATAAAGCAGTCAACAAAACTTTTTTTCCTGCATTACGTTTCAGATAAAAATACTCGAATGAATCAACGATTTCACAAAAATCTAATCACTAAGATGATACCTGGTTTCGTCGTTGTGCTCCTATTGATAATGAGCACAACAATACAGGCCCAGATCATCGAAAAAATACCCATCAATTTACAGTGGAATCACCCTGATAGCTTGCATTTTAAAGGCTACGACAAACTTATCCGAATTCATTTCGACGGTGCTGTTTATGATGATATGATCTCTGAAATACCCTATTTTGTTAGTACCCTCCCCATTTTTGACGATCAAATAACCGTAGCAGCAAACCTTGGGCAGGAAATCTATGAACCGCTTCCGGACGAGCAAAAACAGCTTATAAAATCCACAGACTTAAAGGATAATTTTTCACTCGAAACAAAGCTTTTAATTGGTCAGGAAACCCCTTATTTGCAAATCATACTCAATCCGCTTCGCAATCATGAAGGACAATTGGAGCGCTTGCTATCGGCAACGGTAATTCTCGAAATTGATTATGATCCCGCAAATGCAGGCCGAAACACTACCCAAACAAGCTTTACGAATACCTCTGTACTCTCAAGCGGTAATTGGTTCAAAATCAGAGTTGCTGAAACAGGAGTTTATCAGCTCACAGTTGCTGAATTGCAGGAAATTGGAATAAACACCAGCACGACCGATCCCAGAAATCTCAGGATATATAGCAATGGTGGAGGCATTTTGCCCGAAGATAATCAGGTTTTTAGGCATGATGATCTGGTCGAAAATCCAATTTTGGTTGTAGGTGAAGAGGATGGTATTTTTAATGATAGTGATTATGTATTATTTTTTGCGTCAGGACCACTTAGCTGGTCCCACAATGCGGAAGATGGCATATACGAAAGAAATAATAACCCTTATGATAATTTTAGTTATTTATTCATCACAACGGATTTTGGACCTGGAAAACGCATTCAGGCAGCTGATATTCCTACAGGGCAAAGTAGCCAGGTAATCACAGCATTCCTTGATTATCGACTTCACGAAGTGGATGAATATAACCTCACCAATACTGGACGAACCTGGTATGGCGATCTTTTTGATGTGAATCTGACCAAAAACTTCCTTTTCAATGTTTCGGACGTGATGACCACAAGACCAGCCCACCTCAAACTCGAGCTTGCCGGCAGGGTGCTGCAAGGCAGTGCAAACTTCAATGTTTATGTGAACAACGATTTAAAAAGAACCCTGCCTATTGGTAATACTTCTGCAACCGGATACGATTTTGCCCGCGCAAACCAAGCTGCTTTTGAATTTGATCTTTCAGGAAACGCCATCGATGTAAAGCTTACTTACAACAGAAGCGTAAACTCAGCAAGAGGCTGGCTCGATTATATTACTGTTAACCTATGGAGAAACTTACGTTTTAGCGGCCCGCAATACCTATTTCGCAATTTTGAAACTTTTAATACCGGTACGGTTCACGAATACCAACTTGCCAATGCCGTTTCCGCGATTAAAGTATGGGATATTTCAGACCCTGTAAATGTGAAACAAGTAAATGGATCGCTCACAAATGGTCGGTTCACATTTAAAACAGAAGCGAATGTTGCCAGAAGCTTTTTGGCTTTTGATGGCACATCGTACCTAAAAGCAGAATTTGTTGAAGTGGTTGAAAACCAAAACCTGCATGCAGTCAGAAACATCGATTACCTCATCATCAGCCACCCCGACTTTTTGGATCAAGCCAACAGACTGGCAGAAATTCACAGAACGCAGAGTAACCTGAATGTTTATGTAACAACGCCGCAAAAGATATACAATGAATTTTCGTCCGGAGCCAAAGACATCACTGCAATTAGAGATTTCAACCGCATGCTCTACACCGAAAGCGCGCCCGGTCAAAAACTAAAATACCTGCTTTTGTTTGGCGATGCCAGTTTCGACTATAAAAACCGATCCGAAAGCATTTCTGATTTTGTGCCTACCTGGGAATCCAAGGAATCTTTAAATCTCGTAAATTCAATAGCAAGCGACGATTATTATGGCTATCTCGATTTTAACGAAGGTGGTAGCAATAGCAGTTTGCTCGATATCGGCATTGGCAGGTTTCCGGTAAGCACACCCGAACAGGCAACCCAAATGGTAGATAAAGTTGTTTCTTACCTTCGAAAGGATGAAGTAAATATGAAACCCTGGCGAAACTTCATCACTTTTGTTGCCGACGATGCCGACGCCAACCTGCACCTCGAAGATGCCGAAGATCTTTACAATTACCTCAATACAAATCAGCGAGCAATTAATTTCGACAAGATTTACCTTGATGCTTACGAGCAGGTTTCTACACCAGGAGGCCAAAAAGCACCTGCCGTTAATGAAGCCATAAACAGACGCATGGATAAAGGCACTTTGATCATGAATTACTCCGGCCACGGAGGCGAAGTAGGCTGGACAGAGGAACGCATATTGGAAATTGCTGATATCCAAGGATGGAGAAACAAAGATAAGCTTCCGGTATTTATAACGGCAACATGTGAATTTAGCCGCTACGACGACCACACGCGCACTTCGGCAGGTGAAATGGTTTTTCTTAATCCACAAGGTGGTGCCATCGGTATGTTTACTACGGCCAGGGCCACATATGCCTCGGCAAACCTGGCGCTGAATATGGCCATTTACCGTAATAATATGTTCGTAAAAGAAGGCGGCGAATACCCGCGTTTTGGTGATATCATCAGGCGTTCAAAACCCAATGGAAGCGCCAACGATCGTAAATTCGTTTTAATTGGCGATCCGGCTTTGCGATTGGCTTTTCCATCCTATTCGATCGAAACCACACACATCAACGGCAATATAAATGCAACGCGAATGGATACCCTCAAAGCGCTCGACCAGGTAGAAGTGAAAGGTTTTGTTGCTAACGAAAATGGCGAAAAAATGTCGGATTTTAATGGCGTGATCTTTCCTACTATTTATGATAAAACCAGCGTGATAACCACCAGAGGTGACGAAAACTCACAGGTAATATCGTTTGATCTGCGCAATAGTGTGATTTACAAAGGAAAAGCTGCCGTAGTAGATGGCGCATTTACTTTTAATTTTATGCTGCCAAGAGACATTGCCTATAATTATGGTGGCGGCAGAATCAGCTACTATGCTACTGATTATGAGCGGGAAGCAAATGGTTATTACGAAAATATCCTGATCGGTGGATTCAATGAAAATGCCGTGGTAGATGAAAATGGCCCTGCGATTAAACTTTTCATGAACGATACAACTTTCGTAAATGGTGGAATAACAAGTGAAAGCCCAACACTCCTGGCTTACGTTTCAGACGAAAACGGCATCAATACTACAGGCGCCGGTATTGGACATGATATCACTGCCAAAATTACCGGAGCTACAGAAACCACTGCCATACTGAATGATTACTACGAAGCCGAACTCGATAAAAGTACCTCAGGTATAATCAGTTATCCATTGAGCCATCTTACTCCCGGCGAACACAGCCTCACCTTGAAAGTGTGGGATGTTTTTAATAACTCCAGCGAGGCAACTATCCAATTTGTTGTAGTTGAGAGCGAACAGATGGTTGTTGAGAATTTGATGAATTATCCCAACCCTTTCATCGACGAAACTTTCTTTGTTTTTGACCATAATCAGGCCGGCCTAAACATGGATATCACCATACAGATCTTTGATATGAGTGGCAGACTGGTGAAGCAACTGGAAGGACAAATTGCTGGTAACGCTTTTCGTTCAGAACCTATCAGATGGAACGGAACCTCTGATTACGGACATAAACTTCCGAAAGGTTTGTATATTTACCGCCTGTTAGCAGTTAACGAAAAAGGACAGCAGGCAGAAAAACGTGCAAAATTGATTTTTTATCGCTAATGAAACATATTTATCGATCCTTATTTATAGTTTTCTTACTGGTTTTCAATCTGTTTAATAACGGATTGAAAGCCCAGACTACCGATACATTAAAGGTAAACTGGATGTCGCCGCAACCCATTCAACTGAAATCCGGTGTTCAAGCTTTTTTACCTTTTTTCGAAGATGCCATCATGCGGTACGAAACTGCAGGATTGCCCTGGCAGATTCAACCTCTTGACCTTACTGTAAATCAACGTATTATAAACCCTAAGCTTATCGTTATTAGTTACGATACGCTTAACAATTCCTCACAGCTCGCTGATCTCGATTTTGTTACCAATGACTTCCAGATCATCACAGAAAAACATGATTCACAGCATTATATACTTGTTTTACCGCTCAAGCGAATCGAAAATCAGTTTGTTCGGCTTACTAGTTATCAGATTCAATATGAGCTGGATGAGGACAAGCAACAAATGCAAGACGAAACACCTGAATGGAAGCCTAATTCTGTGCTTGCATCAGCTAACTGGATCAAAATTGCAACCACACAGGAAGGTGTCTATCGGATAACACCCGATGATTTGCAAATGGCTGGTTTGAATCCTGCAGATTTTGACCCGGCTTATTTTGCCCTTTTTGGCAATGGAAATACCATGTTGCCCGAAGAAAACCGCCTCGATCGACCTGATGACCTGCTCGAAAATGCGCTGGCCGCCTACGGTACAGAAGACGGCAGTTTTGATGCAGAAGATTACCTGCTTTTTTACAGCCCCGGTCCGGTTTACTGGCGCTACAATTTCTTTACCGGAAGATACGATCACCAGCTAAATTATTATAGCGACACCACTTATTTTTTCTTTACTCCTGACTATTCCCAAGCAGGCAAACGTATTAATTATCAGGAAGAACCACAAGGAAACACCGGACAATCAATAACAGCATTCCCTGATTACCGATACCATGAATTTGATCATGAGAGTCTCATCCTTTCAGGAAAAGAATGGTATGGTGAAATGTTTACTGCTGAAGATCCTTTGGCTAACTTTTCGTTTGAATTTCAAAACCTTAACAAACAAAAACCTGTAAGTCTGCAAATTCAGTTCGCAGGTAGATCTATTAACGAAGATTCCTATTACTCCGTAACTGGCAATGGATTAAACCTGGTAGATAGCACAAAAGTTTTCATACTTTCGGTGGATAACCCCATGTTTGCACGCGAGTTGACCAATACTGCACAATTTAATGCAGCATCAGATCAAATCACTATTGGGATAAACTTTCATGCGAATGCCAGTAGTTCGCGACTTTGGCTCAATTTTATCAGATTAAACGCTTTCAGAGAACTTGCTATAAATGCGGATCCACTATCGTTTAGGCTTCCTGCCGCTGATACACTTCCAAATATTGTTGAAATGCAAATTTCAGGAATTGATAATCAGCTGATTTGGGATGTAAGTAATTTGACAGACATCAAGCAACAACGCTATCGAAATACCTCTGGAACGGCAAAGTTTAAAACATATACTATTACCGAAAAACGCTGGTTTGCTTTCAATCAGAATCAAAGCCTGAATCCAGCATCCTTTTATCCGATTGAAAATCAAAACCTGCATCAAATTCAACAGGCTGATATGCTGATCATCACCCATCCTTTGTTTGAAAATCAAGCAAATGAGCTGGCTGCCATGCATCAAGAAATGGACCAGCTTGACACTAAAGTGGTTGATGCAACAAAAATTTACAACGAATTTGGAGGTGGAACTCCCGATATTACTGCCATAAGGGATTTTATCAGAATGGTTTATCTTAGAAGTAATGCAAACCTCAAATATGTTTTACTTTTGGGGGACGCTTCTTACGACTACAAAAATCGCCTGGCCGGAAACACGAATTTTGTTCCAACCTATCAAGCCAATTCCAGCCTGATTGAGACCCAAAGTTTTGTTTCCGATGATTATTTCGGCCTCATGGGAGCTGCCGAAGGTGGCTATATGAGTGGTATCCTCGATTTGGGTATCGGTCGTTTTCCGGTTGCTAATCAGGAAGATGCCGCTGTGATGGTTGCTAAAAACAAATATTACCTTCAAAAACAGTTGGAATTAGCTGGATCGTGGCGTAATAACATCACTTTTGTTGGCGACGACAGGGATAACAACCTGCATTTTGATCAGGCAGAAACGCTTTCGCGGCAGGTGGATACTGCACGGGCAAATATGAATGTGTCAAAAATCTACCTCGACGCCTATCCACGGGTCACAGTTGCAGGTGGTTACCGCTATCCGGAAGCCAGTGACGCCATGATGAAACAAATTACCGATGGTGCACTCATTGTTAATTACACCGGACATGGTGGCGTGAACGGATTATCTGATGAACGGGTTTTTACTATTTCTCATATCAACAGCCTCACCAATACGGATAACATGCCTTTCTTTATCACAGCAACTTGTGAATTCAGTCGTTTCGACAATCCCAATTTTGTTTCAGCCGGCGAGCAGCTTCTATTAAATGCTGAGGGCGGAGGCATTGGATTGATGACAACTACCCGATTGGCTTTTGCTCATTCCAATTTTGCCCTAAACAAGAAGGTTTATGGTGCCATGTTCGATCGTAGCGATGACGGTTTTAAACGCCTGGGTGATATTTTAAGGCTCAGCAAAAACCCAACAAGCAGCAGCATCTATAATTTTGCCCTGCTCGGAAATCCTGCCCTTAAACTGGTGTATCCAGAAAAAACAATTACCACAACCAAAGTCAATGATATAGCTGTTTCTGACAGGGAATTTCAGCTGCACAGCATGTCGGAGGTAAGCTTTGAAGGCGAAATTATTGGTGCCAACGGACAAACAGATACTGGTTTTAATGGCTATCTCTACCCCAAACTCTTTGACAAAAAAACAGTTTTCAGCACCTTAGGAAATGCATCAAACAGCCGTGTTTCGCCTTTTTCTTACTTTGATAAGGTGCTTGTTGAAACAAAGGTTACCGTAAAAGAGGGTAAATTCAGTTTTACCATCCGGCTGCCACGCGATATTGCCTATCAGTACGGACAAGCCAAACTTAGTTATTATGCTGTTGACACCATTGATTTTACTGATGCCACCGGCTATTTTAATAAGCTGGATATTGGCGGAACAGATCCTGATATCGTGCCAGATAACCAAGGACCTGAGATCAGTCTTTACATGAATTCACCCGCTTTTATACAAGGAGATGTTGTTGCTCCCGATAGTGATTTATGGATTTTTCTGAATGATCCACAGGGCATCAATCATCTGGGTAACAGCATTGGACGAGATATTGTACTTACAAAACTGAGTCCAAGCAATGAAAAAAGCATTCTGAATGAAGCATTTGAGCCAGTTGCTGACCATTTTGGACAGGGATGGATCAAAGTTCCGATGAAAGATTTGGAAAACGGAGAGCATATTCTTAGCCTCAAAGCATGGGATTTGCACAACAACTCATCCGAAGCCGAGATTCGCTTCTTTGTTGATCGAAAGGCGCAATTGTCGCTCAATCGGGTGCTCAACTATCCCAATCCTTTTGCGGATGAAACCGCTTTTGTTTTTGATCACAACAAACCCGGCGCACGTTTCGACTACCGCATTGATATTTATGCAATTGACGGGCGCTATATGGTTAGCCTCGAAGGAAATACTTCGGGCAACGGACAGCGCTCAGAACCAATCATTTGGAACGTGAGAGATCAGTTTGGTCGCATTATTCCTCCGGGGGTTTATGTATATCAACTCTTACTCACCGATGAAGAAGGAATACAAAGCACTGTTTTTCAAAGATTTATACGCACAAATAAATAGCTTGATTCTTAACAACAATATATCACACAAGAAAACGTTACTTTTGCACACAATTTTTTAGAACATTCACGCTAAATTTATGAAGCTTAAAACCCTTATCTTAGTTGCTCTGACCATTGTAGGTATGCAATCGCACGGGCAAGACAACAACTACAACTACAACAATCTTGCTGGCGGCAATTTAAACGTAATCACTACTGCAGTTCCTTTTTTGATCATTGCGCCTGACGCACGTGCCGGAGCAATGGGAGATGCAGGTGTTTCCAGTTCGCCGGATGTATATTCCATGCACTGGAATCCTGCCAAATATGCTGTTTTTGAAAAAGATATGAGCATTGGCCTTTCTTACAGTCCATGGTTGCGTAACCTGGTTCCGGATATGAACCTGGCTTATCTTGCTTTTCATAAACGCATCGATGATATGTCGGCTGTTGGAGCTACTTTGCGCTACTTCAGCCTGGGCGATATCACTTTTACAGATATCAACGGACAAGAACTTAACACCTACAGCCCTAATGAGTGGGCAATTGATGCAACTTATTCCCGAAAACTTACTGATAAACTTTCAGGTGCAGTAGCAGCCCGTTTCATCTATTCTAATCTCACACAAGGCCAAGTTGTTGGCGGTGGTGAGACATCGGCCGGCATCTCAGTGGCAGCAGATGTAGCCGTGTATTGGGAGGACGACGTAAATTGGTTTAGCGATATTGATGCTAAATTTGCCTGGGGTGTGAACATCTCCAATATAGGTAATAAACTGGGCTACAGCGAAGCCGAAGCCAGCATAAAAAAAGATTTTATTCCAACAAATCTGCGTTTTGGACCTACACTTACGCTCGAACTGGACGACTATAACAGCCTGGCTTTTTCTGTTGATGTAAACAAATTATTGGTTCCTACCCCTCCCATTTATCAACGAGATAGTTTAGGAAATCCTGTGCCGATTCCGGGCACCGACAAATTCGAAATCGCAGCCGGAATGGATGATGATGTTTCTGTTGTAGGCGGTATGATTCAATCTTTTTATGATGCCCCCGATGGCTTTAGCGAGGAAATGCGTGAGCTGAGCTTTGCCGTTGGAACAGAATATTGGTACAACAAAGTTTTTGCGCTGCGCGGAGGCTTTTTCTATGAAGATAAATCCAAGGGAAATCGTAAGTTTTTCACTTTAGGTGCCGGCCTCAGGTACAATGTATTTGGCCTTGATTTCTCCTACCTGATCCCGATTGATTCCAGAAATAATCCCCTGCAAAATACCTTACGTTTTGCCCTTACCTTCGACTTGGGTAATGCCGGCAGTGCGAAATAACAGCAACAAAAGAACATTGACAAGCCGCCTGATCCAGATTTCAGGTGGCTTTTATTTTTCTGCTTGAACGTAACTTTCCTCCGGAAAATTTACCAGAAACAAACTTTGTGTAGCCCTTGTAAATGCAGTATAAAGCCACCTGAAATCATTGCGATCGGCTTGTTCTTTCATACCCAAAAAGCCACCATCCACAAACACTTTTGGCCATTGTCCGCCTTGCGTTTTATGGCAGGTAAGTGCGTAAGCAAACTTAACCTGTAAGGCATTGAAATAAGGATTTTTCTTCATCTCGGCCCATCTTAGCCTGCGTGAGCCGATATGGCTGTAATCCTCTTCGACTTTGGCAACAAAATCCTGAAAATCTTTTTCGCTAAGCGATGGCCCTTCAGCCATCAAAGTATCCAACATAATTTTCACAGAAAAAGCAGGACTATCAGGATAGTCAACCAAACTTATCTCGACATCAGCAAAATGAAGGTCGTACAAATCTTCATACTGATTTATTCTGTTGATCACGGCCAGATCGCCATTGGCAATAAACCCACCCTGCTCGCCGGCTTCGAGCCAGAAATAGTTGTTTTTTACAACCATCAACAGATCGCCGGCTGCCAATTCGCTGTCCCTGCCCAAAATCCTATAACGTACCTCCTGATTAAACCGGTTTGCACGTTTATTCGAACGACAGATAATTACAGCTTCGTTAAAATCGCGTGATCCAAAAGCCTGCTGAAGCAACTCCTCGAAGTTCTCGGGAGCCACCTGAATCACATCCTGAAACGGGTTAAGATTAAACACAGGAAAATCAAACAAATCCAGATTCAGCCTGTTGCGTAAGCTTGTGGCATTCGATAAAATGCCAGAATCAAGACTTTGACGCATCACATCCTGCAACTCGAAACTGGCCGTAGTGATAGGATACGCAGCTTTTAAGAAATTAAAATCCAGGGCAGGACTGGTTTCCAAGCCAACAGGAGGCAGCTGCGCCTGGTCACCTATCAGCAAAAGTTTGCACTGCTCACCTTCGAAAACATAATCCATCAGATCATCCAAAAGGCTGGCCGATGAACCAAATTGGCTATCGCTTCCCGAATCGCTGATCATCGATGCCTCATCTACAATAAAAACTGTTTTTTTGTGCTTGTTTACCATTCTTTGCACTTTAACCGAACCATCTGCCATAGTAGCACGCTGATAAAGCTTACGATGAATTGTAGCAGCTGCTTTTCCGGAATATTGATTCAGCACTTTTGCAGCGCGGCCAGTAGGCGCCAGCAACACAAAACGAAGCCCGATTTCAGGTAAAACTTCGACTAACATACTTACTAAAGTCGTTTTACCAGTTCCGGCATAACCTTTTAAAAGGTACGTTGGGTGGTCTTTCTGCGAAAGCAAAAAAGCAGAGAGATGGCGCAAAACGACCATTTGACCAGCAGTTGGCTCAAAAACAAAATGCCTGAGCATGAGCTGGAAAAGCTTTGCCCTGTCCATTATCAGAAAGGATATCCGATTCCAAAATTCCAGACTATATCGTTCATTTTCAACTCATCAACCCTCCATCGATCACCACTGGGGCGGGCAGGATCTCTTAGAGGAAGCGCGGCATCGAGTCTGAAAATAAAAAATGAAAAATCGAACCTGAAGCCAAACCCTGCATCTACGGCTAACTCCTGATAAAAATTATTGAAATCAAAACGTCCACCGGGCAGGTAGCTGTTTTCATTTTTCGTCCAGATATTACCAGCATCAGCAAATAGAGCACCCTTGAAAAATCCTGCAATCGGAAAACGATATTCAAAACTTCCTTCGAGCTGTATATCTCCAATACGTTCAACATTATCTGTTCCGCTATAACTTCCGGGACCAAGCTCGCGAAACACCCAGCCACGCATTCCATTTGCGCCACCGCCATAAAAACTCCGCTCAAAAGGCATGTCAGCAGAATTGCCATAAGGCAGACCAAAGCCTACCAAAACCCTAAATACCAATTGATTGCTTCTGGTGAGCATAAAATATTGCCGAAAATCGAAATCAAAACGTAAAAACTGTGCATACCGGATTCCCAATAACTCAGCATAATCTACCTGTTTACTAATTAAGGGTGTTTCATTGAACAGCGAAAGTAAGTTGCCGGAAGATTCAATATTTGCCCTGAAATAGGAAAAGTTTTTAACCTTATTGATATTCTGATTGTTAAAAACAAAACTATAGCGCGCCCCAAAGATTAGGTGATTTGAATACTGATCCTTAATACGTTGGTTAATTTCCTGATCAAGAATCTGCTGAAAAGCAGCAGAGGGTCTTACTTTTACGGAATTCAGGTTAAAAGGTGTGAAAATATGCTGCACAGTGTTTGACGTCATCCAGTCGTAACTAACGGTTGCTTCTGTTATATACCGGTCGTAATTGGATCGGATTTCGGAGCTATAGCCCAAGTTAAAAGAAGTTTTTGGTTGATATTCAAGCACGAAATTCCTCAATCTGACAGGACTCAAGAACCGCGGCACGATCAAATTCGCATTCACCCCAAATTCGTAAGTATTAAAAATCGAAGCCTCTGAGGATGGGTTTTCATTGTTTCCAACAACGCTCACGCGCTGTGCTTCGCCTCCTCCGCGCAAACTCAGCCGAAAAAGCTCAGCACCTCTGAATAAATTCTTGTTCGAATATACTAAACTGCCTCTAAGGCCAAGGTCTCCGGCTGAATTCGTTCCTTCCACTTCAATAGCATAGGCATGAACCTTCGATCTTTGCAGTTGAATCGTAACATCCAAAAAACCAGAATCAGCTTCAGGAGGATTAACGATTTGAAAATCAATATTAGTGATTGCAAAAATCCTAAAACTCCCTAATCCCCTGTATGTTTGTTTCAGCTTTCTGAGACTAAACGGATCATTCTCATGTATTTGAACAACCTGACCAAAAGTCTGAGGCCTGATGCGAGGATCTCCTGCACTATAAAAATACATAGCATAAGGCTTGCGACCACTGCCAGCAGAAAGTTCCAGTTTCACACTGTCAGTGGGTAGTAATCCAGCCTGTCCCGGAATGAAATTAGGAAATACAGCAACTTTATTGATAAAATAAGGTTTGTGTGCCTGAGTTCCTGCATCTGTATTAACACTATCAATTAAAAGCTTCACATCCATTGACAGCTGGTTGAAGTTGCTGTCAACTTCAAAATAGATAAAGTCGCGCGAAAAAGCATAAAACCCATTATTTTTCAAATAATCGGTTATTCTGTCACGTTCTGCATCCATTTTATACGCATCGTAGTTAACACCTTCACGGAGTTCAGCTTGCTCACGCAAAGGTTTTACCCATTTGGCCAAAGCAGTATCTTCGATTGTATAATCATAATTACGAATTTTATAAGGCTTTCGTGGGTTAACAGTATAAAGAACATCAGCCTTAAAGCGCTTTATTTTAGCGCTACTTTTTACATCAGCGTTAAAATAACCAAGGTTACGCAAATAACGTTCCATTTGGTCAGCACCAGTATTGGAGAGGCTTTTTTCGTAATAAATTGGCTCCTTCCCTACATGCTCATTAATCCATTTCCAAAATTTACGATCGGTTTTTTTAATCGTTTTGTAATATACCCACAGGGGAAAACGTGTGCCAAAAATTTGTTTATTAGACCGTTGACCAGCAAATGCTGCAAGATCAGATTTAGTAAAAGTCGTTTTTTCGTCCTTTTTATGCTGGATCTCCACCACATTTTTGGTTACGAGGTATTTACCATCGGGAACCAATCTGCGCGTGCTGCATGATTGCACCAGCAGCGTGACCATCAAAAACAAAACAAATTTGAATACTAACTTCATTGTGAATTAAAAAGCAAAAGTAAAGGAAATTTCGGCAAAAACACCTTGATGCTTTTGCAGATACGAGCTGACAAAATATTTTCGGAATGCTTTTTGCTAAGTGCTTCTCATGCAGTCGTCAGAAAAACAAAGATTAAGAACCAGTATTTTCATCCCATCACTCTTTTTATTAGTGATGTGGCTCGTTGAGATTTCTGAAACTTTCTTCCCTATTAATTTGAATTTTTTGGGTATTACCCCGCTGCAAATCCATGGACTGCCGGGTATTGTCCTCTCACCATTTTTACACGGCGACTGGAATCATTTGATGGCCAACTCTGTTCCGGTATTCGTGTTGACTGCTGCGCTCTACTATTTTTACCGCACTTTGGCCACCGAAATCCTTGTGCTAACAGCTTTGCTCAGCGGCTTATGGGTTTGGCTTGGGGCAAGAAGTGGTGTGCATATTGGTGCAAGTGGATTAATTTACGGATTGGCTGTTTTTCTGATGTTCAGCGGATTTTTCAGACGCGAAAATCGGCTGATGGCACTCTCGTTTATTGTGGTGTTTTTATACGGAAGCCTTATTTGGGGCATTTTCCCTGAGCTCTTTCCAGAAAAAAACATTTCCTGGGAAGGACATTTAAGTGGTCTCATTGCCGGCTTGGTACTTGCCTGGTTTTACCGCAAAAAAGGCCCGCAGCGAAAACAGTATTCCTGGGAGGTTGAAGAAGAAGACGAAGAAGCGGTGGACGAAACCGATGGCTCGAGCCACGACACAAGATCGCAGTCAGAAAAACCTTATTGGGATATTCCACAGCCCGATAAGGAAGACCTGAAAGTAGTGTATCGTTTCAAGAAAAAACACTAGCTTAAACGCTTACTATCGCGCATCAGCAAGCGATCATAAGCAAAAAGCAGCAAGGCTGTTGCCAAACCAATACCAGTAAACAACCACCAAATATCAGCTGGATGATAAGTATCCCAGAGGTAGTTTGTCAGCTCCGGAACACTCATATTATAGGCTCTGGCTGCTTCAAAAAATAATTCATTTTGAGTGAAACTATCTGATATTTCTGGCATACCGATCCCCTTGGAGGTCATATCCTGACGCAACAGAAAAACCTTATCCGACCAGCTTCCATAAACAGGTCCTGAAAGCAAACCCGCAAAGAAATTACCACCCGACATTGGCAAAAATGAACAACCCATATACAAGCCTACCCTATCAGGAGGGGCAATACGACCAATGTATTCTGTGATTTTTGGTGAACTGGCCATCTCGCCAAAGGCAAAGATCAGGATAGAGAAAAACAGAAAAAATGCGTTGTTAAACATAAACGTTAATCCTATTCCAATTGACGCAATTACAATTCCAACGATCATAGCATTAATAGGCCTCAATCGCATCACAACACTCGATACAATCACCTGAAATACAACAATATAAAGTGCGTCAATATTTAAGATCATCTCTGGATTTACTGTTCCCTGGGGTGTGCCAAAAATATTGGCCAAAACGGGTGAAATATCTGCCAGCCACTGATACAGCTTACGCGTGTCGATCCACTGATCGATAAAAACAGGCAGGGTGTAAAACAGCTGAAAATACATACTCCAGAACCCTACAATGAGTAATAAAAACAAAAAGAAACGGAAATCTCTCAGCGCGATAAAAATATTCTTGAGTGCCTGCACAATACTGACCCACAATTTACTGTCATTCTTTTCTCGTGGAGGTTCTTTGTAAAAAAACAGGACTAACACAAAATTTAACGCAATGATTGCTGCACTTAGATAAAATACGTAATCCCAGGAAGTTTCGCGCAATTTGCTGGCAACAAAAGGGCCAATCATAGCTCCCAGATTCACCATCATATAAAAAATCCCAAAACCTATTGATGAGTTATTCTTATTGGTTGTTTTGGCAATGGTAGCCGAAATCACAGGTTTAAAAAGTGCTCCCCCAACAGCGATATAAAAAAATGCCGCAAACACCAAACTGTAATCTGTAAGATGTCCCATTACCAGATAGCCAGTGGAAAGTATTCCAAATGAGAGCAATAGCACTTTCTTATAACCCAGTTTATCCGCGATACTTCCGGTAATCACTGGCAAAAAATATAGCAGTGCCGAAACCAGCCCCATCATCGTGCCCTTTTCCTCCTGCGAAAATCCCAATGCCCCTGTATCTCTTGAGGCTGTGAGGTAAATCGCCAAAACATTAAACAAGCCATACCAGGCCCACCTCTCGAAGAGCTCCAGCGTATTTGCTACCCAAAAAGTACGCGGAAAGCGCGAAAAAATCCCAGTTTTCATTCGGTTGTGGTTATGTGGTTATTTTGACGTAAACATATACCGGTTAACCCGATAGGCACAACTACCCAATGATGGTGCTGTAGTCAGCACAAAATTCATCTCAAGCAACTGATCATTTGCCTCTTCCAGTTGAACAACCATAGCAGCTTCTACCATCACCGTCATGGCCATACTACTTCCGGGCGGCACACAACTTGAAGCAGCAGCCTTATACCACATATTTTTAACCGCAATACCTTTTGCTGCCAGCTGTTCTATAACAAGCTGCTCATCAAAACCATAAGCAGGTTTAGTCTCATCGAACTGATAAGCATAATACACTCCTTTAGGAAATTCATACGCACTGCTTTCGTGATCTTCAAGGACCTTATTAACCACCTTTGCCGATTGATTTCGTGTTGAACCACACGAAATTATACCCATAATCAGAACGATAAATCCAATAAATTTCTTCAAATCACTCATTTATATTGCTATTAAAATTTAACATAATATTTCAGATAAGGCGACAAACTATCAGCAGTCGGCGCCAACTCCAGCACTTGATCAAAATTTTGTATCATTCCTTTACGGTCGCGGTAATTGAAAACAGCCTTGGTAAGCGGATAAGAAAAATAAGGATGTCTAACAACCGCTTTGAACTCAGCAAAATTGATCTGCACAGGATCAAGCAAAGTAGTATCAACCTCGATAAATTGTTCAAAATTCAAATACCGTTCTTCATCCATTCCATAAACTTCCCTCAGCTGCTCTTTAGCCACGAAGCCTCCAAGAATTTCGCGGTATTGCAGTATGCGATGTGCAAACCAGGGTCCCACCTGAGGAAGCTTAATCAATTGCAGCGAATCGGCCTTATTCAATTCAACCATCGCTACTTTAGGTTTTGCTTTTGAGAATTCGGCAGGTTTTTCCTTTAATGTTTCCTTTTCTGACAACTGCGAAGCACGTGCTATACGTTGATTTCCAGTTGATGGAATTCTAATAAAAGCTTCCAGGATTTCGTATTCCGTTTCCGAAATGGTATAAATTTTTTTTAAATCCTCTTTGCGAAAAAACTTTCCACCTTTACTTTCGTAGTTTTTAATATTACGAATCTGATAATCAGCTAAACCAAGCTTTCTCCAACTTTCTTCTGGCATATTATTGGGATTGAAGGGAAAAGGATTCAGTTTCTGCTCGATGACTGACCTGTCAGGGTTTGCAGCATCGAAATTTTCAATGGCTTTTTTATCCTTCAAAGCATCTACTTCCTTTTGATGAAGTGCAATTATTTCGTCCAGCTGGTGCTTCGAAAACGCGGGAGTTTTTTTAAATAGGTCAGGAATCAGATTTAAACTTATCAATACTAACATCAAAAACAGCAGTCCGATCAGAGCAAATTGCTCCTTTCTGGAAAAACTCAGGTGGTTTTTGAAATCGGTCATAGCTAGAGCTGACTGCTTTTACAAATCGCCACTTCCAAACATTCCAAAAAACCCTAAGCCGTGTAAAAAAACAAAAGCTATGGCGATTGGAGCCAGAAAGCGTATGATGAACAAATAAGCAAATTTAAATCCAGCTTTAAGTTTTCCGTGATTGGAAATTTCGGCAAAAACAGCATCCTTTGTCATATACCAACCCACAAAAAGTACAATTAGAAGGCCACCTAAAGGAAGCATGATATTGGCCGAGATCATTTCGAGCAAATCGAACAGGTTATAACCTGCCACGCCAAGCACAGCCCAAGGCCCCTGACTCATAGTGCAGGCCACCCCCAACACGGTAATGGAAGAAGCCGCAATAATGGTTGCTTTTTTACGTCCCAGATTAAGCTCTTCCGCAAGGTAGGCAGTTACCACCTCGAGCACAGAAATTGTTGAAGTGAGTGCAGCTATCGACAGCAGTAAAAAGAAGATGAGGGCAAAGAAATAACCTCCCGCCATTTGATCAAATATCATAGGAAGGGTAATAAAAACAAGACCTGCACCTGCTTCCGGGGCTATCCCAAAAGCAAAGACTGCCGGAAATATTGCCACGCCAGCCAGAATGGCAATCAGGGTATCAGCAGCTGAAACTGATAAAGCTGTGTTGCCGAGCCTCTCTCCTTTCCCGATATATGAGCCATATGTTATCAAAGTGCCCATACCAATGGAAAGCGAGAAAAACGATTGTCCAAGTGCTTCCAGGATCACCTTAGCGGTAATTTTGGTAAAATCGGGTTTGAATAAAAATGTTAAACCTTCTGCAGCACCAGGAAGGGTTACACTTCTGATGCACAGGATGATAATAATCACCAACAGCAAAGGCATTAATATCTTTGTATATTTTTCGATTCCGTTTTTAACACCTTTATACACGATAAAAGCAGTTAAAAACATAAAAATATTCTGCCAGATCAACGGACGAAGTCCGCTCGTTCGAAAAAGCTCAAAATTTTGCGCCAAACTTTCAGCAGATTGTGCCTTAAAACCGTCAGATATGGCAAGATACAAATACTCCAACGTCCAGCCCGAAACTGTTGTATAAAAGGCCAGAATAAAAAAAGCAGCACTGATCCCCAAAAAGCCAGAAAGAGGCCAAAGCGATTTTGGTGCCAGCCTCCTGAATGCGCCAACGGCATTTCGTTGTGTGCTGCGGCCTATCACAAATTCTGATAACATCACAGGCACACCTATCAGGACGATGAATCCAAAATAGATCAACAAAAAGGCGCCGCCTCCGTTTTCGCCGGCAACATAAGGGAAGCGCCAGATATTACCTAGTCCGATAGCTGATCCTGCAGCTGCTGCAATAACTCCAAGTCTGGAACTAAAACTATCGCGGGGAGTAGTCAGATTGATTGCCATAAAAATTGTTTTATCCGAATAAATTCACTGCAATGATATGAAATCAGCCCCAAAACACAAAATAATTGTATCGGGGAACAGCAAGAAAAAAAGCTTATTCGTATCTCAGCGAATCAATCGGATCCAGAGCAGCGGCTTTATTGGCCGGAATAATTCCTGAAACCAAGGCGACAATAAAGCATAAAACAACAGCCATAAAAATCCACAGCCATGGAATGATAAATGCGCTTCCGATAATGACCGACAAAATATTCCCAATTCCAATACCAGCTCCAATACCCAGCAAACCACCAATTTGCGCAATCACAACGGCTTCAGCCAAAAACTGATTGCGAATGGTTTTGCTGGTAGCTCCAACAGCTTTTCTGATACCAATTTCGCGTGTTCGTTCAGTAACCGAAACCAGCATAATATTCATCAAACCTATGGCTGCTCCAAACAAAGTGATTAGACCGATAAAAGTAGCACCCAACCTGATTTGACCTGTCAAACTTAACAGCATATTAGCAATGTTATCACTTTTCACAATGCTAAAAGATTCCGGTTTGCCGATCTGATCACCCCGTATCACCCTAAAAATCCCGGTAGCTTCACCAATTGCGGCCTCCATCATCGCAGGGTCATCAACGCGCACACTTATCCCATAATTCATATTGGGCCGCGAAAAGTATTGCCTCACATTATTGATGGGCATCAAACAATTGCGGTCGCCCGAAAATCCAATGCTGGATCCCTTTTCTTTCATCACACCAACAATTCTGTAACGCCCGGGACCAACCGTAATGATATTACCCACAGGGTTTTCACCTCCTTTGAAAAGACTTTCTACTATTGCCGAACCTACCACAACAACGTGCGCTCCGGTTATAACTTCGTGTACACTGATATTTCTCCCAAATTCGATCTCAAAACCGGCATTATAAATATAATTCTCATCTATTCCTATCACCTGAATATTCGGGTTGGTTTTTTCGCTGTTATATTTCAGCGTGGCAATTCCTGTTCCGCGGGTTGAAATGCTGGTTGAAACAGGTAATTTAAACTGCTCCTTAAAATCCAGCGCTTCGCGGTACGAAATATTTTTATTGGCCTTTGGACGAGAGCGATCACCTCCCATATGAACTACCATATCCCGATTGCGAATATTAAAGGTATTGGAACCCATCATTGAAAAGTTTTCGGTTAGGTAATATTTCAAACTATCTATTGCAGTTAAAATCCCAACCAGCGCCATGATTCCAAAAGCAATAATAGCTACTGTAAGCGCAGTGCGAAGCGCGTGGCTGCGTATCGATTCCAGGGATATCCGAAGGTTTTCGCCGATGAGTTTTTTAGCATCCATATCGATCAGGCTTTAGTCTTTTTCGCCAAAAGCCAAATCGCCGGCATCTCCCAATCCAGGAACGATGTATGCCTGAGCAGTAAGTTCGTCATCAACGCCGCCAACCCAAACGGTAAGATTTTGCAACGACAGGTTGCGTTGAATATAATCGAGCCCTTCGGAGCTGGCCAAAACTGAAACGATATGCAAAGCACTGGGCATTCCGCTGGCAAGTAAACTTTTCATCGTTTTAACGATAGAAGCACCTGTTGCCAGCATCGGATCGGTCAGGATCAGCACCTTCCCTTCGATGGAAGGGCTTGAAACATACTCCACACGAATGGTAAAATCTTCATTTTTGTCGTACTTGCGATATGCTGTAATAAATGCACTGTCGGCCCTGTCAAAATAATTCAACAACCCTTGATGAAGTGGCAATCCGGCTCGTAAAATCGTGGCAAGCAAAGGCTGAACTTTAAGTTGATTAACCGTAGCAACTCCTAACGGAGTAGTAAAATCAGCCGGTTCATATTCAAGGTTTTTACTTATTTCATAAGCAAAAACCTCGCCTATTCGTTCCAGATTGCGCCGGAAACGCATTCTATCTTTCTGAATATCAATACTTCGCAGTTCGGCAATGAAATGATTAAAAATCGAATTCTTTTCTCCAATATTGATGATGGTAGCCATAGTTGAGATGTTAAAGAGCAAAAATAACCATTAAGGAGCAGAAACTAACAAGGAATCTGAAAAATCATTTTCTTTTCACAATTCTCAGTGCCAGCCTACCTGCAAAAGGCAGGCGGTTGAGTTGAATTCCGGGATAAAAAGTTTCCTTGCTGCCAAAACCTTTGTAATACCTGGCCAGTCCGGGTTGATCCGAACCTTCAAAATCGAAAACGAGCTGCCCCGGACAATGCATCTTGATCACTTCATCAATCAAAAAGCTCAGTGCATGGTTTTCTTTGGCTTGTTGGTTTGCTCCTGAAAAAAGAAAAACCAGCTTTCCATGGCTTCGCATAAAAATAGCTCCGGCACATAACTCATTAGGTTTGCTATAAACTCCGACAACCTGTACCTGTCCCCTGTAAATTCCAGTGTAGGCGAGTTGTTTTAGCCTGCTATACTCCAAGTCGTTCCAGTGACTAATGGTTCGGCCTCTGTTTTCCCTGAATAGCTTCACCACGTCTTCTGGCTTTGCGCTTCGCGAAAGCAGAAGATTAGCCTGAGCCGCTTTTTTTAAATTACGTTTGGTATTAGAGCTAAAATTCTTATAAATACGCTCGTAACTGTTGATCAGATCGAGCTCGTGGTTGCGATGCCAGCTAAGGCCTTCGGTATGCTTTTCTATTTTATTATGTGTGTTGAGTCTGATTTCGGCAAAACGATATTTGCGCGGTATGGCAGCTAAAAAATCCTCAACAACTGTCGGGCTAAGCTTACTGGTTGAATAAATCCCCAGTTGCTGCGCAAAAAAAGGCTGAAATAAATAACTTATGCCATATTTTCTTTTCCCGGTAAGCGGAAACACCCGCTCATAATCATTTTCGACAAGGGCATGCCACTCAGGATGAACAATATCCAAGTACCACGACCAGCCATAAACGTTCCCGTTAAAAGCCTTTTTGATGCAGTTGTCCCATCTAATTTTATCTATCTCGGCGTGAGTCAGGTATCGGATCATGCAAAAAGATTTATGGTAACGCTTCTTCTACCAGGGTTTGATATACTTTTCGCCAGCCAGTCCAGCGTTTCTGATCGCTTAATGTTTCGTTATGCCAAAGCAGAATAAAATTTCCATTCACAGCCTTTACAGTTTTAATTAAAGCGGTTGCTTTTTCTAAAGCCGCTTCTGCATCGAGTTTAAGGTAATCACGCAAGGTACCATCCATTACGGCAAAAGGGTGAATCCGGAGTCGGGTTTTTACATCATGGTCGAGGTCATAAAAATAAAAATCATCAGCGATACCTGCCCTAAATCCGGCCTGGGAAGCATATCCCATGGTATAATCGTGCAGGATATCCTGCTCAATAAGGTTATGATAGGTTTCTGGAAGATTCATCCTCAAAAAATGCTGTCGGCTGCATTTAATTTCACGATTAAGCACAGCACTCAACTTCGACACCTCCTGCCTGAGTAAATGTTTTTCATCGAAAGAGGCATACGAAGGGTGTATTCCAATGTCAGCATAATCGCCCAGGTATTTGATGAGCTGCTGAAAATGTCTGTTGCGCACGCTTATGTTTTTGTCATTATGGCCATAATCAGCAAATAAAATAAAGTAGATCGGCCTGAGTTTGTATTGCTGCTGCAGGCTAAGCTGCAGGCTAAAAGTATCGAAAGGGTCTATTTCCTTAGAACGCAAAACAGCCGTCCGAAGACGCATTTCTTTAAAATCTCCCTTAAAAAGATCCTTTAAATAACCTCCAACTGATCGTATCAAGCCCTTATGAAGAAAAGCCCAGGCGGCATCAATATCATAAGTCGGAACAAAACGATAGGGTTTTCTTGTTGTTTTCAAGTCTGGAAAAACGGCTTTCAACTTCTTTTCCAACAAATTGATCCACAGGTTAACAATAGGCTGATCGAGTATTTTCAAATCACTGAGTACCGACGACCCCGCCTCAAATCGGCCATGCGAATCACTTATAAATGGCAAGTATTCTTCGTAGCGGCTTACCAGGTAAAAAATTGCCGCAAACACATCAAATGGCAGCAACGAACCTCGCTGATAAACAGGAAAAAAAGCTTTTAGTCCTTCCAAATCAAAGGCTTTAAGCTCCTGACTATTAATTTCACGCTCAAAAAGCAAGGAAACACCCTGCTGAAAAACACCCTTAGCAAGTGGTTGTTCGCCATAAACCAATCCGGCTCCTTCCCAAGCTAAAAAATACTCCGAATCTGAAGTCAATTCGTAACTGATCCCCAACTGCTCCGAAAAAACCAAATCTATGGTATAGCGTAAACGGTTGCTAATCTTTGAAGAAAATATTAAGCATTGAGGCTTCATAGTTTGATTTAGTGCATCACAAAAGTACATGAATTTTCATGAAGACCATACGCCGTTTTTGAATTTGTCCGTAAGCGAACAACAATGACCGTTCACGCACACTATTATGTCATTGTATTAGTTTTGTAATGTCTTAAAACCTCAAATACTTTGACTTACAATTTTTGGAATGCCTATTGATTAATCCTATCAAGCCAAACCTAATCATTATGCTAAGAACTACAATTATTTGTATCTTTATCATCATATCAATTTCCTTAAACCTTAACGCGCAACAAGGAAATCAGCGTTTTAGGGGACGTGTAATGGATAGTTACAGCGAACTACCCCTACCCGGAACCACCATCGTGATAACAAATTCAGATCCTCTTTTAGGAACCATAACCGATGAGCATGGCCATTTTAGTTTTGACGCATTGCCACTTGGGCGTTTCTCGATTGAAGTAAGCATGATAGGCTACGAGTCCAAAATAGTGAGTAATTTATTACTACAGGCCGGTAAAGAACTCGTTTTGGACATAAAACTGGAAGAAAAGGTATATGAATTGGAAGCTATTGAAGTGCGACCGGAGCTGAAAAAAGACCAAGCCATCAACGAAATGGCATTGGTGAGTGCGCGGTCATTTACTGTGGAGGAAACTGAGCGTTATGCCGGCAGTCTGGGCGATCCATCGCGTATGGCTGCAAATTTTGCAGGCGTTTCTTCCGTTGCTGATCAACGCAATGATATCGTTATTCGAGGCAATTCACCATTAGGATTGCTCTGGCGACTGGATGGCATCGACATACCTAATCCCAACCATTTTGGATCATTAGGATCAACTGGAGGGCCAATCAGCATGCTCAACAACAACCTGCTTACCAATTCCGATTTTTATACAGGTGCTTTTCCGGCAGAATATGGCAATGCCTTGGCTGGAGCTTTCGATCTGCGTTTGCGAAATGGCAACAATCAGCAGCACGAATTTATGGGACAGATAGGCTTTAATGGTTTCGAGCTGGGCGCTGAGGGACCTTTGGCAAAAGGAAAGCAAGCCTCATACCTGGTCAATTTCAGGTACAGCACATTAGAATTATTGAAACAACTTGGAATGAGTTTTGGCACAGGAGCAGCTGTTCCTAAATACAAAGACCTCTCTTTCAAGGTGAACGTCCCCCTGCAAAATGGACGGATAAGCGTTTTTGGTCTTGGAGGCGATAACAACATCGCCATGCTAGACAGTAAGGAAGATGACGCCCAATACGGATTTACCGGAACAGATCTCTACAATCAAAACCGCATGGGCGTTACGGCCATCAGCTGGCTGCATTATTTCAGCGAAAAAGCATGGATTACAAATCGTTTCGGTATTTCGGGCATCGAAGGCAAGACACGTATTTACGACCTGGCCGAAAGCCTCGATACAGCCGAAATAATAGAAACACTTAGCGAAATAAAAACAACCTTCTCCTCCACTTTTTCCTATCGGCTGAACAGCAAAAACTATTTCAACGCCGGCATTGTATATGATTGGTATCAGGTTTATTATCAAGGCGAAGAATTTAGTAATCAATTACAACGATACCGCTATTACCTCAATACGGATGGTCAACTGGGTTTTGGCAGAAGCTTTGCCGAATGGCGACACCGCTTCAACGACAAATTGTCAGTCACGACCGGTCTTCATGCCGCCTGGCTCTTTTTGAGCAACAGCAAGGCTTTGGAACCACGATTTGGCCTTAAATGGGACTTCCGTGCCGGACAATCACTGAGCTTTGGAGCCGGCCTGCATAGTCAAACACAGATGAAGGCAGTATATTTCAATCAAAAGTTGATAGATACTACCCAGATGATTTATACCCAAACCAACAGCAAGCTTGATTTTACAAGAAGTCTGCATTTAGTTGCCGGTTACGAGCGACTCATGGGCGCAGGTCATCGCCTGAAAGCTGAAGTTTACCTTCAAAAATTGTATGCAATTCCCGTTGCCTCGGAACAACCCGAGTTTTCAATAATCAGCCAGGGCGGAGCTTATTCCTTTAGAAGCTATGCCAATATGGAAAATAGTGGCACAGCCGAAAACAAAGGCATTGAGCTTACTTTAGAAAAATTTCTGCACAAAGGTTTTTATTACCTGATAACAGCTTCAATTTTTGATGCCGGATACAGAGGCTATGATGGCATCTGGCGCAATTCGGCCTTCAACAACAACTTTGTTTTCAATGCCTTGACGGGATACGAATGGAAAACCGGTAAGCAATCACTTTTGGCTGTCGATCTGAAAATGGTTTATGCAGGAGGCAACCGCTACCTGCCTATCGACGAAGCCGCTTCCATTCGCGAAGGCGGTGCTGTGTATGATTGGGAGCATGCCTACGACAAACGTTTCCCGGATTACTTCAGGCTGAATGCCAGACTCACTTATCGGCTTAATATGCGCAAAATCAATCAGGAATGGTCGGTTGACCTGCAAAATATGACTAACCAGCAAAATGTATTTACACAAAACTGGAACAAGAGCAAACAGGAGGTAAGCACTTCCTATCAGATGGAGTTTATGCCAATGGTTACTTACCGGATTTATTTTTAAAAGAAATTAAAGACCATATCAATACTAAAAGAGACATGAAAATCTGATACTTGCCGATCTAAAAACTATCGAAGCAAACTGATCATAAACAGACTCAGGCACCGGTCATCTTACATCATCAATCCCTGCGCTTTTCTGCCTTTTCTGTTTTCATTTGTTTGTAGGAGCCTTCAAAAATATCGAAGCGCATATAGCGGCATTCGAGCGGGCCATTGAAAACAGTTTTCTTGACCGAAGGTTTTAGTCCTATCATCTTCATTGCCTGAAAATCGCTGCTGATAATCCAGGCGTTATAGCCTTTGAATTGTTTTTTAAGGCTGTCGCCAATCGTTTTATACAAAGCGGTGAGGTCTTCCTCTTCCAGCCTTTCGCCATAGGGCGGATTGATCAGTAAAACGCCTCCACCTTCGGGAGGCACCAAAGCCTCCATATCCTTTTTGATGACTTGGATATCGTGATTCAGATGGGCATTACGCACATTGGCGCGGGCAATATCAACAGCCTTAGCCGAGTGATCCGAACCCAGGATATGCCCTTCCATTTCCCTGATTTGTTCATCCGCAGTGCTTTTCACGCTCTCCCAAAGTTCAGGCTCGTAATCCTTCCAGCGCATAAAACCATAGGAATTGCGGTAATATCCTGCCGGAATCTGCATCCCGATCATGGCAGCCTCTATCGGAATAGTTCCAGAGCCGCACATGGCATCCACAAAGTTGCGGTGGCTCTGCCAGCCAGTCATGAGTATCAGGCCGGCAGCCAGCACCTCATTGATCGGAGCTTTATCCACCATGGTGCGGTAACCTCTTTTATGCAATGATTCGCCTGAACTATCGAGCAACAGACTCACCTGATCTTCGGCAATATGCACATTGATACGCAAATCAGGATTATTCACGTCGATAGAAGGCCGGGCACCAAAACGCTCCCTGAACTGATCCACAATGGCATCTTTGGTTTTCAAAGCCACATAATGCGAGTGCGTGAAGGTAGTGCCACTCACTACCGCATCAATGGCAAAGGTTTGATCAACCGTAAATAACTCGTGCCATTGAAATTTGGCAACTCCATCGTATAAGACGTTTTCGTTGCGAGCCACAAAATGAAAGATTGGCTTCAGCACGCGCAAGGCTGTCCGAAGCTCATAATTTGCCCGATACATTAATTGTTTATCAGCTTTGAAGCTTACTGCACGGGTTAGCGGCAAAATATCAATAGCTCCCAGAGCTGATAATTCGTTGGCCAGCAATGGCTCCAGCCCCGAAACCGTTTTGGCAATCAAAGTAAATTGTGAATCTGTATGCTGCACGATAACTGCTTTTGTTAAAAGCGCAAAGGTAAGGCATTTTGAACGTTTGGAGCTGCCGCTAAAGCTTTGGATTGCTTTTCGATTCTGAAAGCTTTGGATTGCTTTTTCCCAAATGGATAGCGCCGATTCTCGCTGAAACAAATAATCGTTTCTCAACACTGAAAGTCAGCGTAAATCTGCGCTATCCGCGGGCTATTCCTCATGGAGATAGTACTTCTCAGCACGCGATATCAGCGAAAATCTGCACTATCTCATGAAGTTAATTTTGAGAGTGGACAATTTGTTTGGTGCCTTTGAATATAAAATCATGTATTATTTGTAATAAACTAAAAAACAGATGGAACTCATACAAGTTGAAATAAAAAATAAAAACGCTTTGGACATCCTCAAAAGCATGGGAAAAGCACTCATGATCAGACTAATCAGAAAAAAGAAAGGTTCTAGTAAGGACCATAGTAAGCTTAAAGGTGTTTTCTCAGAAGAGGAAGCAATTGGATTAGCCGAACGCGTAAACAAATCGCGAAATGAATGGAGCCAACGAACTATTTGATCGATACTAAAATAGCGATAAATTACTAATGATCACTAAACAATTCGCGAGTTTTATAGCATGAACTTCCTCAAATAAACCTTGGTAAAGTTTTTCTCTGCACCTACTGTAGATTCAGGCAAAAATTAATGATCAGCGAAAATCTGCGAAATCTGCGGGCTATTCCCTATGGAGTGTGCGCTTCTAAAATTCCCATTAATCCAACCGACAGAAATAGATTTCGAACTGATCCTCATCTTTTACAAGCACATGATTTTCAAAACCCAAACTTGTCGCTTTATCTATCAGCGGGGCAGGCAAAAATGGAGCTTTGAGCAGGTACAAGTCGCCATTTGCAAGATTTTTTAAGTCTGATATCACCTGATTAACAGGATGTTCCCCGGCATCCAGCATTGGTGCGGCATCCAGTTCCATAACTACCTTTGAAGGATCAAACCATTGAGGTGTTGCTATTTTGTCCTGTTTTTGATCAGTATATTCAAATAGTTCCTGCCCCACCTGCCGGCGCAACACATTGATAAGCGTTTCCACCTTTACACTTCCAACATTAGCAGCTTGCTGTAGTGTGGCAATTTTGGCAACAGTTTTACGTAAAATAGGGTTTTTTAACTTGTTAAATGCAGGAATATATTCAATTAGCACATCCTCCAACTGAGGATAAGCTTCGATTAGCTGTAAAACCTTAATTTTAGGCGTTATAATGAGTTTTTCTTCCATCCTTTTAGCTTATTTATATGATAAAATTCTTTGTTCGCCTTCCAGGGCTCGGTAATGGGTCAAATCTTGCGACACTTCCAACGTGCCTAAATAATCGCCCTGTTCATTACGAAGGGCAAAATATTCGATGTGCACAAACTTTTCGCCTTTATTGATCCAGAAAGGTGCCCGATTTTGTTTTCCACTTTTAAAATCATCTATGATTTTATCTACGATATGCGCGCTGGCCGGCGGATGGCAGAGCCTTACATCGCGATTCAGAATGGAACGGTTACGGGTAAAAATCCTTTCGCTTCCTTGTGTAAAATATTTCACCTTATCGTCTTTGTCCACAAAAGTCATATCCACCGGAATGGTATTGAGGATAGCCAAAAGCTCTTCAACCGAAAAACTTCCCGAAGGCATTTGCACATGACCACCAGACTTTTGTGCTTCGTTGATTGATTGTTTGGGCAACCAATCAGGTTTCCAGTCAACTTGCGGGTCGTGAAGGCAATAACCTATCTCGATAGACTGTTTGGCAATTTCGTACCAATCAATATCTGTAAGTTTATCCAGCGACATTGGAAAAAGAAACTCTTCTTCCTTGACGATCATATCTTCCACACCAAAAAGCGTAGGAAACAATACAATTTCGGCTACAGCCAGCAAGTCATTTGGTGTAATTTCTTCTGTTTGGAGCAATTCGATGGCACCTTTGATCTGCTCACGAATTTCATCGTGCTTGCCCCACATCACCTTGGGTGGCCCTGTTATTCCATCCCGTTCCAGAAATGGAAAGAGCAGGTATTCTTTTCGTTGGTAATGCTTATCGACATCAAAAAGCTGGTTAAAAAAGCTGCGTAACTTATAAATTTCTGCTCCAACAACTTGCGATTGAAGCTTTTCGATTTCGGCCAGTAATTCACGCGTCTGGGCGGTCAGTAATCTAAGGGCACGGTTTTCTTCACGAAACACATCAACAGGATGTCCTTCGGGAATACCTTTACTGCCGCTCATATCCACATTTCCTTGTAAAACAGCCGAATGCGCATCACAAAGCCTCAATACCTCTGTTTCCGGAAGGCCTTCGCTGATAAGCTCCTGCTCCACCTCCACTACCTCGCCATAGGGTATGGATTTTAAAGTGCCCATCAGTTCTTTGCGTAATTCCTGTTCCGATTCGCCAGCATGCAAACGCAGGATCAATTGTTTCAGGGTACTTCTTCGATTCTCAGAATTATTGATTAACTCACTCATTTAGTTGAAGTTTTAAGTAATTAAAAGCTATCTTTATTTTCAGTATTTAATTACCAAAATTAAAAATTGATTTTATTGAATAGCATACCCAGATGTAGTGATTTTTTAAAACTAATCCCTATTTTTACAGCATTCTAAATAATAACTCAAACAGCGTTTTTTATGACCATTAAACAAGCACAACAAACCATTGACAAATGGATAAAAGAAGTAGGTGTGCGGTATTTCAGCGAGCTCACCAACACCGCCATGTTGATGGAAGAGGTGGGTGAAGTGGCGCGTATCATGGCGCGCAGCTATGGCGATCAATCGTATAAAAAGTCGGATGAAGCCGTTAATCTGGCCGATGAAATGGCAGATGTGCTGTTTGTATTGATTTGCCTGGCCAATCAAACCGGCGTTGACCTCACCGAGGCCCTGCAAGCCAATCTGGATAAAAAAACCAAACGGGATAAAGACAGACATCAGAACAATCCTAAGTTGAAATAAATGTTCACAACCGATCACAGCTGTTCGTTTTTCTACAGATTTATTTTTTTGTTTTTCCAGAAGAAATATCCTTTAAATACTTACTGTGAAACGCTTATAAAATTTCGCATTATTTTTGTTAAGTCAACCACATCAAATCAACACCTATGCTTGCTTTCCAGTTTATCAATCATCAAATAAAACAGGCACGCCGATCGACGATCTGGCAAAAAAGCCTGGCGCTTAATATACTACTCATTTTTGTAGCGTTTATCTTATTGGCCGAAGCCGTTGGGCTTTCGTTGCTGCTAGCCTTTAGCTGGCACGAAATTGTAAAGGAATCAGAAGTGCTGACTTCCTTTTACCAGCTGACTGCGTGGTATTTTGTTGGCAGTTTTGTGATTCGGTTTTTTATGCAACAGCTACCAGCCCTCGAAATCAGACATTATCAAAGCTTTCCGATCAAAAAAAGTACACTGATTCATTTTATGCTGATCAAAGGAAAGTTTAACTTCTTCACTTTAATTAGCCTGATCTTGTTTACCCCTTTTGCCTTTAAACAGATTGGCTATTACGAAGGAACAACTGCTGCCTGGATTTGGCTGGCCGGGGTAATGTTTTTCGACCTGACCATTAATTACCTGGTTATTTGGCTTAAAAAACTCATGGTCACCAACCTCAAAACCGTAAGTCTGGTTTTGGGATTTATTGGATTACTGGTTCTTGGCGAGTATCTTGGCTGGTATGTTTACAGCGAATTGTTTGCCGGCTTCATCACAGCTATGATGGAAAACAAAATCCTCTGGCTCATTCCACTCATCACTTTTATGCTGGTCTATCTGATCAATTACCGCTTTTTATTGGACAAGCTTTACCTGGAAGAACTCAGCAAAGCCAAAACTGACAAAGCTACGGGAAGTCGGTTTGGATACTTGCAGCGCTATGGCATGATTGGTGAAATTATGCTACTGGATATCAAACTCTATCTGCGCAACAAACGTACGAAATCAATCCTGTTTCTGGCGCCAATATTTCTGGCTTACGGACTGATTTTTTATCCCAACGAAACTTACAGCCGCGATGGTGGTTTTATGATTTTTGTAGGCATTTTTATTTCCGGCTTTTTAATACTCAATTACCTTCAATACGCTTTTGCCAATGAAGGCAGTTACTGGGATTTGATTATCAGTTCAAGGATTCCAAAGCGTCAGTATGTGCGGGCTAAATTAATAACAGGAACCGCAGTTGTAGTGATTTCCTGGTTTCTTGCCCTGCCCTATCTCTATTTTGGTCAAAGCATTTTGATCATCAATACTGCCACTGCACTGTTCAACATGGGTTTACTGGCACCTATTGCCCTTTATTTTGCCTCCTACAACAAAAAGGCGCTTGTATTGAGCAAAGGCAGCGCCTTCAACTATCAGGGAACAAGCGGCATGCACTGGTTGATCACGCTTCCGGCTTTTGCGCTGCCCATATTGATATACATGCCTTTTAAATGGTTTGACAATCCCGAACTCGGCGTGTTGGTTATAGGAGCCAGTGGATTGCTGGGATTATTGTTAAGGCCAGCATTTGTAAAATTGATTGAAAACAACCTTGAGGACAGAAAATATCAAATGGCCGAAGGATTCAGAGAAAAAAATTAACCATAGAAAAACTATCAAGATGATACAAATCAACGACTTAAAGAAATCATACAGCGGAACTACCGTTTTAAATATTCCCACCTTATCCATCGAAAAAGGCGTCAATTTCGGGCTGGTAGGCAATAACGGGGCCGGAAAGACAACAATGTTCAGGTTGCTGCTCGATCTGATACGTGCCGATCAGGGAGAGGTGAATATCAATGGCGAAAATGTTGCAAAAAGTGAAAACTGGAAACACCAGCTTGGCTCCTATTTGGATCAGGGTTTCTTGATCGACTTTTTAAGTCCGGAGGAGTATTTCAATTTTGTTGGAAAAACAAAAGGCATGAGCACAGGCGACATTGAAGCCTTTTTGGAGAGCATGCAGGAATTTTTCAATGGAGAGGTTCTGGGTCGCAAAAAGCTCATCCGCAACCTGTCGATGGGCAACCAGCAAAAAACCGGCATTGCAGCAGCCATGATGGGCGACCCGGAAATTTTAGTACTTGACGAACCATTCAACAGCCTCGACCCGACCACACAGAGCCGCCTGGTGAAGCTGATCAAAAAAACACAGGAAACAAAAGGTGTAACCTTCCTGATTTCGAGCCACGACCTGAATCATATTGCCGAAGTGTGCGATCGCATCGTGGTGCTTCACGAAGGTGAGGTGGCTCAGGATATCATCACAGGGCAGGATACGCTGGAAACCCTGAAAGCTTATTTCGCTGTATGATGCTCAAAAGCGTCTTGCTTTTTACACCGCTGATTTGGTTTTTTGCAAGCCTTCAAATTCAGGCACAACAATATGAATTGCAAGGAACTGTAAAAGACAGCCAAACCAATGAGGTACTGCCATTTGTAAATATCGTGCTCAACGATGGGATTTTTGGCGGCACAACCGACATTGACGGCAAGTTTCATCTTAGCAGTAATGAGCCGGTAAGTAAAATAAAAATGACTTTTGTTGGTTATCAAGCATATATTCAGCATTTTGAGCAGCATCCTGAAAGGCTTCATATCTTTATGCAAGCACAAAGCATTGAGCTGCAGGAAGTAGTTGTGCGACCTGGGATCAATCCGGCTCATCGCATCATCGACAGTGTGCTGCTTTACCGCGAAAATAATAATCCCGAAAAATTGCCTTCGTTTGCCTATACGGCTTACGACAAAATGGTGCTGACCATTGACACCTTAAACTATGTGAAAAAAGCATCAACAGATACAGTAGTTTCCGACACCAATAAAAAAGCCCGTGAATTTTTGCGTCAGCGCGATTTGTTTATGATGGAAACTATTACGGAGCGAAAATTTATGGCTCCTGATCGCAACTACGAAAATGTGCTGGCAACCCGAATTTCCGGTTTTCAGGATCCTATTTTCATCTTTTTGATGGCACAGATTCAGAGCAGGAGTTTTTATCAGGAGACGATTCGTATCGCTGACAAAAACTATATCAACCCCATCAGCAGTGGAAGCCAGCGCAAATACCTTTTTATCCTGGAGCAACAAAATGCTGTTAATGAAACAGATACACTTTACACCATCTCATTCAGGCCGCTGCGCAACACCAATTTTGATGGTTTGAAAGGCGTTATGAACATCCGTTCTGATGGTTGGGCTATTCAAAACATTACCGCTAAACCCGATCGTGAGGAAAGTGGTTTTAGCATTGAGATACAGCAGATGTACGAAAAAATTGAAGATAAGCAATGGTTTCCGGTGCAGCTCAACACCAATATCTTACTCAGCAATGCGGTGATGTCGGCGGAAGATCGGAATTATCCCCTGGTTGGTGTTGGAAAAAGTTATTTGCGCGAGATTGAACTTAATCCGATCCTGGTAAAAAAACAATTTTCGGAGATAGTCATCGAAGTAGCCCCAGATGCCACCGAAAAAGATGCAGCCTATTGGCGGCAATACAGAATCGACAGCCTTACGCAAAGGACTTTGGAAACCTATCGCTATATGGATTCCATCGGAAAGGCCAATCAATTTGATCGCATTGCCAAAAGTTTTGAGACCCTGCTGACCGGTAGCATCCCAATAAAGAAGCTCGACCTGAACCTTAAGGAGTTGGTTCGTTTTAATGATTTTGAAGGAATTTACCTGGGGCTTGGTTTGCAGACCAACGACAAGTTTTCGCATAAGCTCAAACTGTCAGGTTTTTGGGGCTATGGCTTTGGTGATCAAACTGCGAAATACGGCCTGAAGCTCAACACCTACTTCAACCGTACAAAAAGCACCGGTTTTTGGGTCGATTATCATTACAAAGCTGTTGAACGCGGAGGATTTGCCCTGTTTGATGAAAGCGAAAATCCTTGGTCGCCTGATAATTACAGACTTTTCTACATCAACAATATGGATATGAGCCGGGAAGCTGTTGCAGGTTTTCGGTTCAGGGCTTTGCGGCATTTCAACTGGAAAATTGCTGTGGTATCAGAAGAAAAAGCAGCTACAGATTTGTACCAGTTTTTGGGAAATGAAAAACCGGAAAACGAGTTTCGTTTTACGAAGATACAACTTGAAAGCCGGTTTGCTTTAAAGGAAAAATTTATGCAAACCACGCGCAGTCTTATCTCACTGGGTTCTCATTACCCGATTGTCTGGCTGCGTTATACACATTTTAGTGATCAATTTTTGGATGGTGGTTATTCGGGCGGAAAGATTGAAATGAAAAGCAAGTATAGTTTTTTCACACCCTATTTTGGAACAACAACAGTGAGTCTGCTGGGCGGAATGACTGATGGGTTATTACCAGCAAAAGTGCTTTTTAATGCTTCGGGTACTTACCGTGGATTTGCCCTTTATGCGCCCGAAAGCTTTGGCACCATGCGAACAAATGAGTTTCTTTCAGATCGTTTTGGGGCTTTGTTTCTGACCCATAATTTCGGTAAACTACTCTTGCGAAAAAATAAGTTTGAACCCGAATTTGCGGTCGCATTAAATGTTGCAATTGGCAGTTTGGAGCATCCTGAGCTGCATCAGGGGATTAGCTACAACACACTGGAGCATGGTTTTTACGAAGGCGGATTGTTGATTCACAAGCTTTTAAGATTGCCTACATTAAATCTGGGGTTGGGAACGTTTTACCGCTTTGGGCCTTATGGCTATGACGAAGTGTGCAAGAACTTTGGGTTTAAGTTTAGTCTGGAAGTGGGGCTATGAGCTTGAGAGTTTGCGGCTCAACAGAAATAGCCGGTGGGGAAAAGAAATCCATCTATCTTAGCGGCATG
>CAZQFH010000020.1:0-59497 GCA_964592595.1 uncultured Lentimicrobiaceae bacterium | reverse complement strand
TGCACCTCATGCCCACGTTAGCAGACGAAATCATTTTTGTTGAAAAAGGGGGAATTACCCCCAACGGGCATGTATATGCTTTGTGGCGGACTTTAAAAGACAAATCTTTCTGTCCGCGATGATTAATATTTGGAACTAAAATGTTCATATTCAGACTGAAACCCGCCATAAAGTATATGCAGTATTGCCAGTAGTGTTTTATTCTTGATCAAATGATAACTGCAAATTTCCACCAAGTCCTTCTCTTATAATTCTAATAAGAGTTGAAAGTCTAATGTCACTTGCATCGTTTTCTATTCTCGAAATGTAGTTCTTAGTTGTCCCAACTTTGTCAGCAAGTTCTTGTTGAGTTAATTGCTTCCTCTTACGAGCTTCTTGAATTAAAAAACCTATTCTAAAAGTTTCAAATTCTTCCTCGAACTTGTCACGACTTTCTGTGCCCAAAGTTCCATAATTTTCGTCAAGATGAGAGTCAAAAGATGTTATATTCTTATTTGTTTTCATAGTATTCCTTTTTTAGTTTTTCTGCGCGTTTAATTTCATTTTTAGGTGTCTTCTGGGTTTTCTTCTGAAATCCAGATAAAAGGATGATTAAGTTCCCATTATCAAAGAAGCAGAAGATTCTAAATATTCCATTTCCTGCTGAAACTCTAATCTCCCAAAGTCCATCTGTATTAGAAAGTCGTTTTAAAAATTTGTCTGGAATAATTCTCATTGTTCTAATGAGAAGGATAGTCCAGTCAATCTTTTTTCTGACAATGATAGTCTGCTTTTTGTAGAATTCCGTAAAATGATTTTTATAGATTCCTACGTCTCTTATAATTTCATTCAAAAGGCCAAGTCTTTATTTTCTTTGCAAAGTTACCTGTTTGGATAACATTTTCCAAGTTTTCAATAAGATTTTATTTTGAACACGGTTTTTTAACATTACTGGCAACTTATTTTATGTTCATGTTTTTCGAATTTATCAAACATCATGCTGTGGATATGTTCATGTTTTTTTAAATTCTATATCATTACAAAATTTGTCAAAACCATAACACTAACGCTTTTTTCCTTTTCAGGCTTTAAGTACCTAAATTTATTTTCAGTTCTCTAAAATCATCTATCACTACTCAACAGAATGTCAAATTATCGGGGAAAGTAGGAAGAGGTTTTTTCGGTTAATTACATTGCTAATTTAGCCTTTCTGATAATCACGACTAAACATTTCCACAAAAAAATTCACAGAAATTTTCTCCATCAAATCCTATAACTTCCATAACCCTCTATATAACTGTAATTTACAAAGAAAACAAACAACAACCTTTTCCTGCCCTTACTCCTTTCCGACCTTATGATCCCTCATATTGTGCCGTCGTTCTTGGTTTTCTATTTATGGCTGGTGTATCTGTAAATTATATTAATTAATTCTCCCTGCCTGATCGGTTTCGAGATTACTTCATTACAACCAGCATTCAGTATTTTATCCCTTTCGCTTGAAAAAGCATACGCAGTTTGTGCTATAATCGGAATAGATTGATTGAATTGTCGAATTTTAAGTGTCGCCTCTATACCAGTCATAACGGGCATTTTTATATCTATCAGTACAAGAGAAATATCCGGATCTTCTTTAACCGCTTTAACTGCTTCCAATCCGTTAACTGCATGAATGGTTTTTATTTTGTTTTTTGAGAGTATTGTTTCAAAAAATATAAAACTAGCTTCGTCATCTTCTGCTATGAGTACCTTTAATGTTTGTCCAGCTTTAGTTACATTATTGGTGGTTTCGTCCTCATTTTCTTCCGTTTCAAACTTTACTACTTTATGTGGGATAGTGAACAAAAATGTTGATCCAATGCCAACTTCTGATTCTACCAAAATTTTTCCACCCAGCATCTCTACATATGATTTAGAAATAGCTAATCCCAGTCCAGAGCCTTCAAATACTTTTGCATCAGATATATCAGCCTGTACAAAACGATCAAAGATGGCTTTCTGTCGTTCCACTGGAATGCCAATCCCTGTATCTTTTACGTAAAATTCAATAGCAGTGCCGTTTGATCTGCAACCCACATTAACCGTTCCTGTTTCGGAATATTTAATGGCATTTTTAATAAGGTTTGTGAGAATAGAATCTAGTTTAGTTTGATCCGTTATTTGTTTTTTCTCTGATTCAGGCAACAATTCTTTTAAAAACAGTTTCAAGCCTTTCTTTTCCGCTTCCGGTTTAAAGAAACGAACTAATTCTTCCATACGTTCATTTACATTGGTTTCCTGAAGGAATATTTTTACAATACCGGCTTCAATTTTCGAGATTTCAACAATATCGGTAACCGTATTGAGCATGCGTTGACCGCTTTTATGGACTATTTCGATATATTGTTCCTTTTCGTTACTACTTAAATCCGGCTCCAACAAGAGTTCAGTAAAACCGAGTATCCCGTTCATCGGTGTGCGTATTTCGTGGCTCATATTGGCCAGAAATGCCGATTTGAGGCGGTCGCTTTCTTCGGCTCTTTCCTTTGCTTCTATCAAATCATTCAATATTTTTTTCTTTTCTGTAATATCTTCTTTTACTGCTACAAAATGGGTGATTTCCCCTTCATCGCATATTAGGGGAGTAATGCTGACACTTTCCCAGTAAAGTTCACCGTTCTTCTTTTTGTTGCGAAATTCGCCCTTCCAGTCGTTGCCTGACAAAATAGTATCCCAAAGTTCTTTATAAAACGATTTTGAGTGTTCTCCTGATTTTAAAATCCTTGAATTTTTGCCAAGTACTTCTTTATATTGATAACCGGTCAATGCTGTAAATTTTGGATTTACAAATTCAATTTTTCCATCGGTATCTGTAATAACAATGGAATCAGGGCTTTGAGTTACCGCGCGGGAAAGTTTCCGAAGTTCATCCTGTACTGCTTTTCGTTTCGTAATATCTCTTGAAACACCCAAAATGCCAATCGGATTTCCCTGTGAATCGGTTGAAAGGGAAGCTTTCACTTCAAACCAACCGGTTGAACCATCTTTTTTGTACATCTCTAGTTCAACAACCATAGGTTTCAGGGAAATAGCCTCTGATTGGATCTTTGGTAAAACTTTGTCAAATGTACTTTTTACAATTTTTAGGGAAGAAGGAGTCAGTGCATCCGATATGGTTTTATGCATCACCTCCTCAGGTGTGTATCCATGCAATGCTTTTATAGCAGGGCTTACATAAGTGTAATTCAAATCAAAATCGAGTGTAAAAATCATGTCGCCCGAGTTCTCAGCTAACAAACGATACTTTGCTTCGCTTTCCTTAAGTGCTGTTTGTTTACGTTTTAACTCGCAATTCTGAAAAGCGCCGGTAATCAGCGATGGGAGTCTGGTAAGGTAGTTTTCACGTTTCACTAAATAATCGCTGGCTCCTACTTTTAAAGCCTGAACTGCCACTTCTTCGTTTCCATGCCCGGTAACAATCAGAATTGGAATATCGAGCTTCCGTTCCTGCCTTATTTCCTTGATGATTTCGAGGGCATTCATTCCCGGCAGGCGGTAATCCATTACAACTAACTGGTAGTCCCATTCTTCCGGCAGAGCTTCTGCCCCAGGCAACAATGCAAGCGCCTTTTCCCCATCGGGAACATCGGTTAACCGGATGTATGGCGCATAGCGGGTTATATGCCGCTTGGTAAAATCAACATCGGCAGCATTATGCTCGATATACAGCACATGAATAGTATTTAATTTACGCTCAAGGTATTGATTGTGATTTTTGAGTGCCAGTTCAACCGAATGGGGAACTTTTGCCGCGTAGCCCGGTTTTTTTACGGTGTAGTCGTCAGCACCGGCTTTCAAGGCAGCTACTGCTATTTCTTCATCGCCCGATCCGGTGAGCATGGCCACTGCCATGTTGAGTTGCTTTTGCCTGATATCCATTAAAATATCCAGCCCATTACCGTCGGGTAGTTGCATGTCGAGCAAGGCGATGTCGAATTCGGGATTTTCCTCCAGTACTTTTCTTACTTCTTTTACCAAAGAAAAATGCTTAATCGAACATTGTGGCCACGTCTTTCTGAGGGCGCGAATGGTAAGTTCTGCATCTGTGTTATTATCTTCAAGCAGTAATATTTTCATACCTGTTGTTTTAATCGGCCGGCTTATTCAATACCCGCCAGTATAAATCAATTTGTTTGGCTACATCGAGAAACTTTTCGAAATCAACCGGTTTCATAATGTAGGAATTGGCACCAAGCTCATAGGCCATTTTCACATCGGAAGATTCGGAGGATGTCGTTAATACTACCACCGGAATGGTTTTATAAATAGGGTGCGATTTGAGCACTTTTAATACCTCGAGTCCACTCACCTTCGGCATTTTCAGGTCGAGCAGAATAACCACCGGTAGTGGTTCGCCTTTTTCCCATTTTTCAATAAATGCAAGTGCCTCCTCGCCGTCACGAGCCGTAATGATACTATTCTCAAGATGTTGTGATTTCAAGGCCCGCAGGGTAAGGTCCAAATCTACCGGGTTGTCTTCCACAAGTAAAACGGGACCGTTTTGGTTTATTTCTGTCATTGTATTTTGGTTTTTGGTATTGCAATAAAAAAGGTTGATCCTTTATGCGGTTCGCTTTCCGCCCATACTTTTCCTCCCATTCGTTGCAGCGCTTTAGCTACCATGGCCAGACCAATGCCGGTTCCCGGAAAATCTTCGGCCCGGTGAAGGCGTTGGAATATCTCAAATATACGTTCGTGGTATTTCATATCAAACCCCACACCATTGTCTTTTATGCTAATTATCCATGTTGCTGGATTTTCCTTTAAACCAATTTCAATTTTTGGATTGGGCTGGCCGGCAGTAAATTTTATGGCATTTTCAAGCAGGTTTCTAATAACGATAGAAAGCCCGATAGATGTAGTTATTATTTCAATATCAGGAACATCGAGCTGAATATTGAAACCTCCTTTATTAGTCTGCTCCTGGTAATTAACTAATAGGTTTTGCATAAATCGTTTCACCGCTATTCTCCCGTTCTTCATTTCGCTGCGTTCCAGTCGCGAATAGCTCAATAGATCTTCGATCAGCTGGTTCATTTGCAGGGTGGAATTGCGGATAGTTTGAATAAAGTGAGTGGCTTCCTCATTTAGGCTGTCGCCATAGTCGTCTAAAAGCAGTTTGCTATAGCCGTCAATTCCACGCAGCGGCGCTTTTAAATCGTGAGAAACCGAGTATGTAAAGGTTTCCAACTCTTTGTTCACCGCCTGCAATTGTTCGGTACGGCGTTTTACGCGTTCTTCCAGTTCGGCATAAAGGGTAATATTTTCGATGGCTCGTGCAGTTGCATCAGCTAGCGTTTGCAGCAATTGCAATTCCGTTTCAGTGGGTGTATATTTTTCTTTCCAATAGTTTCCAATAGCACCAATGGGTTCGCTTATATTTATCGGAACCATGGCGAGGCTTTTTACAAAAGTAGGGCTGTAAACATCCAGTGGAATTCGGTTGTCCAAAAAAATGTCTTCAATAACCACCAGTTTTTTGTGCTGCATTACCCAGCCGCTGATACAGGAATGCATGGGAAACTTTTTGCCTTTCCACAGCGGTTGAATAGCATCTTCATTCACATAAAAACAGTGGTCATTTTCCCTGAAAACCAGGGTAGCTCCATCAGCGCCAATGAGTTTACGCGCCGATTTGGCTACAATCTCCTTTACCTTCTCAAGCGATTGTGCTGCTGATAATTGCTGAATGGATTCAATAAGGATTTCGAGCCGCTGGTTGAGTTTTGTTATTTCTTCCTCTTTTCGTTTCTGCTCATTAATAACTTCGGTGTAAACAATAATCCCTCCAATGGAACCATCGGCTTGATACCACGGGCGGCATTCCCAGCGCGTCCAGTCGAAAGAGCCGTCTTTTCTGAAAAACTTATCTTCATCGGCTCGCGAAACAATTCCTTTCAACGCTTTTTGATGCACTTTTCGCCATTTCTCAGGAATATCAGGAAAAACCTCGTAGTGGTGTTTTCCAATTACATTTTTTTCTTTTACTTTATATTCAGTTAGATAGCGTTGACTAACAAACAGGTATTTTAAATCGAGGTCGTGAACAGCCACTGCACTTTGATTGTGTTCAATAATGTATTTCATTAAATCATGCGAATGAGAAAGCGCTTCTTCGGCTTTTTTTCGGTCGGTGATGTCAAGAAAAGTGGAAAACACCTGGTATGGTTTTTTTTCACCTTTATGAAATTGAGGTATGGAATTCACCAATATCCAAACATAATCATTTTTTTGTGGGTTGAAAATACCTTGAGTAAAATCTTTCACCTCTTTCCCGGTCTGCAGAGCTAATATAGCAGGGTGTTCTTCGCCGGGCAAAGTATTTTTGTTTTGATCAACGGCCTTCCATCTCGGGTCGATGGATTTTCGTCCCTTCATCTGGTCAATACTTAGTCCGAGAATTTTCTCAGCTGCCGGGTTTGCTGAGATAATCTCCCCTGCTGCATTCTGATGCACTACTCCCTGAGTCATGGTTTCAAAAAGGGTACGGTACTGTTCTTCGCTTTTTTCTCTGGCTTCTTCAGCCTGTTTTCGTTCGGTAACATCGGTAATTATACCATGCCAAAGTGTACTTCCATCTTCCAGCAGCTCAGGTCTTGCATTTGAGTGTCTCCACCTAAGTCCTTGCTTTGGAAGTATTACACGGAAATCACTTTCGTAGTCGGTTTGGTTCCTGGCCGATTCTGTAATTGTTTCCACAATGTAATCGTAATCATCGGGGTGAATTCGCGTAAATACAGGCGAGGCATCTTCGCGCACTTCCTCAGGGGTAACCTCGTAAATATCCCACATACCAGGGCTGGAATAGGGAAAAGCAGAACTCCCGTCGGGGTAAAGTCGGTACTGATAAACCACTCCCGGAACCTGCGCAGCAAGATTGTTTAATAAATTGAGGTTTTTGGTAAGACCAAATTCGGCATTCTTTTTTTTCGAAATATCAACAATCGTCGTTATAAAGTAAAGTGGTTTACTGTTTAATGTGCGCATTAAACGGGTACTTACATCTGCCCATATGTAAATACCGCTTTTATGAACATATCGCTTTTCAAAACGGATAGAATCGGTTTCACCCACGAGAACCAGTCTCAGTTTTTGTTCAATTTCAGGCACGTCTTCCGCTGGTGTAATTTCCTGCCATTTTTTATTCTGAAGCTCCTGTTGGGAATATCCCAGCATATCGCAAAAGGCTTGGTTCACACTTATTTCACCCGAAGGTAGAGTAATGGATTTCCCCACGTTAGCCGATTCGAAGACCATTCGGAATTTTTCTTCGCTCCGACGAAGTTTTTCTTTGGTTTTTTTCTCCTCGGAAATGTCCTGATTAGTTCCCCTGCGCCCGGTATATTTACCATCATCCGTAAATATTGGTTTACATTTATGTCTGATCCAGCTTACCTGTTTTTTTCGGTTGATAATCCGAAATTCCATTTCATCCGGTTCCTGATCTTTTGTAGTGTTGTTATGATGATGGATTGTTGTTTGCAAGTCTTCCGGATGAATTATATTATTCAGAAGTTGTGGATCAGAGATAAAATCGGCAGGTGCAAATCCTGTAATTTTTTCGCATGAAGGACTAATGTATAAAAAGTTTCCTTCGGTGTCAGTAAGGTAAATCCAGTCGGTTGAATTTTCTGAAATTAAACGGTACCTATCTTCACTTTCCCTCAATTTGTTTTCAGCCGATAACTGTTCCGAAACATCGTGTATTATGGAATGAAGGTAATCTTTCCCGTCAATTTCCACTTTGCCGCTGTAAACTTCCACATCGCGCACATCGCCGGATGCCAGGCGGTGTTTAAACCGGAAATAAATGCGCTCGCTTGTGCGCACCTTTTCCATTTCAGCTTTTAATTCAGCGGCAGAAAGTATGTTAAAGTCGCTGATTTTCATCTTTTCAAGCTGCGAACGCTTCCATCCGTAAAATGCTTCAGCGGCTTTGTTCGCTGCCATAACCCGATAGGTTTCAGGGTCGATGAGCAGCATTACCGCCAGGCTGTTTTCAAAAATAATACGGAAACGCCGCTCACTCTTTTGCAGAGCCTTACGGTCTTTTTCCAGGTTGTACAAGTCATTTCTCAGGTTTCCCGCATCTATGGATTGCTGCCTTAGCCGCAGCAGGATTTCGATGCGTGCCAGTAGTTCTGTTTTTTGCACTGGCAAAAAAATCATTTCATCAATGCTTTTCCATAGATAGGAAGTAGCTAAACCTGCATCTTTACGGGTCGTAACTAACAAAACAGGCAATACAATGGGATGTTGTTCTTGTTTGAGCTTCTGCAACATATCGCTATGCTTACTCAACATTAATCCCTCAACGATTACCAAACTGATACTGTTATCCTGAAGGTCGGTTTCTCTATTATAAACCTCCACTTTATACTTCGGCGAAAGAAATACCTTTAACATGCGCACATTCTCCTGCTGGCCGAAAAGAAGCAATATGGTTTTTGGGCTATCCATCGTCAATCATTGAATTTACAATAGCAAGAAGCTCATTTAATATAACCGGTTTTTTTACTACACCCGAAGCACCCGACGAAATGCTGTATTTTTGCAGGGCGGGACCGGGATTAACTGAAAGAATTAAAAAGGGTGTTTTGCCAAAATGAATTTTTTTACAACGATCCCATATAGCTGGGTCGAAACCGGCCACATCCATGAGCACAATATCATACTCCTGAAGGTTTTCAAGTTCTTCGTCGAGCCTGGCATAGGTGTTTGCAGCGGTGCAGGAAAAATGGTTTTTTTCGAGTGCTTGCCCTAGTAAATCGGTATTCACCGGGTTTTTATCCACTAGTAAAGCTTTTTTATTCATCATTTTTATCGTTATCGGTCCATTCAGGAATTCCTCTTAAAATACCCCGAAGTTGTGTAAGCGGTTCGCCAATGTGTATCCCGCCGCTTTCCATCCAGAGGCGGCGCATGGTGCTTTCTGCGCTGCCGGTCCTTTTCTTGAGTACACCGATTGCCTTCGTCAACTCACCTTTCAATTCAAGAAAACGGATAAAAATAATATTGTCGGCGAGGTAGCTAAGGCCTTCATCGGTTATTTTAAAGTCGCCTGTAATATTGTCTATTTCGTTAATCAGTACCACTGTAATGCCATTGTTTTGAAGGAATTTACAAAGGGCGTGCATTTTTTTGACGATGTCGGTATCGTGCAATGAAATTTTATACCCGGCGATACTGTCGATAATTACTAGGCTCACATTTTCTTTTTTCACATCCTCTCTAACCATATGTGCAAATTCATCAGCCGAATAAAGCAATGGTTCCACTTTCTTGATCGAAAGCAATTTGTTTTCCAATGCCTCTCCGGTTTTCATTTTTAGTGTTTTGCAGCGTGAGGCCATCATATGGGCTTCTTCTTCAAACGTATATAAGATCGAATTGAATCCATCTTTTGCCGCCTGGGTGGCTAGTTGTAGGCAAAGGGTTGTTTTCCCCACGCCACTGTGGCCTGTAATGATGTTGATGGTAGCGCTTTCGATTCCGCCATGCAGTTGTTGGTCGAGCTCTGGTATTCCAAAGCGAAGCTGCTGAGTGGCAATTTTTCCCATGCTCAGCGGCGGAACCAGATTGGGATGGACTTCTATTCCTCCTTGCATTATACGGTATCCATGAAACCCCTGAATATAATCGGAACCCCTGAATTTACTTACCCTCAGGGTACGCGAATGATTGCTGAATTCTAAGTTCAACACGGCATCGGCCATAAACTGTAAGTCGTCGTCAGGAGCCAGTTGGCTGGCTTCGGTGGTAAACAATACGGTAGCTTTATGAGTTTGCAGGTAGTGTAAAAACGACAAGGCTTGTTTTCGAAACTGAAAATTATCGACTGCAAGAAATTTAAACTGGGTAATGGCATCGAGGAAAACCCGCGCGGGCTTCAATTTATCAATCACCTCAACGATTTTATGGGTGGTGGGTTCGCGTTCTACCTCGGCAGGTGTAAATATATCGTAGGTTTCCACCTTGGAGAAAAACTCCGGCTCGGGACTCAAGTCTAAAAACTCAATTCCACCGATATCCAATCCAAGCTGGGCGGCATTCCGCTTTATATTGCTGACCGATTCGCCCAGTGTGATAAACAAACACTTTTCTTTCTGTTGTATCCCCTGAATTAAAAAATGTAGCCCAAAGGTTGTTTTTCCCACACCGGGTCCTCCACGGAGCAGATTAGTACTATGTGGCACAAAACCGCCGATTAGTATTTCATCAAGGCCGGGACGTCCACTGGAAATTTTTTGGCTTTTCATTTTCAATCGTTTTTAGGTTTCTTATTCCGATAGGAGAATCAAAGTTACTGAAAAATAAAGTAGTTAAATCGTTTTTTTTACCATACAACACAATTTATTTTTCAAACTATCTTTATTTCGTTTGTTGGTCAGTATTTATTACAATAATCGTAATTAAATACTTTTAATATTCTTTCAGCTTTAATCTTTTTCCCAAAACGTCCATGAAGTTCCTCCTCCTTGCTCGCTCGGGCTATTCTGCGACTAGGTCGAAACATCACCTCTGCTATTATTTCTCATATGCTGCTGAATTATTGGCTTCGGGTTCTTATTTTCCAGCTGTGATTATTAAGCTTGTTAAAATAGTATGGCTGTTTTAAAGTGAATAAACACGCGAAACGACATGTTACGCATATGATACATCGAAACCTATCAGCTAAGATCGGCTTTGACCCGATGCAACAAAAGTACTGAAGATACCGAAGTACAAGTTTTAATTCAGGAAAACCATCATAGGTATTCTTTAGTTCTGCAGCTCATTCGGGGTACTTGTGCACCTCGTCCAGTAACAATTGACGACCACCCTGCATATAAAAGCTTTTTGCTAATTGGTAGATGCTAAAAATCAGGCGGAAATACAGGGTCGATTGAGAGATACAAAACATTTTGAAGGTCAGGGAAACTCAATTTGACATACTGCAACATGAGAGTTGTTTTTCCTGTTCCCCTTGCCCCGAAGATACCAATGAGTCGCTAATTCCAACCTATCTGATGATACAGATACCTGATCTTCTCCGTTGAACATGCCCCGATAAGCCTGTTCATGATAGCGATATATTTTTGCGCAGCGTTGAAATTAGGCCTAAAAGATCCTAAGTATGTTGTATGGAAACAACATTAATGAGCAATTTATGTTGTTTCAGCAAAAGAAAATTCACTAAACCTTTCAACTGTTTCGTTCTTTTAACGAAAAACAGAACTTTGAATGTCGCTGTCTTCATTGCTTGAAGTTTTTTAATGAATAAATAAACATTTTTTCAAGCAAATCCGAAGAAGCAAAATGCTGTATTTCAATGAAAAAGAGCCAAATTCGGTGGAGCAGATTTTTCAAGAACCCCATCTCCACCAGTTGCTCCACCGATTTAGTTTCACAACTTTACCTTCTTTTAACCCTATTTCAATAAAAAAACCACCAAAAACGTGTAGTTTTCGGTGGTTTTTGCTCTTTTTGTCGATCTTCAGCGGAGGAAGAGGGATTCGAACCCCCGGAGGCTTGCACCTCAACGGTTTTCAAGACCGCCGCAATCGACCACTCTGCCATTCCTCCGCTGCAAAAATACTAAATTTTGTTTTCTGGCAAATAGTTGCCTTTAAAAAGCTCGTAATTTTTTATCACACCTGTTGAAATCACTTCTTGTTAGCTTAATTTATTGGATTGGTTTTTTTGGATTTCTTGTCGGTGAGGTTTTGTAAATCATTGAAAGTATTGCATTAACTTGCAGCTTTTGGCCGTTAGCTGGCTTTTGGTTGAGTTTTGATTTCATTTGATTGTATATTTGCTCTGTAGTTGTTACTGATATTTTTGGAAGTTAAGCTATTTCCTTACTAATTATACGCTTCAATTATGAAAAAACTCCTTACGCTTTTTTTGGCAATAAACATGCTTTCGGCCTTGGCTCAAAACCAAAATAAAAGTATGCGCGCCTATTTATCTTATGCAACTTTTTATGCTCCAGAGGCTGATCCCTACATCGAAACCTATTTGGCTGTTGATGGAAATTCTGTTTACTTCAGGGAGATATCGCCCGGAAATTTTAAGGCAAGCCTCGAAATAATTATGTTGTTCAAGCAGCATGATTCTATTGTTGATTATGCAAAATACGCACTCAACAGTCATGCTATACAGGATACAAGTTCAATTAATTTTGGATTTATAGATCAGCAGCGATTTTCGTTGCCGGCAGGCGTGTATCAGTATGAATTGATAATTTCGGACATGAATAATGAAGTAGAACCACCTTTTCAAACCGTGGAAGAGATACAGCTTGGATTTTCGGATGATGCGGTGAGCTTTAGCGGTATTCAGCTGATTGAGAGTTATGAAAAAACCGATAAAGTGGGAATGCTAACAAAAAATGGATACAACCTCGTGCCTTTGGTTTATGCCTATTATCCTGAATCAGTGAATGTAATGCATTTTTACTCAGAAGTCTATCATGCAAGCAAAATTTTGGGTAATGATGCAAAGTTTTTGTTGAATTACTATATTGAATCTTTTGAAAGTGGAAAAACAATAGCAGGTTTTCTGTTTAGAAAAAGGATGGATGCACGGCCCGTAAATGTAGTTTTTAATTCAATTGATATTAGTGAGTTACCATCCGGAAATTACAGATTGGTGATGGAAGTGCGGGATCGTGAAAATCAACGGGTGGCTATTAATAGTGTGTTTTTTCGCAGGTCGAATCCAGGACAGGAATTCAAAATGAATGATCTGGCTTCGGTAAATATCTCAAACACTTTTGTGAGTAGGATGATGGATTCGGATAGCCTTAAAGCATACTTATTGTGTCTTGAGCCGCTTTCTTCTGAAGTGGAAAGGGACTATGTATTCAATTTGGTAGAACAGGGTGACATAGATTTAATGAAAAAGTATTTCTATAATTTCTGGGTTTCCCGTGATTTTTCTGCTCCTGAGGAAGCGTGGCAGCAATACTATTATGAGGTTCAAAAAGTTAATGTTGCCTATAAAACGCCCACCAAAAAGGGCTATGCAACTGATAGGGGAAGGGTTTACCTGAAGTATGGCTCGCCTAACCAAATTATGGAGAGTTATAACGAGCCGGGAGCTTATCCCTATGAAATATGGCAGTATTATACACTCGAAAATCAACGCAATAAGCGTTTCGTGTTTTACACCAGGGACATGGTTACAAATGATTTTGTGCTAATTCATTCTGATGCGTTTGGTGAACTGTCCAATTATCGCTGGCAACTGGATATATACCGCCGCACCTGGGATCCAAACAGTATCGACGAAACTGCTCCCCAGGATACCTGGGGCAATCGGGCCTCACAAATTATCAACGACTTAAAGTAGAAAACGAATCTTTTGTATCAGCAAGCAAGCGGCAAGCTCAATTTTTCAAAAAAACGTACCTTTGCTCGCTTAATAAGCCCTTGAACTGTGCGCTGATTTATGAAAAGCTCAGGATTTTTATTTGTGAGAGTTATTGCCCTTTTCATGGGAATCTTTCCGTTGTGGTTTTTATTTTTGGTTTCTGATCTGCTTTATTATTTTTCCTACTATATCATGAGGTACCGCCGCAAAGTGGTGCGCGAAAACCTTTTAAGCAGCTTCCCCAAAAAATCAGCAAAGGAAATTAAGGCTATTGAAAAGAAGTTTTACCGCAATTTTACCGACCTTTTTGTTGAGAATGTTAAAATGACCCGAATGGGTAAAGTAGCTATTAGCAGGAGGGTTCAATGCGAAAATCCAGATGTTTTGGAAGCAATAGCTGATGCTGGCAAAAGTGTTTTTTTGGCTGCAGGACATTCGGGTAACTGGGAATGGGTTGCCAAAGCTATTCCATTGCTGACTAATCACAGAAGCATTGCCATTTTTAAGCGGTTATCCAATAAGTCATTTGATGCTTTGATAGCTGAAATAAGAGTAAATCACAACAATCAAATGTTGCTCGAATCGCGATCGGCCTACAGGGGCTTGCGGCAGCTTAGCGACAAACCCAACGCTGTATTTATAGTTGCAGATCAGAGCCCAAGCGGAAACGAGCAGGATTATTGGACTAAGTTTTTGAACAAAGAAACAGCCTTTTTTAATGGGCCCGAAAAAATGGCTAAAGCTTTGGATTATGCTGTTTTGTTTGTAGAGACTACGAGACCACGCAGGGGTTATTATACCATACGCTTTGATCCGATTACTATGGATCCCAGCCAAACAGCTCCTAACGAAATAACTGAAAAATATGCCCGTATGCTCGAGCATGCAATAGTTGCATCTCCTTCGAACTGGCTTTGGTCGCATCGCCGCTGGAAACACCAACGAACAAAAAAACTAACAGATGCCTGATATTGCCATAGTTATACTTAATTTTAACGGGAAAGCATTTCTCGAACGTTATCTGCCTTTAGTGATCAGGCACAGCAAGGGTTTGGCAGAGGTTTTTGTTGCTGACAATGCTTCAAAAGATAACTCTGTTGTTTTTTTAAAAGAACATTTTCCCGAGGTTAAAATAATTCAGAATCCTCGAAACGAAGGCTTTTCGACGGGCTATAATCTTGCTTTAAAGCAGATTAAGGCTGATTATTACGTCTTGTTGAATTCGGATATTGAAGTTACAGCCAACTGGATATCGCCTGTTATCGCTTTAATGGAAAAGGATCCGCAGGTTGCTGCTTGTCAACCCAAAATAAGAGCGATGCATGCTCCCGGACATTTTGAGTATGCTGGTGCCGGAGGGGGATACATCGATAAATTTGGCTATCCTTTTTGTCGTGGCAGAATTTTTCAGGAAATTGAAGAGGATACGGGGCAATATGATGAGGCCATTGAAGTGTTTTGGGCTAGCGGAGCCTGCATGTTTGTGCGTGCTGAGCTGTTTCATCAATTTGGTGGCCTTGATGATAGTTTTTTTGCACATATGGAGGAAATTGATTTTTGCTGGCGCATGAAAAATAAAGGATACAAAATCATGTATTGCCCTGAAGCTGTGGTTTATCATGTTGGAGGAGGTACTTTGCCTAAGATTTCTTCGCGCAAAACCTATCTGAATTTCAGGAATAACCTGTCCCTTCTTTACAAAAACCTGCCTCAGGACAGACTTTTTCGCGTGATATTGCTGAGGTTGATTTTAGATGGCGTGGCGAGTATAAAGTTTTTAGTCGAAGGTGGATTTGGTGATTTTTTGGCAGTTGCACGCGCACATCTACATTTTTACCGCAAATTGCCTTCCTTGGCAATGAAACGTGAAAAAATAAAACCACACAAAGTGGGGCAGATGTATCAGAAAAACATTGTTTTTGAGCACTTTATTAAGAAAAAGTCAAAGTTTACCGACCTTGATCCTGCTGATTTTTCCTGATCAGGAATTGAAAAGCCAGCCAATAGCCCTCTATGCCAAAACCCGAAATACTTCCAATACTTGCTGCACCGGTAAGTGATTGTTGCCGGTAACTTTCCCGGGCAAAAATATTGCTCAAGTGCACCTCAACAACAGGAATAGCAATCGCTTTTATGGTATCGGCCAAGGCTACCGAAGTGTGGCTGTAACCTCCCGGATTAAAAACAACAGCATCATGAGATTCATCTGCCTGTTGCAGCATAGTAATCAGTTCACCCTCAATATTCGATTGAAGATAAGTGAGTTGTATATCCGGGAAGGCCTCATTAAGTTCGGCTATTAGTTGTTTAAAAGTTTTATGACCGTATACCTCAGGTTCTCTTTTTCCGGTGAGGTTCAGATTAGGACCATTGAGGATGAGGATGTGCATATTTTGGATTATTGATAAACAAAGATACTGTTAATGATTTTTTGAGAGACAAATCTTGTTATTTAAACGCTATTTAGAATGCATTTTTTGTCCATTTTATACAAAATTCTTTACCTTTGAAGCCAAAGTAATACATTAAAAATCCAAAGCTCATGGAAAATAGTAAAAACACAACTGACATCTTAAAAACAGCTATACTGCTTGAACGCAAAGGGAAGGCTTTTTACACTCAGGTGGCTCGTCAAACGGAAAGCAAATCCGTAAAACAGATTTTTGATACGATGGCCGAAGAGGAACAGGCTCACATTGAGTTCCTCTCGAAACAGTTCAAGAGCTACAAAGCCAATCAGGAATTTCTGAAAAATGAATTACACAAGGACGTGGACGAAACCGATGTGGAGCGTATTTTGTCGGAGAAAGTGAAAAATGAAATCTCAGCCGCCAGTTTTGAAGCCGCAGCTATTTCGGCAGCTATCGACTTCGAAAACAAAGCCATAGAAGTTTATACCGAACGTGCTAATGCTGCTACTGATCCCAACGAAAAGGAAATGTATCAGATGCTGGCTGATTGGGAAAAAACTCACCATCGGCTGCTTCATCGTTTAAATGAAGACCTGAAAGAACAAATTTGGAACGATAATCAATTTTGGCCATTTTAAGGCCCACAATACTACAATAACCGGCAAAAGCCGGTTTTTTGTTTCGTTTAATTAATTTTAAATCAAATTTATCATGCAAGACGAAAGTTTGGGATTTAATTCCCGGGCAGTACATGCCGGAGGTTTTGAAGATCCTCTGGGTAGTGCGGTAACACCGATTTACCAAACATCAACATTTAAATTCGAAAGCGCTGAACATGGCGCCAAGTGTTTCTCCGGCGAGGAGGATGGATATATTTATACACGCATTGGCAACCCCACCATCAACGAACTCGAAAATGCCGTTGCCAATCTCGAAAGTGGCTATGGCGGGATTGCAGCTAGCTCTGGCATGGCAGCAGTTAACATTGTGTATCTGGCTTTTCTGGGTGCTGGCAAACATCTTGTTGCTCATAATTCACTTTATGGCCCTTCGCGTGCCATCATGGAAAGCCTTTATCCTAAGTATGGCGTTGAATCATCGTTTATTGATGCTACAAATGTTGAAAACGTTCGTAAAGCGATTAAGCCAAATACAACTTTGATTTACCTCGAAACACCGGCTAATCCTACAATTGGAATCACTGATATCGAGGCGATTAGTAAGCTGGCTCACGAGCATAATATCCCTGTTTGTGTTGATAATACATTCTGCAGCCCTTATCTGCAAAAGCCACTCGATCTGGGTGCGGATTTCGTGCTTCATTCCATGACTAAATTCATCAACGGTCATGCTGATATTGTTGCAGGCATGGTAGTTTCCAAAACTGAAGCACATTACAAACAGATGCGTGCTGTGATGGTAAACATGGGCTTCAATATGGATCCTCATCAGGCATGGCTCACACGACGTGGCATGAAAACTTTGGGTATTCGTATTGATCGCGCACAGGAAAATGCTCAAAAAGTTGCCGAATTTCTCGAAAAGCATCCTAAAGTAGAGTGGATACTTTATCCCGGATTGGCTTCTCATCCACAGTTTGAGCTGGCTAAAAAGCAGATGAAAGGTCCTGGTGCAATGATCAGCTTTGGACTTAAAGGTGGTTTTGAGGCTGGCAAGAAAATGATGGATCACGTAAAGCTTGCATTGCTTGCAGTTTCGCTGGGTGGTATTGAAACCCTGATCCAGCATCCGGCCAGTATGACGCATTCCAAACTAAGCAAAGAGGCCAAAGATTTGGCTGGTATCACTGATGGGCTTGTAAGGTTAGCCGTTGGTATCGAAAACGTTGAAGATATTATTTCCGATCTCGATCAGGCACTGCATCATGTGTAAATATGCGCTATGTTTTTTTCGAAATCCGTTAAAGCCATAAGGGTTTAACGGGTTTTTTGTTAAAGCTGTTCCTGTAATAAACGGATAATTGTATTTTAGCATCAGCTTTTTGGCCATGAAAAAACTACTCATATCAGTTTTCATCTGTATTTTTTTGTTGATCTTGACCACCCAGGTTCAGGCGCAGGATGTTGCCTTGGTTTTGAGTGGGGGAGGAGCAAAAGGCCTGAGTCATGTTGGTGTGCTTAAAGCACTCGAAGAATATGAGATACCTATTGATTATGTTGTTGGTAATTCGATGGGAGCCATAGTTGGAGGATTATATGCTTCGGGTTATTCTCCCAACGAAATAGAAGCGCTCGTAAAGAGTGAGGAATTCAGGTATTGGGTAACAGGCACCATCGACGAACGTTTTTTTAATTACCGCCTCGAGGATCCTAATCCTTCATGGGTAACGCTTCCGTTTAGTATCAAGAAACGGTTTGTTTCTCGCTTGCCATCAAGTTTTATTTCTCCTTATCTGATGGATTATGCTGTGATGGAGTTGTTTAGCCAGGCATCAGCTGCATCTGAGTATGATTTTGATAATCTTTTTATCCCTTTCAGATGTGTGGCATCTGATATAGATTCTTCAGTTTTGGTTGTGCTTGAGAATGGACAGCTGGGTACTGCTATTCGGGCTTCCGCAACTTTTCCTCTGTTAATCAAGCCATTGCGAATCGATAATCGCTTACTTTTTGATGGCGGAATGTTTAATAATTTTCCAACTGATATCGCCCGGAAAGAATTTGATCCCGATTTGATTATTGGTAGTGTTGCTGCTGGTAATTATGAGGCACCAAGAGATAATGATGTGATTTCGCAATTGCAAAATATGCTTATGCGAAAGGCAGATCTCACGCTTCCGGATGAAGATGGCGTGTTGATACGCTCCCTGGTTGGTTCTGCTGGAATACTTGATTTTGCACGTGTGCAGATGTTTATTGATAGCGGATACCAGGCAGCAGTGAGGAGCATACCTAATATCAAAGCCCGAATAAATAGAGTAGCCGATACTCTGATGCTCAGTGTATCACGTAAGAATTACCATCGAGAACTTCTTCCTTTACAATTCGATTCGATAATTGTTAGGGGTGTAAAAGCTAATCAGGCAAACTATATCCGACGAAAGTTAAACTATAATAATGCTGTCAGCAACATCAGCGAAATGAAGACTTCTTATTTCAATCTACTGGCAGATGACAAAATCAGTTATATTTTTCCGCAAATGGTTTATGATTCAGCTAATAAGGAGTTTAACTTATTGCTCGATGTTACATTATCAAAACCTTTCCTGGCCGAGATTGGTGGAAATATTTCTTCTTCTGCAACAAATCAGGCTTTTGTGGGATTGTCGTATCGCAAGCTTTCCAGCATCGGAAGTCGTTATGGTGTAAATGCTTATTTTGGCAGGTTTTATTCTTCTGTTCAGGCTGCAGTTCGCTACGATTTACCTGGAGCCCAGCCATTTTTCGCTCAATTCAGGGCACAGCTTTCCCGCAAGGATTATTTTAAAAACGCCACTTATTTCTTTGAGGATCCCACACCAGCATTTATCATTGAAGATGAATCTGGTGTTTCGATCGAAATGGGTCATAGCATTGGAAATAACATGAAGGTTGCTTTGGGAATGGCTGGAGGCAGAAGGGGTTTCGATTATTATCAGACTAATAATTTCAGCAGGAATGATACTGTTGATATCAGTCAGTTTGATTTTCTGAAGCCAAAGGTTGGAATATATTATAATTCATTGAACAAGAAATATTTAGCGAATTCAGGAATGCATTGGTACGTGGAATTGGCATATTATGATGGTAAACAAAAAAACAGACCCGGATCAGATTTAAACAAGTCGCTAGTCTTCAGTGAAAACCAATCCTATTATAGGTTTAAAGTACATTATGATAACTTTTTTGCCCATACCGGACGGTTCACTTTTGGCTTTTTAGGCGAAGCTGTGCTTTCAGATCAGCCCTTGCAAAGTAATTATACGGCAACGGTTTTGGCTGCTCCTGTTTTTGAACCCGTTAATGAAATGAAGAGCTTATTTTTGGAACGCTACAGGGCTTTTAATTATTTGGGTGGTGGTCTTAAATTTATTTACAATCCTCTACGAAATCTTGACCTGCGTGCCGAAGCCTATGCTTTTCAGCCTTATGAACGTATTATTAATGAAGGGATTAATAAAAAACCTGTTTTGGGAATAAGTCTTCCGGAAGCTTCATTTTTATTTTCCGGAAGGGTTGTTTTACAAACACCTTTAGGGCCCTTGAGTGCCGCTGTGAATTATTACGATCGTAAAGACAATAAGTTTTTATTCGTCATAGATTTTGGTTACCTGTTGTTTAATCGCTCAAATTTTGACTAATTTTCAAACTAATGCCATAAAAGCCTGTTTATATGCAATTTAATAAAGAGACATGACTATTTTACTCAGTATTTTAATGCTTTTTGGTTTGGCGACTTTAGCGCCTTTTATCAATCAATGGTTTCCAAAAGTATCCGGTTGGTTGTTGAGCCTGGTGCCTGCTGGATTATTTGCTTGGTTTTTGGGTAAAATCCCAGCTGTCGTTCAGGGAATTCCGCTGGCTGAAACATATCCCTGGCTTACCGCTTTGGGTATAAATTTTTCGTTTAGGCTGGATGGCTTGTCGCTGCTCTTTGCATTGTTAGTAACAGGAATAGGAGCATTGATTTTGATTTATGCGGGTTATTATATGCGTAGCTACCAAAAAACCAACAGATTTTTTGGCTATTTAGTGTTTTTTATGGCCAGCATGCTGGGTTTGGTTACAGCGAGCGATTGGATCACACTTTTTATGTTTTGGGAATTTACCAGTGTTAGCTCTTTTGTTTTAATTGGCTTTAAGCACGAAAAATCTGCTGCCCGTGAAGCAGCTTTGCAGGCTCTGCTGATTACGGGTCTTGGTGGTCTGGCTTTATTGGCAGGACTGATTATGATGTCGTTGCCCTATGGAAATTTTAGTTTTGATGCGGTAATTAATGCTCCTGAACTTTTTCTTGAAAGCAAACTATTCATTCCGGCAACAATCCTAATTTTAATAGGAGCTTTTACGAAATCAGCTATTTTTCCATTTCATTTTTGGCTGCCAGGAGCAATGCAGGCTCCTTCGCCGGTAAGTGCTTTTTTGCATTCGGCTACAATGGTAAAAGCTGGTATTTACCTCTTAGCCAGGCTACATCCAGTGATGGAATCGCAGGATTTATGGATTTATACCTTATCGGTTTTTGGTGTCGTTACGATGTTTGTGGGAGCCTGGTTTGCATTGGCACAGCAAGATCTTAAGAAAATTTTAGCTTATACAACAGTTAGTGCTTTAGGTACTTTGGTATTGCTTATCGGTACTTCTACGGCTTATGCTATTACTGCGGCCTTGGTGTTTTTGCTTGTGCATGCATTTTATAAGGCCACCTTGTTTATGATGGCAGGCAATATTGAAAAGAAAACCGGAACACGTGATATGCGAAAGCTAGGGCAGTTGAGTCGTTTTATGCCTGTTGCCACCGCGATTAGTTTGCTGGCTTTGCTGTCTATGTCAGGCATTCCGCCGATGATTGGGTTCATTGGCAAGGAGTTGATGTATGAAGCAAAACTAAACGCCCCTGAAGCTGGAAATTTTATTTTAATGCTGGGTTTTCTGGCAAACGCTTTTACCGTTTTTGTTTCAATCCGCTTTGCCTATGAGGTGTTCTGGGGCAAGAAGGTCACTTTTCAAAAAAAACCTCACGAACCAGATGTTTCCCTTTTGACCGGCCCTGCTGTTTTGGTCTTAATAAGTCTGTTACTGGGTATCTTTCCTAACCAGCTGGCCGATTTACTCGGGCCTGCGTTCCAATCTATACTTCCCGGAGCGCAGCTTATAAAGCTTAAACTTTGGCATGGCTTTAATGAAATTTTGTTGTTGAGCTTTCTAACTGTTTTGCTTGGAGTAGTCATGTTTGCTAATCGCCAAAAGATTATCCAGGTAGTTGCGTATATGAATCTCAATTTTTTCAACGCAAAACTCTCTCAAAAATTCTTTTCCGGAATTGATGTCTTTTTAAATCTTACTAAGAAAAAAACTGCTTTTGTTCAGCATGGTTATCATCGGTTTTATCTGATGACGATTTTTATTGCTGCGGGATTACTGCTTTTACTCACAATACAGTCAACTGGTTTTTCGGTTGATTTTAACTGGCAAAACAGTCCGTTGAATTATTTAACTGCACTTGCTGCTGTAATGATTGTGGCTGGAAGTGTTGCTGTTATTACTGCTAAGAGTCGACTGTCAGCCTTGATTGCTGCAGGATTTGTTGGCATAGGCATCACAGTCATCTTTGTTGTTTACAGCGGTGTTGATCTGGCTATTACCATGGTAATGGTTGAAACCCTGACTATAGTAATAGGAGCGATGGTAGTTTATCATCTTCCTAAATACCTCGATTATTCTGGTGTTGGATCGCGAATCCGCGATGGCGTTGTTGCAGTTTTTTTTGGCGGAGTGATGAGTTATTTGGCACTGCAAACAAGTAGTCCGGCCGAAATGGATAAGATATCGGATTATTTTGCTGCCAATAGCTACACTAAAGCATTTGGAGAGAATATTGTTAATGTGATTTTGGTCGATTTCAGGGCGCTGGATACATTGGGCGAAATCGTTGTGTTGGCGCTTGCTGCTATTGGTATTGTTGCACTATTGAAGTTGAATGCCCACAAAAAGAGTAGCCGATGAAAACTGAAATACTAAAAATTGCTGCAGCTCATCTTAAGCCTTTTCTGTTGGTTTTGAGTTTGATCGTGTTATACAGGGGGCACAATGAACCTGGCGGTGGTTTTATTGCCGGCCTTATGGCAGGCATGGCTTATGTAATTTATGCCGGTGCATTCGGAGTGGAGCAGGCTAAAAAGCTCCTATTGGCAAAGCCATTGTTTTTTATGGGACTCGGAATAACGGTGTCTATTTTTAGTGGCATGATTGGCTTGATGAATGGAGCAGAGAATTTTTTAACCGGCGTTTGGACTTCAATTTCCTTTGGTGATTATTCCCTGAAGTTGGGAACACCGCTGCTTTTTGATCTGGGAGTGTATTTTACGGTAGCCGGGATGTTAGTTAAAGTAATTTTTTCGGTAATGGAGGAAGATGCATGAATGTAATAATAGCACTGATAATAGGATTTCTATATGCCGTAAGCATTTATTTATTGCTTAGAAGAAGCATTGTGAAACTGGTGATTGGCATCTTGTTTTTGAGTTATGCAACAAATCTGATGTTATTTTTTGCTGGTGGACTAACTGAAACCAGTCCGGCTTTTGTTGCTGCAAGCGAATCTCAGGATGCCATTATAGCAAACGATTCATTGCCGCAAGCTTTGATCCTCACGGCTTTGGTAATCGGTTTTGGTGTAGCAGCTTTTAGTATGGTATTGATTTACCGTTTTTACAAGGAAACAGGTACGGTTGATTTAGATGATTTAAGTGATATTGAAAAATTATGATGCTATTTTTACCCATACTAATCTCTTTGGTGTCGATCATTTTATTGATCGCTTGCCGGCACAGGCTTAAATGTCAGCAATGGATCAGCCTGTTGGCGATAGTAGCACAGTTGGTTGCTGCTTTTTCAATTTTTTTAAAGCTAAATGAAACCGGACACCTGGTTGCTCAGGCCGGAAGTTGGCCTGCACCTTATGGCATTACTTTCGTAGCAGATTACACGAGTGCAATGCTTTTGATTGCAGTGGGACTAGTTTCTTTAGCTGCAATTATTTACAGCATTGGTTTTGTTGATGAGGTGCGACAGCGTGGAGGTCTTTTCGTGCTTTTTCAGGGCTTGTTGACCGGGGTTTATGGTTCATTACTTACAGGAGACATTTTTAATCTCTATGTTTGGTTCGAGGTGATGGTGATTTCTTCCTTTGTGCTGATTACCTTAGGCGCCGAAAAACAACAACTTCGCGCATCGGTTAAATATTTGGTTATGAATCTTATTGGCTCGATGCTTTTTGTAGCTGCGATTGGCTTGCTCTATAGCCAGCTTGGAACCTTAAATATGGCTGATATTGCTTTCAAACTGCGCGCTCAAGCCATACCTCCGCTTGTAAACAGTGCAATTATGTTGTTTTTTATTGCTTTTGGAATCAAAGCAGCTGTTTTCCCGTTTTTCTTTTGGCTTCCTGCCTCTTATCCAAGAGCTCCCATTGCAATTACTGCTTTTTTTGGCGCCACACTTACCAAGGTTGGAGTTTACGTTATGATGAGGTTTTACAGTTTGTTTGCCCAACTTGATATAGCTTTTTGGCAGCCGGTGATTTTCATAGTGGCCGGTTTAACTATGCTTTTTGGGGTACTAATGGCTGCTTCGTCCTACGATATTCGAAAGATTTTGTCTTTTCATATTATCAGTCAGATTGGCTATATGCTTATGGGAATCGGATTGTTTTCGGTAATTGGATTGGCGGGTGCAATCTTTTTTATCGTGCATAATATGTTCTCAAAAACGGCGACTTTTATGGCAGGAGGCCTGATTTACCTTTACAAAGGAACCTACGATCTTAAAAAACTTGGCTGGATTTATAAAACAAAGCCTTTTCTGGCATTTTTATTTTTAGTTCCAGCCCTTTCTCTTGCTGGAATTCCGCCAACTCCTGGCTTTTTTGGAAAGTTTTTTCTTTTGTATGCAGGTTTTGAAGGTGGTCACTGGACAATTACTATTGTTGCATTGGTTGTGAGTATTTTAACGCTTTTTTCGATGGTCAAGATATGGAACGAGGCCATGTGGAAGCCTGAGCTTGAATCGGATAAACTGAAAGTGAAAAGTGTTCGGCCAGCAGCCTGGATGGGCACTGTCCTGGTGGTTGTCTTTACTCTTTTATTGGGCTTGACTGTTGGGTTTACCTATGAATATTTTGTGATGGCAGCCCAACAACTTATTGATCCCATGAATTATATAAAGGCTGTGCTGCCCGATTTAGTTCTTAAATAATATTGAAACATGTCGAAACAAAAGCATTTTACAATCAAGAGTATGCCAAAGCGTATATGGGCTTTCGTGAAATTTATACCCTTTTATTCTCGCGAAATGATCGTATCGAGTAGCATTTTGGCCTACGATATCCTCCGTCCGAAGCAAAGTTTCAGGCATGGCATCGTTGCGGTTGACCTTGATTTAAAATCCGATACTGCCCTTTTAGCTTTTATTAATTTGGTTTCGATGACGCCCGGAAGTTTGAGCGTCGATCTGAGTGCTGACCGCAAAAAGCTTTACGTTCATAGCATGTATCTTGATAATCCTGAAGAGTTTGTAGAAGAACTAAAAGCTAATTTTGAAAAAAGGATTAAGGAAATTTTTGAATAATGGAATCACAATCAGTAGTTTTAACTATCGCGGTCTATATGGCCTTTTTTAGTCTGGGTGTTGCCTTTCTATCAACGCTTTACCGGCTTTTCAAAGGTCCTGATATAACCGACCGGCTTATAGTTCTCGATCTTTCGGCTTCCACACTTATTGGGTTGGTAATTATGATTATTATCACAACCGGTGAAACAGTTTACCTGAATGTAGCTTTAATAGCAGCTTTGGTAATGTTTATGGGCAATATTGCTTTTGCACGTTACCTCAAAAAATCTTTAAGAAAATGATTGATACAATAGTTGCCATTCTTTTGCTGTTTGCCTCATTTTTCACCTTGGTAGCGGCTTTGGGAATTATAAGATTGCCTGATGTTTATATGCGCATGCATGCAATCACTAAGGCATCTTCGCTGGCTACAATACTTTTTTTGGTGGCCCTGATATTTGCTCACCCAACCTGGCGGGTTGCCCTTGGATCGTTACTTTTAATTGCTTTTGTTATTGCCACGGCACCTATCTCTACGCATGCACTGGCCAGGATTTCAGTTCAATTGGGAATTAAATTGACAAAAGGAATGGTACGTAATGATATGAAAACGAATACAACAACTGATGATGAAGCCACTGATAAATTCGCGGAAAAAACAAATTTAGATTAAATCAGATTGTTGATCTCTGCGTTTGAGCATAGCTATTTATTCAAGAAAGGTTTTCGGCTTGATATCATCGCAAATTTGCTCCATTTTAGTTAAATATCTTACTGATCATGAGGTATGCAAAAGCTTTTTTGTCAAATAATTCCTATTTTTGCAACCTTATTTTGAAACCGCTAAACGGAATGCCATCTTGATGGTTTTTCTGATTCGTTTAAACAATGATTTGAAATGAACAATTTAGAACAATCGCACGTATCCGAAAACGCTGCTACCAGCGAAAATGGAATCTACCCGGAAAGTAAGTCCGGAAACAATAACGTTGAAAAACAGGAGAAAACTATGACTAAAGTCGAAAACCTGATCAGCAAAGAGGAACAACAAAAGATTATCGCACTGATCACAGGAAAGGAGTTGCAGGAAAACATTCAGGAGATCGAAGATCAAAATCCTGAAAAGGAACAAGCAAAAAAAGAAAATACTGAAATCATTAAAGCCGAAGAGGTTAGTGAAATTCAGCAGTTAATTGCACCTGATCAACATTTGGATGATGAGGATGATGAGGAGGACGATTTCCACGATTTTTCGAGCCTGAACAAACTTCAGCTCGTTGAATTGCTCGAGGAAACTGTTGAAAATTCCGAAATACCCCAGATTAAAAGCAAAGTAGCTTCCATCAAGGTTAATTTCTTGAAGCTAAACAAAGAGGATATTGAAAAAGAGATGGAACAGTTCATCCTCGATGGCGGTGATAAAGAATCCTATACACATACCGATGATCCATTAGAAACCAGGTTTAAGGCGGCTTTTAATAAATATAAGGAGAATAAAGCCAGGTTTAATGAACTGTTCGAAAAGCAAAAACAGGAAAATCTACAGGCAAAAAATACTATTTTGGAGGAGCTTAAGGAACTCATAGCTTCTGAAGAAACATTAAAGAAAACCTACGATGAGTTCAAAATCCTTCAGGATAAATGGAAAGCCATCGGCCAGGTACCTGCAGGTGAGATAACTAACCTCTGGAATAACTATCATTTTCTTGTTGAGAAGTTTTTTGATAAGGTTAAAATAAACCGTGAATTACGTGATCTTGACCTGAAAAAAAATCTGGAAGCAAAAATTGAGTTATGTGAAAAGTCTGAGGAGCTTCTGCTTGAAACTTCTATTATAAAATCATTCAAACTGTTGCAGAAATACCATGATGAATGGAAAGAAATTGGGCCGGTTCCACAGGAAAAGAAAGATGAGATTTGGGACCGATTCAAAACGGCAACCGACAAAATAAATACCCTTCGTAGGGAGCATTACACCAAGGTACATGAAGAGCAAATGGCTCATTATGAGACAAAAGTAGCACTTTGTGAAAAGGCGGAAGAACTTGTCGCCGAGCTGCCTGAATCTGTTTCGGCCTGGCAGAAAAAATCCAATGAAATTAATGATCTGTTTAAACTTTGGAAGTCTGTCGGACAGGCTCCCAAGAAGATGAACGATGAGGTGTGGAATCGTTTCAAAGCTGCGATGGATACTTTCTTTGAAGGCAAGAAGGCTTACTTTGCCGTAATTAAAGATCAACAACTCGAAAATTACAACCGCAAACTTGAGCTCTGTGTGGAGGCTGAATCTATACAGGATTCTGATGATTGGCGCAATATTACTAACAGGTTGAAACAGCTTCAGCAGGAGTGGAAAGATATCGGACCTGTTCCGCGTCGGCATTCCGACAAAATTTGGAAAAGGTTCAGGTCAGCATGTGATTCGTTCTTTAAGCGTAAGGCTGAGCATTTTACTGGCATGAAGGCTAATGAAGAAGAAAATCTGAAGAAAAAGCTTGAGCTTATTAGCCGGATTGAAGCTTTTGAGGTGAAGAAAAGTCGATCTGAAAATCTGGATGCTGCCAAAGCTTTTCAGCGCGAATGGATGGAAATTGGTTTTGTGCCGATCAAGAAAAAAGATCTGTTGCAGCAGCAGTATCGCAAAGCTGTTGACAGCCTCTTCGATCGCATGAAAATATCTGAAGCAGAACTCACTGCTGTTGAATACCGCGGAATGGTCGAAAACATGAAAGATGATCCTGATTCGCGCGACCGCATGCGAAGGGAGCGTAACAACTTGTCAGGAAAAGTGAATAAGTTGCGTGAAGAAATCCAGCTTTGGGAAAATAATATTGGTTTCTTCTCTCATAGCAAACAGGCTGAAATTATGAAGGCTGAATATGAGAAAAAGATCAGCAGAGCAAAAAATGACCTTAAGATTTTGGAATCAAAACTTAAAATTCTGGTTGAACAATAAACTGTCTAAGACTTGCTTTTTATACCCTGCTTCTTACTAGCGGGGTTTTTTATGGTGTAACCGGAATAGGTTTTAAATCCCACTTACTTAATACCCAGTCTTCGGTGTTGTTCTCCGACTGGCGAAAATACCTGATCAACCCAACATCTTTTGCCATAAAAAAACGCATCAATACAGTATCGGGTGCTTGTTGATAATCTTTTACGCGCACTTGAAATACACTGTTGAAAGTGTTGCCATTCAATTCGTAAGTGCTATGAAATGCCTCGTTGGTATAATTTCCTTCGTTGATTCCTAAAAGCTGTTCCTCCCCAATTGAATACTGCGGGGTTAAAATACTAAAATACCTTCCGTTGTTGAAGTAGATGCGGTAGTTTTCGGAAAGCGTATCTGTGAGATCAGCAGAATATCCTCCTGTAACTTCCCCTCTTACAATCCCAATTTCATCGCTTTGAAATCGTATTTCATATGCATTATAGTAAAAGCCTGGATTTTGATTGATAGGAGAATGAAAACGCCTTTCTGTATAATAATCAGCTACCCTAACCGTATCAGTTATATCATTCTGGGTGTTTTGATAAACCCAATAACTCATGGTGTCGAAAACGGTGTAAGATTTGAAAAGTGCTGAAACTTCGCTCGTAGTTAAAATTGGTATATTACTTGCTGCCTTTTCACAGGAATACAACCAAATCGTTGAGCTTAAAAGAATTAAGGAGAATAATTTTAAGGAAATACTTGATTTCATGTTTAATAAGCTTTTTAATGTGCTGCTGTTCTGTCATTGAAAAGTACGCCATTAAGATGATCAATTTCGTGCTGAAAAATGCGTGCTGTGTAACCACTAACGCTTTCGGTAATGGTTTTTCCTGTAGTATCCTGATATTTTACCGTAATTGACCAGGGTCTTGAAACTTCTTCCCTGATAACAGGAATGGAAAGACATCCTTCGGTAAGGCTATGCAGGGAATCAGAATGCGCTGTTATTTCCGGATTAATAATTGCTTCAAAAGGTTTTTCGGCTTTATCAAATCTCTGAACCAGAATCAATCGCCTGTTTATTCCTACTTGTGGTGCTGCAATTCCCACACCCTTCTGATCGGGATGGTTCACGGTGGCATGCATTCTTTTGGCTAAATGTTTTACTAATTTATTGGTTGGATCTTTTATTGGTTGAGATTCTTTGCGCAGTATTAATGAATCTGCGGGCTCGGTAACCAATGTTACGCACATCGCGATGTTTTCGTTCGACTCCTTAATTAATTTTCTTTCGGAAGAAGATAAATGAATGGAACTGCAGGCAAAACTAAAAGATGCCAAAAAGATTAACATTATAAATCTTGAGGAAGTTTTAGTGAGGAAATTGAAGTGATGCATTACTTTTCCTATTATTTGACCATTCTTCATCAAATTTTGTGCTAAACTATAATGCGAACTTATAATAAACTTAATTGTTTATTTAACAGAGTTTCATATATTCGTAACAACTTAGTGCAAAGATGTTTCGTTTCTTTAAAAAATCAGAATCATTATGGCAGGCAATTCTTTTGGTGAGCTTTTTAGGTTAACAACTTTTGGAGAGTCGCATGGCGTTGGAATTGGAGGTGTGATTGATGGATGTCCTCCCGGATTAAAACTTGATCTGGCAGCAATTCAAAAAGAGTTAAATCGCCGCAAGCCAGGCCAGTCGAGGCATACGTCTCCCAGAAAAGAAACCGATTCATTCGAAATTCTGTCGGGTATTTTTGAAAATACTACAACGGGAGCTCCTTTGGCATTTCTAATCCGAAACAGCGATCAGCGTCCGGCAGACTATGATCATATCAAAAATGTTTACAGACCATCGCACGCTGATTATACCTGGCAATCGAAATTTGGTATCAGGGATTATCGCGGCGGCGGACGATCTTCGGCACGTGAAACGGCAGCAAGAGTTTTTGCTGGTGCTGTCGCCAAACAATACCTATCCATTAAAAATGTCCGGATTTTGGCATTTGTTTCCCAAATTGGGAGTGTGAAAATGACAAATTTTCCAGATGAAATAAATTATGATCAAGTGGAGGCGTCTGCACTGCGTTGTCCGGATGCAGCTATTTCGCAGGAAATGGAACAGCTGATTCTTAAAACCAAAGATCAGGGTGATACACTTGGAGGAATAATTCATTGTGCTGTTACAGGGCTGCCTCCGGGATTGGGAGAACCTGTTTTTGATAAGTTTCATGCCGATTTGGGCAAAGCGATGTTAAGTATCAATGCCGTAAAAGGATTTGAATATGGAAGTGGATTTGCTGCTGCATCAATGACTGGCAAAGCACATAATGATGTTTTCGTGCAGCAAGATGGTGTTTTATCAACAAAAACAAATTTCTCAGGCGGCATACAGGGAGGTATTACAAATGGTGCTGCAATATATTTTAATGTTGCTTTTAAGCCGGTTGCCACCCTTATGCAAAAACAACAAACTATTGATTCAAAAGGAAATGTAGTATCTTTGGAAGGCAAAGGACGGCACGATGTAACTGTTGTGCCAAGGGCTGTTCCTATCGTGGAAGCTATGGCAGCGCTCGTTTGTATGGATCATTTTCTCCGTCAACAAACCAATAAATATTTGAACTTATGAAACGTTTTTTGAAAATTTTGACCATTGTAGTTGTTTTTGTTTTGGCCTTGATACTGATTCTTCCTTTGTTTTTCAAGGGTGAAATCGTTGAAATGGTAAAAGCTGAGTTAAATAAACAGGTAAACGCAAAAGTAGATTTTGTTGATGCAGATTTGAGCCTCATCAGGCAATTTCCTGATTTCACATTGGATTTGAATGAGTTAAGTGTTGTCGGGACAGATGAATTTTATGGTGACACTTTGCTCAAACTTAATGCCCTGAGCTTTAAAATAGATGTAATTAAAGCCTTTAACGGGCACTTCGAAATTAAAGCATTACGATTATTCAGACCCCAAATTAATTTATATGTGAACAAAGAAGGGCTTGCAAATTGGGATATTGTTGCTGTTGATACCACACAATCAACCGCTGAGGAATCAAGCGGAGAAGAGGCATTAAACATAAAATTAAAACTTTTAAGTATCGATGAAGGTTCTTTGCAATACCTGGATGAAAGTCTTGCATTTTATGCACTTCTCGAAGGCGTTAGCATGAGTATGAAAGGAGATTTGTCCGCAGATAAATCTACCCTTGCAACCAAACTTACTGCCTCATCTCTGAACATTGCTTACGAAGGTTTTCCTTACTTAAAAGACGTAAAAACCAGGTTTAATGCCATGTTTTTGATCGATTTGGCCAATAATATTTATACCTTCAAAGAGAATGAATTATTGCTGAACGATTTGCTTGTCAATTTTGATGGATCAGTAGGTTTAAATCCAGAAAGTTACACGCTGCTTTTAAATTTTAACGCCCCAAAAACTGATTTTAAACAACTGGTTTCCCTAATTCCGGCTTTGTATGCAAATGATTTTGATAAGCTTGATGCAAAAGGAACTTTCGATTTGAATGGTTTTGTAAAGGGAACTTTCAGCGAAACACAAATGCCTGCTTATGGAATAAATCTTGCTGTAAGCAACGCTTCCTTTGGATATCCTGAGCTGCCTTCGGGAGTTAAAAAAATGAATCTTAAAGCCTCAGTGAATAATAAAACCGGCCAAACCGATGATGCCATTGTTCGACTCACCGACTTTAACTGGGAATTGGCCAAACAACAATTTCGATTGGATCTGAGTTTGATTACACCTGTTTCGGACCCGCAATTTGATGTTTCTTCTTCAGGAGTGCTTGATTTTGGAAAGTTGGCAGCTTTACTACCCGAATATCAAAGAGCTGATATCAAAGGAAAAATGCAAGCTGATTTCCGGCTCAAAGGCAAGATGTCGGATATTGAAAACAGCAGGTTTAATCAGGTAAATGCCTCTGGAAGCTTAGTCATGCAGGATTTTGAAATTAGAGATTCAACGCTGGTCAAGCTGCCACTTTCAATTACAAACGCCCAGCTTAACCTTTCACCCCGGTATATCGATCTGCTCAATACAGATCTAAAGCTTGGCAATTCTGATCTACTACTGGAGGGCAGAATAGAAAACTATCTGGCTTATTTTTTAGCAGATGGCGATTTAATAGGGCGACTTGAACACCGCTCGCAATTATTGGACCTTGATGAGTTAATGACCTTGCTTGACGAGGAATCTGAAGCTGCAAGTGCCACTACAGATACCACTTCATTCTCAATTGAATTGCCAGAGAAATTGATCTTAGATTTTAATTCGGAAATTGAAAAACTGCTTTATCAACCTTACGAATTAGCCGCTGTAAAAACAAAGTTGCATTATGAAAATCAAGAGGTTGTATTTGAGGAATTTTCAGCAAATACACTCAACGGACAAATTAATATGAAAGGTGCATTTGCTGCCAAAGCGAAACAATTACCTCATGTCAATTTAAGTTTTTCGCTGACTGAAATTGACATTCCGATGGCTTGGGAAACAATTGAGCTCTTACGAAAAGCTGCTCCGGTTGCACAGCAGGCCCAGGGAAATTTATCTACTCAATTTGAACTAAGCACAAAGCTCGACTCAGATATGAATCCGGTTTACGAAAGTATGCAGGGAGGAGGACGGCTTCAGACCAGTCAACTTAGCTTAACAAATTTGAATAGTTTGCAAAAACTGAACACGCTCCTCGGAACAGAGCAGTATAACCGCATGGTAACTGATGGGTTAAACATTTCTTTTGAATTTGTGAACGGACGCGTTTATCAAAAACCATTTAACGTCCGCTTAGGTGGACAGGAAGCTGTGGTTTCGGGTAGCACGGGTTTCGATCAAACGCTTGATTATGACTTATTATTTAAAGTGCCTTATGGAAATTTGGGTTCATCAATTCAAAAAGGAATAGCTGATCTGGCAGGAAGTGCTTTATCATTAGGTTCTAATGATGAAATGCAAATCGAGGCAAAAATGACTGGAACAGTTTCAAATCCTGTCATTAGCATTGATTATAAAGATTATGCAGTTAATTTGAAGCAGCAAATTTCGGATCAGGTAAACCAAAAAATTGAAGAAGAGAAAGAAAAACTGCGGGACAAGGCAAGTGATGAGGCTGCTAAAATTCTAAGCGATGCACAGTCCAGAGCTGATAGGTTGGTTGCTGAGGCAGCTATTTTGGCGCAAAAGACAAGAGACGAAGGCGCGAGCGCTGCAAAAAAAATCCGTGATGAGGCGGAAGTTCAGGCAAATAATCTTATCGCTGAAGGCAAGAAAAAAGGCATGATAGCAGAAATGGCTGCTAAAGAAACAGCTAAAAAGTTACGCTCAGAAGCTGATAAACAAGCCGAAAACGTTCAGCAACAAGCTAATCAGCGTGCCGCACAAATTGAACAGGAAGCTCAGCAACAAGCAGATAACATGATGCGGCAAGCGCATGAGCAGGCTGATAAATTATAAATCAAGCTTGTTTTGGCGGCCAAAAATTATTCTTTCGGGATAGTCATTTGATACTGAAGCTGGTTGTTTTTGTCGTAACAAAATACTTCCAGCTTTCTTTCCTGAAGTGAACCAGTCACTTTAATCCAACCAAAGTTTCTGTCGTTAAACACTTTTCCGGGCACACGATATGAATTCTTCCATTCATGTCCACTTTTGTTTGGCCCTGCGCTCATTGTTGAAAACGTTAAGTCCCAGATCGTTGGACCACTTGCAGTTTCCAGCTTACTAATTTCCGAGAAATGAACATCTCCCGTCAAAAAGATTACATTTTTGATTTGGTGTTTCTGAATGAAGGCGATAATCTTTTCACGTTCAGGATTAAAACCATTGGCTGAATAGGTTTCATAAAGGGCTGCATCACTCAGGAATTGCCCGCCCATTGCTACGATCTTAAAGCTAGCCTTACTGGTAACCAGGTTATTAAACAACCATTCCAACTGTTTTTCACCCAGTATCGTTTTGCCCTCTTTCTGAAGTCCGTTTGCATCTCTATACCAGCGATTATCCACTAAAAAGAAGTCAAGATCTGCCCATTGAAAGCTCGTTATGGCTCCTTCAATATTAGCTATTCCCTGGGTAGGATTTCCCCAAAAATAATCAAAGGCATCAAGTGTAAGGTGCTTATTAACAAATCCTTTGTCAGAATCGTTGGAGCCATAATCGTGGTCGTCCCAAATGGCATAATTGCTTCGGCTGGCAAGCAATGCTTGCATTTCAGGGGTGGAACGTGTATGTGTATAGCGTCGCATGATTCCTGTTTTTGTATTCCAGTCGGGTTCGCGCAGGTAAACATTATCGCCCAGCCAAAGCATAAAATCTGTGGGATGTGAGGCCATATTTTCAAAAACCTGGTAATCTCCTCCGTACGGATTTCCGGGTCTGTCGTGTTCCGTTTGATTGATGTAGGCGCAACTTCCGGTGAGGAAACTAAAATCAGGTGCATCACCTCGCCATTTCCAAATCTCCTGAGTTTTAAATTGCAGGGGATAAGGTCGCCCTATTGCTTCTCCGTTTATGAAGAGTTTATACGCATAAGTTTTTCCCGGTTCTACCTGATCTGCAATAAGTTTGGCTGTGTAAGCTTCAGATTTGTTGGTGACATATTTCTCTGTTAAAAAAACCGGACTACTTTGATTTACTTCATGATAGGTGAACTGGATTTCTGCCGGTTCTGTCGTTTGAACCCATAGCAGCACTTCCTGCATATCAGCATAGCCAACCATTGGTCCCGATTGCAAAAGACTTGCATTTTGTGCAGACGTGACCTGTGATGCTGAAAACAAAAGGAAAGAAAATAAAAGCTTTAAATACTGATTTTTCATGATGATTTAGTTTAAAATCATTTTTATACTGTCCAGACTGCCATCGGCTTGCGCAGGTTCAAGATTTAGGATGTCTGCCATTAGCGGATAAAGGTGAATATTTTGGAAAGGTGATATTATGGTATCATTTTTAAATGATTTGCCAACAGCATAAAAAATGGCATGAACATCTGTGTTTTTGATATCATATCCATGCGTTCCTTTCGACTTGTTAACTGTCCACGACCAAAAAATACTCCATCCGTCATTTGCCAGCAAAGTCATATCATGTGTTCTGGGATGCGTGCCATGATTGAGGTGTTCAGGTGCTTCGCCATGCTTCCAGATGCGCAGATGCGGCACTTTTTTAAAGGCTTCATATACTTCATCTTCAAACTCATCCTTAACAATCAGGTTCATAGTAGGGTTCCATCCATCAATATGACTGATCATACTGGTATCTACAAATTGATCTAAAATGATTTGACGATCAGGCGATAATGTGGCCATACCGTGATCCGAAACAACGATAAAATCAACTTTGTCAGCTATTGGCAGCGTTGCCAGCTTATTACGAAAAACGCCAACAAGGCTGTCAACCCGATGAATAGTAGGCTGCAGACTGTCATTCTCCGGACCGAAGCGATGTCCGCTCGAATCGGGTTCGTCAAAATACCACATGATCAAACGAGGACGTTTTTCTTCTGGCATATTGAGCCATGCAATTACGGTGTCGAGCCTTTGCTCGAATGGGAATTTATGTTCATATCTTTTCCAATAAGTTGGTCTGATACCCTTCACATCAGCTTCGCTTCCAACCCAAAAGAACGTGGCAGTTTTCAAGCCTTGCATTTCGGCTGTTACCCAGATGGGTTCGCCTCCATAAAATTTTCCTTCTTCTACAGAACTTCTTTTGCCTGGCTCATTATAAGTTTCTTTTAGAACCGGGTCATAAAATCTGTTCACCAGGATGCCATGATGATCAGGATATAAACCTGTTGCCATAGTATAGTGGTTTGCAAAAGTGGTCGAAGGAAAACTGGGGATCATGCTTTCAGCTTTCACACCTTCTTTTGCCATTTGGTCCAGATTTGGAGCGCCATGAATTTGCGGATAATCCCAGCGAAAACCATCTAGTGAGAGAACAACAAGAATACGCTCGTCAGTTGTACTTTCTCTCCGTATTTCGGAACAGCCAAAAAGTGATGTAACACTTGCCAACAGGATGAAATAAATAAACTTTCTCATTTGTCTTAGCATTTTTTAATTCAACGAAAATACAAAAAAAAGAGACCCAAAACCGAGCCTCTTTTTTTAAGATAAGTTTATTTAAACTGAAAGTTTAGTTGAAGATGTATCTGATACCAATTTGGCCAGTCCAGCGTGAACCATAGATACCAACATCGCTGATATTATAAACTTCTTCAACATCAGCAGGCCCAGAATAGTTGAAGGTAGCTTTGCCATCTGCGTCAGTTCCTTTATAATCAATAAGCTGAAGCGCGTCATTAGTGATATAACGACGTATACCCCATTCAGGATTCAAAAGGTTTGTGAAGTTAAAGATATCCAGGGTCAATTGCAGGTTATGACGTTTTCCGGAAGCATTGATAAAGAAGTCTTGAACGAGTTTAAAATCAATTACGCTTTCGAAAGGAAGACGACTGCCGTTTCTAACTGCATAATCACCACGGTTTTCGCTGAGGTATTTATCACTTTCGATAAAGCTGTTCAGGTCAGCCCATTGTTGTGCAGCAGATTTTTTAACATTGCCATCATCATCAAGCATGTCAACGAGATTGATTTGGCTTTGGTTAGCAGGAATCCAAACAAGGTTACCAGCATTTTCGCCTTCGCCATTCAAGTTGCCACGATCGTTGTAAACATAGGAGTAGCGTTGACCGCTTTGTCCGTTGTAAACAAGACTCAAAGTAGTAGCAAAATTGTTGGCGTATTCCAAACGATAAGAGAGGAAAGCCAATACACGGCTGCCCAAATCAAAGTCAGAATAGCTGCGATCGAGGTGATTCAGACCGCGAACGTTTTCCATATAACGCCATTGTGAGCTGTTTTGTGAAGAAGTACCATCATTCAGCGAAGTTGCACGGCCAAATGTATAAGCCAATGTTCCACTAAATCCTTTGCTTATAGGTTTAGTAACCTGAGCAGTTAAGTTGTAGGTATATCCTTCGTTTGTGTTAGCACCGTAAATGATACGGGTGTAATTACCTTCAATACGTTCACCTGGGTAGTAAGGGCGATTATCAGGACCATTGTTTACAGTGGTTCCATAAGCTGGTTTTTGATTTACATCATAGTAAATCACATTGTTGATATTTTTGGTATAGATGGCTTCAACAGATCCAACTAAACCCCACCAGGGTAGTTTGTGGTCGAGTCCGAGGCTTGTTCTGAGCACCTGAGGATTTTTGAAATCTTTAGCAAACAAGTCAACCTGACCGCTGGGGATTGCATCGGCCTGACCAAAGTCAGTGGCAGTATATTGGTTATCCCATTGAGGTCTGAAATTAACATCACCTCTGTAGAAAACACCACCAACAGTTACACCATTGTTAGTGTAAGAACCTCCAGGCCATACCAAAGGCAAGCGGCTTGTGAACAATCCAATACCACCACGCAGCTGAGTAGTTTGATCGCCATATACATCCCAGTTGAAACCAAGACGTGGGTTAACGCTTACGTATGCTTTTGGCATTTCACCAATTTTAGCGTCTTTCAGGTCGTAACCGTAAGATTCGATCATAGGAATGGTGTTATTGTTGAAGTCATCCCATACTGCCTGATTGCTGCCGGCATTTGGCGTGTCAAGATATTGAGGAACGTCGAAACGCAAACCAGCAGTAAGTTTGAAATTGTCAGTCAATTGCCATTCATCCTGAATATAAAAGCCATACTGCATGGTGCGGAAGTCAGCAGCGGCAGCTGATCCGTCACCTACTATGTTGTCAACCAATGAATAACCTCTTTCATATTGGAATGCAGGAGCTCCTGACATAAAATCAGCCAATGAGTTGAAACGATATTCACCAAAAGCTTTACGCATAAAGAGGTTATAAGTTTTACCATACTCAATGTTAACTCCAAAAGTAACGGTATGCGCACCTTTATAAATAGTGAAATTGTCATTGATGGTCAAGATGTCTTGATCAAGCTGGTTGCCTGTTGAATAAGGCTCAGAACCTGCATTTATGGCTCCGGCACCATCAAAAATGAGTAAAGTTGGAAATTTATCACCCATTTGATCACGTTGGTCGCGAACAGTAGTATAACCAATGATCAAATTATTTGACATGGTGTTCCAGTTACTCTTCAATTCAAGTGCAGTTGAGTTTGTAGTGCTTGGGAAAAATACTCCTCTATTGTAAAAGTTAATTGTTCTGCTTGAAGAACGGCTGGGACCAATGGAGGTGCTTTTAGTATAAGCGTGACGCAGTGTAAGTTTATGGTTTTTACTAATGTTGTAATCGAAACGAGCCAAGAACTTATCACTGTTTAGTTCGCGGGTATTGTTCAGGAAACCACCGGCATCATATCCGTAAGTTCCTAGTTTGGCTGCAAAAGCTTCTAACTCTGCCTGGGTTGAGTTACCGGTATAATCAGCAAAGTTGAAAGGCTGAGGAGTTTCATCGCGTTGGAACTCAGCATTCAAGAAGAAGAAGAGTTTGTTTTTGATGATAGGGCCACCAACACGCATACCGTAAGTTTTGGCAGTAAACTCATCCAGTTTTGTTCTGTCGTCAATACCTTTGCCAGGAGTTTTGCCTGCAAGGCTTTCGTTGCGATAAAGCAAATAAGCTGAACCTTCGAATTCGTTTGTACCACGACGTGTAACAGCATTAATACTTGCACCTGCAAATCCACCCTGACGTACATCGTAAGGGGCAATAACGATTTGGAACTGGTCAATAGCATCCAAACTGATAGGTGTGCCACCTGTTTGTCCGCCGTTTGTTCCTGATGCAGCTAAACCAAATACGTCATTATTCACAGCACCGTCGAATGAAATGGCGTTGTAGCGGTTGTTGATACCGGCAACAGTAATTGCTCCTGATCCACCACTTACACTTGCCTGAGGTGTTAAGCGCACAAAATCGCCAATTGAGCGGCTGAGGGTAGGCAATTTGCCAATTTCAGCATTACTAACGTAAGTTTCAGCACCTGTGCGGTTACCATCAAAGATGTCGTTTAAGGAAGCTACAACTTCCACGTCGGCAAGCGTGATGGCCGACTCGCTGAGCTTAACATCAAGTTTAAGAGTTTGACCCAGTGTGAGGAAAATATCATCCTTCACATAAGGTTGAAATCCAACGAATGAAACAGTTACTTTATAAGGACCACCAACGTTCATGTTTGGAATCCTATAGTATCCGCTTGCATCTGTTACAGTACCAAATTGAGTTCCGGTAGGCAGATCCAAAACAACAACAGTTGCTCCGGGAAGTGTTTCGCCTTCACTATCAAAAACCCTTCCGTTCATACCAGAAGTAGTCGTTCCTTGTGCAAAAACATTTTGCCAACCGAAAATCATCAAAGCTGCTAAAAAGCTGATGAGTAGGTTTTTTTTCATAGGTTTAAAGTTTGATTTTATGGTTTATTTTAAACGTGTCAAAAGTAGGATTTTGTGAGTTGAAATGCTTTAATTAATTGTTAACAATAGTTGATGTTTTTTCTTAATATCTGTTAAAAAAATTGATTTTCAATAAGATATAAATTTTTAGTTGTTGAAAAGTATTGTTCTATTCATTTGATTAACGGATTGTTATCAAAAATGAAGTTTCATTCCTAAGTCGTATGTTCTGCCAAACCCCCAAAATCCCCTGAAACTTTCTCTGTCGTGATTTGCTCCGTCTTCTCCTTTCAGAATATACGCTTGATTAGTTATATTGTTGCCATTCAAATAGATGGACAAAGGAAATTTTCCGATTATCAGTTGTGTTCCAAGATGAACATTCAAAAGTGCATAAGCTGGAATCTGGTAGCTTTGAACTTTGTCATCAGGATTTTGACGCCCATCAGGGGCGAAATCTGCATAATGTTTGTCGTAATAGGTTAGATCAACTTTAAAGTCAAACAGATCGAATAGTCTTGCGTCAAAGTAGGCAGCGGCCTGCAATTGAGGTTGACCGCCAACCGTAAGACCGTCAGCAAATACGCTAACGGTATCAACAGCAACATCAAGGTTGTTGAAAAGCACAGCTTCCACATCATTTTTCCATTGCCAATTTCCTATCGATAGGTAGGAACCTATTCGAATTTGTTTACTAACTCTTATACTGCCCTCAAATTCAACACCTTTGTGTAATGCGTTCAGCCCCTGTACCATCGCCCTGCTTTGAAGCTGGTTTTCCAGCTGAATGTATTCATTGTTCAAAAAGGAAACATCTTGCCAAAAAGTGTAATATGCGTTCAAACCGAGGTGTAGCGTGTTGTTTCTGAAGCCATATCCCATCTCAAGTGTGGATACTTTTTCGTTGTTAATTTCTGTAACAGGTGTGTTGGTGTTATTACCAAAAACAAACTTATAATAAGGAGCCTTGCTATAATGCCCGCCATTGATATAGATGCGTTGCTGCATATTGATATTAAAGTTTACACCTCCTTTAAGATCGAAACCAGGCAATGTGACCCATTCACTCCATTTATTGTCAGGGTAGTTGTAGCTGTCGTGCCTGCGGTAGCGATTGTCAGATATTGTGCCTCCGGCAAAAAAAGTAAATAATCCTGTTTCGAATTCCCATTGTGCAAAAAGACTGGTGTGATGAAGCAATGCCCCATTATTTACCCTTATTACATCTCCAGGCATTTTTATTTGATCGCGGTTTGCAACACCTGCCAGCGACCAGCTGTAGTCGTCAATATAAAATGAGCCACCAAGAAGATCATCAACTTTTTGTTTTAGTGATGATTGAAAATAGCGGTAATGGATGCCGGTAATAATCTTGTGGTTTTTGGCAGGCTTGATTTCGGCGGTGCTCATCAGGCCTCCCCAAAAATGACTGGCCAAAAAATGCGTTTGGACAAGCTTTGAGTAACCACCGACATTATTTCCATTTGCAAGCTGAAAAGTATCGGAATTATTGGCATTGTATTGGTAAATGCTCGACCAGTCAATTTGACCTGATGGGTTTCTGAAGTCGAAAACCGTAGGGCCATACTGAAAACTGTCGTTCCATTTACCACCGCCCCAGCCAGGTGAAAGATAAACAGCATTATTTAAATAAACTTTCTCACTCAGGTTTAAGTAATGATTTACAGATAAATGGGGTTTGTGATAGAAATTTTCTGATGCGTTGTTAATCTTGCCGTTATAACTTCCCCAATCTTTGTTGAATTTTATTCCATGCCTATCAACCTCATTTTGGCTTAGTTTTAAGCTTCGCTGCCCGTGTCGTTCAGGTCCGCCCAGCAACGTAATCACAATCCTTTGGTTTTTTGCAAATGTTTTGCTGGCACTAAAAAAATACGCCCAGGCATCCACATAGGTGGCGTCAACATAGCCTTGGCCGCTCAAACGCGAACCCAAAAATGAAAGACTCCAGCCATTTTCCAACTGACCGGTTTGGTAACCAAAAGTAAATTTTTGATTACCATAACTTGTTGTATTGCTGCTTGCAAAACCCTGCTGCATGGGAAAAGCCTGTGATGTGATGATGTTAACCGTCCCGCCAACGGAGTTCAAAGCAACTTTTGAGGCACCAATACCGCGTTGTATTTGCAGGCCGGCAGTTGCTTCGCTAAGTCCAAGCCAGTTATTCCAATAAATCAATCCATTCTCGGCACCGTTTATGGGGACGCCATTTAGCAAAACAGCAATATTTTCCTGCTTAAATCCTCTTATCGAAAGACTTGCATCACCCGATCCGCCTCCATTTCGGCTGCCATAAACGCCTGGTGTCCGCTCCAAAATCTCTGGCAGGGTACGATCACCCAACCGACTACTAATCGTTTGAGCATCAATTTGATTAAACGACAATGGATTATACCTTTCCTGAGCAACTTCAGCCAGGATACTCACTTCCTGAAGGTTGATTTCTGCTGGCTCCAGACCAATTTTTAGGTCAGCTGTATTTTTTTGCGCCACATTGATTTCAGCAGCTTTGAAGCCTATATGCGAAATAAACAAAGTTTGATTGAGCGAGTCAATTTGAATGGTGAATTGACCCATGAGATTTGTGCTTGTTCCCTGATTTGGATTTCCATTGCTGATGTTCACAAATGGGAGCGGTTCGTTTGTGATTTGATGATAAACTTTTCCGTTTATCAATTGCTGTCCGTTTGTATTCAAGCTGCTGGAAAAAAACGCAAGTGCGAGCATTAATCTTTTCATTGCTGTAATATTAAATTAAAAAACCCCGCAAATATTTACGGGGCAATGCTTTAATTTAATACACATACAGCCAAAAGTCATAATCCGTCAAGCGATGACAAATTAACCTTAAAGGCAGTAACCATATTAAGCTATTCTTCTTCCATCCAGACTATAACTGTCTGTATCGTAGTTGCAACGATTCAATCCTTAAAATAAGGAGTCGCGGACTTTACCGCCGATCGGGAATTTCACCCTGCCCCGAAGAATATTTACGAGGCAAAAATAATGCTAATTTACTTTGTTATCAAAATAACAGAAGATTTAGAATTAATATAAATTAGCTAGGAATGTGCTGCTTCTTTTGGTTTACGCTGATTGATGTATTCCATTGCATTTAATGCAGCGATTGTGCCATCAGAAACAGCAGTTGTGATTTGACGATACCTTTTTGCTAATGCGTCTCCGGCAGCAAATACTCCGCGAATATTAGTTTGAAGCTTTTCGTCTGTTACAATTTCTTGTCTTTCATTTAAATGTATGCATCTTCCCTGCAGGAAATCGGTGTTGGCTTCATAACCTATAAAAATGAATACTCCATCCAGTTCGATATCATATTGTTCGTGGGTTAAAAGATTTTCAACCTTGATGCTGTTGAGCTTGTCATCACCATTAAAAGATACAATACGACTATTTAGCTTGATCTGTATTTTTTCGTTACTTCGGGCTTCATCCTCAGCATGTTTGAATCCCTGAAAGTGATCGAACTGATGAATCAGTGTAACTTTTGAGGCATATTTAGTGAGTGAAACAGCTTCTTCGAGGGCTGTATTTCCACCACCAACAACTGCAATTTCTTTATCCTGGAAAAAATCGCCATCACATGTGGCACAATAGGAAATGCCTCGACCTTTATAGTTGGCTTCTCCTGTAACGCCAAGTGTTCGGGATCGACCTCCGGTTGCCAATATTATGGTGTCGGCGCTAAAAGACTTTCCATTCGAAAGGGAAAGGGATTTAAGTTCAGACTCAAAATCGATTTGGGTAATTGAAACGCCCGAAAGCATATCGCAACCAAATTTCTTAGTTTGTGTGCGCATATTGTTGCTAAGCGCATAGCCCGAAATAGATTCGATGCCAGGATAATTGGCTATTTCGTGTGTTAGAATCATTTGTCCGCCTGCTACTCCTGAATCCAGAATGAGCGTTTTGGCCTTAGCGCGTGAAAGATAAATTCCGGCAGTTAAGCCTGCCGGACCGGCACCTATTATAATACTATCGTAATGAACGGTTTCCATTTGTTGAAATTTACTTGAAAACCATCAATCCGTGTGCTAACGGATTGATGGCATTGTTTTGATTACTTACCAAATTCTTTATCAAGAATACTGGTGATTTGATCCCTGTTTTGTATGCTGCTGGTTGCAGCAACTACTTTTCCGTTTTTGTAATAAACCGTGAATGGCAAGCCCATAAAGCTGGAGCACTCAGGAAGGTTGCGGATTATGTGTGCTTCTGGAGAATCAAAAAGCATATCACGAAAATCAACGTGCTTGTATTCTTCCTGTAATTCTTCCATAATGCCATAAACCGGAATACACATAGGCCCCATACGGCCACAGCAAACCATTACATTTTCGTTCTCGCTGATGATTTTATTCAGGTGATCTGCTGTTTCAACATGTTTTAAAGGTGTAGGTAAAACCATTGTTATTGTATTTTTTAGTTAATGAATGAATCTTACATATCATAAAGCATGCCAAATAGTGATATTTAAGCGATTTAAAATTAATTCTAAATAGTGATGTAAATGCTGAAAATTACCAGTACATTTTGACTTATAAATATTTTAAAGTCTTTATTAGCCTTAGTTTATGGGTGTATTGCTTTAATTCCTTGTTATAAATTCCATGATGGTCAATGGTGTCAATACGCACAGATCCTGAAGCATGTATAATGCTTCCGGGCGAAATAATGATTCCTACATGAATAATCTGGCCTTCTTCATTGTCAAAAAATGCCAGGTCGCCTGGGGCTGCTTGTTCCAGAAAATCAACTATTTCGCCTTGATTAGCTTGTTGACTCGCATCTCTAAAAAGTTGATAGCCAGCGGTTTTTGCACAAAGCTGAACAAAACCAGAGCAATCAACGCCAAAAACTGTTTTTCCACCCCACAAATAGCTTGTTCCTTCCCAGTTTTTGGCAGCTGCTGTCATTTTGTCGGCATTAAACTGGCTTGGAATGGAAGTAAAATCTTTTAATGGAAAATTATTTTCCAATTCGGGCAACTGCTTCAAAATTGTTTCTTTAAAAATACTTCCAAAGCTTAACAAAAGTTGGCTGTTGTTTTTTGTTGGGATAGAAGCTGTCATGGCTTGAAGTGTCATAGCCGGTTCATCCCTGTAGGCAAGCCATGCTTCCTCCGAAAATTGGCGGTGTTGCAAACGATCTATCCAGCCTTCATAACCATCGTTGTGGAGCTGAATTAAAAGCCATTTAGCCTTGTCGTCAAGTACTTTGTATGTTTCTCCGAACAACAGTTGACTTACCATTTCAGATTTGTCAGTAGCCTGTGCGCGCACAGGAATCATGCTATATAGACAAATTCCAATAATTTCCATAACTTATTTCTTTTTGGTATTTTACTATCGGAAGAACCCTATTGTTTATCTGGTTCTTGGTGCTGCTAAGCTAAATAAAATGTTTTACTTTCGCAGTAATAATCGATAATTTTGATCGCATAATTCAAGACTTTGTTTATGATCAAACAATGGATCAGTTTTTTACGCCATAACTATTACGAAATCATGAAAATCTTGGTTTTTATGATAGCAGTTGCGCTGATAGTTTGGCAGATACCGCGGGAAAGAAAATTTCAATTCGACTTTCAAAAAGGAAAGCCCTGGCAAAAGGAAAGCTTGTTTGCTCCTTTTGATTTTGCAATTTATAAGCCCGAAAAGCTTTTGAAACAAGAGCAACAGGAATTGCTCAGTATGGTTTATCCTTATTTTGTAAAAAAACAAGAAGTGACCGAAACGGCACGACTTAGGCTGTTGAACCAGCTTGATTTCGTTATCGAAGCTGCTGAGGCACAAGATTCCTTTAAGGCAGCCGATAAGGAGTTAATTCTTCAGATTTATGATACAATCCAGCAAAAAGGAATATTGGCCTATCATCCGGTGCTAGAGCATTTAAATGCTCAGGATAAATTGAATGTTGTAAGCGATAAGGTTGTGAATGTTAACGAACTACATGATTTTTATACCTTGAAATCGGCCTACGACAGTGCGCTTGTTTTGTTATCAAAGCATGGTAACTTTTTAAAGCAAAATTTTGCTGAAAGATTGGGAAAAGCTTTTGTGCAAAATGTTTTTTATGATGAAGAAATAACTCAAAAGGAGCGTGAATCAATTATTAATAGTATATCACTAACGCGTGGAGTGATACAAAAGGATGAGTTAATCATTTCGGAGGGCGAACTTGTTAATGATGATAATTATAATGTTTTAAGCTCTTTGCAGCGTGCTTATGACCAGCGAATTGGAACCCGTTCTGAACAAAATGCTTTATTGCTGGGACAGATAATTCTGGTTTCTGCCGTGATGATGGCCCTGTTTTTCTTTTTGAAGATTAACCGGCCGGATATTTTTGATCAGCTCAAGAAAATTAATATGATTTTAATGTTGATGCTGCTGATCTTACTGCCTTCTTTTTTTATTCTCGACAAACAGCCCGGATTAATTTATCTGATGCCATTTGGCTTGCTGCCTATTATTTTAATCACATTTTTCGATACGCGCATCACCATGATGGTGCATCTTTTAACGATTATTTTGTTGGGTTTGGTAGTCCCCAATCCATTTATGTTTTTGCTTTTGCAGCTGGTTATTGGATTTGTTGTTTTGTTTGGCCTTGTAGATCACAACAAAAGAATCTATTATTTCAGGACTTCGGTTCTGATTTTAGTAGGATATTTATTTGTTTATGCGGGTTTTACACTCATTCAGGAAGGAAATCTGGCAGACGTGAAATGGCAACAAATTGGCGCATTTACATTAAGCGCTTTATTTACCATGCTGGCTTTGCCCTTGATTTACCTCCTGGAGCGAATGTTTGGTACAATTACCGATCTTACCTTGCTTGAATTAAGTAATACCAACACGCCTTTGCTCCGCCAGCTGGCACAAAAAGCTCCGGGCACTTTCCAACATTCCATGCAAGTTGCCAACCTTTCGGAAGAGGCTCTTTACGAAATAGGAGGAGATACGCTGCTGGCACGCACCGGAGCCTTATATCACGATATTGGAAAAATGGATAATCCTATCTATTTTATTGAAAATCAAATGGGTGGATATAATCCTCACGATGATGTGACATTTGCTGAGAGTGCACAGATAATTATTGACCATGTTAGGAAAGGAATTGAAAAAGCAAGGAAAGCAAAGCTTCCAGAACAAATCATTGATTTCATTCGAACCCATCATGGAAATCGCAGGGTAGAGTATTTCTATTTTATGGAGCAGCGGCAAAATCCCGGATTAACGCTGGATGAACGCGACTTTAGTTATCACGGTCCGATTCCGTTTTCAAAGGAAACTGCCGTTGTGATGATGGCCGATTCTGTTGAAGCTGCTTCGAGAAGTATAAAAAATCCCACTGAGCAAAAAATTAATGACTTGATAGAGAATATCATTAACAAGCAAATGGAAACCAATCAATTTGTTAATGCCAACATCACTTTGAAGGATATTAATACCGTAAAAAAAGTATTAAAGAAAAAACTGATGAATATTTATCATGTCAGGATTGCATACCCGGATTAGGGATATTGAGATTTTGAAGATAAATAAGACTTTGAGGACCTTCGTTAAATAATAAATCTATCACACTGAGGTCGGCCTGAAAAGGAAACTTTTCTCCGAATACCTGATAATAACTTGTAAATAATTCAAAGGGGAGTTTTTTTTTAGGATTATATAAAGTCCTGAAATCAGTTACTAACTCAGGTTTTTTTTCAAATGAAGTTGTTTGAGTTAGAGGAATAAAAACCTTTAACAGCCGCATTATTTCTGTGATCACCGCTTGGTTTAGTGCAAGAAGTGAGTCCCATTTCGCTAATAATAATTGCTCGAAGTAAGGAATATAAAAATCGTAATAGGGGGATGATTTATATGCAGCGTGCAGACTACGTAAATGTTGAACCGCCCAGTTGGTGCTGTAATCGGGATAAATTATTTTAGTTTTCGAATGATTGCCTTCAGGCCTTTTGATGGGTACGATTAGGTTTTGTAAGCCATTAGCGCTCATGATAACACACCTGTTTCTATAGCTTTGTTTGATGTAGGTTTCTTCGGCTTCAAAAGTTATATCAGCACATTTTATTAGTGCGCTAAAATAGCTGACAGGAGGGAAGTATGCTGTTGAAAACAATCCTTTCATAGGTTTGCAAAGCTACAAATCCTGATTCAGTGAACATAAAAAAACCGCTGTAAGTTGATTTCAGCGGTTTACAGGCTTATGTTTTGTTGTCTAATTCTTGAGTAAAACGTCTTCAATGGCTTTTTTCATGGTGTCTTTTGGCAGCGCACCCATAGCCATTTGTGGCTGTCCGTCTTTGGGACAGAAAAGTAAGGAAGGTATACTCCGGATTCCAAAAGCACCGGCAAGTTCTTTTTCTGCTTCAGTATCAATTTTGTAGATGTTGATTTTTCCATCATACTCCTTGGAAAGTTCTTCAAGGATTGGAGCAACCATTTTACAAGGCTGGCACCAGTCAGCATAGAAATCGATCAAACAAGGTAGCTCGCCTTCAAATTTCCATTCTTTATTTTGTTCGTAGTTGAATACTTTTTTGAGAAAGGTTTCTTTTGTTAAATGTTCCATTTTTTATGTTTTGAAAGATTGTGTTTAATTATTTATTAACGAGCTCTTCGTCGATAATTTGACGATACATTTCCTCTGTGAGCGCTCCGGCTTGCATCATAGGTTGTCCGTTTACCGGCGTAAAGAGCACAGATGGAATACTTTGAACCCGAAATACTGCGGCAAGTTTTTGCTCATCATCCACATCAATTTTATAAATATGTAATTTTCCATCATATTCCTTGGCTAATTTATCCATGATGGGAGCTACTTTGCGACAAGGGGCACACCAATCGGCATAAAAGTCGATCACTGCAGGTAATTCGCCCTCATATACCCAGTTTTGTGGATTTTCTTCAAAATTCCATACTTTTTCAAGAAAGGTTTCATAAGTTAAAAAGATTGGTTTACCTGAAACTTCTTCCTCAACTTTGGGCGCGTTGTCATTATTGGTTTGCTTTCCTGTAGTGCTGCTGCATGCCGTCATGAGCACAATAAAGGAAGCAAATAGTAAGAGTGATTTTCTGATCATATTGTCTGTGGTGTTTATCGTTAAAACCTGCGGCAAAAGTAATAATTTTTTATTTTAAATCGCTTAAATATCACTAAAATTTTTAACTTTGCAGCAAAAAGTGTTCCAAAGTTGAAATAGTTTAATAGTTAATTTTAAAACTGAATTACAGCATTTTAAACGTTTAAGTGCCAAAATTGTTATTATGACAAGTGTTAAAACACCTAAAAATGCAGCATTAAAAGTTGCGGAAGAAGATCCTGAGCTGGCAATTTTGCAGGTGTTATCGGAGTATAAATGGGCTGATGGCTTTGTTTGTCGCAAATGCGGCCACGATCACTATTGTATTGGGAAGAAGCCTTATTCGCGACGCTGTACGAAATGTAAAACTGAGGAGTCGGCCACGGCTCATACGGTTTTTCATCGTTGCAGAATTCCACTGACAGAAGCAGTAAAACTGGCAGAAACTGTTTGCAAACAACCTGATATTTCCACTTACGAAATAAGCCGAATATTCGATAAACGACAAATGACCTGTTGGAAATTCAAAACACGCATAATGGAATGTCTTTCAGATGACCACAAATCAAGCCTCCTCAGGCATTTGATCGTAGCAACCAAATAGCACGCTTTAACTTTTTGCACTAAGTAATCTAGCTGGGTTCAATATGTTTTGCTTTTGCCATTTCAGGGGAAAGCACTACTTTTGTTTTTTACCGAAACCTTAAGAAATGATCCAATATTTAATCCATTCCATTCAAGAACTCATTGGTATTGAATGGGATAAGAAATTATTGCTGCGTGGTGTCGAGATGGCAAAAGTGAATAGTATTTCTAATGCATGGTTATTGACCGATAATGACAAAATTGCCGATTTTGGCAGCATGGGGGATGAGCGCCTGGCTGAGATTCGCAATCAAGTGCCTCAAAAATTTCAAATTGATGCAACAAATCGTTTGGTAATACCAGCTTTTTGTGATAGTCACACCCATTTGGTTTATCCCGCTTCACGTGAAGTGGAATATGTTGATAAAATCCACGGACTGAGCTATGAAGAGATTGCCAAAAGGGGAGGGGGGATTTTAAATTCTGCCAGACGAATGCAGGAAATATCTGAAGATCAGATTTTTGAGGAGGCTTTACCGCGTTTAGACGAAATCCGTGCAATGGGTACAGCAGCTGTTGAGATAAAGAGCGGCTATGGATTAACTACCGAATCAGAGCTCAAAATGCTCCGGGTAATTCGTCGGTTGAAGCAGCACAGCGAACTTACCATAAAAGCAAATTTTCTTGGTGCTCATGCTGTTCCCATGGAATATCGCGGCAGGCAATCAGAATATGTAGATATGGTAATCAATGAAATGATTCCAATGGTTGCTGCCGAAGACTTGGCAGATTATGTGGATGTGTTTTGCGATAAGGGCTTTTTTTCGGTAGAAGATACCGATCGTATCCTCAATGCGGGTATGAAATACGGCCTGAGGGCAAAAATTCACGCTAACGAGCTCGATTATTCGGGTGGTATTCAGGTGGGCGTAAAGTATAATGCTTTGTCAGTAGATCACTTGGAATATACAGGAGATGAGGAAATTGCAGCTTTGCTTAATTCAGAAACCATGCCAACCATATTGCCCGGGGCAGCTTTTTTCTTGAATATGCCTTATGCACCAGCACGCAAAATGATTGATGCAGGACTACCAATTGCTATGGCTTCCGATTTTAATCCCGGCTCATCACCTTCAGGAAATATGCAGTTGATCATGAGCATGGCAAGCATTTTATATCGGTTAACTCCTGAAGAAGGTTTGAATGCCTGTACAATAAACGGAGCTTATGCAATGGATCTGAGTGACGAGACAGGAAGCATTGGCATTGGCAAGCTGGCCAACCTGATTCTCACAACTCCTATGGATAATCTGGCATACATGCCCTACTATTATGGTGTGAACAAGGCTGAAAAAACGATGATAAAAGGAAAATTTTAGACATTTAAAAATACAATTTTATGAAGAAACTGATAGAATGCGTTCCTAATTTTAGCGAAGGACGTGATATGCACATTATCAAGCAAATAACTGACCAAATTGAAAGCGTAGAAGGTGTCAGCCTGCTGGATGTTGATCCGGGTGCAGCAACAAATCGCACGGTTGTAACCATGGTTGGCGAGCCAGAGCAGGTGATAGAAGCAGCTTTTCTTGCCGTGAAAAAGGCTTCCGAACTGATTGATATGCGCAAGCATAAAGGGGAGCATCCGCGCATGGGAGCCACAGATGTTTGCCCTTTGATTCCGGTAGCAAATATTAGCATGGATGAGACTGTTGAATATGCCCGGAAATTAGCTGAACGTATTGGAAGCGAATTGAATATATCAGTTTATTGTTATGAGAATGCAGCTTTTAAACCAGCAAGGGCAAATTTGGCAAATTGTCGTGCAGGAGAGTATGAAGGACTGGCCGAAAAATTTACCAGAGCTGAATGGAAACCTGATTTTGGCCCGGATAAGTTAAACGAAAAAGCCGGAGCAACAGCTGTTGGGGCCCGCGATTTTCTGGTGGCTTTCAACGTGAACCTGAATACAACTTCAACACGTCGTGCCAATGCCATTGCTTTTGATGTACGCGAGAGAGGGCGCATAAAAAGGGAAGGAAATCCAATTACAGGCAAGATTGTGAAAGACGAAAACGGCAAACAGTTTTATATTCCGGGCAGCCTGAAAGCCGTGAAAGCCATTGGATGGTTTATTGAAGAGTATGGTGTGGCTCAGATATCGATGAACCTGACAAATATTGGTATCACTCCCGTCCATATTGCTTTCGATGAAGTTTGCCGCAAAGCCGAAGCGCGCGGGATAAGGGTTACTGGGTCTGAGCTTGTGGGTTTGATTCCTTTAAAGGCGCTAACAGATGCAGGAAAATACTTTCTCGAAAAACAACAGCGTTCACTAGGTGTGGATGAGGCAGAACTCATCAAAATCGCGGTAAAATCAATGGGCTTGGATGAGTTAAAACCGTTTAATCCACACGAAAAAATCATTGAATACAAACTTGCTGCTGATACCTGCCATAAAAAGCTAGTTGATTTTACCGTAGCAGGTTTTGCGCATGAAACTGCTTCTGAATCTCCTGCACCCGGCGGAGGTTCTGTTTCAGCATATCTGGGTGCTTTAGGTGCATCGCTGGCAACGATGGTGGCCAACTTATCTTCCCATAAAAGGGGTTGGGACGACCGTTGGAAATTTTTCTCCGACTGGGCCGAAAAGGGACAAAAGCTCAAGGACCAGCTTTTGTTTATGGTTGATGAGGATACCAATGCTTTTAACAAAATTATGGATGCATTTGGTTTGCCCAAAAAGACAGATGCGGATAAGCAAGCCAGAAAAGAAGCTATCGAGTCGGCTTCAAAATATGCCATTGAGGTGCCTTATAAAGTGATGGCGCTTAGCCTGGAGACTATGGAGTTGATTGAAGCGATGGCCGATCAGGGGAATCCCAACTCAGTTTCTGATGCCGGTGTAGGAGCAATTTGCGCCAGAGGAGCAGTAAACGGTGCTTTTTTGAATGTAAAAATCAATGCTGCCGGTATTGAAGACCGCGCTTTTGCAGATCAGATGGTTCAAAAGGGAGCTCAGCTTCTGGCTGAAGCAGAAACAGCAGAAAAACGCATCCTTGAAAAAGTTGAAGCAGTGATTCAAAAACAAGCTTAGTCAATGAGTGAGCATTTCACACTTTTGCTTTTATACCTTACTTCCTTCATCACCCTCATGAATCCCCTGGGGGTGATGCCGGTATTTTTGAGCATGACAAGTAGTCTGGACAAACGGGGCAGAAGGCTTACGGCTATCAAATCGCTGATTACGGCCTTTTTTACTTTGGTGGCTTTTGCTTTTGGCGGTGAGCTCTTGTTTAGCTTCTTTGGGATTTCGGTTGCCGGGTTAAAAGTAGTAGGCGGGGTTTTATTTTTCATCCTCGGATACGATATGCTGAATGCACGGCTAAGCCGTATTAAAATTACTCCCGAAGAAGTAAACAAATATGTTAACGATGTGTCAATTACCCCACTGGGAATACCGATGATAGCTGGCCCCGGATCAATTACCAATGCGATTATTTTGATGGATCGAAGTCCGGGGATTATCGAGAAAGCAATATTAATCAGTGCAATTTTGATCGTTTGTTTGGTCATACTTGTGATCTTGCTCAGCGGAAATTCTATCATGAAATTTCTGGGTGATACGGGAAACAAAATCATGATGAAACTGATGGGGCTAATTGTGATGGTTATTGCGGTAGAATTCTTTTTTACTGGTATTTCGCCCTACATCAAGGCGATTTTTAATATTTCGTAAAAAAGAGAGAAAAAATTTAGGTTAATTGATTGAGAATTTATACTTTTGCCGTCCGAAAAAATGAAAAGACAGAAGCATGGCTAAGAAAAGTAAAGACGCGCGTGTGCAGATAATTCTTGAGTGCACTGAGCATAAAACAAGTGGAATGCCCGGTACTTCCAGGTACATTTCCACCAAGAACAAAAAGAATACGCCAGAGCGTATGGAATTAAAAAAATACAACCCCATTTTGAAGAAAATGACGGTTCACAAAGAAATAAAATAGGCTGAATTATGGCAAAAAAAGTAGTTGCAACCTTGCAGGCGAGCGGAAAAGAGTTCGCGAAAGTGATCAGAATGAGCAAATCATCCAAATCAGGTGCTTATAGTTTTTCTGAAACTATGGTTCCCAATGATAAGGTTCAGGAATTTCTGACCAAAAGATAATGAAATTATTTCAGTAACGACTGGAGCTTTTCCGACTATAGCCGGGAGAGCTTTTTTCGTTTAAACTCATCAATATGGGAATCTTCTCTTTTTTTTCGAAGGATAAAAAGCAGAACCTCGACAAAGGTCTGGAAAAAACACGTAGCAGTGTTTTTGGTAAAATCTCAAAAGCCATTGCCGGCAAATCAAAGGTGGATGATGAAGTCCTTGATCAACTTGAGGAAATCCTGGTTACTTCTGATGTGGGTGTACATACTACGTTAAAGATAATCGAACGCATAGAAGCACGAGTTGCGCGTGATAAATATCTTGGCACGAGTGAGTTAAATTCTATTTTGAAGGAAGAGATCGTTGAATTGCTTCAGGAAAACAATTCGGGAGATGGGACAGATTTTGATATCCCTGCCGGAACGAAACCTTATGTAATTATGGTAGTGGGAGTCAATGGAGTTGGAAAGACTACTACGATTGGTAAGCTGGCTTATAACTTCAAAAAAGCAGGTAAAAAAGTTGTTCTTGGTGCTGCGGATACCTTCCGCGCTGCTGCTGTTGATCAGCTCAAGATATGGGGACAGCGTGTTGATGTTCCGGTTGTTGCTCAAGCTATGGGTTCCGATCCGGCTTCGGTTGCTTTTGATACGGTAAAGTCAGCTGTTAGTCAGCAGGCCGATGTAGTGATTATTGATACTGCGGGTCGGCTGCATAATAAAATAAACCTGATGAAGGAGCTCACCAAGATTAAAACCGTGATGCAAAAGGTTATTACAGATGCACCTCATGAGATTTTACTTGTACTTGATGCATCAACAGGTCAAAACGCCATTGAGCAGGCGCGTCAGTTTATTGCTGCCACTGAGGTGAATGCCCTGGCGCTAACCAAATTGGATGGAACCGCAAAAGGTGGTGTGGTGATAGGTATTTCGGATCAGTTCAAAATTCCTGTAAAGTATATCGGGATAGGAGAGAAGATGGAAGATTTGCAGCTCTTTGATCGTAAGCTTTTTGTGGAGACACTTTTTGATTAACATTTTCATTGAAACAGTCAAGTATTCATATCGTTACGCTGGGATGTTCCAAGAATACAGTTGATTCCGAACATCTTGGAGCTTTGTTCGCACCAAAAGATTATCAGATTCTCCATAACTCAGATAGGGATGCGGATATCATAATCATCAATACTTGTGGCTTCATTGGTGATGCTAAAGAAGAAAGTATTGACACTATCCTGGCTTATGCGCAGCAAAGAAAAAGTGGTAAAATCAAGAAACTTATTGTGATGGGATGCCTGTCGCAACGCTACAAAACTTATCTGGAAGAAGAAATTCATGAGGTGGATGCTTTTTTTGGTGTTGACCAGCTCAGGGATGTAGCTGCATTGATTCAGGAAAAAGAATTGGTTAATATTCCTGAACATTACAAAAGAAACCTCTCAACACCAGATCATTACGCTTACCTCAAAATATCGGAAGGCTGCGACAGAAAGTGTTCGTTTTGTGCGATACCGCTAATTCGTGGCAAACATATTTCTGTGCCAGAACATGTTTTGATTAATGAAGCCAGACAGCTTGCCAATTCAGGAGTTAAAGAATTGATTTTGATAGCGCAAGACCTGACTTATTATGGTATTGACCTGACCGGAAAACGCATGCTTGTTCCACTCATCAAAGCACTGGCATCTATCGATGGCATTGAGTGGATCAGACTTCAATATGCCTATCCTGCTGGTTTTCCGGAGGACCTAATCGAACTGATAGCAACGCATCCAAAGGTTTGTAACTATTTGGATATGCCATTGCAACATATTAATAGTGATTTGCTTAAAAGCATGAAACGCGGCCTTGACGGCACACATACAAGAAAACTGGTCGGCAAAATCAGACAATACGCACCAGATTTGGCATTTCGTACTACTTTTATAGTTGGATATCCGGGCGAGACGAAAGAGATGTTTAGTGAATTGTGCGATTTTGTGAGGGAAATGCGTTTCGAGCGGATGGGTGTCTTTGCTTATTCGGCCGAAGAGGATACTACTGCATTCGATTTGATTGATGTTGTGCCGGATGAGGTAAAACAGCAACGCGTGGAACAGTTGATGAGCATTCAGCAGGATATAGCGCTGGAGATCAACCAGCAAAAAATTGGCAGTATTCAAAAAGTGCTGATCGACCGCAAGGAAGGCGAATACTACATTGGTCGCACGCAGTATGATTCACCTGAAGTGGATAATGAGGTAATAATATCAACTCATCAACCACTTGAAATAGGTAAGTTTTATAATCTCAGGATTACAGGAGCAGAAGCTTTTGATTTATACGCCGAGGGTATTGCCTAGTAATATAGATTTTCGGTTTGGTCGATGTTTTTCCTGCTATACGTGTTGTGGTGGTGTATAAAGCCTGAATAATTGTTGTTTAACGAATACCTTAATTTTCTTGAAATGATCTTGTAGCGTCTGTTGGAGAACTGATTCCGAGGCGCCAATGGAAGGGATTTTATGCGATTGTTGAGTCAGAAAAACACATCCAAATTTATCCGAAAACGGATAAGCATTTCATTAGTGGATAGCGTAATTTACAAGTTGCTTAGCGTAATAACGATTTAATTAAATGATTCACAATCAGCTAATGGACGTGGCATGTTAATTGAACTCTTCGGGCAGGTTTTTTCATTTACAATCATCGAGGAAAGATTGTTAATTGGTTTTGGTTGATTATAAGGATCCGGTTGCCCTCCGTAAGGCCGGATCTTTTTTTATTTGTCAGTCAGGAAGGCGTTTATTCCCGGATACCTGAACTTTTTTTGTGCAACGGCTTCCGGGAAAATGAAATAAGTGATTAATCCCACAGCACAAATCACATTATCACTATCTTTTACGGTAGTTTTTACTTTTGCATATTTTGCTTCAGTACTGCTGATCTCAGCCAAAATAAGAGCTGCTCCCTTGCTCACTCGTAAAGGCTTTAGGTATTTCACATTTAATTCGCTGGTAACTCCTGCTGTTTTCAAGCGCAGCTGAATTACCCAGGCAGCTGCTTCATCCATCAAAGTACTGATAATGCCGCCGTGCACGATATCTTCGAAACCCTGATAGTTTTTTGATGGAAGCCAACTGCTTTTTAGTGTATCTCCATCCAGATCGAAGCTTAGCTTGAGACCAATCGGGTTTTTGCCAGCACAGCCAAAACAATGATGTTCGGGCAGCTTATTATAGGGATTAAAGATTTTCATGTTTAAAACTCATTGATCTTCAAAAGGATAATTTTTCCAGTCGTTAACCAGACTGTCAAGTTCATATACAGCTTCTGCCTTGAGTTTTCCGTTGGGATAAAAATCTTTGGCAGGTCCGTGTAACTTATTTCTCTGATAACTGCGTTGTGATTTTACTGTTCCATCTGAATAATAGGTCTGTTGCACACCTTCGAATTGACCGTTTTCATAGTTATAGGTAGCCATAAGTTTTCCGGTTTCGTCATACCAGCTCGATTTGCCATGACGTTCACTATCTTTGTAAAAGGACTCCTCCTGCAGTTGTCCGCGTTCGTAAAATACTTTTCGCTCACCGTCGAGATTACCTGCTTTGTAATGCTCCTCCAGAACCATTCTTCCGCCAGGTTTCCAAATTTTTAGATAACCATGAAGGATGCCGCTTTCATATGTTGATTCTTGTTGCAGGTATCCACTTCTGTCAAACTCCAAACTGATACCCGATTTCTGGCCGTCAGTATAATTTGTTACTTCAAAAAGCATTCCTGAGGGCATACGCGAAATCCATGTACCCTGTTTTTTACCAGCGAACACATGGCCTTCTGCCGTAAACTGTTGAAAACTAATTGATGTAAGCCCGTTAGCATGATCTGTAACATCAATTTGTTCAAGGACCTGAGCTTGAAGCTGAAAGGTTATAAATACAATGAACAGCACTACAATTTTTTTCATTTCTGTTGAATTTTGTGTAAAAGTAAGCAATTTTGGGCTCTTGCTTTTTGTGTCTTGCTTAAATGTTGACTTGAATTACTTGCCTAAAATACATGTAATCAATAGCATAAGGTATATCATTTCATTTTACTTAATTAGTTGAATTGAAGTCGTAATTTTGCAGCCAGTTTTTTAAGAAGGATATACCGAAAAATAAGTTGATTCATGAAAAATAGACGTAAGCCGCAGTTCTTTTCAGAAGTTGAAATCGTTGATGCCGGCTCAGAAGGAAAGGCAGTTGCCAAGCCGGAGAATCAGGTCGTTTTTGTGCCATTTGCCGCTCCCGGTGATATTGTTGACCTGGAGGTATTTCGAAAAAAAAAGAATTACTTTGAAGGTAAAATCCTGCATTTCCACCAATATTCTGATATGCGTACACAGCCTGAATGTAAGCATTTTGGGCTATGCGGTGGTTGTAAATGGCAACATATGGATTATGTGCATCAACTGAATTTCAAACAAAAGCAGGTGAAAGATAACCTGGACAGGATTGCCAAAGTAGATTATCCTGCTATCAGTCCGATTTTAGCCGCGCCACAGCCTTTTTATTACCGAAACAAGTTGGAATACACCTTTTCGAATCGCAAGTGGTTTACTGATGGTGCGCCTTCTTCCGAAAAAACGGCAGATGAGATGAATGGCCTTGGTTTTCATTTGCCCGGCATGTTTGATCGAATTTTGGATATTGATCATTGTCATTTGCAACCCGATCCCTCAAATGAAATTCGATTGTTTGTCAGGAAATATGCTATCGAAAACAAACTCAGCTTTTATGATGTGCGCAATCATGAAGGGTTATTGCGGAATTTGATTATCCGAAATACCAGTGCAGGTGCATTTATGGTTATTTTGGTGATCAATCATGAAGATGATACCGTATGGAACGGTTTGTTACCCGCACTCAATAAAAACTTCCCTGCCATTACTTCCCTGATGCTTGTGGTGAACGACAAAAAAAATGATGTGATTAACGATCTGGAAGTGAAAAACTTTTCGGGCGAGTCTTTTTTAGTTGAAAAAATGGCCAGTCCGCGTGATGGTTTCACTGATTTGGAGTTCGAAATTGGACCGGTTTCCTTTTATCAGACCAATGCAGTTCAGGCGGAGCGGTTATATCGCGCTGCTTTTGATATGGTCCATTTGAATGGTGACGAACGGGTTTACGATTTATATACTGGAACCGGAACAATTGCCTTGTATTTTGCTCGATTTGTAAAGGAAGTTATTGGAATAGAGTATGTTGAACAGGCGGTGGAGGATGCTGGCAGGAATGCGAGGCGAAATCAGATTAATAATGTTCGGTTTTATGCAGGGGATATGGCTGCTGTATTGAATGAAACATTTACAGCCGAGCAGGGCAAACCAGATTTAATAATAACAGATCCGCCGCGAGCCGGGATGCATCCCAAAGTGTTAGCACAACTGCTGGCATTGGAAGCTAAGCGTATGCTTTATATCAGTTGTAATCCTGCAACGCAGGCTCGCGATATAAACATGCTGGATGATAAATACAAACTTATTGAAGTGCAGCCTGTTGATATGTTTCCACAAACGCAACATGTTGAAAATATTGTGTTGCTTGAATTGAGATCGGTTTAAAAAGCTATATTTTTTTTAAGAAGCGCTGCCAGCGCAGGAATATCTGCTGATTCAGCTTCAAAATGAATGGCTGATTGTGAATAGAAAATTGCCCGCTGTTGTAAGTGTTTTTTAACGAAAGCCCTTAGATTTTGTTCTGTTTTACCAATAATAACAGGTCTTTTCTTTTTGGCATGAATCAATCGATTGGTTAGCCCGGCTGCACTCATGCTCAAATAAACCGTTAATCCATGGCTGTTCATCCAATCCATATTGTCGTAATAGCATGGAGTTCCGCCACCGGTTGATATGATTGTGCGTTCAAAGCTTTCAGTTTCCTGAAGCAAGGAGCGTTCCAGCTTTCGGAAAAGTGCTTCATCGTAGCGCTTAAAAAAGTCTGGAATACTTATTTTATAACGGGTTTCAAAAACATGATCCAAATCCAGCACATCCCAGTTGAGTTGGGCTGATAATTTACGCGCGATGGTACTTTTGCCAACGCCCATATAGCCAACCAGGTAGATTCTTTGGTACATGTTAAGCAGGCATTCCGGGTGTTTTATTTACGTAAAACTACTTTTTCTGAAGCCTTTACAATAGCCGCTGCATCAAGCTGATAATGTTTCATCAGTTGTTCGGGAGTGCCACTTTGCCCAAACTGATCCTTCA
>CAZQFH010000019.1:0-66721 GCA_964592595.1 uncultured Lentimicrobiaceae bacterium | reverse complement strand
CTCGATGACCAAGGTCTGAAGGTCGAAGGTCTGAAGGTCGAAAGTCTGAAAGTCGACATCTCGACTATCGCTCGATGACCAAGGTCTGAATGTCGAAGGTCTGAATGTCGAAGGTCTGAATGTCGAAAGTCTGAAGGTCTGAAGGTCGAAGGTGATCGAGCGGAGTCGAGAGCACCTGTCTTGAAAGACGAAAAATTAACGAAAGTCGAAGGTCGGGGATCACCACGCGAAAGGATTCGCTCGGCAGCGTGGGTAATGACTTGTGGGAGGTTTGAAGGTCGAAGGCCTGAAAGTCAGTTTGTCAGCAGCATTCGACAAGGCTCCCATCGACAAGCTCCCTTCGGCAGGCTCAGGGCATCGCAGGGCATCGCAGGGCATCGCGATGACCTAAGGTCTGAAGGTCGAAGGTCGACAGGGCATCGTGATGTTCAATTAGCACGACAGGAAGTCGATTTATTGATATAATTCTCAATTCGCGAATCGCGAATTGAGAATTATTGTTTTATCTTTGCGGTCTGTTAATGATAAAGACATGAAGAAACATAGTGGAATGCGACCACATGATATTGTGGTGTTATTAAAAATAGCTGCAAAAAAGGACTCATCCTGGTTTATGAAAGATTTAGCCCATGAGTTGGGTATTAGTGCCAGTGAGGTGAGCGAAAGTTTAAACAGATCAGCTATTGCCGGATTGATTAGTAAAGACAAAAGGCATTTGATGAAATCTTCTTTACTTGAATTTCTGCTGCATGGACTTCGCTATGTGTATCCTCAATATCCGGGGGCACGTGTGCGCGGAATTCCTACTGCACATGCGGCACCTCCGCTGGCAAGTGAGATAAGAAGCAGCGAACCTTATGTGTGGCCTTATGGGGAAGGCACGATGAGGGGAGCATCGATTGAACCGCTGCATCCAAAAGTACCGGAAGCATGTTTGAAGGATTCTTATTTTTATGAATATATGGCGCTTTGCGATGCTTTGAGAGTTGGAAGGGCAAGAGAGAAAAATATAGCTACAGCAGAACTTAAAAAGCGATTATGTTAAAAAATACTGTTATTAACCGGGAGGCAACAAAAAAGATTGCGCTGGCTTTGGGTAGGCTTAACGAAAGGGTTGTATATGTGGAGGCGCCGTGGTGAGCCTTTATATTGACGATTCGTCAGCTGATGATGTGAGACCTAAAAAGGACGTAGATATTACAATGGAAATAGCAAGCCTTGGCGAACTAAAACGCATCAGGCAGGAGTTGATAAAGTTAGGTTTTCGCCAGTCGAGTGAGGATCATGTTATGTGTCGTTTTCGTTATCAGGACACCAAAGTGGATGTAATGGCCACAAAAGAGGTAGGCTGGGCTCCGGCAAATCCATGGTTTGCATCAGGATTTGACAAGCTTATCAAGTTTGAGATCGATGAAGTAACAATCCGTTATTTGGCATTGCCATACTACCTGGCAACAAAATTTTCAGCATTTTACGATCGGGGTATTAAAGATCCACGAACCAGTCACGATTTTGAAGATATTGTTTACCTGCTCAATTATTCGACAGATTGGGTATCAAAAGTACTTGCTTCGGATGATCGTGTGAAAGCATATCTGATCAGTTGCTTTGCGGATATTCTGGGAGATGCCGTAAAACAAGAAGCTATTTATGGGAATCTTTTCTATGAAGATCAAGATTATCGTTTTAAAAAAATCATCGAAAAAATAAAACAAGTCAGCGGGGTTTGAAAGTGGAAGGTAGAGAATAACTGCGACGTAGTCACAGACTACGCCGAGCTTTAGGGAGATACCGTAAAACAAGAAGCTATTTATGGGAATCTTTTCTATGAAGATCAAGATTATCGTTTTAAAAAAATCAGCGATAAAATAAAACAAGTCAGCGGGGTTTGAAAGTGGAAGGTAGGGAATAACTGCGACGTAGTCACAGACTACGCCGAGCTTTAGGGAGATGCCGTAAAACAAGAAGCTATTTATGGGAATCTTTTCTATGAAGATCAAGATTATCGTTTTAAAAAAATCATCGAAAAAATAAAACAAGTCAGCGGGGTTTGAAAGTGGAAGGTAGAGAATAACTGCGACGTAGTCACAGACTACGCCGAGCTTTAGTCCATGGGTTTACGAGTTTATAGGTTTACGAGTTCACGAGCTTATGGGTAGTCACAGACTACGCCGGGCTGTGAGGTATCACCTCTGACCTCAAAGTTCCCTTTGACATGGTTTGATATCAGAAGCTCGATAAACAGCTTTATAACCCTCCGGCCACGGGCATCTTGTGAGTTATAAAAAGCCCCTCAATTTTGCGTTAAGAATAAAATAACCAAAGACTCTGGAAGAACGCATAGAAAAAATGCTTCAACTCTTAACCAACTGTCATACTTATGACAATTAAAAAATTTTACACCAAATATCTGTATTTTCGGTTGAGTGACATTTCCATAAGATCCATGAGACAAGTTATGGCGCAAATTTTGGTGCAAAAAAAAATCAGAGATTTTTAAATTTCTTATAAATCTCTGATTTTCAGGAGCGGGCAATGGGGCTCGAACCCACGACCCTCAGCTTGGGAAGCTAATGCTCTACCACTGAGCTATGCCCGCAAAACAAAATGCAAATTTAATCGCATTCCGCTTCATCGGCAAGTTTGATCAAAAATAATTCTTGTGGCCCTAATACAACAAAACCCGGCTTAAACCGGGTTTTGTCAATATCTTCAGTAAATTGCTACTTCTTCTCTTTCAGCACATAATACCCCCAGGCCGGGATTTCAAAAGCTGTTGTTCCGCGAATAAGCAGTTCTCTGCCACTGATCAAATCACTGAAAGTGCCGTAATCCCACTTATTGGTGACGATAACATTTTGAGGTTCAGCTGCCATATTGATATAAACCGAAACTTTATTGTCATCCTTTTCTCGTGAAAAAGCTAAAACTTTATTGGGAATATTGATATCAATTTTTTCCATTTTACCGCCATGTCCGGCATTCCAAAGCGCCGGATTTTCGGTTTTAGCTTTATTAAGTTTTGTGTATAAAGCACTAAATGCTTCAGCATTTGAATTTTCCCAGTTAATTTGATCTTTCTCAAAAAATTCCAGTCGTTTGTCGAGACCTGCTTCCTGTCCGTTATAAATCAACGGAAAACCGGGAATAGTGTATGAAAGCACTGCAAAAGCTTTGGCTCCATCGCCAAGACGCTCAAATACAGTTCCATTCCAGGAGTTTTCATCGTGATTAGACGTGAAAGTCATGCGGAATACATCTGGCTCAAAAATGCTGTCATTTTTCTTGAGGTAAGCCCACAAATCGGCGATGGTATTCTCGCCCTTAGCCATTTTATTAAAAATGTGATGCACTTCCCAGCCGTAGTTGGCTCCAAAGGCATATGCTGTAAGCTCTGGAACGCCTTCATCTTCGGCGAGCATAAATATAGGCTTAATTTCATCCAGTTCCTTACGGGCTTTGTTCCAAAATTCAACAGGAACCATTCCGGCTACATCACAGCGAAAACCATCGATATTGGCTTCGCTCACCCAAAACTTCATTTCACCGATCATCGCATCCCAAAGCTCGGGATTGTCATCATAATTAAGGTCAGCAACATCAGTCCAGTCGTAGGGAGAAACAATCTCTCCATTTTCATCTCTGTTGTACCATTCAGGATGTGTTGTTGCCCATTCATGATCAAAAGCCGTATGGTTGGCAACCCAATCGAGAATTACCTTGAACCCCATTTCATGAGCCAGATCAACAAGGGCTTTAAAATCTGCCAGTGAGCCAAACTCCGGATTTACTGCTGTGTAATCTTTAATGGAATAATAGCTTCCGAGGCTTCCTTTACGGTTTTTTTCTCCAATAGGATGAATGGGCATGAACCACAAAATATCAACACCAAGCTCTTTCAGGCGGGGAAGATGACTGGCAAATGCAGCAAAAGTTCCTTCCTCGGTAAATTGACGTGTATTTACTTCATAAATCACGGCATCTTTGGCCCATTCAGGGTTTTTACTCAAGGCAACAGGCTTATTGTTAACTACTTTCTCAGCTTGGTTTTCGCAACCAGAAACAAATACCGTTACCGGAATTAACAGAAACGGCAGAAATTTAAATAATCTTTTCATAGTTTTTGGGTTTAATGATATATCAATTTACTCTGCAATAAGTTTAATTTCTTCGCCAGCCCACATCAGACGCACATGATTACGGCCTTTACTATCTGTCCAGAATCCGAGGTCGCCATTTTGAACAGCATCGGCATCCAGTGGCTGCAATTCCATATCGTTTAACCCGACTTTTTTCAATGGTCTGGCTTTGCCAAAAATTTCCAATTCTACCACTCTGATCTCCGGCATACCTGCAAAACCATTCCCGCTTCTCGTGAAAAGAAGCTCCATCCTGCCTTCCGCATCCTGTGACCCTTCAAAAGTCAGCAATTCATAATCACCTGACTGATAAGTTCCATAAGTGTATCCGTCGTCTTCAAACACTTCGCCATTCAGTTTTCCGGCCCTGTCATTCAAGTAAGCTTTCAAAAAAAGCAAGCGACTGTTGTAGCGATCTGTAGTATTTATACTATTTGTCATCGGAATGATACTGCCCGCCCGTGCAAATACCGGGATACTCTCAAGAGCAACATTCACTCCTACCGGTTTACCTCCACGAAGCTGCTCTCCCGACCAGAAATGATACCACAAACCTTCAGGCAGCTCAACCTGCATCCGGTTAATTCCGGGAGAGGTAACAGGTGCAACAAGCAAGTCGCTACCAAAGAAATAACTGTTGTAATGATTCTCAAAACGTTCATCATCAGGATAATAGAAAAATACAGGTTTCACAAGTGGAATGCCATCGGTGGCAGTTTTCCAGGCCGCTGTGTAGATATATGGCAATAGCCTGTAACGCAATTTCATAAAATCACGAACGATTTGTTTGGTTGTATCATTAAAATACACCGGCTCCGAAGGTACTCCTGAACCATGCGGACGCAGAATAGGCGTAAAAACAGCATATTGCAACCATCTGGTATAGAGTTCATCATCCTTTTCGCCAAGCGCAAAACCGCCAGCATCACTGTGCATATAGGGCACACCCGACATACTCATGTTCAGCATTGCAGGCAGTTGAGCCTGCAGCCCACCCCAGCTGCGGCTCACATCGCCTGTCCAGGGAAACATGCTGTAGCGCTGACTTCCGGCAAAACCACTGCGTGCCAGAAAAAACAATCGCCGGTCGGGATAATCTCTTCTAAAGCGTTCATAAATTGATTTAGCCCAATAATGACCATAAATATTGTGTACCTCATCAGCCATACCTACTACATGCTTCAAGTCCGAAGGATGTGATTCGGGTTCGCCCAAATCGCCCCATAAACCGGCAACCCCTTGCTCAAACTGTGTTTTGTATTTACTCCAAAGCCAATCAGCTGCCGTGGGTTTAAAAATATCAATCAGTGATCCATCGCCAAAATAAAACTGCTTATCGACATAAACATTTCCGAGTGTATCTTTTGAAAGTATATCCAACTGTTTAGCTACTTCAAAATTAGCCAGCGAATCAATAATATAGGGTTCCGAAATAGTAATGGTTTTTACACCTTTAGCAGCAAAATCAGCAATCATTTTTTCTGGCTCAGGCCAGGATGGTTTGTACCAATCAAGCCGTCCAAGGTGACCAAGGATGCTGTCGCCAAACCAATAAAAATCGAGGATAATGGCATCAATAGGAAAATCCTGTGCTATCATCATATTTACAATAGAATCCGTTTCGGCTTGCGTGCGATAAGCCATACGTGATTGCAGGTTGCCAAAAACCCACCTGGGTGGCAATTCCTGTTTTCCGGTCAGCTGTCCATATTGTTTCATCAATCCGGCATAGGACAGGCTGTGAACAAGATAAAAACGTTGCGGACCTCCAATAGCAGAAAATTCAACGATACCATCGCGCTCGCTATCCACATCAAGTTGAGCCTTCTGAGGGTTGTCAAAAAGAATCAGGTAGTCCTTATTCGAAACCATTAGCGGAATCATATAATTTAAGTCGGTGGCGCCCAGTTCGTAGCCATATTGGGCGCGGTTGTAGAGTCCAAGTTTTTTTCCGCGCAAATCCATACCATGAGCACGTCCGCCACTGCCATAAAACCGCTCTCCCTGCTGTGCTTCAAAACGAAATCCACCTTCCTGATTACTTGAAAAAAAGCCCTTTTCTTCCTTCAGCAATGTTCTGCCATTGCTCAGATAGCTGATCTCAAGATTTTTCTTTTGGATAAACACTTGCATTCCGGGCAAGTCGAACATCAAAGCATTTGGAGTTTCAGTAAGCAGTACATCTACCTGCCCAGGCTCAAGAATAACCGCATGTGAGCTATCAAAATCCTGAAAACCAACCGGATGAAAACTAACTTCCAATATGCTATCGGCAAAGGCCCTGAAACTGTAATCGCCCAGATCGGTCGAAACAAAGAGTGTACTTCCTTCAACACGCTGGCCTAAATATTTTCCTTTAAATCCCTGTTTAGTAACAAGAATTTCCTCTTCGGGCTGATATCCTTTAAAATTGATGAAAAAATCAGATTCATCCGCAGTTTTACCAACCAGGCTTCCATCTGCATTGCGAAAAACCAGGGCAAGCTGCTTAACGGAAATATTATCTTCCACTCCGAAAAACGACTGCAAGTGCACACTGGCGCGATAAAGCCCCGCTCCCATCGGAATCATTTTAACACGTTCGTCAGGCTGACCCCATTCGCCAACCACAAACTTCCAATCGCTTCCATCATTACTTCTGTCGGTTATCAATCCGGCATGGAAATACACAGCTTCATTGTAGTCTTTTAAAGCCTTATTTCCCTGGTTGGCATCAAAAATAAATAATACGGTATCTGAAATTTCAGGTTGGGCAGGGATAGCCCGAACCAGCTGCGCCTTTAACTGCTGATGAAAAATAAAAAACAGTGAAAGTGCAAACGAAATACTGTAAAAAAAATGCTTTAAACGCATAGTTGTATGCTTTAATTGGATTTGGATTTCAGTTCAATCACACGGCTATCCATGGCTGGAATAGTAATCTCATCCAGGTTCTCGAACCAGGTGCGATGCAACACATCAGTTCCTGTTTCAAAACCTCGGATATTTTCAGCAAAACGTTCAGTTTTGATAGTCTTCTCTTCTGTATCATTATTTAAAACAACCATAATAGTTTGCTCGTCGTTATAGCGAAAATAAACATAAACGCCGTCTTCGGGAATATAATGTGTCATTTTTCCACTTTGAAGTGCTTTGCTGTCTTTTCTGAAATGCAACAAAGTCCTGAAATGATTCCACAATTCATTTTCATCGGTTGTTCGGCCTTCAGGTGTAAAAGCATTTCTGCTGTCGCCAGCCCAGCCTCCGGGAAAATCGTTACGCATCTGCCCGTGACCTTTATGCTCAACACCCGGAGTACCGAGTTCGTTACCATAATATAACTGTGGCACTCCCCTAACCGTAAGCAAAAAAGTGGTGGCCAGCTTCTGTTTGTCGATATCCTCTCCTAAAGTGGTGGCAATACGATCCATGTCATGATTATCGAGAAAGTTTACGATGGTATTCGGGTCGCCGTACTGAAAGTCCATACTTAGGGATTCGTAAAGCGCTGAAACACCAGAGCTCCAGCCGTTCGAATCATTAAAAGCGCGACCTATGGCATATTTCAAGGGGAAATCCATCACATAATTCAAATGGGAGTTGAAGCCATCGAAATTATGTTTTTGCTCGTGCCAGTATGCCACCATCGGACTGTAGTTAAGCCAGACTTCGCCAACAACCGAAAAATTCGGATATTCTGCTCTGAGACGCTGCATCCATTCCTGCATAAACTCTTTAAAAGAATAAGGATAGGTATCCATCCTGATACCCCCAAGATCAGCATATTCAACCCACCATATACTATTCTGTATAAGATAGTTAGCAACAAAAGGATTACGCTGATTCAGGTCGGCCATGCTCACATCGAACCAACCGCGCAGCATTTTATCCTGATCAAAGGCTGAGGCATAAGGATCAGTAAGTGAGCCACCACGATAGTTAGAAAGCGTAAACTCAGGCCATTGATTTACCCAGTCGCTCATCGGCATATCTTCGGTCCATTTATGTCCGATTCCGTAATGATTAAAAACCATATCCTGAATGATCTTCAAATCCTTTTCACGAGCCTTCTCAACCAGTTCAAGGTATTTTTCATTTCCGCCCAGGCGGGGATCAGCCTCATAAAAATCGGTGATCGCATAGCCATGATAGCTGTAAGCCGGCATATTATTCTCGAGTACGGGATTAAGCCAAAGAGCAGTTACTCCCAAATCGGTAAAATAATCCAGATTTTGAATAATCCCTTCCAAATCACCTCCGTGACGGCCATCGGGATTCTTGCGATTGGCTTTTTCCAACATCCCGGGCATATCATCATTCTCGGGATTTCCATTGGCAAAACGATCAGGCATCAACAGGTAAATTACATCAGAACTGTTGAAGCCCTGTCGGTTGGCTGAACCAGCTTTACGAGCTTTCAATTCATACTTGGCGCGTTTTACTACTTTTCCTGACTTTAAAAACGCTATCTCGAAAATGCCAGCTTTTGCCGAAGCATCAATCTGCAAATCCAGAAATAAATAATTCGGGCTTTCAACAGCCGAAACACGCTCCAGCTTTATTCCCTCCTCGTTAATTTGGACACGTGTTTCACCAATATTTTCGCCATGTACCATCAATTGTAGTTTCGTATCATGCATTCCCACCCACCAAAACGGAGGCTCGATGGATAAATCATGGGTTTTCGATTGGGCAACAACTTGCAGGTTAAACAGCAAAAGCGCTGCCATCAGGGTAAATCCTGAAACGATTGATCTAAATCTGTTCATAGTTTATTTAATGTTAGTGTTATGACGGTGATAATGGATGAGCTATGATAAGGCAGTAAAGATAAGGCATTAAACGAAAAGAATAGGATTTGGACATGGCTTCTTAGGAAGATTTAAAAACCCCGGCAAATAATTAAAATCATGATGAAATCAAGCAAATGAAGGTTTTGAGCGTTTCTTTTTATCGAAAATTTTTAGAATTTAGATTAGTTCGGCTATGCAAATTTTTAACCGAAACCGTTTGCAATATAATAATCGTTACAAACCATCTAAAAGCAAAGATCAGCTGCCCGAAATACGCTATTTTTGTTGAAAGCGTAACACTCACCTAAACTACTGGATATGAATCAAAAAGAAAAAATCAAAAGCCTCTGGAACAAAATTTATCCAGATGCAGATCATATGCTCTTAACCGATTTTCTTGCTGAGCTGGATAGTCAAAAAAAAATAAAACAAGATTCCCAACCCGACTGGTATCAGGATGCTGTGGTTTATTCCATTTATGTGGATCTGTTTAATAAAGATTTTGAAGGACTAATCGATAAACTTGATTACATCCGATCGCTGGGCGTTAATACCTTGTGGTTGCTTCCCATTTTGGATTCGCCGATGCGTGATGCCGGCTTCGACATTCGTAACTACGACAAAATAAGGCCTGAATTGCTTGGGCTGCCCGAAAATCATTCCAAAGAAGAACAAGAAGATGTTTTCGGTAAATTCCTCAATGAAGCACATGCTCGTAGTTTACGGGTCATTTTTGATATCGCATTGAATCATGTTTCTGAAACACATCCCTGGTTTCAGCAAGCAATCAGTTCGGAGGATAATCCTTACCGCGATTATTTCATCTGGACAAAAGACACATCACTTTATCAGGACGCCCGTATCATCTTTAAAGGTATGGAAACCAGCAATTGGCAAAAAGCCGGCAATTGGTACTTCTTCCATCGTTTCTTCAATTTTCAGCCCGATCTGAACTACCGCAACCCAAAGGTTTTGCTTGATATGTTGCGCCACTTCATCTATTGGCAAAGGCTTGGTGTTGATGGTTTTAGAGCTGATGCTATCCCCTATGTCTGGAAAGAAGACGGCACAGATTGCGAAAATCTACCACAAACCCATATGATCGTAAAATTTTTCAGAGCTGTTTTGGATAGCATTCGTCCGGGCACTTTGTTGCTGGCCGAAGCCTGTCAAAAACCTAACAAAGTTGTTGAGTATATGGGTGATGGCGATGAGTGCCATGCCGCCTATCACTTTCCGTTGATGCCGATGTTCTACAAAGCCATTGCCAGTCAGCAAGCCGAGCCCATAACACAAATTTTGGATACACAAATCACTCCTCCAATTCCCGAAAATGCGCAATGGTTCACATTTCTGCGTTGCCACGACGAGCTAAGTCTCGAGCTTGTTTACGTTTCGGAAGAGGATCGCAAATACATTCACGACAACTACTGTCTGCAAACTGAATGGGATTTCCGTCAGGGCGAAGGAATCTCGGCTCGTCTGGCTAACCTTTTTCAGTTTGATGAGCGAAAAATAGGCCTGGCCTACTCCATGATGCTCACCCTGCAGGGAACACCGGTAATTTATTATGGTGATGAGTTTGGAAAAGAAAACGATCAACGCTACTACGAAGAAATGATTAAGCTGACCGGAAAAGATGATACCCGGTTTTTGGTTCGCGGCAAAATCAATTGGCCACTGCGCGAGGCACAACTCAAAGATCCTTCAAGCTTTCAATACCGTGTGTTTCATCGCATCCAAAAAATGCTGGAGGTACGCAAACAAAGCGGCATTTTTGGCCGTGGAAGTATCACATTTATTACCGTTCCCACTGGTGAATCTGGCGACAATACGGCCTTGCTGACTTATGAACGCACTTTGGACAATGAAAGGATTATCGTGTTGCAGAACCTTTCTTCTAAGCCTCAACTTGCTGTGCTCGATTCATTTGCAAATGAAGGTATCGATTTGCTGCAAGGCAAAAAAGTTCAGTTAAATGAGCTTGTTTTGAAACCTTTTGCTTATCATTGGATAAAAATTAACTAACCCCCGAAACGACACAAGACATATGACTGCACAAAAATATTTTGACGGCGTAATTTTCGACCTGGATGGTGTAATTACTAAAACTGCCCTGGTTCACAGCGCTGCCTGGAAACTGATGTTTGATGAGTTTCTGAAAGCGCATGCCGAAAAAACCGGAACTGAATTTATTCCTTTCGAACATAAAACAGACTATTTGCCTCATGTCGATGGGAAGCCAAGATATAAAGGCGTTGCTGATTTTTTGACTTCCCGTGGTATCAAGCTGCCTTTTGGCGATCCCGCCGACAAGCCCGAAATGCAAACAGTTTGTGGTTTGGGCAATCGTAAAAATCAGGCTTTTAACGCAGTACTCGATCGTGATGGCGTGGAAGTTTATCCCTCAACGGTTGCCTTGATGAAAAACTTGCGTAAAGCAGGTTTTCTTGTAGGAGTCGCTTCTTCCAGCAAAAACTGTGAAGGTGTATTGCGTGCTGCAGGATTGTTTGATCTGGTTGAAACACGCATCGACGGCGTTGTATCGGCCGAACTGGGTTTAAAAGGCAAGCCAGAAGCAGATATTTTTACTACAGCAGCCGATAGACTGGGGTGCAGTTACGATCGCAGCATTGTTGTTGAAGACGCCGTTTCGGGAGTAGCAGCAGGAAAAAACGGACGCTTTGGATTGGTATTGGGTCTTGCGCGCGAAGAAAACACAACCGAACTATATGATAATGGAGCCGACTGGGTGGTCGAAGATCTCGAAGGCATTGGCATCGATGAGTTGAATCAGTGGTTTGCCTACACTGCCGAAGCGGATAGCTGGTCCATCACTTATCATGGTTACAATCAGGAAAAGGAACGTTCGCGTGAAGCCTTGCTTGCAGTAGGAAATGGTTATTTTGGTGTAAGAGGTGCGATGGAAGAAACAAGTGCCAACAAAATAAATTATCCCGGAACCTATATGGCCGGAATGTACAACAGACTGATTACCAAAGTAGCCGGCCGTGATATAGAAAACGAAGACTTTGTGAATCTGCCCAACTGGCTTCCGGTAAGTTTTAAAATAAACGATGAAGCATGGTTCGATCCAAATAAAGCGACAATACGCAACATTACCAGAAAAATTGATTTTAAAAATGCTGTGTTGAGCCGTGAAATGCTTATTGAAGATGAGCAAGGTCGCCAAACTGCTATACGCAGCAAAAGGATCGCAAGCATCGAAAATAACCTGCTGGCAGCTTTACAATATGAGCTCGAACCGATTAATTATGCTGCTAAAATTACCTTACGTTCGGGGATCGACGGCAACATCATCAATGCAGGAGTTGAGCGCTATAAATCACTTTCGTCCAAACACCTTGAAGCGGTTAAACAAGGAGTAGAGAATGAAAGACTCTTTGTGCTGGTCAAAACCAATCAATCCAATCATCAAATTGCTGAAGTGGGTCGCCATAAAATTTTTGTAGATGAAAAAATAATCAACACCAAGGCTCAAACCCAGCTTGATGAATCGAAAGCTTTTGCAAGCTACAGCCTGGATCTTCATTCCGGACAGAAAGTCCGACTCGAAAAAACAGTAGCCATATGCAGCGACAAAGAACATTTTGTGGATGATGCGCTGTCCTCAGCATTTTCGGCCATAAAATCAGCACCGGATTTTGAAAAGCTAATGGCCGACAATTCCTCCTCATGGGCAAAGCTTTGGGAGCAAATGGACATAAAAATTGAAGGCGATCGATGGTCGCAAAAGCTCTTGCGCTTGCATCTCTTTCATCTGTTGATTTCCGTATCAACTTTCAGCCAACAGCTTGATGCCAGCATCACCGCGCGCGGTTTGCATGGCGAAGCCTACCGGGGCCATATTTTCTGGGACGAGCTATTCATCCTTCCGCTATATGGTATGCACCTTCCCGCAGTGGCCAAATCCATGCTTATGTATCGCTATCGCAGGCTTGATGAAGCACGTAAATATGCCTTACAACATGGCTATCAAGGCGCTATGTTTCCCTGGCAAAGTGGAAGCGATGGCCGCGAAGAAACACAAGTAGTACATCTTAATCCCCTCACCGGAGTATGGGGTGATGACCATTCGTCGCTGCAACGCCATGTTTCACTGGCTATTGCCTATAATGTGTGGGATTATTACTGGATCACGAACGACTTGTCATTTCTAAAAAAATACGGAGCCAGAATTATCTTCGAAATTTGTCGTTTCTGGGCCAGCAAAGCAAAATACGATGAACAAAGCAGACGCTATCACATTAGCAATGTAATGGGTCCTGACGAATTTCATGAACATCTGCCGGGAACAGAAAAAGGTGGTCTTACAGATAACGCCTACACTAATATCATGATAGCCTGGTTGTTTGAAAAAGCTCAGGAAATAAATTCGCTGATTGAAAATCCAAAAGAGCTGCTGCCGGATTTTGACGAAAAGGAATTGCGTAATTGGCAACAAATTGCATCAAAGCTTAATCTCGTCATTAACAAAGAAGGTATCATTGCACAATTTGATGGTTATTTCAATTTGCAGGAACTCGACTGGGAATCGTATCGCCAGAAATATGGCAATATCTATCGCATGGATCGTATCCTAAAGGCGGAGGGTAAATCTCCTGATGCATACAAACTTGCAAAGCAAGCTGATACCCTGATGACCTTTTACAACCTGAACAAAACCGAAGTGGATCAACTGCTACAGCAGATGGGTTATCAGCTCCCTGAGAATTATTTGCACAAAAACCTGAAATATTACCTGCAGCGTACATCACACGGTTCTACTCTAAGTCGTGTGGTGCATGCACGATTGGCAGCTACGACAGGCGATCACGAATTGAGTTGGAAACTTTATCAGGATGCGCTTACAAGCGATTATAATGACATACAGGGAGGTACAACAGGCGAAGGCATCCACGCCGGTGTGATGGCAGGCACTGTTTTAATAGCTTTAAATACTTACGCTGGTTTGAATTACCGCGATGAGCAATTAAGACTAAATCCTGAGTTGCCCAATGCCTGGAAATCAATACAATTTGGGCTATTTTTTAAAGGTGTACAATACCGTTTTAATATCAATCGCAAACAGATCCAAATTCTGGCCAATAAAAATGTAACAATCAGCGTTCTGAATAAGGTAGTAAGCCTTACGGCTGGTAATTGGAAACTGCTGGAAAATAATCCCTAAAATAACAAAATATGTTGAACGACAGAATAACTGTAACGCCCAAACATGAACAGGCAGCCGATGTGGTACTCGAGTTTTTGGCCGACAAAATGAAACCTAAATTTATAATCACGATTGGTGGCGAAGTGGGTTCCGGAAAATCGACTCTGGCTTATGCGCTGGCGCACAAACTCAAAAAACAAGGCGTTCGTTCCAAAATTGTTGACCTGGACGACTTTTACAAAATCCCCCCACTACAGCGCAAAGAGTGGAGACGAGCCAACGGCATCGAAAGTGTTGGTCCTTCCGAATACGATTGGGGAAAGATAATTCACGTGATCAACGACTTTTACGAAAACCAGAAAAGTCTGATGCCTTGCGTTGACCTCATCACAGATTATGTGGATGAAATCACGACCAATTTCAATGACATCGACATCATAATCATTAACGGATTATATGCCACTAAAATAGAACAGGCCGACCTACGAATCTTTATCGAACTTACTTACGATGAGACCAAAGAGGCACAGATTTTTGGCGACAAAGAAGAAATGACAGCTTTCAGAAAACAAATCCTCGAAAGGGAACACGAAATGGTTCAGGGTTTAAAGCATGGATGCGACCTGTTTTTCGACTTTGATGCTCTTGTTGATAAATATCATTTGTAATAGCAATTTAATTCATAAACAATATGTTAGGAGACGTACTACTCATCACCGAGAAACATCAGAAGGCCGGAGAAGCCATCATCGAACACATCCTTAAGAAACAAAAATCCAAGATGATGATCGCTATCTCGGGCGAGTCAGGCTCTGGAAAAACAGAGTTGGCACACGTTGTGGCAAAAGGCCTGCGTAAGCATGGCATCATGGCAAAACTTTTGCATATCGATAATTATTATCGTATTCATCCATTGGAACGCACCGAATGGCGCAAGCAAAATGGCATCCAAAATGTGGTGGGTCCCGGCGAATACGACTGGGAAACGCTTAATAAAAATATCAAGGAATTTAAAGCAGGTACTTCTTCCACAGGTCCCTGTGTTGATTTGGTAACCGAACAAATCGATCAGCTCACTACCGATTACAGCGGCATTGATATGCTTATTATCGATGGTTTGTATGCCATCAAAACAGCAGATGCAGATGTGCGGGTATTTATTGAGTTGACTTATCACGAAACAAAGAAGGCTCAGGTGGTTCGTGGCAAAGAACCTCAAAATGAATACCGTATGCAGGTACTCGAAAAAGAACACCAGGAGGTTCAAGCCCTAAAACCAACTGCCAACATATTGATAGGCATGGATTATAGCGTTCGGTTTGTAAAATAAAACTCACTATGGAATCCATCCGTCATCTTTTTCGCATTGGTTATGGCCCTTCAAGCAGTCATACGATGGGACCCTGCCGAGCTGCCAATATTTTTAAACAAGACCATCCTCAAGCTACAGCCTTTAAGGTAACACTCTTCGGAAGCCTGGCAGCAACCGGAAAAGGACACCTTACCGATCAGGCAATCCTACAAGTTTTGCAACCTTTTGAGGTAAGCTTCGACTGGCAACCCAAGACTTTTCTCGAACGCCATCCCAATGCCCTCACTTTTGAGGCCATTGACGAAAACGAAAAAATCATCAACAGCCAAACTGCCTATAGCATCGGAGGAGGCTCAATCATTTGGGAAGGTGAAACAGAAGAAACGGAAAAGATTTATCCTCACCGCACCATGGCCGATGTTTTAAAATGGTGCAGCAGCGAAGGCAGAACATTGTGGGAATATGTCCAGATGCATGAACCGCCTGAAACATTGGATCACCTTCGTGAAGTGTGGCGGGTAATGCAGGAAGCCGTGAAACGCGGATTGGAGAATGAAGGCGTGATTCCTGGAGGTTTAAAACTGGCTCGCAAAGCTTCTTCTTACTACATCAAAGCCCAGAGTTTAAAGGATTCACTCAAAAGTAGAAGCCTGGTATTTGCCTATGCACTGGCTGTTTCAGAAGAAAATGCCTCTGGCGGAATGGTTTCTACAGCACCCACATGTGGCTCGAGCGGTGTGTTGCCAGCTGTGCTTTATCATGCCAAAAATGCACACGGCTTCTCGGACGAAAAAATCCTTAAAGCCATTGCCACTGCTGGATTGATAGGCAATATCGTTAAAACCAATGCTTCCATTTCGGGTGCTGCTGTAGGTTGTCAGGGCGAAATAGGTACAGCATGTGCCATGGCCTCCGCAGCGGTGAATCAGCTTTTTGGCGGAAGTCCGCAACAGATTGAATATGCAGCCGAAATGGGACTCGAACATCATTTGGGACTTACCTGCGATCCGATAAACGGTCTGGTGCAAGTGCCTTGTATTGAGCGCAATGCCCACGCTGCAGCCCGTGCCTTGGACTCAAACATGTTTGCACTCCTTTCAGATGGCAAACATTATGTATCTTTTGACAAAGTGGTCAGAACCATGAAAGTAACTGGTAAAGACCTGCCCAGTCTTTACAAAGAAACTGCTGAAGGTGGATTGGCAATTTTTGCTAAACGAAGAGCGCCCAGAAAGCAAAAAGAAGCCTGAATTTCGTGTAAACCATAAAATATTGACGCCTTCGAACCGTAAAAAATGTTTTGCAATTCCTGTAATCTGCCCGAAATACACCCATCTCCTGATATTGGCCGACATGCCTTATTTTTCTTACTACTTTTGCAAACCTAAATTACTAAGGTTTTGATTTATCCGTCCAATTTTGAGGAAAAACTAGGTTTCGATCGTATCCGCGAATGGCTTTCATCCCATTGCATCAATCCGATGGGTGTTGCACAGGCTGAAGCAATTGGTTTCGAAACCAGCCTGCCTGTAATTCAGGAAAAACTTATACTGGTAAAAGAATTCCGTCATTTGATGGACAACGGACTTCCTTTTCCTGTTAGCGAAACGAGCGATCTGCGTGCTGATTTGCATCAACTGCGTATTGAAGGAACAGTGATCAGCCAGGAAGCACTCTTCGAACTCAAACCGGGGCTCAATGCCCTTACAACCATATTGCGTTTTGCTGGCTCGGAACAAGCTTCAATTTATCCGGCCTTTCAAAGGCTTTGTGCCGGTATAAGTGTTGATAAAACCGTTTGGACCGAATGTAATCGACTTACTGACGATAAAGGCGAAATACCTGACGCTGCCTCACCCGAACTGGCAGCTATTCGCAAACAAATCCGACAAAAGCTCAGCCATATCGACCGGCAGGTGAACAGCATGCTACAGGAAGCAAAAAAGGCAGGATGGGCCGACTCAGGAGTGGAAGCCACTATTCGCAATGGCCGCATGGTAATTCCGGTAAGGGCAGCCGACAAACGCAAACTCAAAGGTTTTATCCACGACGAATCAGCTACAGGCCAAACTGTTTACATTGAGCCGGCAGCTGTGCTCGAAACCAATAATGAAGTGCGCGAACTGGAATATGCCGAAAAACGCGAAATCAATCGCATACTGGCCGCTTTCTCAAGGCTTATCAGACCTTTTATCAACGATTTACTGGCTGGTTGGGAATTGTTGGGAAGCATCGACCTGATCAGGGCTAAAACAGTGATGGCTGCCGAAATGACCGCCATTATTCCAGAGCTTACCGATCAGGCCTTTATCCATTGGAATAAAAGCCGGCATCCCCTGCTGGAACGCAAATTGCGAAAGGAAAAGAAATCCATCGTGCCTCTCGAACTGGAACTCAATCGAGATAAACGTATTCTTGTGATTTCAGGTCCCAATGCAGGAGGTAAATCGGTATGCCTGAAAACTACCGGACTCATCCAATATATGCTTCAGTGCGGTCTTGCCGTTCCCATGGAAAAAGATTCAAAATGCGGTATCTTTGATAAAATATTTATCGACATCGGAGATGAGCAATCCCTCGAAAATGATCTCAGCACCTACAGCTCGCATCTGCTAAATATGAAGCATTATCTGGCCCATGCAGATAGTAAAACACTTTTTTTGATCGATGAATTTGGTTCCGGAACCGAGCCCCAACTTGGCGGCGCTATTGCAGAAGCTGTGCTGAAAAAGTTAAACCAACTTCATGCTTTTGGATTAATTACGACGCACTATGCCAACCTTAAACTGTTTGCTAATGAACACAATGGTGTTTTCAACGGCGCCATGTTGTTCGACACCAAAAGGCTAGAACCCTTGTATATGCTGCAAACTGGCAAACCAGGCAGCTCTTTTGCTTTTGAAATTGCGCGCAAAATAGGCTTCCCCGAAAGCTTGCTCGATTCGGCGGCAACAATCAGCGGACAGTCGCACCTCGATTTTGATCAACAACTGCAACAACTTGAGGTGGAGAAGAAAGCACTCACAAAAAAGCAAACCGAACTGCGACTGGCTGATCAACTTTTAAATGAAGTGATCGAAAAATACAAACGACTACTCAAACAACTCGAAGACCGCAGAAAAGTCATGCTGGCAGATGCCGGAAGAGAAGCCAAAGCCCTGATCGACAAAGCAAACCGACAAATAGAGCTGACTATCAAAGAGATCAAAGAAGCACAAGCCGAAAAGGAAAAAACCAAAGCGCTGCGACAGGAACTCAAGTCTTCGCGCGATTTAATTGGTTCGGAAGCAGAAGAAATAGCCAAAAAGCTGGCAGAAACAGAAGAAAAAGAAGAAGCAGCGTGGCAGGCCAGCGAGCTCAAAGCAGGTGATTTGGTGAGTATTGAAGAAATGGATATTGTTGGCGAACTCATTTCGATCAGCGAACATGAAGCCGTTGTTAGTTTCAACAGCGTGATGCTGCGTACCTCACCCGAAAAATTGAGCAAGCTTAGCCGGCGCGAAAGCAGAAAGCAAACCCATCAGCACCGCAAATCAGGAACATCGCGAAGTGTGACTTCCGACCTGAACGAAAAAGTTAGCAACTTCAAACTTACCATCGACTTACGCGGCAAACGCGCCGAAGAAGCGCTGGAGCAAACAGCCAAATACATTGACGAAGCAATCTTATTAAGCGTAAAGGAAGTAAATATTCTTCATGGCAAAGGCAATGGAATACTGCGCAAATTAATCCGGGAATTATTGAGCAAGCAAAAAGAAGTGGCAAGCTTTGGTGATGCGCCACCTGAATCAGGAGGCAATGGAATCACAAGGGTTAGCCTGCGTTAGCTTATACGCATTCAGAATTTTTTTTTTGCAATACAGGCTATGGCCTCAAGATCTCAAAAGTGCCATCCTTCTCTAATTTGATAATGGTGGATGCTTTGGGAAGCTTCACTTCATCCTGATACAACCCAACAATATGATCCACCGCCAACTTTACCTCATCAGTGATTTGTCCAAAAAATAAAGGCGTAGGCTGACCCGAAATGTTGGCTGAAGTGGAAGCAATTGCCTTTCCAAAACGTTTAACCACTTCAATGCAAAACTCATTGGAAGTGATGCGAATACACACCGTTTTATCGGCTCCGACTACATTTTTCGCCAGGTTTTTTGCCCCCGGATAAACAATACTGATAGGATTGGCAGCATTACGAATCAGGTCATAGGCAATTTCAGGAACGCTTTTTACATATTGCTTCATACGTTCTTCGCTATCAATCAATGCAATAAGACTCTTCTTCTCGGTTCGTTGTTTTATTTTGAACAGCCTTTCAACTGCTTTTTGATTCGTAGCATCGCAACCTAAACCCCAAATCGTATCGGTAGGATAAAGCATTACTTTTCCGGCTTTCAGAACTTGAACAGCTGCTTCTATTTCTTGTTCGTAGGTCATCTTATCCTTAATAACAATTGATTAACTGAAATGGTTTTTGCACAGCGAAAATGTTTTTTAGGACACGATTGCCAGCCATGAAGTCCGCAAGGACGACAATCAAGTTGCTCAGAAGTTTGCACGATTTCCGAATCCGACGAAAGCGGGCCAAAACCAAAAGCTGGAACAGTGGAACAATAAATGGCTGTTACGGGAGCATCAACAGCACTGCATAAATGCATGGGGGCTGAGTCGTTTACAAAATTCATTTTAGCATCGCGCATCAAAGCAGCAGACTCTAGCAGACTAAGTTTTCCGGCCAGATTGATGCTATTACTATGTGCAGAAGCTTGTATTATGCTATCGCACAACTCCTTATCTGCACTCCCGCCCAACAAGTAAACGTGTAAATGCTCATCAAGCTGCTGCAAAAAACTCACCCATTTTTCTTTCGGAAATTGCTTCGTAAACCACAGTGAGGCAGGCGCAATACAGATAAAGGCTTTTGTTTTGAATCCGGATACTTTTGCAAAATCTGTTTTTCTGGGATAAAGCGCCGGACGCGAAGGAATCTGATCTGTAAGATGCGCAATAAGTTTTTGATTGCGATCTGTTTCGTGAATCATCTGCTCAGCATTACCAATCAAATGCTTGATCCTATGAGTAAAAAAAATACTTAACGGATTTTTACTAAAACCTATACGCACAGGCGCTTTACTCATCGCAGTGATTAATCCTGTCGCAGCATAACGTTGCAGGTTAATCACCACATCAAATTTTCTCGCTCGCACCTCCCGAATGATGGCGCGAAGGTTGTCGTATTTACGCTCCGACTTATCCCACACCCAGAGTCGTGTAAGATAAGGATGATCCTTGAACAGCCCTTCATAACCCTGTTTGATTAGAAACTCCAGTCGGGCTTTTGGGTAATTCTCATGAAGTTTTTCGAGCAATGAAGTTGCCAGAATCACATCACCCAGAGAAGCTGTCTGTATGATAAGTGCGCGCTTGATCATGCATTTTGTTTAGCTCACAAAAGTAGCTACTTTCACGAACCGCTGCAATAATGCTGAATATAAAAAAGCTGCCCATCCAGCCTGAAACACCAATCGGAATAGCAATAAGCTCTGGACTATAACGCCTTCTTTAATTTGTTTTATTACGAAAATCATAAAAATCAGTTATTTTTGTAAAACATAGCTGACACAAGCCATTACATGACAAGCAATCCATCCACTTCTTTCAGCACGCGTTTTAGGGGCATTAAGTTTTTCTGCTTTGCCGGCTTTTTTACAATCTGGATTTCTTTTTTACCTCTAGCGAAATCGATTGCACAAAATTCAATTTCACAGATCGATAGTTTACTAATACCCACTCAAAACCCAAATACAACAGATGGCGCCAAAATCAACCTGCTTCTGGAAGCCGCCCTTTTTTTTCGCACACATCCACAAGAATCTCATGCAACAAAAAAAGCGGATTCGTTGATCCATGCAGCAAAGCAACTCGCAATTCAAAAAGATTATGCTCATCTTTTTTTACGGAAGATGAGTGAGATTGGTACTTATGTTCGTGATCAGGCTATGTATCATGAAGCATTATTCTGGCATCGGCAGGAACTGGAATTAGCTGATTCGCTGCAACTTGACCAAGCGCGCATCGTTTCTCTCAACAACCTTGGAATTGCCCACAGGTGGATGGACGATTACAGACTTGCCAGCGATTACCACCAAAAGGCTATGACCCTCGCCGAAAAATTGAATGATGAAAAAAACTACCTGATCGCTGCCAATGGCTTAGGTAATATTCAATACATGCTTGGCAATTATCAGGACGCCCTAAGAAGATTCAGAGAGTGCCTCGCAATGGAGCAAAAACGTAATGATATGATTGGAGTTGCCATCAACCTTAATAACATTGGCAATGTGTTTTTTAAACAATTTGAGTACGACAAAGCGCTCGAATATTATATGCTATCGCTTGAAGTTAACAGAGAAGCTGGCTCCAAAAAGGGAGTGGCAATTTGTTACAATGACATGGGCAGTGTTTATCGCGAACGAAAACAATTCGATAAGGCAATGAATTATTACCTGCTCGGCCTCGAAATTTACGAATCATTAGGCGACTTGCACTACCTGGCTCAAAGCAATGTTAGTGTTGGAGCACTTTATATTGAAATGGAAAAGTATGAAAAAGCATTACCTTACATAAATCAGGGACTGCAAATGGCCCGAAAATCAAATGCTTTAGCTACTTGCAAAAGGGCAATTGATTTAATGTATAAGTACCACAAATACAAAGGCAACTACGAAAAGGCAATTGCTTTTATGGAGGAGTCCGACAGAATAAACGACAGCATTTTGAGCAACAACCTGCGTCGGACGGTGATTCAAATGCAAACACTTTTTGATCGCGAAAGGAGCGAAAGCCAGATTGCGCTGTTGCAACACCAAAAAGAGCTTGCCGAACTCCGTATGAAAGATCAGCGACTTATTAATCTGATTGGTATTTGGGGGCTTGTCCTGCTTTTAATTGCCCTTATTGCAGGTATTTATGTGGTTCACATGAAAAACCAGTCAAATAAACTGTTGTTAAAACAAAAAAGTGAAATAGAAAAAGCACAGGCCGAACTAAAAGATTATGCCGAAAAACTATTTCAGGCAAAAGAAGAAGCTGAACATCACAGCAAATTAAAAAGCCAGTTTTTGGCAAATATGAGCCACGAAATCCGGACGCCGATGAATTCTATAATCGGTTTTGCTGATATTTTGGATAAACTGGTAGAAAACAATCAGCACCGCACTTTTTTGGATGCCATTCGAAAATCTGGACAAAGTCTGCTTATGTTAATCAATGACATTCTCGACCTTTCAAAAATTGAAGCAGACAGGCTGATCATCGACAACGGACCGCTCGATTTGCGTGCCCTGGCTAACGAAATAAAACAGCTCTTCTCGATCCAATTGAGAGAAAAAAACCTTAATTTGCAGCTTCATATTGATGATGCACTTCCCGAAGAGGTTTTCCTGAGCGAAGTGCGTATGCGTCAAATTCTTTTTAACCTTATTGGTAATGCGGTAAAATTCACTTCCGAAGGCCACATTGATTTGAGTATTTTTACAAGTGAAAATCAAAATGACAAGACATTAATCGACTTGCATATTCAGGTAAAAGACACTGGAATAGGCATTGATAAGGAAGGCCAGCTAAAAATATTCGAAGCTTTTTATCAACATCACACACAAGCCAGCAACCTAAAAGGAACAGGACTTGGACTTGCTATTACGCAACGGCTGGTAGAAGCCATGAATGGCACAATAAATTTGGAAAGCGAACCCGGAAAAGGAACTGTATTTGCTATTCATTTCACCGCTGTGGAGCCGAACCATCAAAAACGCGGGTCACTACTCAAAGATCCTTCTTCCATAAATCCAAACGAATACCTAAGTCCGGAAAAAACCCGCACTCATTTGCTATTGACTAAAAATCCTGTGTATCATCACCTGCTAAACGAAATTGCCAATCAAGCCAATTTTGATGTGATATTAGCAAGAAATATTGCAGACCTCCGTACAAAAATCTTTAATCATCACCCGAGCAGTTTGATTATTGACCCTCTTGAAATTACAGAATCACTAAGAAAAGAGCTTTTTGTGCTCGCCCGCGAAAGCAGGCTGCTTTTGATTTATATTGCCAAACTATCACCAAAACAACAGCAAAACCTGCCAGATGGAGTTATCTTTGACCTGCCTGATAAACAAGATTTACTCAAACATTACCTTAACAAACTTCTGAATGATTATTCACAGCAAAACATTTTGAATGGACAATTGATTTTTGGCGATGAAAAGGAAGCAAATCCAGCTTTTGAAACAGTTCATAACCTCTGGCTCAAGGCCATTAGCAGTAATATTGTTAGCGATACATTTCAGTTCGCTCTGGCATGTCATCAACTTGCAAATACGAATCAACTAAAGGAGTTATTTCATTACAGCAACAGCCTTAAGGAAGCTGTAGATAATTTTGATGTGGAACAAATTGGTCTTTTACTAAAGCAGTTTCAAAATATAAAAGTCGTTGAGGCTTACCTCAAGCAGCAAAAAAATAAGGCCTGATCCTTAAAAAAATATGTGATATGCAACGAAATCAAAATACCGAAAGGATACTTATTGTTGATGATCTGCCAAAAAACATCCAGATTCTTGGTAAATTAATTTCGAGCCCAAGCAGGGAGATTGCCTATGCCCTTTCGGGCGATGAAGCATTGAGGCTCACTGCCGAAATGGATTTCGACCTTATCCTGCTCGATATTATGATGCCCGAAATGGATGGATTTGAAGTTTGTGTAAAACTAAAAAAAGAAAAACGAACTGCTGCTATTCCAATCATTTTCCTTACTGCAAAAACAGAGCCAGACGAAATAGTTAAGGGTTTTGAATGTGGTGCAAACGACTATATCACCAAACCATTTAATGCTGCTGAACTTCAGGCGCGCATAAAAACACAGCTTGATCTGATCAAAAATAAGAAGCAACTTCATCTTTTAAATCAAAGCCTGGAAGAAAAGGTGGCAATACGCACCCAAGAATTACAAAAAGCAAATCTGCAGCTTTCGCGTCTCGAAAAAGCCAAAAGTGATTTTCTGAATATCATAAGCCACGAGCTGCGCACGCCACTCAATGGTATCATTGGCATTACCTCGATTCTAAAACAAACAATTGAGGATTTAGAACAAAAAGAATACCTCGACTACTTAAAAAGTTCATCCGAACGCTTGGTAAGGTTTTCAGAGACAGCTTTACTTATTACCTCACTCCAATCTGATAATCATAAAATTGAGCTTTTTGATATTGCCCTCGAAAGCCTTTTTGAAATGGTAGTTGATGAACTGCAAACAGCCCTTGACGAAAAAAATATTAAGGTAATAATAAACATACATGCTGAGGCTAAACTCGTAAGCGCAGATGCTGACCTGATTAGGAAAAGTGTCAGCATTCTTATGGAAAATGCAATATCTCACCTGCCATCGCATGGCACAATCTCTTTAGGTAGCAAAAAAATTCCTCAAGGCATATGCCTTGAAGTTCAGGACAACGGACCTGGGTTCTCGGAAAATGCCCTCAGCAGCATCCAAGATTTTATGTCGCAAGATCAGCTTATTATTGAGCAAGGATTTGGGCTCTCACTTGCGGCAGTAAAGCTAATCCTAAAAGCTCATAACGGCAATGTTACCATAAATAACAGGGATGCAGGAGGTGCTTGTGTTCAACTTCATTTTAAGCATTAAGCGCATCCGAAAGCCATTGCAAGCTACATAAAACGTGAATCACTTAAAGTTTCTTTTGTATCTTCGCCAGCACAAAAACAAAATTATATGAAGTTACTTGAAGGTAAGGTAGCCCTGATAACAGGGGGTTCTCGCGGCATAGGAAAAGCCCTGGCCATGAGGTTTGCAGCCGAAGGTGCTGCTGTTGCATTTTCTGATCTTAAAAGAGATGAGCTGATGGAGCAAACCGAAAAAGAACTGCTCAAGCTCGGAATTAAGGCAAAAGGCTACGGCTCAAATGCTGCTTCTTTTGAAGACAGTGAAAAACTTGCTGAAGCAGTAGTAGCAGATTTTGGCAGGATAGATATTTTGATAAACAATGCCGGAATTACCAGAGACAATTTGCTGCTGCGCATGACAGAACAAGACTGGGATATCGTTTTGACTGTAAACCTAAAATCAGTTTTTAACCTCACAAAGGCAGTTCAGCGTACCATGCTCAAACAGCGAAGCGGATCTATTATCAATATGAGTTCCGTAGTCGGTGTAAATGGGAATGCAGGCCAGTCGAATTATTCAGCTTCCAAAGCGGGAATGATAGGTTTTACAAAATCAATTGCAGCCGAGTTGGGAAGCCGCAACGTTCGCTGCAACGCCATAGCGCCAGGCTTTATTGAAACAGAAATGACACATAAACTTCCGGATGAGGTTAGGACACAATGGATTTCAACAATTCCGTTGCGTCGTAGTGGAAAACCAGAAGATGTGGCTGATGTGGCTGTATTTTTAGCTTCAGATCTGTCAGCCTATGTCACTGGCCAGGTGATAAGTGTTTGCGGCGGAATGAGTATGTAATCATTGTTATTTGCCGATGCCAGCACTAGTCAGTTAACAATTAAAAATTAGCCGGAGCATATGAATTTCCCTATCTTTTTGGAATACCCCGGCTGGCTGATTATTCCCATTATAATTACAGCAGCCGGAATAGGTGCCCTGCTTTATTGGAAAAATAAAGCCCTACCCTATCCCGTTTGGGTGAAACGCTTGCTTTTCACCTTACGCTTTGTCGTGGTTTTGATGCTGGGCTTGCTTTTGTTGAAGCCATATTTGCTGCAACGCATCAAACAAATTGAACCTCCTGTGATTGTGTTTGCTCATGACAACTCTGTTTCCATAAAATCTACAAACGACTCTGCTTATTATCTGGGAGAATATCGCCAAACACTTGAAGCACTCTATAAGCAAATAAGTGTTGATTTTGAAATTGATACGCTATTGTTCGGTAAGGAAATCATTTTTGGTTCATCACCAGACTTCACAGAAAATCAAACTGATCTTGCATCAGTTTTTAATCACTTGAAAAAGCGTTACTTCAGGCGAAACCTGGGCGCTTTAGTACTTTTTTCGGATGGCATTTACAATGCTGGTTTTCAGCCCGAACTGGCTGCATCAAATTTTCCGTTCAAAACGCATACAGTAGGATTGGGTGATACGCTAATACATCCCGATCTGGCAGTTTATGATTTGCGTTTCAATAGGAAAGTACTAAAAAACGCCCTGTTTCCGATTGAAGTAAGTATCAGGGCACAAAACGCTATGCGGCAGGATATAGTCATTTCGCTTTGGATGGACGAGAAAAAAATCGGACAGCAATCCTTAAAATCAGGATCTAATCGTTTTTCGAGTACTGTAAGTTTTCAGGCTGAAGCAGGTGAACCAGGATTTAAAAATATGGAAGTCCGCATTGCCCCGCTCCAAGGAGAAACCTATATAACAAACAATCAAAAACAGTTTTTTGTAGAGGTGATCGAGCAAAAGCAACGCATTCTTGCTATCGCAAAGGCACCGCATCCCGATTTAGGTGCCATTCAGGCTGTATTAGGAGATCAGTATCAAATTGATTTTAAATATAATACATCTGAACTGGTAAATGATTCACTCAACTACGACCTGCTTATCCTTCATCAAATGCCTGATGGAGGAGTAAATTTCCGTTCGCTGCAAAATTTTCTGGTAAACAAGCCTCAGTTGCCCGTGCTTTGGATTATTGGTGAACAAACCAGCTTGAGTTTTTACAACGAATTACAGCACTTCAGTGATATTTATACCACCTCCGGCGAAATGATTCAGGCTAATGCCTGGTTCAATCCTAATTTTTCGGCCTTCAACACTGACCCACAGGCAGTAGCACAGCTTAGCCAGTGGCCTCCGCTCAACCTTCCTTTTGCTGATATAGCATTAGCTTCGCGCCTAGAAACACTTTTCTTCCAGAAAATAAGAGGCATAGAAACAGAGCGCCCGCTCGTCTTATTTGCAAGAGATCAGGATCGTAAAACAGGACTTATTTTAGGAACAGGAATATGGAGCTGGCGCTTGCATGATTTCAAAAACAATGGCTCACACCAAAATTTTGATGCGCTTTTCCAGCAGATAATACGATATGTTAGCCTTCAGAATGACAATAGTTTGTTAAAAGTTTTTGCTGAAAATGAATATAGTAGCGGAAGCCCTGTTGTTATAAAGGCAGAGCTGCGCAACAAAAGTGGCGAGCTTGTTGCGGACGTTCCTCTCAAAGCTGAGCTTTATCATGGACAAGAAGAGCGTTCGTACCAGTTTGATTTGGTTCAAAACCCACCCTTTTATACTTTAAATGCAGGTCATTTGAGCGAAGGAGTTTATTCATACAAGATTTCCGGACAACTGGGACAGGAAAAAATCGAAGCCAACGGACGATTTATTGTTGAAGGTACAAGCATCGAAAGCAGCTCACTTGTTGCTGATTGGAAACTGATGCAGCAGCTGGCTTTGCAAACAGGCGGAAACTTTTATACCACTACGAACATGACTAATCTTACGACAGATTTATCGGAAGATAGCACAATGGTTAGTGTTTCACGCTTCGAAAGCATAATTGATGCCCTGATTGAATTGGAGTTATTGTTCATTGCTTTAGTGCTTCTGCTCGCGGCAGAATGGTTTTTGCGGAAATATTTCGGTGCTTACTAAGCGTACTAATGTGCTCAGCCTCATGTATCCAGCTCAATTGCTCATCAGCATCCTTTCTATTGATTTTTTCGTGAGAAGCCTGATCTATTTGCTTAATCGGTCTCATCTTTTTGATCCCTTACCCGAAAAGGTCAAAAACATTTATCTTTTTAGTGACTACCGCCGACAACAACTCTTTCATCGCGCTAATCTTGATGTTGAATGGAGTACACAGCTGATTGTATATATCGTCTCTGTTTGTCTTATCAGCATTGGTTTCCCTGGCTGGCTCGATCATAAACTAAGAGATATCCCGATAAGTTCATTTCCGCGTGGAATAGCTTTTTTTGCAGTGTTTGGGCTTTTACTTCAAATCTTAAAACTCCCCTCAGAAGTCATCAGAATTTTTAGCCTCGAAAAGCGCTTTGGCAGCTACAAAAGTGTTAAAATTTACGTGCTTGAACTGGTTTTGAAAGGGATTATAACGCTGTTTGCAGGTAGCGCTGCATACGGACTTTTATTAATCAGCTATGCCTGGCTTAACGAAAGCTTCTGGTATATGTCGTGGATTTTATTTGCCCTGCTTTTTCTGACCTATACTATTGTTAATCAACACATTACCTATATATTCTCATCAAAACGACATGTATCCGTTTCTGATTCACTCAAAAAGCAACTTCGTCATTTGCTCAAAGATTTCAGATTATCTGTAAAAGATGTCATTATCAGAAAGCATACCCCTGAAAAAAACGACAGTCCGGCTTCGCTGGCTTTGTGGGGAAGGAAGGGGAAAATTGTGCTAAATGAATACGTACTTTCGCTACTTACTGAAGAGGAAATTAAAGCTGTAATTGTGCACGAAGCCGCTCACTACAAACGTTACCACATTCTTAATCTGCTGCTTACGACACTTTTGCAAATTGGTTTATTGTTGTTCCTACTGGGCATTTCACTTAGCACACCCTATTTTCAGCAAGCCCTGGGTGCCACATATCCCAGTGTTTATATGGGGCTTCTTGTGTTTGTCTTGCTTTTTTCGCCAACCTCACTTATCATTAATTTTTTCATCAATAGGCTAAACAGGAATTTTGAATATCAGGCAGATGAAGAAGTAAAAAAAGCCAGACTGGGATTATCGCTGGCAAAAGCCCTGCAAAAATTAGCTGCAGAGGAGGCCGTAAATTTAAGTCCTCATCCCCTTTACGTTCAATTCTATTATCGGCATCCTGATTTAAAAAGTCGTATTTACAACCTGACACAATGAAATAAACAGGATTAATAATTGTTTTTTCTAAAGAAAGTCGGGAGCGATTTCACAATTATTTCGAGATCTTTGATCGGTGAAGCAATCATGGCATACTGATTGTCAAGGTTAATTCTATTTTCCTCCGATCTGAAACGGTCTGGATCAATTTGCCACATTCCGGTGATTCCTGCGGGTGCTAAAAAACGATAAGACCACTGATCTGTAGTTAATTTTTCGGCCTCATACAGTGGAAGCGGGCGATTCCCAACAATAGACATATCTCCTTTTATCACGTTGATAAACTGTGGAAGTTCATCCAGATTAAACCGGCGGATAATTCTTCCAACTATTGTAACGCGCGGATCATCTTTCACTTTAAAAAATGCAGTATTTCTATTTTTGCGTCTTTTGAGCTCCAGGTACCAATTTTCGCAAATCTCGGTTCCATCAATATACAGCAATGGAGAACAACACTTCCCAAGCCTTTCACATTCGGGGCAAGTTTCTTCATCACCACCCTGTTGGTTCTTTTTGTTAATCAAATAAAGGTTAAGATCAGACAGTTGCGTTCGTTCTTCCTCTGCATTCATACGCATCGAACGGAACTTATAAAACTTGAAAATATCATACCCAGTGCCTACCCTTTCCGAAACATAAAGAACAGGGCCTCTCGATTCCAATTTAATAAGTATCGCTATCAAAATGATAAAGGGCGATGCAATTAAAAGCGCAACCGAGGAAAATATAATATCAAACAGCCTCTTTCCGAAACCTATTCGATACTGCTTAAATGATTCCCTCTCGGGAAATATAATTTTACTCATTAGGTTCTCACTTATACCTGACAGATTCAAACAGTTGAATTCAAAGCCAGCATAAAAATGGTTGAATTGAAGGCAAATATAAATGAATTTCTTACAACCTGTGAAAGTATGTAAAAGACATCATTGTTGCTACACTACTATTTTCAATCTAAAGGTCGCGACGCTTAATGATCCAGAAGGTAAAAATCAAAAATAAAACTGTGTAAATCAGGGTTATAACTAAATCCCATAGGTCAATATAAGTCCTGAAATTAAACCCAAAAAGCTGCATCAGACTTGTATTAGGCACGTCAATTAAACTTCCGATGCTTTTAAAAGGCAGGTTTTGAGCAACAACTTCCGGCACATAAAACCGAATAATTGGCTCAATAGCAAGATAGGAAATTGAAAAAGCAATAATACTCAAACCGCTTTTGCGAAGTAAAGTAACGATAAGTAAGGCAAAACTTAAAAAAGCCAGAACTTCTAAAAAATAGGCTGCCACAAAATAACTTTTACCAAAAATACTGCTTAAGCTTAAATCGGTCGAATGCACAAAACCTTGCACAATAGCCCAAATTATGAGCAAAACAGCGGAAAACAATGCAAGTGCCAACACCATAAACACCTGAGTAAGAAAATATGCTTCACGGCTCAGACCCATCATCATCTGTAACCTGTTGGTGCGATATGAATAATCAGCAGCTACAAAAACCATCAATATCAATGCTGGAAATAATTTCAAAAAGCCAGCCAAATAACTTAGGTTATGCCAGATGTAAGGAAACTCATAAAGCGAGAAGTCGGGTATTGGAATCGGTGAATTTTTACTGGCATTGCTTGCTATTTTATTGATGAAAGCCTCTACGCCAAACAACATACCGCTCATGCTTAAGGCATACAAAAACAGCATGATCCAAAATACACGACTTTTATATAGCTTTCTGAATGCGATTAATGCTAAGCTTTTCATGCCTGTTGTTTTAGAATTTCAAGAAAATGAGTTTCAAGTGATTTCTTAACGGCACTCAAATGATTAACGCGGACTCCATGCTGAACGAGATAAACATTTAAATCGGCTGATGCATACTGTTTGTTGAGCCTAACCTTTATCATTTGGTCTTTCTGAGCTAATAATGTTGTCCATTCGCAAGTCATTATCACTGCATTCAGTTGATCCATGTCATCAGCTGAAATTTCCAATGAAACTCCTTCACTCAAAATGGCACTAACACTGCCTGAATAAAGGCATACGCCCTTTTGAAGCACTGCGACATCTGTGCAAATTTTCTGCACCTCGTCCAACAAATGACTCGCCATGATGATTGTTTTGCCTTGTCTGCCAATTTCAATTATCAACTCACGTATTTCGGCAATTCCCTGTGGATCAAGGCCATTAGTTGGCTCATCCAAAATTAACACTTCCGGATCTCCTAGCATAGCTGCCGCAATGGCCAAACGCTGTTTCATACCGAGCGAATAGGTTTTAAAAGCATCCTTTCTCCTTTCAAAAAGCCCTACCATTTTCAATAATTCCGGCACCTCATTATATTTGGATTGCTTAATATCCGCAATAATTTTCAGGTTATCTATTGCATCAAGATAAGGATAAAAAAGCGGCGTTTCAAGAATCGAGCCTATACGTTTTAACACATCAGGCGACAAGGACTCGCCAAACCATTCAAACGAGCCCTGATTAGGACGTATTAATCCCAAAACCATTCCCAGAGTTGTGGTTTTTCCTGATCCATTAGGCCCTAAAATCCCAAAAATCTGACCGGATTTTATCTCAAGCTGCAATGCATCAACAGCTTTGACCCTGCCAAATTGTTTTACCAGACCATGAATGCCCAATACGGTTTCAATCGTCATACATTTGTTTTTCTATTGTGCAATAACTTAAGACGAATGTAGCTTATAAATATTACACTTTCCCAAAATAAAATTGCCCGAATACAATATCCCCCCGGTCAAGCAGCTGCTGAAACATCTACTTGGTTGCCTTAAAACCGAAAACCCGGTTTAAATAATTACCTTACCTTTGCCTCGAAAAATTATTGATTTTCAAGTGGATTAAATTATTTCCGACTGAAAATCTATTTAAAAACTATACAAATACGCGTTTAATGAAAGTAGGAAATCAAAAAGTTGTTTCGCTCACCTACGAACTGCGTCAAAATGATGCAGCAGGAGAAATCATTCAAAAAGTAGAAAAAGACAGACCTTTTGTATACCTTTTTGGGGTAGGTGGCTTGCTGCCTAAATTCGAAGAAAGCCTCAGCGGACTTGCTGTTGGCGACAAATTCAGTTTTAGCCTTTCGGCTGAGGAAGGTTATGGACAACCCAGTGAAGAAGCAATTATCGATCTTGACAAAAAAATCTTTGAAATTGATGGTAAAATTGACGAAGATTTATTAAAAATTGGTAATCAGATTACAATGCAGGATCAGAATGGCAATCCACTCGATGGTATTGTTATGGAAATTACTGATGATGCTGTAAAAATGGATTTTAACCATCCGCTTGCCGGAATGGATCTTCATTTTTCAGGTGATATTCTCGAAGTTCGTGAAGCTACCAAAGAAGAGCAAAATCATGGTCATGCTCATGGCCCGCATAATGAACACCATCATTAGGAATTGATTTTTAACGCCTTAGTGTTTATTTATTGACGTGTTTTAGAATTAGCGCTTATATTTTTTTCGCTTATTCTGAAACACGTTTTTATTTGCGCTCCAGATCAGCATTACCGCTGGCATTTTGTGAAAATTGAATGCCATTGTGCGCCATTGACCTATCGACAACGAAATTATTTTTTCGTCCGGTGTGCTGATACCAGCTGCCACACATAAAAAAGTATCCGGATGACCATGCTTGATGATTCTTTCAATCATGGCATTATTCCTAAAAGGTGTTTCAATAAAAATCTGTGTTTCGCTGGTTTCAATTGTTTGCTTCTCCAAGGATTTTATACTTTGCACACACTCATTTTCCTGAATTGGCAAATAACCATGAAACCGAAATGCCTGCCCGTTGAAGCCCGAAGCCATCAAAGCTAAAATAATTGCGTTGGGGCCGCCCAATGGTACAACCTTAATTCCCCATTCGTGAGCTTGTGCAACTACCACTCCGCCGGGATCAGCTATGCAAGGTGTTCCTGCTTCGGACAGGAGTCCTCCATCCCTCCCATCAATTAAAGGTTTCAGCATCACGCCAATATCATGTGGATCAAAATGTTTGTCATGAACCAAAAATTCCAGCTCATCTATCGCTTTTGAAGCACCAACTTTGCTGATAAAACGCCTTGCAGTACGGACATTTTCAACAATAAAATAATCCAACTTTCTAACAATTTCAAGGGTTTGCAAAGGTATTGTCTGCTCCACAGCAAGATCGCCAATTGGGGTTGGCACTAAAAACAGGGTTCCGGTTTTCTTCATAACCAGGGTAAAGCATTTAAATCGACATTACCTCCCGAAAAAATGATGCCAAGGTGTTTCCCTTTCAGGTCGATCTTTCCTGATAAAACAACTGCCAATGGTACGGCAGCACTGGGTTCGATCACAATTTTCAGGCGTTCCCAAACTAAGCGCATCGCACTGATTATTTCATCCTCGTTAACGGTTAAAATGTCGTTAACATACTCAAGAATGATAGGAAAAGTAAGGCTTCCAAGTGAGGTTAAAAGACCGTCAGCAATGGAATTTGGTTTGATGCTTGGAACAAATTTTCTGGTAACAAAAGACCTATAGGCATCATCAGCTCCTTTGGGTTCACAGCCAATGACCTTTGTTTGTGGAGACCAATATTTTGCTGATAATGCGGTGCCACTAAGCAAACCTCCCCCACCGACCGGACAAAAAATATAATCAAGATGATTGACCTGATGTAATAATTCCATCGCACAACTGGCCTGACCTGCAATGATGTGGTAATCGTTATAAGGATGTATAAAAGTAGCTCCGTTATCCTCCACTACCTTTTGCAGTGCTGTTTCGCGAGCCTCAAGTGTTGGTTCACAGAAAGTTATGATTCCACCGTAATCTTTCACTGCATCAATTTTAACCTTTGGTGCTGTGCGAGGCATGATGATATAGGCTTTGGTTTTTAAAATAGAAGCCGCACGCGCTAATGCTTGCGCATGATTACCGCTGGAATGCGTTGCCACACCCGCTTTGAGATCCTTTTCGGAAAGGGATAAAAGGGTGTTAAATGCACCGCGGGATTTAAAAGCTCCAGCTTTTTGAAAATTTTCACATTTAAAAAAAAGCTTTCCCTGAACTTTGTAATCCAGATAAGCTGAAGTAAGCACTGGCGTTTGATGAATATAGGTAGCCATTCTGATAGCTGCATTTTGAATAACCTGCTTATCAGGAATACCTTCAGAAATATGCTGCATCTTATCAGGCTTTTTCAGCAATTTTTTTACAAGCTTGTTCCATCAACTCAAACACTTTTTCACAATCCTCAATACCACTCAGATAGGGATCAGGAATTACTTTGTTAGCACCTTGGTCCAAAACATTCATCAGGTATTCAATCTTTTGCAAGTCACTTTCATTTCTGGCTAAGTCCTTCACATCATTCATGTTTTGGGTATCCATCACATAAATGTGATCAAATTGATCAAAGTCTATTTTTCTGAAAAGTCGGGCTTGCTTTTTTGAGATATCAATGCCGTGGCTTGCCGCCACGCTCACAGCTCTGGGGTCAGGAGGTTCGTTAATATGAAATGATTCGAATCCGGCAGATTCAACCTTTCCATTTAACTTTTTATCCGCATAAATTTTTTTCAAAATTCCTTCTGCCATTGGTGAACGGCAGATGTTTCCTAAACAAACGAAAAGTACATTCATGGTTTATTGAATTAATTTACTCCCTTATCATTTGCTTCAAGGTCATCAATTTATTAGCAAAAGCTTTTGGGAACATCTGCACGAATATACTACATTTTTGGGCTTAATGCTGAATTTTTTTATCAATTTCGTTCACATACCCCTCAAATTGCTTATCTGTTTCAATAAGGTTACTAACTGTTTTGCAGGCATGTAGAACAGTTGCGTGATCCTTGTTTCCGCAATGCAGGCCAATAGTTGCAAGTGATGACTTGGTAAGCTTTTTTGAGAAATACATAGCCAGTTGACGTGCCTGGACGATTTCGCGTTTACGAGTTTTGGTATTGATTTGTTCTACGGGAAGACCAAAAAAATCACACACCACTTTCTGAATATAATCTATGGAAATTTCGCGTGTAGTATTTTTAACAAATTTGTCAATCATCTGCCGGGCAAGGTCAATGGTTATTGCCTTTTTATTCAGAGATGACTGGGCAACCAACGAAATCAAAGCGCCTTCCATTTCACGCACATTAGTAGTAATATTAAATGCCAAATATTCAATTACTTCCTGTGGTATTTCAATGCCATCATTGTAAAGCTTTCTTTTAAGGATAGCTATTCTTGTTTCCAAATCTGGCACCTGAAGATCGGCCGAAAGACCCCATTTAAATCGCGAAAGCAGGCGGGGTTCCATTCCTTTTAATTCAACCGGAGGTTTGTCGCTGGTGATAATCAACTGCTTGTTGCTTTGATGCAGGTGATTGAAAATGTGGAAAAATACATCTTGGGTTTTGTCTTTTCCGGCCAGAAATTGAATATCATCAATAATCAACACATCAATCATCTGATAAAAATGAACAAAATCGTTTTGATTATTATTACGCGCAGATTGTATAAATTGACTTATAAACTGCTCTGTTTGAATGTATAAAACTGTTTTATCAGGATAATTGTTTTTTACCTGTAATCCGATAGCGTGTGCAAGATGAGTTTTTCCCAGTCCGGTACAACTATAGATTAACAATGGGTTAAAGGCCGTTTTCCCGGGATTTTCGGCCACGGCATAGCCGGCAGATCGTGCCAGTCGGTTGCAGTCACCTTCAACAAAATTATCAAAAGAATAACTTTCGACTAACTGTGATTCAACTTTAATCTTTTTAAGCCCGGGAATAATAAAAGGATTGGGAATATCCTTTGAAGTTCCTTTGTTTAAATCGAGTGGCATTGAAACGAGCGGATTCTTAGTATCTTTTTTGTTACTGGTAGGAAATTTTATGGCATAAGGAGCTCCCGAATCATAGTTATCCATAATGATACTATATTCCAGTCGACCTTCAACACCAAGCTCTTTCTTAACTGTTTTTTTGAGTAAATTAATATAGTGCTCTTCTAGCCATTCATAAAAAAACTGGCTGGGAACCTGGATCGTTAGAACATTGTTTTCAAGCTTGATAGGTTTAATAGGTTCGAACCAGGTTTTGAAACTCTGATTGTGAACATTATCCCTGATCACACTTAAACAATTTTCCCAAACTTCGATGTGTCTTTTCTTCATCTAAATGATAATCAATCAGTTAATACAAAATTAACAACCGCACATGTACATCTAATCAGCAAATAGCTGATTATTATTTATTTACAATTCGTTTGAGGAGCTGCTGAATTGTGAACAAATATGAGAGGAAAAAAGTGAAAAAAAAAGCAAAATTATTCTTGAATTAAAAAATATTTTAGTGTATCTTAGGCAAGTACTATCCGGATTCGGAGCACATCATTTTTCAATTCAGGATACTATCTGGTTTCGAGATATTTAATGTTTAGTCCATAGAGATTTTGAAATTTTTCAAAAATTCTATCAGCTTCACTTTTTCTGATTTGAATTTCGAAATAACAATCCAACTCAAATTTTGAATTAAGCTGCTCAAGGTTTTCCTCTTTCATAATTCGCATCACATCGTTCATCAAAGGATAGTCAAAATGAAGTGCAAAAACTTTGTCGATTGTCTTTTCAACAACCTCTGCTTCGTCAAGTGCTTCGCGTGCTGCAGTTTTGTAAGCAGTAATTAACCCGCTGACCCCCAGTTTTGTACCTCCAAAATAACGAATAACTACCACACATACATTCGTAACTTCCCTGGATAAAATTTGATTTAGAATTGGTTTACCTGCTGTACCGGAAGGTTCTCCATCATCATTTGCTCTAAACACCGATTTATCCGACCCGATCATATAGGCATAGCAGTGGTGGCGTGCATCATGGTAACGTTTTTTCAGGTGCTCCAATTCTGATTTTACATCCTCTTCACTATATACCGAAAAAGCATGCGCAATAAATTTACTTCCCTTCTCTTTGTAAAGTCCTTCTCCGTTTCCGGATACTTCCTTGTATGTATCTTCAACTATCATCCCTGAGCAATCATTATAATGGCTAAAATGGCTATTCCAATGCCTATCCAATTTGTTTGTGTTAACCGCTCACCAAAAAAGAATAATGCAATTAAAGCCGTTAGCACAACAACACCTGTGTTTCTTATAGGAAATAAAACAGAATTGTCGAACCAGGCCATACTCATAAATAAAAAATAGGTGGAGCCGAAATTGATCAACCCTAAAATAAATCCAGCGATAAAGTTCCTGAGATTTAAATTGTAACCAGGACTCCTGAGGCGAAAAACTAAAACTGAACTTCCAATTACCAGTGCCACCATAAAAATTGAGGCCAACAAAAGTAAAAGATCGTCAGAAACATAATTATGTTCAGCAATTTTCATCATCAGATCGTTTAGGCCGGTGCCAACAAACAAAAGCACAGGCAATAAAAACACCTGCCACGACACTTTTATTTTCTCTTGCTTTTCCTTTTTAAGTGCCAGGTAAAAAGCCAAAAGCCCCAAAATAATTCCAAAAATTTTCAGCAAAGAGCCCTGTTCCTGAAAAATTATAAATCCAGCTATGGCAGGTATTACAACTGACATTTTACTGGATACTGCTGTAATTGCGATTCCGGCTTTTTGGCTCGACAAGGCGAACAGAAAAAAAACACCGATAAAAGCACCACCGATCAATAAGGAAAAAGGAAACCAACTGGCATTTATAAAACTGCTCAGCTGTACCTCACCTGAATAAATCCACAATGCCGTTGCGCTGGCTGCTAAATAATTGGCAACAATAGCCTGTAAATTGTCGATCCTAAACTTTTTGAAAAGTTTAAAAACCACAAAAATAGCGGCTGAAAGTAAAGTGGTAGCTACTAAATACAGCATGATAGTCTGATGAATCGCAAAGTTAGCTTATTCTCTCAGAAACAAAAGCACTAAAGCTGTTTCAGCTTAAAATCGAGCATTTAAAAGAAGTAAGGAGCACACTCAATTGATCACAATTTCGTCAACAAAAATCCAGGCAGGCTCACCTGAACCCAAATGTCCCGGAGGACAAACAGCTCTGTTTTTTGCCACAACTTTAACAAAACGTGCTGTTTTTCTTTTAGTTTCCAGCTCAAAATCCTTTATCAGACTTCCTGTGTGATAAACGGATAGGGTATTTGCAACTCGTCCAGCCTTTTCAAAATTAACGCCATCATCCGAAATACTAAATTCAACCCATTCAGGCATAAAAATCCAGGAGTGTTCATCTTGTAAAAAACCAGCAGCTATCCGATCGATTTTTTGCTTTTTACCCAAATCAACAACAGCCACTAAATCAACGCCATGATACCCTTGCCAGGATCCCGTTCTAAAATCTGTTTGACCACGCTGCCTGTCAATCAATGCAATATCTCCTCCTGCATGATATTGTGGGCTGTAATCCGTATTTAAAACAATGCTCCTTCCAGGAGGAATGCGGTAATAATGGGCTGAAATAATAGTACTGGCTTTGCCATGGTATGATGCAAACGCATTAATTTCCGCAGTTTTATCAACTATAAGCAAATTGCTATAAACCGCACTGCCTGAATCAGGTAAGGATCCATCTGTTGTGTAAAATATTTTCGCTCCCGGATTTTGATGCCCAAGCTTTAGTTCAATTTGCTCTGTGAAGGTTTTAGAAGAAGCCTGGATATAAGGTACTGCGGTAAGCCGATTACTATCAATACTTTGTTTAGGTTTCATATCGGGTTGAACACCAAATTTCTTTCCGGGCTCAGGTCCCATTTTAAACGTTAAAACTCCTCCATGTGCAATATCTTCAAAACTTATAAATCCCTTTTGATAAGGACTTTCGTTTAGCCAAGCTTCCTGGATATACCTATTTTCCTTTGACAACCCTATTGTCTTAACCTGAAAAACAGCACCATTTTCCAATTGCATCGAGACATTTTCAAAACGAGGTACACCTATTATATATATACCCGAACCGGGAGTAACAGGATAAAATCCCATAGCACTAAAGACATACCAGGCCGACATCTGGCCACAGTCTTCATTTCCGCTCAACCCATCAGGAGCTGCATGATATAATTCATTCATTATCTGATGGATAAGCTCTTGTGTTTTATAGGGTTGCCCCACAAAGTTGTATAAATATGCCATATGATGACTCGGTTCGTTACCATGCGCATATTGCCCTATAAGTCCAGTGATATCAGCTTGTTTACGACCAGTTAGTGCAGTTTTTCCGCGAAAGAGTGAATCCAGCATCTGTGTATAGATTTCCTCCCCTCCCATTAAAGCAATATGCCCCTCAACATCCTGAGGAACAAAGAAGTTATACTGCCACGAATTAGCTTCGGTGAGCATAAAATTGACTTGAGCCGGATCAAATGGGTCAATAAATCCACCGTTTTGCCGTCCTCTAAAAAATCGGGTTTCCTGATCGTACAAGTTTTTATAGTACTGCGCTCGCAAATAAAAAGAATCAGCCAGCTGATTATTTCCCATACTTCCCGCAAATTCAGCAATACACCAATCATCATAAGCATACTCCAGTGTTTTCGACACCGACTCGCTTTCAAGATCTGCCGGTATAAAACCATATTGCTGATAGGCATCCAAACCATGCAAAGACTGTGTGGCACTTTTTACCATCGCTTGCAAAGCCTTCGCACTGTCAAAATCGCGGATTCCAATTCGCCATGCATCAACAATAACCGGAACTGCATGATATCCAATCATGCATTGGGTTTCGTTGGCAGCCAGTTCCCAGACGGGCAATAAGCCTCCTTTTTCATAAATGTCAAGCATATGCCTGATCATTTCTGCGCTTCTGCCAGGCTCAATCAAATTAAATAATGGATGCAAAGCCCTAAATGTATCCCATAAAGAGAAAACTGTATATGCCTTACTTTCAGAAGTATAAATTTCCAGATCATGTGCCCTGTAGCGACCATCAACATCAGAATAAATATTTGGTGCCAGCATGGTATGATAAAGGGCGGTATAAAAAATCGTTTTATCATTTGCTGATTCACCTTCAACGATTATCTTTTCAAGTTGTTTGTTCCAAGCTTGGCGGGTCGATTGGCGTTGCTGCTCAAAATTCCAATGCGGTATTTCCGCGAAAAGATTCTGCTTTGCACCCTCTTCATCCACAGCTGAAATGCCTACTTTAACCATAACAACTTCCTCATCTTCCGTATTAAAATCAACCCAGGCTAAAATTTTACCTCCTTCTGCAAAGGTTTGCATAGGCTGCAACCGATCGTTCTGTGCAATGCCATAGCGCTTGAATGGTTTTGAAAATATGGCATAGAAATATACACGCTGATCATTCGCCCAACCCTTTGTTCTTCGGTATCCGCTTATGGTGCTGTCATTCTCTATTTTCAAATGCGCATCCAACACCAAATCGGAAGTAACGCCTTCGAAAAGATCGATAATAATATGAGCACTATCACTTTTTGGGAAAGTATAGCGATGAAACCCAACCCTTTCGCTGGCAGTTAGTTCAACGTTTAGCTCATAATCTGCAAGCCAAACCTGATAATATCCAGCTTCGGCATGCTCATTATCATGCGAAAAACCAGATCGATAACCCGATAATGGGTTTTCTTCGAAACCAGGCTCAAGGATTAGATCGCCAACAGTAGGCATCAGGCGAATATCGCCATAATCACCTACACCAGTGCCACTTAAGTGAGTATGACTGAATCCCAATATAGTTTGATCGCTGTAATGATATCCCGAACTGCCATCCCAGGAGTCTTTTCGTGTATCCGGACTTAACTGCACCATTCCAAAAGGCATGGTAGCTCCGGGATAAGTATGGCCATGCCCACCTGTTCCTATGAAAGGATCAACATAAGCAACAACCTGCTTCTTTTCATCACATGAAAAAGAAAACAGGATTAATAACAGGATTAAAATTAACTGGACTGGTCTCATAATAATCAATTAATGAAAAACTTAAAGCAGATTTTTACTACTCAGTTTGCTGGTATTCAATTTACAGTGATCAGTATTAAACCTGATGAGAGCTGACAATTGATAGACAAATTTAAGTTGAATTTGGTTGTAAAGCACCAAAAATTTTACCACATCATCTTGACAAATGAATCATAGAATTATATCTTTGTGATATTATTTTAATATCAATATAATTTATACATCATGGAAAAATTAAAATCTGCTGCATCCGGCTATATGATGCTGGTTGTTATAATCCTACTGCTAAGTATTGGAATAGCAGGTTTGGTGATGATGAAATCACCTTGGTTTGTTGCTCTTTTGTTAATCGCAATTTTTCTTTCGATTGGATTCACTGTAATCAATCCCAACAAAGCTGTTGTGCTTATCCTTTTCGGGAAGTATTCGGGAACGATAAAAGACAATGGATTTTTCTGGGTCAATCCTTTTTTTATACGCCGGACGATTTCATTAAGGGCCAGAAACTTCGACAGTGATCCGATTAAAGTGAACGACAAAATCGGAAATCCTATCATGATTGGCGTTGTACTCGTATGGAGAGTTTCAGATACTTTTAAAGCATCATTTGCCGTAGATGAATTTCAACATTTTGTAGTTGTACAAAGTGAGGCAGCTCTAAGAAAACTGGCCGGGATTTATCCTTATGACGATTTCGAAGATCATGATGCAGAGATCACTTTACGATCCGGTGGAGAAGAGGTGAATGCCGAACTGGAGAAAGAAATCATCGAAAGGCTCGATATTGCTGGCATTGAAGTGATTGAAGCGCGTATCAACTACATTGCTTATGCTCAGGAGATTGCGCAAGCCATGCTTAAGCGTCAACAAGCAACAGCAATTGTTGCGGCTCGTTTCAAAATTGTTGAGGGCGCGGTTAGTATGGTTGAAATGGCGCTTGAACAGCTTTCGGAGAAACAAATCGTTGAACTCGATGACGATAAAAAAGCTGCTATGGTGAGCAATTTGATGGTTGTACTTTGTGGCGATAAGGAAGCATCGCCAGTAGTTAACACAGGCACTTTGTATCAATAAAATTATGTCAAAGAAAAAAGCATTTGCTTTACGCATTGATGAAGATCTGTTGAATCTGGTTGAAAAATGGGCTGCTGATGAATTCAGAAGCACCAATGGTCAGCTGGAATGGATCATCAACAAAGCACTAAGTGAGGCAGGTCGCACAAAAAAAAATACCAAAAACGATAATCCCACATCATGAGAAATCTAAATTATAAATGTCCAAAATGTGGTAACAGGCAATATGAAATAGGTGAGATCAGAGTTACCGGTAGTTTACTGGCTAAAATCTTTGATGTTCAAAATAAAAAATTCTCCACTGTTAGCTGCAGCAGATGCACATTTACCGAGTTTTACAAGGCCAAAAGCAGCAATTTAGCCAGCGTGTTTGACTTATTTGTCGGATGAAATTGACATTACCCTTTGTTGGATATCACCAATTTTCTGGCCATTCCGGTAGAGTTGCATTTTAAGTTGATCAAAATCTGTCTGATCAAGCGGCTGATCAAATCGCACCGAAAGCGTATCAGGATCACTGCCATCGGTGGTGTAATAAATCACGCCATTAGGCACTTCCGTTTTTAGGGTTAGCTGTGTCACGCTGTCAGGCCTAATTATTTTTTCAACTTTAATTTGATTTACGGCCAAGCTGTAATTCAATCCTAATGCTTCATAACGCTGAAAATGTGCAGGTAATCTATCATAAAAATTATCCCAATTTCTGGATTTCGCAGGACTCCAAAGTACTTCAGAAAGTGCTGCCATTCGTGGCAGCACCATATAAGTGACATTCTCAGGCTTTTTGAGGTATTCTGCCCACACATTTGCCTGAGCTCCAAGAATATGCTTTGATTGCTTTGTGGTAAGTTCTTCGGGGACTGGCTCATAGGCATAAACTTTCGATAAGGTTGTATAACCCCCAATTGCCAAAGGCTCAATAGCAGGATCGCCTTGATAATGATCAAAATAGCAATGACTTCCGGGTGTCATAATTGCATCATGTCCCATTTGTGCAGCAGCAATCCCGCCAGCTGTTCCCCGCCACGACATCACTGTTGCATCCGGAGCAAGGCCACCTTCGAGGATTTCGTCCCAGCCAATTATCTTACGGCCATGTGCATTGAGATACTTCTCAATACGTTGAATGAACCAGCTCTGCAATTCGTGCTCATCTGCAAGGCCTTCTGATTTGATTTTTTGCTGGCACTGCTTGCATGCCTTCCATCTCGTTTTTGGAGCTTCATCTCCTCCGATATGAATGTAAGTAGAGGGGAATAAAGCCATTACCTCATCCAAAACCTGCTCCAGAAAAGTAAGGGTTTCATCTTTTGTGCAAAAAATATCTTCAAAAACACCCCAGCTGGTTTCCACCTTATAAGGGCCACCGGTGCAACCAAGCTCAGGATAAGCTGCCAATGCAGCTGAAGCATGGCCGGGCATTTCAATTTCGGGAATAATTGTAATATAACGCAAAGCAGCATAATCAACAATCTCTCTGATTTCGTCCTGCGTATAAAAACCACCATAAGGCTTTCCGTCATACACTTTTGGCATTTTACCTCCATGTCCGATTAAGGTTTCATCGCGCCAGGCACCCACTTCGGTTAACTTGGGAAAAGCCTTGATTTCAATTCGCCAACCCTGATCATCAGTCAAGTGCCAATGTAAATGGTTGTATTTGTACATGGCCAGCAAATCGATATATTGCTTTATAAACTCAACCGGAAACATATGTCGGCTTACGTCCAAATGCATGCCCCGATACTTAAAACGCGCCTTATCGCTAACATTCACAGCTGTAATTTCCCAATCCTGTTGATTTTGATCTCGATGATAAATCGCTGTAGGAAAAAGCTGATAAAGACTCTGCACGCCATAAAACACACCATGAGGAGTATTGGCCTGGATACTAATAAATTTACCATTATTTCCTTTGAGCCGATAGCCTTCGTCTCCAAAAACACTGTCATTCAAATTTGTTGAAAGATAAATATCATTTTCGATAGATTTTGCCAAGCTAAAAGGCACAACTTCTGGTCGAAAAGCACTTCCCTTTGCAATAAATTCTGCCAAAGACTCGCCTATCAGCCTGAGCGCCGGATTAGGATCTTCAAATATTATCCTGCTAGCTGCATTTAGTGTTACCATTCTGCCGGAAACATAAAGCTTTTCAGGCTTTGGGATGATACTAAGCTGTGGTTTTTCTGTTCGTTTACAATTTACCAGAACAAGAGCAAAAAGAAGGAGTGTTAAGCCAAATGATTTTTTCATTTTATGCATTTTTTATTGATTTCACGTCAATCAGGCTTGTTTTTTCCCTATTTGAAAACGCATATTGAAAGCCAGCCGCATATGCATAAGCCCCAACTTCACCTGCTTTATTCAGCGCTATATAGCCTATCTGGAAGTGATCATGTACTTTCGTTTTGGCAACAATTCTTCTTACTGCCTGCTCGCAAGCCTGTTGAGGCGAAAAACCCTGCCGCATAAGTTCAACAATTAAAAAGCTACCAAGGGTTTTCATCACCGCTTCGCCTTCTCCTGTGGCGGTAGCAGCTCCCACTTCATTATCCACAAAAAGGCCGGCACCTATGATTGGCGAATCGCCCACACGGCCGGGATGCTTAAATGCCATGCCACTCGTGGTGCAGGCACCGGCCATATCACCCTTGCTATCGATAGCAATCATACCAATGGTGTCATGATTTTCCCAATTAGCATGCGGAGCATATCTTGCTCCTGATGCTTTCCATTTTTCATAATTGGCTTTCATCACGGGCGTAAGCAAATTATTTCGCTCAAAACCCTGATCCAATGCAAATTGCAAAGCACCTTCGCCCACCAACATCACATGAGGGGTTTGCTCCATCACTTTTCGGGCAACCGAAACCGGATGCATTATTTCTTTTAAGCACGCCACCGAACCCGCTCTTCCACCCGAATCCATAATGCAAGCATCAAGAGTCACTTCACCGGAAGCATCCGGAAAACCACCGTATCCAACGCTTTCCACTTTTGGATCGGCCTCCGAAACGCGCACACCCTGTTCAACAGCATCCAGCACCAATCCACCAGCTGCAAGCACCTGCATAGCAGCTTCATTGGCTGCTAAGCCATGATTCCAGGTAGAAATTACAATTGGAAATGCGTCTTTATCAGGCTTCAAGATGGGTTGCTTCATCATGGTTGTGGCCAAACCATAACGACAACCCAATCCAGCAGCCATTCCTCCAACAAAAGTATGTATCAGGAATTTTCTTCTGTTACTCATCAGATTTTTTATAAAGATTTTGATTTATCAAACAAGCTTAGGTGCCTATTTGTCGGATAACAGTACGAAAATAATAAAAGTCTGCCACACCTGAGCCTAAGCATTAAAATAATCCTGTACATCAAAATAAACTCAATGACATAAATCAATTATTTTTCTACTTTTGTTAGCGCTGCGCGCAATACGGCAGAGCAAAAAAAAAATAGCAAATAACTAAACTATGGCATACCCCAACAACTCCAATCAAGCCATTCTGGGAATCTCAGTCTTTGGCGCGATCTTCTTTATCTTTGGTTTTGCAACCACTTTTATTGTGACGCTAAGTGCACCTGTAAAGGAAATCTTCAGCCTCTCAGAATTTGAAGCACAGCTGCTTTCGTCGGCATTTTTTATTGCCTATCCACTGATGTCGATACCCACCGGAAACCTGATTGACCGGATAGGGTACAAATGGACTGTGATTGCTGGCCTTATCCTGATGTCGTTGGGAAGTTTTATTTATGTTCCGGCTGCTAACCTGCCCTCGTTTCCGGTTTTTCTGATGGCGACTTTTGTTTTGGCAACTGGCGTAGTATTTTTGCAAGTAGCTGCTAATCCTTACGTAACTGCTATTGGTTCGCCAGAAACGGCTTCCAGCAGATTAAATTTTACGCAAGCCCTCAATTCCATTGCCACCATGATCGCTCCCTGGCTTATTTCGATAGCCATCTTCAGAGGGTTGCAGTTTCCGGATGATATCGAAATTGCTGCAAACCGTGTTCCGATGCCTTTTATTATAATGGGAATCATTGTTTTAGTGGTTGCAATTATCATTTTCACTATCAAGCTTCCTTCGCTTCAATCAGAGAAAAAAGAAAAGAAAAGTGTGTTTAAATATCCACACGTAGTATTAGGCGGTGTTGCCATTTTCCTATACGTAGGTGCTGAAGTGGGCAATGCCGGATTAATCGTAAACTACCTGAAGCACAGCCTAAATATGCAAGCCGAAATGGCTTCAACCTATGCAGCCATTTACTGGGGAGGTGCCATGGTAGGCCGGTTTTTCGGATCCTTTATGTTTTCTGACATGAAAGCTATCCGAAAATACACCTATGCCCTGCCTGTGTTGGCTCTTGCTCTTGTTTCGGGGGCTTTTGTTACAGATTGGAGCTGGAATATTGGTATAGTATTTATGGGTGTTGCTGCCGTTAATTTTATCATCATGCAATTTGGCAGAGGCAATGCAGCCCGCACCCTGGCCACTTTTGCGTTGGTAGCTGCCCTGCTGGATATCGCCACAACCTTTACTTCGGGATCAATTGCCTTGTGGACGATTATCTCAATCGGATTGTTCAATTCAATTATGTTCCCCAATATATTCTCACTTGCGGTAAAAGATCTTGATAACGCTGAACTCAGCGGAGCCTCTGGTTTGATAAACGCCCTGATTCTCGGAGGAGCAATTTTACCGCCCTTGATGGGAGGTATAGCCGATTCAGCAGGCTACACTTATGCATTCCTTGTTCCTGCAATCAGTTACCTTTTCATCTTTTATTACGCTGTGTCAGGAAGCAAAATCAGACGTAAACTTGAATCAACATTAAACTATAAAAACTAAATAAGCATATGAAAAAAGTCGCAATTGGTATTGATGTAGGTGGCACCAACACAGCAATAGGAGTAGTTGATAACGATGGAAAAGTACTTGTAAAAGACAGTATTCCCACCCCTGATCACGGCAATATTACACTGTTTATCGATGATATAACCAATTCGGTTCGCGAGCTCGTAAATTCTGTTGGATCCCTCAATCCAAAAGTTGAAATACTGGGTTTGGGTATCGGCGCACCTAATGCCAATTATTACACCGGAACCATCGAACATGCTCCAAACCTTTCTTTCAAGGGCGTAATCCCAATGGTAAAGCTTCTGGAGGATAATTTCCCTGAAATGAAAGCCATCGCCATCACCAACGATGCCAATGCTGCGGCTATTGGCGAAATGATTTACGGCGGTGCACAAGGCATGAAAAATTTTGTAGTTTACACCCTTGGAACCGGCGTAGGAAGTGGTGTTGTTGTAAATGGTGATTTGGTTTACGGACACGACGGTTTTGCCGGCGAATGTGGCCACACTACTATCATAAACAACGGCAGGTTGTGCGGTTGCGGCGGCAGGGGTCATCTTGAAGCTTATTGCTCTGCACCAGGCATGAAGAGAACAGCTTTTGAATTGCTGGCAAAGTATAATGCAACCAAAAGCGTTTTAGCAAAAAAATGTTTTAACGAATTGGATTCCAGAATGATTTTTGAAGCAGCTGAAACAGGCGATGCCATTGCTAAAGAAGTTTTTGAACTCACCGGCCATTGGCTTGGAATTGGTTTAGCCAATACCGTTGCCCACACCAGCCCCGAAGCAATCTTCTTATTTGGCGGGCCTATGGCTGCCGGAAATTACATTTTAAGGCCAACCATCGAAAGCATGGAGAAACACCTTATTCCTATTTTTAAAAACAAAGTGAAAATACTGCCCTCACAGCTTAAGCCCGGTGATGCCGCTATCGTAGGCGCTAGTGCACTGGTTCACAAAGAACTCGAAAAACAATTGGGATAACAGATTTTCAAATTATTTTGAAACAGCCTGCACAATCAGGCTGTTTTTTTTTATCTTCACATCTCGAACAAAACCACCAAAGCTTATGAAAACCATTTTTGTGATAATAATTGCAGTATTAAGCCTTAATATGGGCTGCAATGTGTCGGATAGTTTTATTAATGATGAACCGCCAGCAGGCCAAAGCCATCAGTTTGAAGTGGAAGTGCTGTCCGAAGGACTCGAAAATCCCTGGAGCATTGCTTTCCTCCCGGATGGCCGCATGCTAATAGCTGAAAGGCCAGGAAGATTGCGCTTTTTTGAAAACGGACAATTATCAGCTCCAATAAGCGGATTACCTCCTATATGGCAAAACGGTCAGGGTGGACTGCTGGAAGTAGCCCTGCATCCGGATTACGAAAATAATGGCTGGATTTATCTCGCTTACTCCTCTTCCATTGATGGACAAAAAGGAAACACCGCCATTGGCAGGGCAAAACTGAATGGAAATTCACTAGTTGAGTTCGAGCAGCTGTTCAGAGGCACTCCCTTAACTGATTTGCCCTATCACTTTGGTTGCAGAATCGTTTTTGATGAGGAAAACCGACTCTACTTTCCAATTGGCGACCGAGGAGAAATGGAAAATGCACAAAAGCTCACTAACCACAACGGCAAACTGATGCGCATCCATGATGATGGGCGTATCCCACCCGATAATCCATTTGTTAGAGATAACAATGCGCGACCTGAAATATATAATTACGGCCACCGCAACATACAGGGAATGGCTATCCACCCCGAAACCGGAGAAATATGGTCGCACGAACACGGCCCAAGAGGTGGTGATGAAATCAACATCGAAAAAGCAGGTGCAAACTATGGCTGGCCAATTGTAAGCTTTGGTATAAACTACGACGGCACCATTATCACCAACGACACCACACTTCCCGGTACAACTGATCCTATTCATTACTGGGTACCCTCTATTGCACCTTGTGGTATGTGTTTTGTTACCAGCGATAAATATCCTAACTGGAAAAACAACCTGATGGTAACAGCACTCGCCGGTCAGCAAATTCAGCGGCTTACGCTAAATGGCACACAAGTAGTTCACACCGAAAAACTCCTTCAGGAATATGCACGCTTTAGGGATATCCGACAAGCACCTGATGGGTATTTATATGTTTTAACTGAAGGTCCGGGTCAGTTAATCCGATTGAAACCAATAAATTAACAGCAATATTATTTATTTCATTTTAATCTTGGCAGGCTTAATCTTGGCAGGCTTAAAAATCATTGCCGTGCGATTGGTATTGTAAATCTTCATAAAAGGCTGTTCGTCTCTTAAATAACTTGGGTAGTGAATAGTTTTATCCATCCTTCCAAAACCTCCGAAAAGCAAGTCGTCTGTTGACAAGAGCAACTCATAATCACCAGTTTGTTTGAGCGGTATTTCATAGTCCGGAATGGAATCAGCTGGATGCCAATTAAAGACAAAAACAAGGTGATTCCGCTCAAAGACAATCGTTTTGCATGCCTCATCAGCTTTAAGCAGCCATGGAGGCAAAGCCAGCATGATTTGATAATCCTTCATCAATTGCAGCATTGCCCTGTCGAAATCTGAAAGCCAGTGATATTTCAGATAATCTTTTTCTATCAACGACCATTGGCGGCGTGCATGTTTATAGCTCCAGTTGTTTCCCTCACGTGGAAAGTCGATCCATTCCGGATGACCAAACTCGTTGCCCATAAAATTAAGCCATGCCTCACCACCAAGCGAAATGGTAAACAAGCGAATCATCTTGTGCAAAGCAATTCCGCGATCAATCACCAGACTTTCTTCTGCTTTGGCCATATGAAAATACATATCCTTGTCCATCAGCCGAAAAGCAATTGTTTTGTCGCCCACCAGTGCCTGATCATGCGATTCGGCATAAGCCACGGTTTTGACGTCAAAATGTCTGTTGGTCATCGTATGATACATCTCATGGATATTCCATGCCTCATCCTGCTGATCTTTAAGCAATTTAATCCAGAAATCAGGAAGACCCATACCCAGACGATAATCGAACCCAATACCTCCGTCTTCGATAGATTTACATAAACCCGGCATGCCGCTCACTTCTTCGGCTATGGAAAGATTAGCCGGATTTAACTGGTGAATTAGTGTGTTGGCCAACTGTAGGTAAGTCACAGCATCAAACTCCACACCCTCAGTGAAAAACTTTTCGGGCTGGTCGAAGCTTACGCCCATGCCGTGATGGAAATACAACATCGACGTAACTCCATCAAAGCGATAACCATCGAACCCAAACTCCTCAATCCAATACCTCACATTCGAAAGCAGCATCTGAAGCACTTCTTCCTTGCCATAGTTAAACAGCTTTGAGTCCCATTGGGGATGATCGCCACGACTGCCATGATGGGTATATTGGTAATCGGTGCCATCAAAAAGATTAAGACCTTCGCGGGTATTCTTAACAGTGTGTGAATGAACAATATCCATAATAACGAGCAAGCCTAATTCGTGAGCCCTGTCAACCAATGATTTTAGCTCTTCGGGAGTGCCAAAACGACTGCTTGGTGCAAAAAAATTGGCCACATGATAGCCAAATGAGCCATAATAGGGGTGCTCGGCGATAGCCATCAACTGAATTGCATTGTAACCTGCCTTTACTATTCGAGGTAAAATTTTATCCCTGAATTCGGTGTAAGTCCCAACACCTTCTTTTTCCTGTGCCATTCCTACGTGCGATTCGTAGATGAGCAATGGCTGATTTGGATGAAAAACAGGAGTTTTGCTTTTAGACTTATAAGCCTTTGGGGGATTCCAGAACTGAGCTGCAAAATCTTTGGTGTTGTCATCTTGAATAACCCTTTTGGCATAAACAGGAATACGTTCATTTTCACCAATTTGCGATTGCACGATAAGCTTATACAGGCTTTCATGAACGAGCGATGAATGATAGGATTTATCGTCAAAAAAGATCTCCCAAATCCCTTTACCATTGTTCATCAACGGATGACTGTATTTGTTCCATTTGTTAAAATCGCCCATAATAAAAAGCTGTGAAGCAGCAGGAACCCATTCTCTATACCACCATCCTTTGCGTATGGAATCATAGTTGAACCCAAAAAGTTTATCAGCGGTGGCGAAAGCTTTAAGGCTTCCATAATGCTGTTCCAGTTCCTGTAGTCGCCCTTTAAATCTTAAATACCTTTCAGTAACTGCCTGACTAACTGGTTCGAGCCAGGCATCTTGTTCAACAATTCTCATAATTGGAGTTGTCATAGCTTTTTGGAATAGGTTGTAGTTTGTAAATTATGGTTTGCAGAGGCTCCAAATGTACCCGTATGCCTTCGCTCGCGATTCGCTCCGGGTCGAAAGTCAGTTTATCCGAGTCCTCAAAGATATTTTCAGCTATCCAGCATCTGCGGGACTTAGCTGCACAAATTTTTGCCATTTCCTGTGCATCTTCCGGAATATTTACACACATATTACGGCTTTCGTTTCGATTAAAATTTACCAATACCAGATATCGCTCATCCTCCAAATAACGCAAAAAGGCATACACATATCTCGGATCGAAATTGGTGTACCAGGGATTAGCCCACATCAAATCGTAAAAATGTCCTTTGCTGAATGCTTTGCTGCTCAACCTCAGCCTGAGCATCTGTTTATAAAAATTACGCAGAGCCATTTGAGATTCACTAAGTTTTCTGCCATCACAGTTTCCATCGTTGTACCATTGCTGATGCTGAGGCATGCAGGTATAATCGAAAATACTTGTTCGGCCATCGTCGCCGCTATATCCCATAGCTCCCTCCGCCCTTTCGCCCGATTCCTGTCCGTTGTAGATCATAAATGGGCCGCGATGCATCAACGCACTCAGGCTCACAGCAGGCAAAGCTGCAAAAGGATCGTTTAGAAAATGTGGCGAAGCAAGCCGGACTTCATCATGATTTTCCGTAAAACGCAGCATTTTATCATCAAGACCCTGAAGCATTTTCCAGCAGATGCTGATAGATTCGGCAGCCTGACCATGTCGTAATATTGCTTCCATACGGTTGTAAAGACCAACCTTGTCGTATAAAAAATCAAAACCGGCATGCACAAAATCATGATATAATTCTGGCTCATAAATCTCGGCAATCAGCATCAAGGCTTCATAATCCTGTTTCAATTGAGGTATCAGCCATTGCCAAAATGCAACAGGAACCATTCCGGCCATATCCACACGAAAACCGTCCACTCCTTTGGCTGCCCAAAAGTTCAAAATCTCATGTATTCTTTGCCAGGTATCAGGCGTGGGCTCAATAATTTGTTCACCACTTTCTAAATCCTTACCATAGTTTAACTTAACAGTATCGTACCAGTCGTTTATCGATGGCGAGGCCGAAAAGCAGTCGTTGCCGGTAACTTTGGCCGGGAATTCCTCATAAGGCTCAATGGGTTTCCCCAATTGATTTGCCAGGTCGGGCAGTTGCAACTTTTGGCCGGGCAGGTAATAGAAATTATTCTCTGGACTAAAAGCCAAAGAGCTGCAATCACCTTCTCCCAGATCGGGAATTCCTTCGGGTTTGGCAAAAGAAGCATAACTGCGTGCTACATGGTTCGGCACAAAATCAATTAGCACGCCCATGCCTTTTTGATGAATGCGTTCGACTAAGGCCTCAAACTCTTGCATGCGCCGTTCGGGATCGGTTGCCAAATCGGGACAAACATCAAAATAATCGGTAATGGCATAAGGTGATCCTGCAACACCTTTTACTGTTTGAGGATGGGCAGCAGCTAATCTGCAAGTGCTGTAATCGGTAAGTGTGGCATGCCTGATAATTCCTGTTAGCCAAATGTGAGTAATGCCAAGTTCCTGCAATGCATCCAAAGCATGATCATTGACGGCTTCAAATTTGCCACAACCATTCTCCACTATTGAACCGTAGGGTTTTACATTTGATTCCTGATTACCGAAAAGTCTTGGGAAAAGTTGATAGATGTTGATCATCCTTGTGGTTTTGATTCTCAAAAATACACTTTATTATTAAGTTGGTCAATAGAAATTTTGTTCAATAGTCGGCTTACAATTGCAATCGTATGCTTTTGCCGGCTGGCAGTTACTTATTACATTCACAAAATAACGAACTTTGCATTGAAATATCTTTTTCAAATGCAAACTATCACCTTTGAAATATGTGCAAACGGAATAGAGTCGATGCTCATTGGGCAAGTTTCGGGAGCAACAAGAATTGAACTATGCGAAAACCTCGAAATTGGAGGCATCACACCCTCTTATGGCTGTTTGCAGCTTGCGTCTGGTTTTAAAAACATTCCGGTTCATGTGCTTATCAGGCCTCGTGGCGGGCACTACTGTTATTCCAAACACGAACAAGAACAAATGCTCCGGGATATTGAACTTGTCAAATCAATGGGATTTGAAGGTATAGTGATCGGAGCATTGAAACCGGATGGAAATTTGGAAATGCACGCTCTGAACGCTTTAGTAAAAGCAGCTTCGGGCCTTAGGCTAACTTTTCATCGTGCCATTGATGCCTGCATGAATCCATTGGAACAGTTATCCAAAATAATTGATCTGGGCTTTGATACTGTGCTTACTTCAGGAGGATTCCCGGAGGCAAGGCAGGGCGCTTCCATCATAGCAAAAATGCATGAAAAATATGGCAGGCAAATCGAAGTGATGGCAGGCGGAGGCATACTGGCAGGCAATGTGATTGATTTGCTTCGCATGACTAAGATCAACGCTATCCACCTGAGCGCCAAACAAAAACTTCCTCTGCCTGACGCCTGGCCCAAAGGAACCGACAAAACCGCTGCTAGCATGCAAACCCTTGCATCCGACCCCGGTATGATAAAGCAACTGATCAATCAACTCCAAATCAATGGGTATAGCATCAAATGAATCAGAAAAAAAACAATTTGCTATAAATCAACAAGAGCAATCCCTATGTTTCCAAATCAAGGATTTGTGGCTCTTTTTGATGCAAACTCAACCTACTACTCCGTCTTTTTAAACAAATAACGCGTCAAAAAGATACCATTGGTATTGTTCTGGTTTCCCGAGAATACACCAGAAGAAATATGCTCCAGCACCCAACCCTGATTGGTTAGATCTTGGATCTCGTTGGTTACAGTTTGATCGTTTTCGCGGATATTATTGAAGTTAATCCCGGCCAAGCTGAAAAAATTATTGATTTTAACCTCATCTGTTTTGCCGTTTTCATCAATGGTAATCATTCGCGACCTTCCGGCTCCTCCGGGAATCACAGATTCCACAACAGTTATCTGCAACCATTTGATTTGACCATCCTGTGGTGCTGGTGAACGAAAACTGTATAGCACACTGCTAATTGCAATCAGGGCAAGACCCAGCATAAAAATCTGACTTTTCTTCATGATAAAAAAATGTTTGGTTATAATTAATTGTAATTCAGCTTATAATCATACTTAACAAAGATTGATTGCCGACGCTTTTTATCATACAGCAACTCCACAGCATCGCGTCCCTTCATGCTGCCCGGCACAGATACTTTTAGCAATTGCACAGCTTTTTTCTGTCGGGAATGTACACTTTTGCCTTCCGGAGTTTCAACAGTAATGGTTCTTTTCAATTTCATCCGCCGCCCCTTGAAAACCGGAGTGAAGTCAACTTTTACTTTAAGTCCGTCTGCACTTTCGTAAAGTAAAATCTGCTCTGATGCTCCATTGGTTAATGTCCGTTCATGCTCGCCTTTTACAGCTATTTCCGCTTGCCGCTGCTGCATGCTAATCCCACTCAGCAGTAACTGGTACTTTTCTTGTGCCTGACTTAATACCGTGAATGCGAAGAACATAATCACCAGCGTGACTAATTTCCTTTTCATAAATTAAAAAATTGGATTATTCAATTAATGATTTGATTTCAACTGCAATAATAATCTTTTTTCGGACTTAGAAGATTTAAAAAAAGTATGCCGACTTAAAAAAACGAATGTTAGCAACTTATTGCTAATTTTAGCCACAATAAATACTTTTGATCTATAATCACTTGCTCGAAATTAGATGCTATTTACTGCTGAACTATTTACTCCTTTGTGTTGTCTAAGCTTTTGAAATGAGTCCGAAGAAAAATCTCATAGCTAAAAAAGTACTATTGACAGCCATACAAAGCGCTATGCTGGCACTGTTGCTTAGTGCAATGTCATCTTGCTACAGGCCGGGAGGCGCAGCAATTCAAAACCTTGGCCATGGATGGATCGTTTATGCTGACACCCTGGATACAATTTATCAGGTAAACCTGCCAAATAGCGTTTTCCAATTGTTACATGATGATAAACTGGCACCTCACTATCATGATTTTAATGTTGAAAATACATTGGCTCCGCTTTCACAAAAATCATGGACATGGGAAACAAATTTTATTCCTGACGAAACCCTGCTGGATCACAACAATCAGCTTCTCCTTTTGGAAGGCATCAATACTTATGCTCAGATTTTCCTGAACGACAGCTTGGTTTACGTTGCCAACAATATGTTTATACGCCATGAGTTTGATATAAAGAAAAACCTGCAAAAAGGCCAAAATCAACTTAAAATAGTTTTCCCGGTTCATACAGCATACATCGACAGTCTGCAAGCTAAAGCCGGCGCTTCTTTGCCCAACAACAGATCCTTTATACGCAAGGCGGCGTATCAGTCGGGCTGGGATTGGGCTCCCAAAATCATTTCCCCTGAAATTAGCAAACAAGTTAAACTATTGGGATGGAGCAAATTAAAAGTTAATTCGTTTTCGGTTTTGCAGCCACACGTTGATGTAGATCGCGCCAACCTAACCTTAGCAGGCGAGTTAGAGGCCGATCAAAACAGAACCTACAAAATTATTTTACTTCAACAGGGCAGGAAATTAATCGACGAAAAAATTCAATTGAATAGCGGCATTAATCAACTTGAGATTCCTTTCACTATCTCGAACCCAGATTTGTGGTGGCCTATAGGTTATGGCAATCAGCCGCTTTATGATTTTGATATTCAAATTTTAGATGGCAACCATATTATCCATAGTTCCAACAAAAAAATTGGGTTGAGAAGCTTGAAAGTAATTCAGGAATCCGACAGTATTGGCCAATCATTTGCATTCGAAGTCAATGGATTCAAAATTTACGCCAGAGGAGCAAACTACGTGCCTGACGATTTGCTAACAGCAAATATTAATGGATCCACAACCGAAAAAACACTGTTGGCCGCTGCCGAAAGCGGGATGAATATGCTGCGTGTGTGGGGTGGCGGGATATATCCATCGGATGAATTTTATGACATTTGTGATAGTCTCGGAATTTTAGTTTGGCAGGATTTTATGTTTGCTAATACTTTGTACCCGTCTGATACGACTTTTTTATCCAACGTAAAAAAAGAAGCCACCCAGCAAATCAAACGACTCCGCGACCGAACTTCGCTGGCGATTTGGTGCGGCAACAATGAAATTGATGAAGGTTTTCACAATTGGGGATGGGAAAAACAGTTAGGTTGGTCTTCCAGCGAAAAAGACAGCTTGCGGACTGGCTATCAAGTACTTTTCGAGCAAATGCTGCCTGATCTGGTGCATCAATATGATCCTTACACCCTTTACTGGCCCAGCTCACCTGCAACAGGTTGGGGACATCCCGAAAGCCTGCTCCATGGCGATGTCCATTACTGGGGCGTTTGGTGGGGCGAAGAGCCTTTTGAGATGTATCAACATAAAGTGGGGCGTTTCAACAGTGAATTTGGTTTTCAGGCAATGCCCGATGCTCATACCCTCAGAAGGGTTACACCGCAAAACGAGTGGTTTCCGGGATCTGCCTGGCTCGAATACTATCAAAAACATCCTCGTGGCACAGCCTTGATTAATCATTATATGCAGGCTGATTTCCCTGTCCCTAAATTGCTTGAGGATTACATTTACATGAGCCAACTTACTCAGGCTTTTGGAATAGGAATAGCAATAGAAGCGCAAAGGCTGTCATTTGGGCATAGCAGCGGAACACTGATATGGCAACTCAACGATGCCTGGCCAGGCATTTCCTGGTCAGTGATTGATTTTTTTGGCCGTCCAAAAGCACTCTTTTATCTTTTAAAAAGGCTTTATAAACCGTTGCTGATTGGCATAAACCCTTCCAATAAAACACCCGAAGCATTGATAGTAAACCACGGTTTGCAACCAGTTAATGCCCGTATGAACGCCGATCTGCTCGATTTTAATGGAAATATATTACATGCCCTGTCCATTCCGGTTATGCTGGAATCCGGCCAACAAAAGGCTTATCCGAGTATTGTTCCGTCCGAGATACTTCAAAAAATTGACAAGAGAAAAGTATGGCTCAAAATACGACTAACAGAATCAGGCAAAGAATTGGCCTTTCATAATTACTTCTTTGTTAGCCCCAAAGAGTTAAAACTGACAAAATCAGAAGTTTATATGCGCTTGATGCCTCGCAAAGATTTTGTTGAAATTATCTTACAATCCGACAACTACGTGCGCTATTTGCAGCTTAGCGCCAATGATGCGGATGGCAGATGGGAAAATAACTACATCGATCTGGAACCCGGCAGACCCGCAAATATCAGATTTTTTCCTTCAGGAAATATCCCATTGAATGAGCTGAGATTCGAAAAGAGAAGTTTAAATGATTTTGTAGATTAAGCTAATTGTTCTGGTTCTTTTTATCCAAATTCTTATTGATACTCACAACCGGAGATTGAAAACGTAAGGCCTTGATCCGACCATTGTCGTCAGCTATTTTCTTTAATTCCAACTCATTATCTGTCAATAGATTAAAAGTTTTTACACCAGCTTCGGCCCAGCGAATTGCCGGAAAACGTTCATTAAGCTGTTCTTGTACGTAAACTTCCTGTTCAGTGCCTTCATACTCCAAATTTTGTTCTGAATTTTCCTTTGTGAAAACACGCAATAATTTACGACCGGTATTGGCCAGAACTAATCCTGCCAAAGATTTTTCTTTTTCATGCGAGTCCTCAATCCTGGCCAGGTAAGCCTCTCCGTTAAAATAGAACTGCATGGTCTGCCATTGATTATCATATAAAATTTGTCCGATTGCAGTCCAATTGAGGGTCTCACTTTGCAGCAAAGGCATCACGGGCAATAATTCTGAAGAAGAACCCTTAGCCATTAACGGTATATCCTTAGCAGGATGGCTAACAGGGCGTTTTTTAAGCATATGCTGAGGCTGAATTTGGTTCATAACCAATGCTTCATTAAAGGTTTTAGTGTCCATCGGAATAAGCTGAAGGCTTCGTTCAGGAATCATCAACGGCTCTCTCAAAAGCCACCAACCCACATTCAATAACAATAACAATCCGGCTGCTACACCCATCCAGTGTTTGTTTTTTGCCACATAAAACCCTAACGCAGCTCTTCTAATGCTTGATTTATAGGGAAAAACAACCTCATCATCCTTATTCAGGTAAGTGCGTTTGAGCAATTCAAACTCTTTAACTAAAGCCTTATTTTCAGACAATGCAGCTTCAAATTGTTTGTGTTCTGCCTTACTCAGCTCACCTTCAAGGTAGTTGATGGCCGTAAGGTCAAAGCGTTCAATTCCGGCAGCGCCGGTAAGCGTAAAATCCGGGTTTTGCCGGAGTAAAGCTTTATGTTCAAAACTCAATTCTTCAGCAGCCAGCACTGGAAGTTCTTCGGTAAGCGCCTGCCAGCTGCCCAGCTCAGGATGAGCAGCAATAAACTGCTTCAGCAACAACACCTCCCGATCCGAAAGCTGCCCTTCGGAATAATCGAGCAAAAAAGCTTCGTATGTATGTGTGTTGAGTTCCATCATGCTGGTATTTCCAAAACGTTTTCTATCTTTTGAAGGTATTTTTTTAGATTCGTACGTGCCCTGAAAATATACACTTTTACCTGTGCTTCTGTTAGTTGCGTAATCTGCCCGATTTCAGCATACGAATAGCCTTCATAATCACGCAACAAAATCACTGATCGTTGTATTTCCGAGAGCGTTTGCAAGGCTTCGTCAAGCACTTCTTTCAAATCGGAATAGCTGTTGTAGCTAACCTGCAAATGACTGTGCTGTTGCTCGAGCCTGTTCGACTTCCCGCTTCTTCTTATTTCATCAATCATCGTATGGTATGCCGTGGTAAACAAGTAGGATCGTGCCTTCTCAAAAGGGACTTCATCTACCCGTTGCCACACCCTGGCATAAGTTTCCTGAACAACGTCCTTTGCCTGCTCTTCATCTCTTATATTTTTGATAATGAATCGGTAAAGGCCGTCAGAAAAACTATCTACACAACGATTGTATTCTTTTCGCGTCATGCGCTGTAATCAGGTTTCAGAGTATAAAACGGATTAGAATGCGGTAAAGTTACAGCAGGCAAAGGAAAAAATCAATAAAAAGTCCGATGAGCTTAATCCAGTTTAAGCACAGCAAGGAATGCCGATTGTGGCACTTCTACATTACCAACCTGACGCATGCGCTTTTTACCTTTCTTTTGCTTTTCGAGCAGTTTACGCTTACGGCTGATATCACCACCATAACATTTTGCTGTAACGTCTTTGCGCAAAGCCTTGATGGTTTCGCGGGCAATGATTTTTGTTCCGATAGCAGCCTGAATGGCAATATCATATTGCTGACGCGGAATAAGTTCTTTTAGTTTTTCGCACATCTTACGACCAAAAGTATAAGCATGATCGCGATGTATCAATGTAGAGAGCGCATCCACCGATTCCCCGTTGAGCAGTATATCCAGCTTCACCAAGGTAGCCCTTTGATAGCCTTCGATGTGATAATCGAATGAAGCATAGCCTCTGGAAATGGATTTCAGTTTGTCGTAAAAATCAAAAACAATCTCGCTCAGCGGCAATTCAAAGGTGAGTTCTACCCTGTCGGAAGTGAGATAGACCTGATTTTTGAGTACACCGCGTTTTTCGATGGCGAGGGTCATGATATTACCCAGGTATTCCGATTTGGAAATTATTTGAGCAATGATAAAAGGTTCCTCGATATAATCAAGCTTATTGGCATCGGGCAATCCACTGGGATTATGTACTTCAATCAGATCGCCGGAAGTGGTGTAAGCCTTAAACTGCACGTTAGGAACAGTAGTGATCACATCCATATCAAACTCCCTGTCGAGGCGCTCCTGAACGATTTCCATATGCAAAAGCCCAAGAAAGCCGCAACGAAAACCAAAACCAAGTGCCGCAGAACTTTCAGGTTCAAACACCAGGGAGGCATCATTCAACTGAAGTTTTTCGATTGAAGCCCGCAACTCTTCATAGTCATCGGCATCCACGGGATAGATCCCAGCAAAAACCATGGGTTTCACATTTTCGAAACCTTCAATAGCCTTATCGCACGGGCGATCGACCTGTGTAATGGTATCACCCACCTTAACCTCACGTGAAGTTTTGATTCCGGAAATGATATAACCCACATCTCCTGCACTCATCACCTTTTTGGGAACTTGCTTAAGCTGCAAAACTCCAATTTCATCGGCATTATATTCTTTTCCGGTAGCCACAAATTTCACCAGATCGCCCTTTTGCATGCTGCCATTCATGATTCGGAAATAAGCAATTATGCCCCTGAATGGATTAAATACCGAATCGAAAATAAGTGCTTGCAATGGTGCATTGGGATCGCCAACCGGTCCGGGAATACGCGCAACGATAGCTTCGAGTATCTCGGCTACACCAACTCCCGTTTTGGCGCTGGCTCGTAAAATATCTTCTTTGTCGCAACCGATAAGGTCGATAATCTGATCTTCCACCTCATCCACCATGGCACTATCCATGTCGATTTTATTCAAAACAGGAATAATTTCCAAGTCATGATCCAGTGCCAGGTATAAATTCGAAATTGTTTGTGCCTGAATACCTTGCGTAGCATCCACTACCAGCAAAGCGCCTTCGCAGGCAGCGATTGATCGGGAAACTTCGTACGAAAAATCAACATGTCCGGGCGTATCAATCAAATTGAGGACATAGGTTTCACCATCTTTCTCAATTTTCATTTGAATGGCATGACTTTTTATGGTGATACCACGTTCCCGCTCCAGATCCATACTATCGAGTACCTGTTCCTTTTGGTCGCGCTCCGAAACTGTGTGTGTGAGTTGTAATAGTCTGTCGGCCAGGGTACTCTTACCGTGGTCAATATGTGCGATGATGCAAAAGTTGCGTGTATTTTTCATGGACTGCAAAATTACGATATTCCACTAATCTCTTACATATTTCATTAAAAATAGACCAGCAGCCTTAAAAACGAAAATTTTCATTGTTCGCAAATGGCTTTTTGGACTATTTAACAAAACTTCTCATTCCTTCTCCATGCTTTGGATGCTTTATGAATAACAACTTTAATTTCGCGGCATTTCAATAATTATAACCTGTTGTAAGGTTAGATTTTTCTATTGGATAATGACCCATAAAGATATTTCCGAGGTTACCGTCAATACTAATTTTATCACCGCTTTTTACCAGCTTGCCATCAAGTTCGCACTGTTTATTATTTTCGTCAACCAATAAGCTGTTGCAGTTTACCACACAGGTTTTTCCAAGCCTTACAGCCGTAACAGCCGCATGAGAAGTAGCTCCGCCGCGTGCCGTGATCAGGCCGTCACAGGTAAATATCATCCCAATATCATCCGGTACGGTATCCGGACGGATAAGAATGAGCGGACTTTCGGGATAAGCGATTCTAAGGTTTTCCAAGTCTTCTTCGTCAAAGGCAGCCAAGCCATTGAGTGCTCCTCCACCAATGCCAATGCCACGCCCTGCCAGTTCCATTGTTTCGGGTGTGATCACAAACGCATTGGTTTCCAATTCAAAACGTAAATCCTGATCCCTCACCTGAAGGATATACAAATCTTCAGCCTTATCCGATTCAAATGTAAATTCAATTTCCTGAGGGCTATAACCCAGATTTTCGGTTAGCTCAGTAGCGATAGAATGGATGCGTTTATAGATATCGGGAAAGCTGGTTTGAAGTGATGACCTGCTGATATCTGCTTGCCGGCGCTGTGTTTCGCTCACCGGCGCAGGTTTTACCAATCCGGCCACGATATCCTCGCCCTGGCTGCGCATGTTAAAGTCGCCGTAAAGGTGAACACCCGGGCGCTCGCGATGTGGATTTTGTGTGAAAACAACACCCGTCCCGGATTGATCATTCAAATTACCATAAACCATCTGCTGCACAATAACAGCTGTTCCCCAGTTATCCGAAAACTGCAAATGCCGACGATAAACAAAAGCCCTTTCCGATGACCAGGAAGCAAAAACCATGTCAATCGCTTGAATCAACTGTTCGAAAAGATCTTCCACAAAACGGATATGATGGCCTACCAAAACTTCCTTATAAGCTAAAGCTATTAAGCGCATATCAGCAGGCTCAAACTCCTGTTTTTGTTTCACTTGGAGTTTCTGTTTGTAATTGAGCATCACCGAATCGAACACATCACGTTCAATACCTTGCGCCATGCCCCAGCTTTGAATTAAGCGTCGGTACGAATCCCAGATCGACCAGCTCATCTCAGGTTTTTGGCTAATGGCTTCAACCAGTTCGTCATTTAGCCCTACATTCAAAAAGGTGTCCATCGCTCCGGGCATGGAAATAGCCGTACCCGATCGAACCGACAGCAGCAACGGATTTTCCGGATCACCAAAACGCTTTCCGCTCAGCTCCTCAAGTTGCTTCAGGTATTTGCGAATCATGTCGTGTAACTCCGTTTTCAGGGCTTTCAAGCTCAAAATAGTTTGATGCCTGCGGAATACTTCTGTTGTGATAACAAAACCCGGAGGCACAGGAATACCAGCCAAATAAAGGTTTTTTAGGTGATACGCCTTACTGCCCAAAAATACCTGGTTATCGGTTTTGGGGTTGCGCTCTGTAAAAGGGCTGATCACCAATTCAGAATTATACGACATGATGTCGCTGATAAGGCTTCCATCCAGGCGATCCGACATACTGCGCAGCGACTGCAAGATGCGGCTGATAAAATTATCCAGCGGCTGAACCAGAAATGCCTCTGCAATCACATCCCGGTGAAAGGCTTCTGATTTCATACTGATCAACTGCTGCATCTCGCGATCGGTTTGCTCAGCAAGCGGATCAAAAATCTGCGGAATAACAATCTTCAGCGGATATTCATAGGATTTAAGGAAATATTTGATGATAATCCTTTTAACATCCTCTGCCAGAAACTGAAAGATATTGATATACTGATCAAAGGAAAAACTCCTGGACGTAAGACTATAACGCAGCATTTGCAAATTGGAATTAAAGCTCTGATTGGTAATGCCGTCCAACTCTAAACCTGCTTTGAAATCTTCCAAAATACTGTTGATTTCTTCTAGTGTGCGAGCCGAAATATAGTCCAGATTAAGGTTCGAAACCACCTTTTCCATCAGTCTGGTAGCCACCTTTTCGAGCCTGAAAGTAAGCCCCAACGCTTCAAATTTATTTTCGCGATACACCCCATACATCGAAGGAATCCCAATGGCGATATGCCTTTTGTGATAAATATTCTCCCAGCTTTCACTTTCTTTGGGGTTAAAAATTATTGCCTTCAGCCTCTCCATAAAAGCGTAGATCAATTTGAGCGAGTGGCCATAATCCTTTTGACTCATAGCGTGTTGCAGCTGGTCGATTTCTTCGTCGGGAATAAAAGGATAGCGCCTAAGCAAAGCAATAATATTTACTGTTTCGAAGGAATATTTCTCACGCAGGTGATCGTACAACACCCGAATATCATGCAAGCGTTCGCTGTCGCGTTTTCCCAATTCAGCATCTGCCTCTAATGATTCAATGACCTGTTCCAGCAAATCTTCGAATTTTTCAAGGCTGCAACTCAACAAGCCGTCAGCATCTGATTGGTTGAGGATTGCCATTTTGTTCACGAGCTGGTGCACCGTAACAAAGTATTCGTTATCAGTATCAATATACTGATATACATTATCGGGCAGTGCATCGCGCAGCTTTTGCAGCTCGCCATCGTGCCAAAACCTGAATACTCTTCGGGTCAGTTCGATAAGCGTATTATTGCTTTCGGTATGCACCTGCTTACGCAAAAAGTGAATCAACTTGTCCTGTCGGCCACAGATTTCGTCCATGGTGGTAGTCACTTTACGAATCTCACCTTCAGCGCCAATCTCGCTAAAATAGACCGGGAAAATGCGCGTAAGCTGTTTTACTTTTTTGTAATAAGGCGCTATATTGGAATTTAGAATTTTGGTGATTTCTCTTTGAAATAAATCGGTATCACTGATAAAAATGCCTCCCAGTCTGAGGTTTACGATAAGGGCCGAGAGCAGCTTTTCCATCAAAGATTGTGAATATTCGATCAGCTGAAGCCAGGTGCGGATGTTTTTGATATGGTTTTCGTTTACGCTGAGTTGCCAGTCTTCGTCCACAAAAACCATCCCGGGTGATGCAAAACCAAAGGCAATGATTTTCTTTTCGAAGTGATTAATCATTTCCTTATGTTCTGAGTTGTCTGTATCAATCACCTTGAGCCCCAGCGTAAGTTGAAAATCCAACACAGCGGCCAGGTGCGACTCACGAAGTTCTTCGGCAAGGCTAAAAATCAGATCAATAAAAGGAATCACCTCATCCTGCTTCAGCTCATCGATGGCATGCCTGATCATCTTATCAAGGTTCCAGATCATTCGTTCCTGCTTGCTGTCCAATCCCGGCAGGTGAAGCAAATAAAACTGAAACTGAAACTGCTTCAAAAAGGTATCCAAACTCGTTCCGGTGTCAATAAAATGCTTTGATACCATCTCATAATCAGGAGCATCCAATAAATCCTCCCAATTATCAAAACTTTCAAGCTTTTCTAAAAGACTCTTAAAATAAACTGCGCCCAATGCTTCTTTTAATAAGTTTTTATCTTTGCTATTCAGCGTGTTAGCCTGTTCCTTGATCCAGCTTTCAATTTGCGTGGTGCTTTGCCAGTAATGATAAGTTTCTGCCTTGATTTGCTTCAATAAGGCAAAAGCGCTTTCCTTTAATTCCTTATAAGTTTCAGCATTGTCGAGATGTCGTTTAAAATGCAGTGTTCCGCGGATAAAACATTCTTTGTTTTGATCGAATCGGGTTTCCAGCACTTGCAAAGCCCTGGCAGCCAGATTGATTTGATGTGAAGCATTTTGCAAAATCAGGGTAATCAGCTCAAGCAGGGTGCGGGCAATCAGCAAACGCAGCTCACAACTGTTGTTTTCGGTAAGCAGCAGATCCATCATATCCACCGGCACACCTAGCGCATTTTCGGGCATTTCGGCCTTGGCATAAAACCAGAAGTCGGTAATCAGAATTTCGCGCAGTTCTTCTATCACAAATTTTCTGTTCGACAAAGGATGATGAAACTCTGTAATGCAATCGGTTGCGCGTTTTTTTATGCCATAATATCCTTCCGATAAGCTGATAAAGTTTTGGTAGTCTTCAGGGATGTAAATATCTCTGTATCTGGTCTCTGCAAGATTTGCTTCGAGCGCTTTTGAGGTGAACTGCGTAGCCATAGGTTTAATTTTAACATTCGAAGATACAGAAATCAACTAACTTTGGAGTGTTAAATATCAAAATTAAAAACATTAAGCTTTTGAGCTTGTTTAAAATACAGCATTAATCACAAAAATTTCAAAGAACTATGTCAAAAATTAAAATTGGAATCAATGGCTTTGGACGTATCGGACGCAATGTGTTCAAAATCGCAATGGAACGCAACAACATGGAAATTGTTGGTATCAACGACCTTACCGACACAAGAGTATTGGCACATTTGCTCAAATACGATTCTACACAAGGTAAATTTAATGGTACAATTACCTATGACGAAAATGCCATCATCGTAAACGGCAAACGTATCACAGTAACCGCTGAACGCAGCCCTATCAATATCAAGTGGTCTGTTACACCTGATGTGGTGGTCGAATCAACCGGAGTTTTCCGCTCACGCGAAAGCAACAAAGGCGGATATGGTGATCACCTGAAAAATGGCGCCAAAAAGGTAATCCTTTGTGTTCCTTCAAAAGATCAGATCGATGCTACCATCGTTTTAGGTGTAAACGACAACGACCTGAAAGACAGCGATCAGTGTGTTTCTAATGCAAGTTGCACCACTAACTGTCTGGCTCCTGTTGCCAAAGTTTTGAACGATCGTTTTGGCATTGACAATGGCTTTATGACTACCATCCATGCCTATACCAACGACCAGGTTATCCTTGATGCTCCTCACAGCGACTTGCGCCGTGCACGCTCTGCAGCGCTCTCACAGATTCCTACTACCACAGGTGCTGCAAAAGCTGTTGGTATCGTTATTCCTGAGCTGGCTGGAAAACTCGATGGTTTGGCTGTTCGTATTCCCACACCAACCGGTTCACTGGTTGACTTGGTGGTAAATCTGAAAACAGAAGCTACTAAGGATCAGATCAATGCAGCCATCAAAGAAGCTGCAGAAGGCCCAATGAAAGGAATCCTTGAATATACCGAAGACGAAATTGTATCAGTTGATATCGTGCACAACAGCCACTCCTCCATCTTTGATGCCAAAAGC
>CAZQFH010000018.1:28523-72314 GCA_964592595.1 uncultured Lentimicrobiaceae bacterium | reverse complement strand
TTTTCGCCCATCCGGACTTACCTCCGGAACCTGGCATGCAAATAATTGATCAATTAATGCTGTCATTTCTCGTTCACTTAAAACATGTCCATATTTTACAGCGGTTTGAGCTGACATAGTACGTGCAAGATTTAATTTTTTCTGTAATTGCAAGTCAACAGTATTTTTCTTATATTGTTCAAGCATCTGTTCAATCAATTCTTGTATAGCTGTGTCTTTCAATCCATCAGGAGTTCCATTTATAATAAATGTATTACTGTTAACCGGATTGATTTGATATCCAAGTATTAATAAATCCTGAATGATTTCCATTAAGATTGCAGCATCTTCGCTGTTGAGTCTGATTTGCTGTGGAAAAAGTTCCTGCTGTGAGCCATGCTGTCCGCGCTCGAGCTGTTTGAGATATTTTTCATATAAAATACGCCAATGCGCTAAATGCTGGTCAATTATCATCAAACCGCTACGAATAGCAGTAACAATAAATCGTTGTCGCAGTTGCAGCAAGCGATTATTGCCTGGTAATTCAGTTAAATCCGATTGTTTATTGAGCGTAATTTGCTCTTCACCCTCCGCTCTTACATCAGGTTTAGGATGTTCTTCGTCGCTGTATAATACCCGCCAATTTCCTATGGATTGTCCTGACTGACTCGATTTGATTTTAAAATCCTTTGAATCAGTTTGATGAAATGGATTAAAACTACGATCGATTTCAATAGAAGGTGGGTTAATTGGGCGGTTTGCACGACTGATTTCACCAAAATCAATGGGATAATCGGTAGGTTCATCAAAGTCGATCATCGGTGCAAGATTATGCTGCCCGATGGTTTTTTTGACTGCTGCGTGCAAAATGGCATATATCAATTTGGTATCCTGGAAGTTAACCTCAGTCTTTGTGGGATGAATATTAATGTCTATTTCAGCCGGATCAATTTGTATGTTGAGGAAATAAGTCGGAAAACTATCTTTTGGCAGCAGTTCCTGAAAGGCATTTTCAATGGCATGGTGCAAATAAGGATGACGAATGAAGCGGTTATTGACAAAAAAATACTGTTCGCCACGTGTTTTTTTTGCATACACAGCTTTTCCAATAAACCCTTGAATATTAACCGTATCAGCTTGCTGAGACACAGGTAAAAGTCTTTCATTATAGGCATTTCCGAATAAGGCAACAATGCGTTGTTTCAAGTTGCCTGCATTGAGGTGAAAAATTTGTTTGTCGTTGCTAATCAAGCTAAATGCAACTTCGGGATGCATAAGGCTTGTCCGATGAAATTCCTCAACGATATGCCGCATCTCGGCTGGGTTGGATTTCAAAAAATTCCTGCGTGCGGGCACATTAAAAAAGAGGTTCTTAACAGCAATCTGTGTGCCGCTCTTCATGGCAACTGGTACCTGGTTTTTAACTACAGAACCTTCAATATTTATTTGCGTACCCAGCTCATCATCAGTGCGTTTGGTTTTTACTTCAACCTGAGCTATCGCAGCAATACTAGCCAGTGCTTCTCCGCGAAAACCCATTGTACGAATGGCAAACAAATCATCAGCCTTCTGAATTTTGGAGGTGGCATGTCTTTCAAAACTCATGCGCGCATCTGTTTCCGACATACCACAGCCATTATCAATAACCTGAATTAGCGTTTTACCGGCATCTTTAACAATTAAATCAATTTGCGTTGCCCCCGAATCGAGCGAATTCTCGAGGAGTTCTTTTACTGCAGAGGCTGGTCGTTGAATGACTTCACCAGCAGCGATTTGATTGGCAACGGAATCGGGTAGAAGTTTAATGATGTCTGTAAGCATTCGACCTGTTTAAATAGTCAACCCGAAAGCTCGGATAAGGTTGTCAATAAAATCGGTGAAAAAGATCACATAAATACCTAAAAGCACTACAGAGCCATAGATGATAAAGCTTGTACGTTTGTATTTGTCTTCAAAGTTGGTGGGATTTTGATTACGCCATCTTGCAGACATCCTCATTCTTCTGGCTTCCTGCTCTGTAAGCTCAGCTTCTAGCCCCATTTCAGCTTTACGGCGTTCAAAGGCTTCCTTTTCCGGATTATAATAACGCGGACGATAGGAAAATCTTCGGGGTTTATTGGTTCTGAATAAGATAAATCTCATGGCAGCACTTTTTCTTTACAGATTCAAAATACAAAAGTATCCATATTTTCTGGTTATGGATGGCTGTTGCTTTCCTTTTTGTACTTTTGAACTATCAAAAATGATGCTAAAAAAGTATTTTGCTCATGAAGACTGATTTACTGGAAAAGCTGATTGTAGTGGGCGACCGCGTGTTGATAAAACCAAAAACATCACCGGATAAAACCCGTACCGGATTATTTTTGCCTCCTGGTTATTCTGAAAAGGAGGCAATACAATCTGGCTATATCGTAAAGTGCGGCCCAGGTTATCCGATTCCATTTCCTCAGGAAGCTGATCCTGAGCCATGGAAGCCACAGTATGGTGAACAAACACGCTATCTGCCGCTACAAGCTCAGGTTGGGGATTTAGCTATTTTTTTACAAAAAGGAGCCATAGCAGTTCATTTTCACCAAGAAAAGTATTTCATCGTTCAGCATCATGCCATCCTTTTATTGGAAAGAGAGGATTTTCTATAATATGAAATCGAAAAATAAATCTCTTACCGGGACCTTGATTTTTGCTTATGTTTTGGCTTTTCTTGGAGGCTGTGAGAACAGGTCATTCGAAGAGGAGCTCCAAATTTCTAATAATTTGATGCGTCATGCAAAAATGGTTAAAGCACAGCAATTTGAATCTGGGCTATTGCTTGAGATACAATCGCCATGGACAGAAAATTCGAGAAGATATTTTTTGCAAAACATGCATGATGAGCAAATTAACGATGCTGTTTCTTTTCAAAAAATCAAAATTCCGGTGCAACGAATTGTTGCGCTTTCGTCAACTCAATGGGCTCCTTTACTTGAAGTTGGTAAATCTGATATTATTCTCGGAATATCGGAGGCTTCTTTTGTTAATGATCGTTTGATGAAATCGCTTCTGAAAGCAGGAAAGGTTTCGGAGGTATTAAAAAACGGTCAGTTGGATTTTGAAAAAATTGTCAGTTTACAGCCCGATATTGTTTTCTATTCGCCTGACCCTACAGGTGGCTCTGATCAACTTGAACGCACGGGCCTAAAACTTTTGCCATGGCCTGATTATTTAGAAACAAGTCCATTGGGCAGGGCTGAATGGATAAGGGTGCTGGGATGGCTTACAGGGCAGGAAGTGCTTACAGAGAAGTTGTTTGAAGATGCTGAAAAAGAATATCTTGCATTAAAATCTTTGGTTCATGATTCTGTAGTCAGGCCTACAATCATGGCCGATAAGGCTTTTAATGATCAATGGTATGTTCCCGGAGGTAAAAGTTATATGGCTACAATTTTTAAAGATGCCGGAGCAGCTTATATCTGGTCTGATAATCAGGCTACCGGAAGTGTGTCTTTGGATATTGAAACCATCATTTCCCAGGCTGCTGAAGCTGACTTTTGGCGAATTGCCCATGCCACCGATTCCCCCTATTCTTATGCGAAATTAAAACAGGAACATGATATTTATGCTGCTTTTAAAGCTTTTCAGCAACATCAAATCATTTTTTGTAACACCTCAAAAACTGCCTATTTTGAAACCAGCCAGTTTAGGCCGCATTTGGTTTTAGCTGATTTTATTGCCATTTTGCATCCTGATTTATTGCCTTATCATAAACCGGTTTATCATCAACTATTAAAGCCCGATTCCGATGACAACTAGGCGGCTATTTATCATTTTTTCATCGCTTGGCATTGTAATACTCTTATTGATGCTGGCCAATGTGCTTTGGGGATCGGTGTTGATTGCTCCTAAAACAGTTTTTGAGGTATTGTTTCTCCAGCATGATATCCCTATTGGAGAATCATTAATTATTTGGGATTACCGTATTCCACAGCTTATTGTTGCCATTTTTGCAGGAGCAGGCTTAGCTGTTGCAGGACTTTTACTACAAACCCTTTTTAGGAATCCCTTAGCTGACCCTTCAATTCTGGGCATTAGCAGCGGTGCCAGCTTTGGTGTTGCGCTGTTGCTTTTTGTCAGCGGAACTTTAGCAGGCACAGCTTTATCGACTTTGGGATGGATTGGGACTTTAGGTACTAGTTTGGCAGCATTGGCAGGAGCCATCGTTGTTTTAATTTTCCTAATGGCTGTGAGTTCAAAAGTAAGTCATATTGTCAGCCTGCTTATTGTTGGAATCATGATAGCTTATCTTGCCGGTGCATTAACAGGTCTTTTACGATTTTATAGCCGAAAAGAAGATATTCAAGCTTTTGTGATTTGGGGAATGGGAACCTTTTCGGGTGTAAGCAGGGATCAATTACCTTACTTTGTTTTGGTTATTTCAATCGGATTAATGGCGAGTATATTTCTGGCTAAACCACTTAATATGTTGTTGTTAGGCAAGCAATATGCTGAAAATCTGGGTTTGAATACATCTTATATCACCCGATTGATTATTTTACTAGCGGGTTTTCTTACAGCAATAATTACAGCTTATGCCGGACCCATCGCATTTATTGGACTTGCTGTTCCGCATATTGCGCGCAACCTTTTCAAAACCAGTGATCATCTGATCTTAATTCCGGCTTCCATTGCTACTGGAATTATTTTGGCGCTTTTCTGCAACTTGATTGCCAGACTGCCCGGTATTGAAGGAAGCTTGCCTATTAATGCGGTAACATCACTTATTGGAGCTCCATTTGTGATTGCAGTAATTTTACGACAACACCGTTCAAATACTTTGACACCATGACGGAAATGTTGAAGCTCAATAAGTTGCAGATTGGCTATGCGCCTCAGGGAAAACAAAAAGAACCTGTTAGTTTAAGCTTTCCCATTGAAGTTATTGTAAATAAAGGTGAAATGGTTGCCTTAACGGGACCAAATGGGGCAGGGAAATCAACTTTATTCAGGACAATAGCGGGCTTTCAAAATGCCTTGGAAGGTTCCATAATAATTGATGGTAAGCAACTGAATACATTGAGTTTGCGACAAATGTCCAAATTGTTGAGTGTTGTTTTCACCGATCGTATTTCTGATGCATACCTTAGCGTTTTTGATGTGGTTGCAACTGGGAGATATCCCTATATCAACCAGTGGATGAAGATGAGCAAGACAGATAAGCAAATTGTTCATCAAAGTATGGAGATGACAGGGATAGCGCGATTTGCAACAAGATTATTTAGAAGCTTAAGTGATGGAGAGCAACAGAAAGTATTGATAGCAAAGGCCTTGGCACAACAAACACCATTGATAATACTAGATGAGCCTGCAGCATTTTTAGATTATCCAAGCAAACTGAGTCTTTTAAAACTTTTAAAAAAATTGTGCAATGAAACGCAAAAGACAATACTTTTGAGCTCTCACGACCTTGAAATGATTGTTAGGCATGTAGATAAATTGTGGTTAATGGCGCCAAATTTGCCTTTAATTGCTGGTATGCCAAGTCAATTAATTGAGAATAAAAGTATTGAAAAATATTTTGGAGTTGCTTATTCCCTTTAGACGTTGAACCAAAAAATTACAAACTAATGTATCAAAAAAGAAATAATTCTTTGGTAGTGAAATCATTAATACTTATTAAACTGATAACATTAACACTAATGACAGCTTGTAACCCACCCAAACATAAAGTTGATTTAATCGTATTTAATGCCAAAATATATACTGTGGATGTAGAATTTTCTATTGCAGAGGCTTTTGCCGTAGCTAACGGAAAGTTTGTAGCAATAGGATCTGAGGACGAAATTTTATCGGTATATGAATCAACTGAAAAGCTTGATGCCGGCGGAAAAGTTATTTATCCTGGATTTATTGACGGTCATTGTCATTTTTTTGGGTATGGAGAAAACCTGATCCGCTATGCTGATTTAGCCGGGAGCACATCTTTTGATGAGATCATTTCAAGGTTAAAGGAACATGCAGCGGCTCATCCTTCTGAATGGCTCTTAGGACGCGGCTGGGACCAAAATCGTTGGACTGATAAAAATTTCCCTGATAATAAGCTATTGGAACAACATTTTCCCGGAAAAAAGATTTTTTTAATTCGTATTGACGGTCATGCTGTTTTGGCCAGCAAATCGGCTCTGGAGGCAGCTGGAATTGATAGCTCAAGCCAGATTGATGGGGGTGAGGTTCTTTTGCGCACGGATGGTTCTCCAAGCGGAATTCTCATCGACAAGGCAGAAGAACCTGTTAAGGCACTGATTCCCCTGTTGTCTGAACAACAACAAGTTGACGCATTACTTGCCGCACAGGATTCGTGCTTTAGTAAAGGATTGACAGGAGTGGTAGATGCAGGATTACCGCTGGCGAAAATAAAACTAATTGAAAGCTTGCAGCAGGAGGGAAGACTTAAAATGAAGATCAATGCGATGCTTGATCCTGATAGTATTACGATGGGATATTTTATGCCTAAAGGGCCTCAATTTGGAGATAAACTTTCTGTTACTGCCGTTAAAATTTATGCAGATGGAGCTTTGGGGTCACGTGGTGCCTGGCTCTTGGAAAACTATAACGACGATCCAACTAACAAAGGAATAAAATTACAAACAGATACCTTTTATGAAAAGGTGTGTGAGAAGGCTTACAAAAATGGATTTCAGGTAAATATGCATGCTATTGGGGATGCAGCAAATCGGTATGTACTCAATCTTTATAGTCGGTATCTGCCTGAAGGAAATGATCGCAGGTGGCGTATCGAACATGCTCAAATTGTTCATCCTGATGATTTTAAGCTGTTTGGGAAGTTTAATATCATCCCTTCTATTCAAAGCACACATGCTACTTCGGATATGCTTTGGGTTCCGGATCGCATTGGAAATGAGCGTATCAAAGGAGCGTATGCTCAAAATCAGCTGCTCGAGCAAAACGGATGGCTGGTAAATGGAACGGATTTTCCTATTGAAGATATTGATCCGCTAAAAACGTTTTACGCAGCTATTTTCAGGAAAAATCTGGAGGGTGTGCCTCAGGAAGGTTTTCAAATGGAAAATGCGCTTAGTCGTGAAAACGCGCTACGATCTATCACGCTGTGGGCGGCGAAAGGAAATTTTGAAGAAACAATTAAGGGAAGTATTGAGCCAGGCAAGGCAGCAGATTTTGTGATTTTAGATACAGATATTATGATTGCACCAGAAGATCAGATACTTAATTCAAAGGTTATTTCCCTTGCTGTTTCAGGTGAGATTGTTTATTAACCATAAAAAAGAGGTCGCCAAAAGGCAACCTCTCCATCATGAAAAAACCAATTGAATCCGGTTTATATCACCGGATTAATTGGAGAGCCAGGCAATTATACTTTCATCATCAGGTGCTGTGCGAGGTTTTAAAACCTTTACGAGATTACCATTTTCGTCAATTAAGTATTTTTGAAAATTCCAACTTACACTCGAATCCTCAAAGCCGTTTTGTTCTTTATTAGTCAACCATTGGTAAAGCGGATGCATGTCGTCTCCTTTCACAGAAATTTTCGACATCATAGGAAAAGTTACACCATAATTTAGTGAGCAAAAGTCTTTTATTTCGGCTTCGGTGCCAGGCTCCTGATTCATGAAATTATTGGCAGGAAACCCAATAATTACAAAATCTTTATCGCCATAGGTTTTATAGAGGGCTTCAAGTTTTTCATACTGAGGAGTTAATCCACATTTACTAGCTGTGTTAACTACCATTACTTTTTTGCCCTTTAAGCTTGATAACGGAAACTCGTTGCCATCAATATCTTTAACAACAAAATCATGGAAACTTTGCTGAGCAACTAAGCTTGAAGTTGAGAAAAGGATCATTAGGATAAATGTAATTGTTTTCATTTTGTTTGATTTATTTAGAAGATAACAAGTTGTAAGAGGATTTGTTTTTTGAGGGGATTAATTTTCTATGCGAAATATGTTGATCAATATCTTGGTTTGGTTTTCGTAATTTCGCGTAAAATTTATCAGGATGCCTTTTCCCCGGCTAAAGCCAAACGAAAAACGAACTTTTATTTTACATACTGCTTATTCATCAATCGAAGGGATTGTGCTGGGTATAATGGCGCTTAACGAATTCGTTTTTCTCAAGAGCATGCACGGAAGTAATTATCAAATGAGTTTGCTCTTTCAGTTTAGCATGGCCGTTTTCATCCTGCTTTTTGTGATGCACGAATGGCTAAAACGTATGGAACATCGCATGCTCTTATTGCGCAAAACAGCGGTTTTTACGCGCTTGCCAATGCTTACACTTGCTTTTTTTCCGTCTCATGCGGCAGCTTACACCAATTCTTCATTTTATCATTATGTCTTTCTTGCAATTTTCCTTATCTATTACCTTGGTGCTTTGGTGATTAATCCTACCATTAACCTGCTGCTTAAAAACAATTACGAGCATCATCATTTTGGCAAACTATACAGTTACGCTACTTCCCTGAACAAAATTATCATGTTGGTAATCACATTTGTATATGGTGCCTTGCTTGATCAAAACTATTATATCTTCAAATGGAGCCTGCCATTGGCCGGCTTGTTGAGTATGATTGGTTTGTGGCTGCTTTCGACGATTTCTTTTAAAGAAAAGATTATTCAATTCAAACAGAGCTTTTGGGAATCGGTGAAGGCTTCATCACTTGATATGGTTCAGATTTTAAAGCGTAATCAACCCTACAGGCACTTCGAAATTGGATTTATGTTTTATGGCTTCTCATTTATGGTTTCGGTAACCGTAATTGCTATCTTCTTTTATGAAGGACTCGACCTAAATTATACCAGTGTCGCATTTTACAAAAATGCATATAATATATTAGCTATCATATTATTACCCTATTTTGGTGGGCTTTTGGGAAATCTGGATCCCCGGAAATTTTCGGTGGTGACGTATAGCTCCATTTTGCTGTATATTTTCTTTTTAATGCTAACAGTTTGGTTTCCTGTGTACGATGAAGTTTTTGGGATCAAATTGTATTACGTTTTGATTCTGTATATACTAGCACACGGTGTGTTTGCAGCTACAATGGTGCTACTTTGGAATATTGGCTCAGCTTATTTTTGCTCGGCTGAAGAAGCCGGCACGTATCAGTCTGTGCATTTATTTCTAACAGGATTCAGAGCACTTTTTGCACCAACAATCGGCGTTGTATTTTATGAACAATTTGGATTGATAACCACTTTTACTATGGCACTTATTTCTTTGACTATGGCTATAGGTGTAAATATTTGGTCATATCGCAAAGACAGAAAGATAGAGTCGCCTAAAATTGATTAGTCCAATTTGTTGAGATCAAGCTCTGTAAAATCAAAATCAGGATTGTCCAGGAAAATTTCCATTCCTGATATTTTTCCATTTCGATCTATCTCAAAAGTAACGTAACCCTTTGGTAAAGAAGGAAATGCTTTAAATTCAATTTGAAAGGTATCATATTGCCAATGCTCCAACTGTGCAAAAAATTGTGGGCTTCTCCCAAACTGAAGTTCGAGGAAGTTGTTTTTTAAGACAATTTGCACAGTATCGTAAACCTTACCACCATAGTTACCAGCATACTGATCAATTGATAATGAAGGTTTTGTGTTTAATACACGCTTTGCCTCCTGTGATTTAATTTGCTCCTTTTGCCTTTCTTCGTTTCGACGAATAATTTTCAATAAATCGTCGTTCCAATTTCGTTTATTCTCTGCCCCAAGTAATTCGTCAAGTGTATGATAATAAAGTGGATAGTAAAGCGTAGAAAGTGAATTCGTCATGATAACAAAGCCCAGGTTTGCTTCCGGAACAAAAAAGGTTTGAGAAATCATACCATCATATCCACCGTTATGACCAATTACCTTGTAGCCGTTATAATCCATAAGCGACCAGCCTAATCCATAGCTTTTAAAGTTTGTTTCAGGAAACATTGCAGCTGAGCCAGCCGAAATATCCAAAATTGTTCTTGGCGACCAAAGCTCGTGTAATTGGTTTTTGCTGACCAGCGTATCCTTACTTACTATTCCGTTTGATAGGTTCATTTGCAGCCACTTAGCCATATCATTAGCACTAGAAATAAGCGAACCAGCTGGTGCCATATTGTCCCAGTCGAGCCAGGGAATTTGACGGAGCTCACCATCTGAATAGGTATGTGGTTGCGCAATATTATCCATCTCATGTAATGCTGAAACATGTAATTTCGATCTATCCATTCCTAATGGACGTAAAATACGCTGTTCAACAAAATCGTCCCAACTGATACCTGTGATCGCTGGAATTAATTCACCAGCAGTTATAAACATCAGATTAGAATATCCAAAATGTTCTCTAAAACCGTAAACAGGTTTGAGAAACTGTATTTTACGGATTATTTCATCTCTCGAATAAGTGCTTCCATACCAGATCAAATCACCTGAAAATGTTTTTAATCCGCTGCGGTGACTCAATAAATCTTCGACAGTCATTTCAGCGGTTACATAGGGATTATACATTTTAAACCAGGGTAAGATTTCCACAACTTTTTGATTCCAGTCGATTTTTTCATCATCGGCGAGCATAGCCAGGGCTGTGCTTGTAAAAGCCTTGGTATTACTTGCCAATGCAAACAAAGTGTTCGCATCAACAGCTTGCCTTGTTGTTATGTCAGTGACGCCGTAACCTTTTGAAAGCCAAACTGAATCGCTGCTAACTATAGCTATTGCCATACCCGGAACATTCCAGTCAATGAGTGCTTTTTGAAAAATGGAATCCAGCTTTTGGATGTTTGTCTCATTCAGCTGCGCATTTCCAAAAAGGAAAAAAAGCGAGAAAATAAAAGTCAGAAATGTTTGTGTGGTTTTCATGTTGTCATTCTTTTGTATCATTCATTAATTCAGTAATTTGCGGTAATATTTTAGCAGAAGAACCTCTGAGTACGATATCGACGATAGATTGCGAATAAAGGGTTTTATCAGTATTCACTTCTATGATGTAAGCGCCGTTTCGAGCAGCGATCATAGGTAATTGGTTGGCCGGCGACACTTCTCCCGAAGCGCCAATGAGAAGCATCAGGTCGCAGTTTTCAGCAGCTTCCATCGCCCTGTAGCTTGCCTGCTCAGGAATACGCTCTCCAAAAAAAATAAAATCCGGTTTCAGTTGGCCGTTACATTTCAAACATCGAGGCGCTTTTATATCAAAAACCCACTGTTTCACCTCAAATTCGGTTTGACAATTCATACAAATCAAACGCTGTGCATTACCATGATATTCAATCACTTTGATGCATCCAGCTTCCTGATGGAGGTTATCAATATTTTGAGTGATGATAGTTTGAATTATTCCTTCTAATTCCCAACTTGCTAGTGTTTTATGTGCATTATTTGGGTATTTGTCACTTAAAAAGTCGTAAAAGATTGCTTTTATTGCTTTCCAGGAATCTTCATAATTATTGATGAAGTATCTGATATCAAGCACTATAGGATCATAAGTATTCCAAATGCCACCTTCTCCCCGAAAAGGTGGAATGCCACTTTCGGCAGAAATTCCTGCGCCGGTAAATGCAACTGCATGCTCAGCTGATTTAATCCTGAGCGCTGCTTCTGCAATAAAAGGGTTAGCTTTTTTCATCAATATGGAATCTTTTGCTCACGCTCAATCCATAAATTAAAAACCTGAACTGCTTGACCTTTCATCAATTGAACGGCTTTTAAATCACGTTTTTCAGGTTTTAATGGCACTTGCTGATAAATATATGAATCATCGAATCCTGCCTCAGCTGCATCTTCGCGTGATGCTGCAAAATAAAGTTTTGCTGCCCTTGCCCAGTAAATTGCACCCAGACACATGGGGCAGGGCTCGCAGCTTGCATAAATTTCACAATCTTCTAATTGAAAAGAGTTTAGGTTTTTACAGGCATCTCTGATTGCAACTACTTCGGCATGAGCTGTTGGATCGTTGGTTGAGGTTACCTGATTTGATCCTTTTCCAATAATTTCTCCATTTTTTACCACGACTGCTCCAAAGGGTCCTCCATCGCCTGTTTCAAGATTGGAAGCGGCAAGATCAATGGCCATTTTCATGAAATACTCGTGCCTTTTAATTTCGTCGTACATCAATTAAATTTTGTGGTAAAAATACGAAAAGCCTGAAATTGTGAATTTAGAAACTTAAGATAATTTTTCGAAACACTTTTGTTCCCCAATTGCCGCATAAACTCGGCTCGCTTACATAAATATTCAAAAGATCAATAAAATCTTCACGTGTAACTGTATAAGCTCCAAGACTTTTTAAATGTGTCGTTTCCTGCTGGGCATCAATGAGTTTGAAATCATTTTGTTTTAAAAATTCAATAAAATGATAAAAAGCAAGTTTTGACGCATTTGCAAGCTGATAAAACATGGATTCACCAAAAAAAACTTTTCCGATAGCAAGTCCATACAGTCCTCCTACAAGTTTATTATCCACGAAAACTTCAAAAGAATGAGCAAATCCTGACTCATGCAAAGCAATAAAACCGGCTGTAAGATCGGGCGTTATCCATGTTCCAATTTGTCCGCTGCGGGGGCTGTGAGCGCATTGATGCATCACTTCTGCGAAAGCAGTATCAATCCTGAAACTGTATTTGCCTTCACGAACCAATTTTTTCAAGCTTTTAGAAGCTTTGAAATCTGCTGGTTTCATGATCATCCGTGGATTTGGCGACCACCACATCACGGGTTCATCATCACTATACCACGGAAAAATTCCCTGAGAATAAGCCAGCAGTAAATTTCCAGGACTCACATCTCCGCCAATTGCTAACAGACCTGATTCGTTTGCCAATTTAACAGGAGGGAAGTCAAGATCGAAATTTAGCTGCATATATTACTAATTTATTATCAATAGTTTAGACCAACTTATCTTATCTGATTGTTTTACCTGAATAAGATAATTACCCGCAGGTAAATCTGTTTGGATAAAATGCTGTGTTGGCTGCTTTTGTTTCCAAACAATTGCACCGAAAGCGTTATAGATTCGAACAAATTCCAGGTCTTTTGTTTCAGTGTTGGCCAAATAAAAACTTCCAGATGAAGGCTGAGGTATGACCTTCAATTTTTCTTTGTCAACAATAAATTCTTGATTTCCAACAGTATTAAACCAGAATTTGAAATTTCCGGCCGGAGCCGAAAGGGGATAAGTAGTACTATAATTGGCGTTCTCTGCTTCCAAGTAATAACTCACAGTATCGCCTGGCAACAAGCCTTCGATTATACCAGTATATTGGGGGCAAACAATATAAACCGGAACGCGTTGATAATCACCATCGTTAATTTTATAATGCAGCCACAAGCTATCAATAGGTACATTAGATTCGGTGAGGCAATACAGGTAATAATCTTGGCTATAATCCTGGCTTCCAGTTACTTTTTTATGAATAATGCGCATAAAATTTTCCGTTGGAATTTCGCGAGTAATACAATGAATAGCACCTCCCAGAATTGTAAGCATTTGAGCATCAACCATTATAATTTTATATCCCGGCATGGCTTCGCGGTAAATGTTGTAAGCTTGTTGATCAAATTCGGGTAAACCATAAGATGGAACGATCACTGTGTTATTGATTGTCAGGCTGTTGGTGTAAGTCCGCATTTCATCATCCCAGGTAGTGGCATAAGTGCCATCAGCTTTGGGTGGGGCCGGAATGCGTACTATGTTGTAGGGTTTTCCAAAATGCGTTGACAATCCGGAAATTGCAGCTACGTTTTGTTCCAAAATGGCATAATCAGGTAAGTAGGCTGGGTATTCAGCTACCATGATAGTCTCAAAATCAATGATTTTCATAAACATATCCACATGTTTCCAAATACCGCCACCGCTATTGTCAAGCGTTTCGAGAAATACAAAGTCCTGAAGGTTGAAGTGTTGAATCAACATTGCTTTGATTTGTTCAGGGCTATATTGCTGGTTTTGATCATACACCCTTTTTGACGCAAAACCACGCATAAGACCATCGAAAATCAAGTTTCCGCCTTCAATTTCCAGTTCTAAATCCTGCTGTTCCCATTGCCAATAATTGGCGATTTGTGCTGGTATTGAGTCATCTTTAGGCCTGTTATAAGCGGTATAACCTGCATCTGTTACAAATCGCTCAGAACCACTACCAAAATCTCCGTATTGAATCATGGGGCCAAAATCACGAATCCAAAGTGTTTCGGTATAGCCGGGAATAAATTCCAGCTTGATTGGTAAAACTCCCCGGCTGTATAAATAACTGCGGATTTGTGCAGTATCCAAGGGTGCTGATTCGGGATAATAAATAATCCATGCCATAGCAGTTTGCTGCACAGCTTTTACAATATTAGCAGTAATTGAATCACGTGAGGGGCTGTAATCCCAAACCAGCAGCACCCCTTCATTCTTCTCAAACTCAGCGGGTGTATAAATTGTCGTCTGTGCCGAAACAGCAGTCTGAAAAACCAAGAATAACATCATCAGAAACTGAGTTTTTATTTTTAAGAAATCTGTATAAGGATTCGTATTTCTGTTAGTCATTTTGGGTTGTTTGGTTTTGAATGTGCTTTTACCTAATATTCAATTATAAGCTATTATAACTTTGAAAAACAATTTGTTAATTAGTATCATCAACGATTAAAGGTTTTTAAAGCTTTCAGAATCATTGCCACAACTTTTCTAATTTCATCAAAAGTAATAGTTAAAGGCGGAGCGATTCGGAAGGCGTGAGCATGAAATAGAAATTGATCAACAATAAGTTGGTTATTTTGCAAGTGCTTTAAAAGATTTCCCACAGGGATTTCCGGATCGAGTTCAACACCCAGCATCAGGCCTTTACGGCGTATTTCTTTGACCATACTCTGATTTTTAAGCATGTCTTCAAATGCTTTTCCTTTAGCATCAGCTTGTTCAATCAATTTTTCGTTTAAGAGCACTTCCAGCGATGCCAATGAGGCTGCACAACTTACAGGATGCCCTCCAAAAGTAGTGATATGGCCAAGTTCTGGCCGAAAAGTTAAGGCATTCATCATTTCTCTGGAAGCAGCAAATGCGCCCAAAGGCAATCCTCCGCCCATAGCTTTTGCCATGCATAAAATATCTGGAATCACACCAAGTTGCTCGAAAGCGAAAAGGCTGCCAGTTCGACCAAAACCCATCTGTATCTCATCAAAAATTAAGAGCGTACCTGTTTCATCGCAGCGTTTTCGAAGGGCTTGCAAAAATCCTGTGTGCGGCAAAATGATACCTGCTTCTGCCTGAATGGGTTCAATTAATACGCAAGCGGTTTTGTTTGTGATGGTCTTCAGCTGTTCAATGCTATTGAATTCCAAATGTTTAACGGCAGGTAAAAGGGGTCTGTAAGCTTGTTTTAACGCTTCGTGTCCAAGCATTGATAAAGCCCCTGCCGTACCTCCATGATAGGAATTTTTAAAGCTGATCATCTCAGCTCTGCCAGTCAGTCTTTTTGCCAGTTTCAGCGCACCTTCTATGGCTTCGCTACCTGAATTCACAAAATAAATACTTTGCAGGTTATCTGGTAAAAGTCCTGAAAGTTTTTGAGCCAGCTGAACCTGAGGAGCCTGCACAAATTTACCGTAAACCATGGTGTGCATATACTGATCCACCTGATTTTTAATAGCACTAACCACATGAGGATGAAGGTGTCCGGTATTACTCACAGAAACGCCAGAAACGAGATCTACATATTCCCGACCTTTGTCGTCGTAGAGATAAATTCCCGCTGCACGAACTATTTCAATGGGATCATTTACAACAGAAGGTAGTGCAAGAAATTGCTGGAACAGTTGTCTGTTAGTGAGTATCATTTTTAGCGCAAAGCTATGAATTTTTAAAAATGGATTGAGGACAGAGCTATAACCGTATGCACAAATTCCGTTATTTTGCACTTTGATAGGAATGATCCAGAAGTAAATTAGCCATGCAAAATCTAAGTCAAAAAGTTGTTATCATTACTGGTGCTTCATCCGGGATAGGAGAGGCCTTGGCTTTTGAAGCAGCATCAAGAGGAGCCAGTTTGATGCTTGCAGCCAGAAACATCAAAAAGCTTGAAGCCCTTGCGCATATTTTGGAAAAGGATAGCGTTCGAGTGAAAATATGTCAAACTGACGTTGCTGTAATGTCTGATTGCGAGCACCTTATTAATGAAACAATACAGGCTTACGGAAAAATTGATGTGCTGATAAACAATGCAGGTATTTCAATGCGTGCTTTATTTGTTGATACTGATCCGGCAGTTTTGCAGCGTTTGATGGATGTAAATTTCTGGGGAGCAGTTTATTGTACAAAATACGCTTTACCCCATCTGCTCAGGCAAAAAGGTAGTGTTACCGGCATTTCTTCCGTTGCCGGCATCAAAGGATTACCAGCGCGTACCGGTTACTCGGCTTCGAAGTTTGCCATGCAGGGCTTTATGGAATCGTTGCGAATAGAAAATCTGCATACAGGTCTTCATGTTTTGATGGCCTATCCAGGTTTCACGGCTTCGAACATACGGAATACAGCCTTGGCAGCTGATGGTAGCCAGCAAGGAGAATCTCCGAGAGATGAATCAAAAATGATGACGGCAGAAGAAGTAGCCATTCATGTTCTTAATGCAATCGAAAAACGAAAAAGAACACTTGTGCTAACTTCACAAGGTAAGCTCACGGTATTGCTGAATAAATTTTTCCCTGCTTTGGTGGATAAACTGGTTTATAAGCATATGGCTAAAGAACCTGATGCCCCATTTGCAAAATAATAAAGCCTTCGGGAATAATTGTAAATGCTTATTTAACAGGCTTGTTCATAAAATAAGCAATTTTTTCGAGCTTGGTGATCATATCATAGTTTTCGACATAGATATGAGGAGGGAGCTGCAAAAGAGCCGAGCTGAAATTCAAAATTCCCAATACACCTGAATGAGCCAAGATAGCGCTGATTTCTTTTACGTAATCAACAGTTACTGCTACCACGCAAATCTTGATTCCCAGTCTGTTGATCACTGCCGGAAGGTTAACCATATTATAACAAGGAATATCCTCTACCTGACTGTTGAGTTGATTGCCAAAGCGAAAAGTCGCAGCAACCTGTAAGCGGTTGTTACTTTGATTAAAGTATTCGTGAACAGCTCGTCCAAGTTCTCCGATGCCAACAAAAGCAACCTTTTCGATATTATCCGGATCGATTGCCTTACTGATTTTTTCGACCAGTTCGTTTATGACATAACCTTTATGAACGTCACCCTCAACGCCTATCAACATGAGGTCGCGCCTTACTGTGGCTGCATTTGTTTTTAGAAAACGTGCCAGATTATGCGAAAAAATATAAGCATGATCCAGGTATTGATAGTTTAAAAGGATGCGGCGATAAAGGCTCAAACGCTCAATTGTCCGTTCGGGAATCAAGGATTTCATTGCACAATTCGATTCATCGTTAATCGGTAGATTAAACCTCCCTTTAGCTGAAAAGCCCGATGCATCAGGCTTATCATGCCGGGATTTTCAAACACACCTTGAAATCCAACCTGTAGATTTCCTTCTAAAAGCAGCGCCAATTTATTGTTTAAGGCGTAAGTCCCCCCAATTCCAAACATGATTCCAGCATCATAGGTATTCATAATATCCGGAGCTTCGCCTTGGTAAAGACTTAAAAAATGACCGGGCTCAATTGAATTGTCAATTTCGAAAAATGGAAGCCCTTCCTCAGGATCAATGTAAAGTTCCTCAAAACCATCCTGGTAAGAAATTAATAGGAGCGAATAATAAACACCGCCCTTAATGGTAAGCCCAAGCTTGTTTCTGTATTGACCATATTGCAATAATAATGGAAAAGTAAGGTAATAACTGGTGTGTGTGTTTTGGTAGGAATAGCGGCAGCTGTAGCAAATATGCGTTGAGGTATCACTATAACGCATTCCTTGATAATTCACTTCCAGCCCAAATTCACGCTGGTCAAATTCAGCTCCTATACGTATTGAAAATTGCTCATTTACTTGATATTGCAAAAATGGGCCTCCAACAAAACCATTATAATTTAATACACGAATATCCCTGTTTGAGCTATTCATATCACTTATTCCGGCTCCCACACTTAATCCTGTGTACCAGCGCTGTACAGGAATTTTCTCTTGTGCAATAAGCATGTTACTTGTAAGAAGCAACAACAGAAAGATAGAAATTCTGATTAAATGCATGGATTAAAATGTTAATGCAATCCAATAAACGCCAACTGCAAGCGAAGCAAAAGCACCTGTGAATTGAATTGTTTTAAAAATAATAGGTTTGGCTTTTTCACTTGACTGATAGGAGACAAACCCAAGCAAAAAGGAAAAAACTACCATGGCTACAATCGTTCCGATACCAAAACCAGTAAGATAAAGCGTTGAATCTACATTTGAAGGAAAGGCAAGAGTTGGCAATACTCCTAATAAATGTGAAACACCTGCTAATCCGTGGATTAATCCAATTATCAGCGCTGAGAAAACATTTTGCCTGATTTTTTTGGGATGCTTATGTAGATGTTGATTTTGAGCTGGATGCATATGTTCATGTACATGCGTAAAAACCTCTCCTTGCTCATCGGTGTGGCTATGAGGATGAGCATGTGTTGTATTTGAACTGACAAAAATCCGCCAGAATGCCCACAAACCAATTCCAATGAGGACTATACCAACCAGCATTTCACTATAAGCTGAAATGGCATCAACTGGTAAATAATTTTTAAAAAAGATAAAAAGCACGCCAATTAACAACATACCAAAAGTATGACCTAATCCCCAGCTCAAACCAATAGCCCACGACTTTAATTTGTTTTCGATGGCAAGAGGTGTAACAGCTGCTAAATGATCCGGTCCTGATACAACGTGCATAACGCTGGCAAACAAACCAATTAAAAATGGTGCTGAAACTGGATAATGATGCTGATGATCAGCATGTAACAGAATGGAAATCAAATTATCTATCATCTGAAATGGATTTGCAACAAAAATAGCGCTAAAGTTTATAATTCAATGGCTTGTAAGTCAAGAACAATTCTAAATTAGTTAATCATTAAAAGATGTTGAGTTGTTTCCTTTTTGCTGCAATAGCGAGCTGTCCAAGTGCAATTCCGCCATCATTTGAGGGTACTTGCTCCTGACTGTAAACTTCAAAGCCTTGATTAATAAGTATTTGTTCCGTATGTTTCAGTAAATAGGCATTTTGAAAACTTCCTCCTGAGAGGACTACTTTGTTAATTCCTGTTTCCTCACGCAACAGCTTGGAGATATGTAAATTAATAGCTATCAATGTGTTATGAAATTTTGCTGAAATATCTCCAGGATTAGCTTTCAGATTGATATCCTGTAAGATTTGGTGAAAAAGTTTTCTGAAAGAGATTTTCTGACCCTCTAGTTCAAAAAGATATTTTCCCTTGCATTTCGGATTGAGGATAGCTTCCAGTCGCATGGGTGCCTCAGCATGAAAACTACTTTCGCGACAAATACCCAAAAGTGCTGAAACAGCATCAAACAAGCGACCGGCTCCGGAACTTAATGGACTGTTTATCTGTTGATCAATCATTTGCATGAGCAATGGCAATTGTTTTTCGTCTGGCAGAAGATTTTTAGCTGCTTCTTCAATAAAAACTGGTAGTCCGAAATAATGATAGAGGTATGAAAAAGCTGTCCGCCAAGGTTGTTTGGTTACCAAATCGCCTCCCGGAAGGGGTATAGGATCGTAAAGATATGCTCTGTAGAAATCATTCAAATCAGCAACTAAAAACTCTCCGCCCCAGATGGTGTTATCGGTTCCTAAGCCAGTTCCATCAAGGGCAATACCAATTACTTTTTCATCGAGTGAATGTTCTGCCATACAGGAAGCGATATGCGCATGATGGTGTTGAACCTGAACGACTTTGAGGCCACTTTCCATTGCGAAACGGGTGGATAAATAATCGGGATGTAAATCGCAAACCATTAGCTCGGGTTTAAAACGGAAAAGCCGTTTAAAACGCTCAAATGCTTCCTCATAAAACGACAATGTTTCTAAATTTTTAAGATCTCCGATATGTTGACTCAAAATAGCTTGCTGACCTTTTCCAATTGCAAAAGTGTTGACCAATTCAGCTCCGGCAGCAAAAATGCCTTCTGCGTTAAGGTGTAGGGAAATAGGTTGAGGGGTATACCCTCTTGATCTTCGTATTAACCGGGCTTTTTGATTTACAACAAAAGCAACAGAATCATCTGCCCGGTTGTAAATTTCTCTGTTGTAGGTAATAATGTGATCTGCTATTTTGTTGAGATTTGTTTTAGCCTCATCATCGTTGATAATCACTGGTGCTTCAGAAAGATTTCCGCTTGTCAGAACGATAACTTCTGTCTGGAGGTAAGCCATAATTTGATGATGCAATGGCATATAAGGCAAAATTACACCTGTGCGCGAAAGCAAACGACTCACGGAAACAGCAAGTGGTAATTTATTTTGAACCAGCACAATCGGACGTCGCCAGTTCGTTAATAAAACCGCTTCTTCTTTGTCAATTTTAAAGTATTTGTGAACCCTTGCAATATCTTCCAGCATTACTGCCATTGGTTTGCCATCGCGCTGTTTGCGGGTGCGTAACTCTTTCACAACATTTTCGTCTAAGGCATTACAAATCAAATGATAGCCTCCCATACCTTTGAGTGCAATAATTTTCCCTTGTTCAATGTATCGCGCAATCATTGCAGCCAGAACAGCTCCATTTGTAATATTTGTGCCATCCTCAAGCTGGTAAGCCGGTCCACAATTTTTACAAGCTACCGGTTGTGCATGAAAACGTCTGTCGCTTATGTCTTTATATTCTTTTTCGCATGTATCACAGAGCGAAAAAACCTGCATGGTTGTCTGATAGCGATCGTAGGGAAGATCCTTTATAATTGTAAATCGCGGACCACAATTTGTGCAGTTAATAAATGGATAGTCGATACGATGTGCTTGAGTTTTCATATCATCGAGGCACGAACTGCACACAGCGATATCCGGACTTACTTCGGTGATAGCATCAGACAAATTGCTGCTTTTTCGAATTGAAAAATCTTCAAATCCAAAAACTTTGGTTTCTTTTGATAAATATGTGCGAATACTAGCAGCTTCCGGAATCTCATTTTTAACTGCTTCTTCAAAGAGCTTCAAAGCAGCTGTTGTTGCCTCAGCATGAAGTGTAACTCCTTCATTATTATTTTCTACCCAACCTTTTATCTCAAAGCGCATTGCCTGTCGGTAGATGTAAGGTCTAAAACCTACACCCTGCACAAGGCCTTTAATGTGAATTAATCTTGCAGTAGGATGATTCATGCTGCGAAAATAACCAATGATTCCATGTAATATACAAAACAGCCTCACCAGATTTTTTACTGATGAGGCTGATTATTGAGTGCAATTAAGGTTTTTATTTACTAACTGCAGCTTTTTGAGCAGGGTTTTTTACCTTAATGATTATCTCTTCCTTTTTACTATCGAAATCGACAGTTATCTGATCATTGGCTTTGAGCTTTGTTTTAATAATTTCTTCTGCCAACAAATCTTCTACATATTTCTGAATCGCTCTTTTTAGTGGTCTAGCGCCGAACTGCTCATCCCAGCCTTTTTCAACAATATAATCTTTTGCTTTTTCTGTCAGTTTTAGCTTATAGCCCAACTCACTTATTCTGATGTAAAGATGTTCGAGTTCAATATCAATGATTTTGTGAATTGCCTCACGTTGCAGCGGCTCAAATATCACAACATCATCAATACGATTTAAAAATTCAGGGGCAAAAGATTTTTTCAAGGCATTTTCAATCACGCCAGTGGCATAAGTTGCTTTGGTGTTTTGCTTGGCAGTTGTGCTAAATCCAACACCTTGTCCGAAGTCTTTTAATTGACGGGAACCAATGTTGGAGGTCATTATTATGATGGTATTCTTAAAGTCAACCCGTCTGCCAAGACTATCCGTGAGCACACCATCATCCAAAACCTGCAGCAACAGGTGAAAGACATCAGGATGGGCTTTTTCTATTTCATCCAAAAGCACAATACTGTATGGTTTACGTCTTACTTTTTCGGTAAGCTGACCACCTTCTTCGTAACCAACATATCCGGGAGGCGCACCTACCAAACGCGAAACAGCAAATTTTTCCATGTATTCACTCATGTCAATACGAACAAGCGCGTCTTCGGAGTCGAAAAGGTATTTTGCCAAAACTTTAGCAAGATAAGTTTTTCCAACGCCTGTTGGCCCAAGGAAAATAAAGGTGCCAATTGGCTTGTTTGGATCTTTGAGGCCGGCACGATTTCTTCTGATAGATTTAACAACTTTTTTAATGGCCTCATTTTGACCAATAACTGTGTTTTCCAGTTCAACATCCATATGAATTAGTCGGTCGCTTTCATTTTGAGCGATACGCTGAACCGGCACACCAGTCATCATGGCAACCACTTCGGCCACATTCTGCTCACTTACCTGCTCCCGATGTATTTTTGATTCTTCTTCCCAACGTTTTTTTGCAGCATCAAGTGAATCAATCAGCTTCCGCTCACTATCTCTAAACATTGCAGCTTCTTCAAATTTTTGGATTTGAATCGCTTGATTTTTACGGGCACGCGTTTCTTCAATTTGGCTTTCCAGTTCAATGATTTCAACAGGCACATGGATATTATTGATGTGAACCCTTGCTCCGGCTTCGTCTAATGCATCAATAGCCTTGTCGGGCAAATAACGATCAGACATATAGCGATTTGTAAGCTTTACACATGCTTCAAGAGCGTCCTGGTCATATTTTACAAGGTGATGGTCTTCATACCTTTCTTTGATATTATTAAGAATTTCTACTGTCTCTTCAGGTGTGGTTGGATCAACCAGAATTTTCTGAAAACGCCTTTCCAAAGCACCATCTTTTTCGATATACTGACGGTATTCATCCAGCGTTGTTGCTCCAATACATTGTAATTCACCTCTGGCAAGGGCAGGTTTAAACATATTGCTGGCATCCAGCGAACCACTGGCATTTCCTGCTCCTACAATCGTGTGGATTTCGTCGATAAAAAGAATGATATCCGGATTTTTTTCCAGCTCATTCAGCACAGCCTTCATCCTTTCTTCAAATTGTCCGCGGTATTTTGTGCCGGCTACAAGCGAAGCCAAATCGAGCATGATAAGGCGTTTGTTAAACAAAGCTCTTGAAACTTTGCGCTGTACTATCCGAAGCGCTAAACCTTCGGCTATAGCTGATTTACCAACTCCCGGTTCACCTATAAGTATGGGGTTGTTTTTTTTGCGCCGACTCAAAACCTGTGCTACTCTTTCCAGTTCTTTTTCTCGTCCAACAATAGGATCGAGCCTTTTCTCTTCGGCAGCTTTCGTAAGGTCGCGACCAAAATTGTCAAGTACAGGAGTCTTACTTTTAGTTTCAGGAGCTTTTTTGCTAGATGATCCAGAATGTCTTAATTCATCATCATCAGCAGCTTCTCCCGGAAATTCAGCTCTTGGATTTTCGGTGCGGCGATCTTTTTCTTCACCAGTGTACATAAAGGTTAATTCATTTTTATAGGTAATAAAATCAACGCCTTCTCTTTCCAGATTCTGTGTGATAAGATTATTCTTATCACGTAAAATTGCTAACAACAGGTGCTCAGTTTTAATCAGATCGCTTTTATATTCTTTGGCAATGATGTATGTGAATTTTAACGCACGTTCTGTTTGTTTAATTAAAGGAATGTTAGTCAGTTCTTTATGACTTGTTTCGGGCGATTTTATAGCTTCTTCAATTCTACGACGGAATATTTCAAGGTCAATTCCGAAGTATTTCAGAATTTGTAAAGCCTTGCCTTCGCCATCGCGCACCATACCTAAGAACAAATGCTCCAGGCCAATGTAATTATTTCCGAGACGCAGCGCTTCTTCATGACTATAAGTCAGTATATCGCGCACACGTGGAGAAAATTTTGCATCCATATAAATTGTTTCCTTTCTTTCCTAATCAATGATCTATGAACGATAGAACAGACGTTTTTGTATGCGTTCTGTTTTTAATTATCAAAAGTAGAAACAATAATCAGTCCAACATTGTTCGTCTGACAAAAATATTAACACACTGCTGTTTAAATATTCCTGAATTGATTTAATTTGAAAGATGATGGCCTGCGATTTTTTTGTACTTTTGCAACCTTATTAAAAGGAAAAGGCTTAATTAAGAATTTTACTTGAATGGAAGAGGTTTTTGAAGGAGAAAAAATTGTAAAAGTCAATATTGAAAACCAGATGAAATCAGCCTACATTGATTATTCAATGTCGGTTATTGTTTCGCGAGCACTCCCAGATGTGCGAGATGGTTTAAAGCCTGTTCACAGGCGTGTTTTGTATGGTATGCTCGATTTAGGTGTGCTGTCAAACAGAAGTTATAAGAAATCAGCCAGGATAGTGGGAGAGGTGCTGGGTAAGTATCACCCGCATGGAGATTCCTCTGTGTATGACGCCATGGTGCGTATGGCTCAGGAGTGGTCGCTGCGGTACCCTTTAGTTGACGGACAAGGTAACTTTGGATCTATTGACGGCGACAGCCCTGCGGCGATGCGTTATACCGAAGCAAGATTGCGAAAGATTGCCGAAGAAATGCTCACTGATATCGATAAGGATACAGTTGATTTTCAACTTAATTTCGATGACTCCTTAACTGAGCCAACCGTGTTGCCATCGGCTATTCCTAATTTACTCGTAAATGGTGCCAGCGGAATTGCTGTTGGGATGGCTACTAATATGCCCCCTCACAACCTTTCAGAAGTGATAGATGGTACTATTGCCTACATCGATAACAGAGATATTACCATTCCTGAATTGATGCAATATATCAAAGCACCTGATTTTCCTACCGGTGGTATCATCTATGGCTACGAAGGTGTAAAAGATGCTTTTGAAACCGGAAGAGGACGCGTTATGATGCGCGGCGAAACAGTGATAGAAGATCACAATGGACGCGAATGGATCATTGCCACTTCAATACCGTATCAGGTTAATAAGGCTGAAATGATCAAGAAGACAGCCGATCTGGTGAATGATAAAAAAATTGAAGGCATTTCTGATATTAGAGATGAATCCGACAGAAAGGGAATGAGGATTGTTTATGAACTTAAAAGAGATGCTGTTTCAAATGTTGTGGTCAACAAATTGTATCAGATGACTGCACTGCAGACTTCATTCAGTGTTAATAATATTGCGCTTGTTAAAGGGCGTCCACGTACGTTAAATTTGAAAGAACTTATTCATTACTATGTTGAACATAGGCATGAAGTTGTTGTAAGGCGCACGCAATATGATTTGAGGGAGGCAGAAAAACGCGCCCATATCCTTGAAGGTTTGATTATTGCGCTGGATAATATCGATGCAGTGATCGAGTTGATCAAAGCTTCAAAAACACCGGAAGAAGCACGAAATGGTTTGATTAGCCAATTTGGTCTTACTGAGATTCAGGCAAAAGCAATACTGGATATGAGATTGCAAAGGCTTACCGGTCTCGAAATTCAGAAAATCCGGGAAGAATATGATACGATCTTGAAGCAGATTGCTCACTATAAAGAAATACTTGAAAATGAGGAGCTTCGTTATGAGATAATCAAAAGCGAACTTCGTGCAATAAAAGAAAAATATGGTGATACTTCGCGATCAACAGTAGTATATTCTGCCGAAGATTTCAAGATCGAAGATATCATTCCGGATGAACCTGTCGTATTAACGATTTCACATATGGGCTATATCAAGCGCACGGCACTAAGTGAATATCGCAGACAAGGCAGGGGAGGACGAGGTTCAAAAGGATCCGATTCGAGAGAAGAAGACTTTATTGAACACTTGTTTATTGCTACAAACCATAATTATATGCTGTTCTTCACCGAGAACGGTAAATGTTTCTGGCTTAGGGTGTTTGAAATCCCTGAAGGAACCAGAACAAGCAAAGGACGAGCAATTCAGAATTTGATTAATATTGATCCAAGTGATAAAGTAAAAACTTTCATGAATATTCAAAATCTTAAAGATCAAGAATATATCGAGAATAACTTCATCATTTTAAGCACTAAAAAGGGCGTGATCAAAAAAACAAGCCTGGAAGCTTATTCGCGTCCGCGTCAAAATGGAATCAATGCAATAACAATCAGAGAAGGAGATGAACTACTGGAAGCAAAACTGACCAACGGAGCGAGTGAAGTGATTTTAGCACTCAAATCAGGAAGAGCAATTCGTTTCAACGAATCAACCGTGCGCCCAATGGGTAGAAATGCTTCAGGTGTTCTTGGAATTCGTTTGGCATCTGAAAGTGATGAAGTTATTGGTATGATTTGTATCAACGATCCGGAAAATTCTATTTTAGTTGTATCCGAAAAAGGTTACGGAAAGCGCTCAAGCCTTGATGATTACAGGGTTACAAATAGGGGAGGTAAGGGCGTTAAAACCCTGAACATAACCGAAAAAACAGGATATCTAATTGCCATTAAGGATGTTACAGATAGTGATGATTTAATGATTATCAACAAATCAGGTATTATTATCCGTATTGCTGTCGAAAACCTGCGAATCATGGGTAGGGCAACGCAAGGCGTAAGGTTAATCAACTTGCGTGATCAGGATGAAATTGCTGCCGTAGCAAAAGTTTCCGTTGAAGAAGTTGAAGAAATTGAAGAAATTGAAGAAATTGACGAAATTGACGAAGTTGATGAGGAAATAGCAGATAATCAATCAGATATTTCTAATGAAAATCCAGAAGTTGATCCTGAAAATAACTAATAATTAATTTTGGCATGAAGTTGGGAATCTATTGAAATAAATAAAGCAGATTACTGACTTTACAACCTTTTTAAAACTGACACAAAATGAAAAGATTACTAGTGCTGGTAGCAATGCTGATTACAGCTTCATCAGTTTTTGCCCAAAAATCGGAAAGAACAAATGCCTTTATGTACAACAAAAATGGACAGTACGATAAAGCAAAAGAAGCCATTGACAAAGCAGTTGAACATCCTAAAACTATTGAGGATTCCAAAACATGGATGTACAGGGGTATAATCTACTTAAATCTGGTTTTTTCGGAAGATTTTAAAAGCTTGGATGATAATGCATTGGATAAGAGTTTAGAGTCATTTTTGAGAGCGTTAGAGCTTGACCCGGAAGATAAGCTGAAAAGGGCCGATGATATTGACCCCAGGATAGAAGCTATTGGGCAACAGTATTTTGCATATGGTGTAGATAATTTTAATGCGGGTGAATTTGTTGACGCTTCAAGTAAATTCAAGAAATCTTATGATGTGGGTAAATATGTTAACAAAGTAGATACACTTGCCTTGTTAAATGCTGCTCTTTCATCTGTAAGGGGAGAGCAATTTGAGCAATCACTGAATTATTATCAGGAATTATTAAGCTTGGGTTTCGAAGAGGCTGATGTTTACAAAAACATGGCCTCAGCTCACAGAAGTCTGGGAAATATGGATGCGATGTTTGAAACGCTCAAGACAAGTCGTGAAAAATACCCTGATGATGCCGGTTTGATGCTTGAAGAAATAAACGCTTATTTGGCAATTGGAGAAGGCGCTAAAGTAGTGGATGATTTAAAATTACTGGTTGAAAAAGACCCGGAAAATTATTCTATTTTCTTCGTTTTGGGAACAATCTATGGTGATGAAACCAATGATGAGATGTTTGACATGGATTCAGCAGAGCTTTATTATGGCAAAGCGATAGCAATCAATCCGGATTATTATGATGCGATTTATAACCTTGGAGCATTATACATTAATCAGAGTAATCAACTCCAGGTAAAAGCTAACGACTTGCCTTTGGATGCCACCAAGGAATATGAAAAGTTAACTGAGGAAGCAAATGCTATTATCAAAAAAGCCTTGCCTCATCTCGAAAAAGCCAACGAGTTGCAACCCGGTAATGATGAAACAATTGCAGTATTGAAATCAATCTACTCACGCTTCAATATGGCTGATAAATTGGAAGAACTTAACAAATAGCAAAGTTTTAAAAGAAGAGGGCACTAACCAAATGTTAGTGCTTTTTTCAAAATCAGTAAGTTTACATAATATAAATTATGACACAAACATTTCATTACAAAATCGCCCTATCATCATGACAGGACGATTCTTCTTGACGTAAGATTTATTTGCTTCCTTTATTCCTTTTTTAAGTCATCAAATAATTGATTAAACTTTTCAAGTTTTGGCACAATTACGAACTGACAATATCCCTGATTTGGATTATTGTTGTAATAATTTTGATGATAACCTTCGGCTTTGTAAAAGGCATCAAAAGCTTTTATCTCCGTTACGATCGGGTCTTCCCAAATTTGCTGGTCGTTAAGCAATTGCTTAACATGTTCGGCTATTTTACGCTGATCTTCATTATGATAAAAGATTGCTGAGCGATATTGTGTGCCCACATCAGCTCCCTGTCGGTTTAGTGTTGTAGGATTATGCGTTTTAAAGAAAATTTTCAGGATATCTTCAAGACTGATACTATCTGCATCATAAACCAGCTGAATCACTTCTGCATGACCCGTAAGACCGGATGTAACCTCTCTATAAGTTGGGTTTGCAATTTTTCCGCCACTATATCCTGATGTAACCGATAATACACCTTTTACGCGTTGAAATACAGCTTCGGTGCACCAAAAGCAACCCGCACCAAGCGTGATAGTATAAACGTTTTTAGATTCATTCATAGCCATGATTTGATTAAATGATGAGAGCATTAACAGGATTAAAATTATTTTAAACAGTTTTTTCATCTTGTTATTTTAAGCATTAGAACAGATTAGGTCACGCTTTGTTCTGTAAATTTGTATAAACTGCAGCAGCAGTAGTTTTTTAATTAACTTTGTCAACTTTCAGGAAAAGGCTGAAATTATAAAATCTGAATTTTAAAATCCACAATATCATGAGTTTAGACATCACTGGAAAAGTTGTTCAATTAGGACAACGCCAAACCGGACAAGGCAAAAACGGAACCTGGGTTAAGCAAGATTTAATAATTGAAACTGAAGAGCAGTATCCAAAAAAAGTCTGTTTAACCTGCTGGGGCGATAAAGCCGAAGAAGCAACAACTTTTAAGCCTGGCGAACAGATAAAAGCAAGTATTAATGTAGAATCACGTGAATACAACGGCCGTTGGTACACTGATTTGAAGCCATGGAAATTTGATCGTATTAATAATGCTGATAATCAGTCAGCTCCACTCCCTCCATCCGAGCCCTATCCAAGTGATGCTTCGTTTGATAGTGAGGGTGACGACTTGCCGTTTTAAAATTTTAATGATTTGAAGAACAGGTATTTTGCATTGGCAGCTGCATTTTTTGCAAACCTTATTTATGGAATTAACTTTGTGATTGCCAAAGGTATAATGCCTGATTTTCTTCAACCTCGCTCAATTATTTTGCTAAGGGTAAGCATTGCTGCTTTTCTCTTTTGGCTTCTTAAACCATTTGTCAGACAGGAAACGATTCACAAAAAGCATTTGATCAGGATTGCTTTTGCTTCATTTTTTGGTGTTGCCGCTAACCAAATTTTATTTTTCGAGGGTTTAAATCTTACCACGCCAATCAATGCGAGCATTATAATGGTTGGCGTGCCAATTGCTGTTTTAATATTCTCACAAATAATTGTTAAAGAAGTTATTACGCAAAGAAAACTGCTTGGAATTTTGCTGGGTTCAGCCGGCGCTATTTTTTTGATCCTCACCTCTGGCGAAATAAGTTTAAAGCCCGGCAACTTTCTTGGAAACTTGCTTATAATGGGTAATGCTTCCTCATATGCTCTTTATCTCGTACTCATTAAACCAGTGATGAGGCATTATCAGGCAGTTACTGTAATGCGATGGATTTTTCTTTTTGGATTGGTGTATGTTATTCCGCTTACCATCTCTCCTGCCCTATCTGAGAATTGGTCAAGTATCCCAATTAATATCTGGTTATCAATAGGATATGTTATAATATTTACAACATTTCTTGCCTATTTGCTAAACAATTATTCGCTTCGGCATATACATCCTTCCACAAATAGTGCACTAATTTATCTTCAACCTGTTTTTACCAGTTTGATTGCTTTAATCTTTCAAAAGGATCAGCTTACCTTTGATGAAGTTTTAGCTGCTATGGTTATTTTTATTGGTGTATATTTCGTAATCAGTAAACCAACAAAAGCTTTGAAATTGATGTAAATATTTTACCATCAAAATAATTAGAAAACAAAATAATTATGAAAACCTCATTTACCCTGAATCAGTTTCTTAAAAGCAATACAGCTAACCGTTTTGTGTTGATGGCTGGGCCATGTGCCATCGAAAATGAGGATACTCCTTTTTTGATTGCCGAAAAGGTGAGCAAGATTTGTAAAGCTTATCAAATTCCGTACATCTTTAAAGGATCATACCGAAAGGCAAACCGTTCGCGGTTGGATTCATTTACGGGTATTGGTGATGAGAAAGCACTAAATATTCTTAAAAATATTGGTAAAACATTTAATATTCCTGTTGTAACAGATATTCATGCTGCTGAGGAAGCAGCTTTAGCAGCTGGATATGTTGATGTTTTGCAGATTCCGGCCTTTTTGTGTCGGCAAACTGATTTGTTGGTAGCGGCTGCCAAAACAGGTAAAATTGTGAATATCAAGAAAGGCCAGTTTTTATCAGGTGATGCCATGCGTTTTGCTGTTGATAAAGTGAAACAATCGGGTAACGATCAGGTTTTACTCACCGAGAGAGGTAATATGTATGGTTATCAGGATTTGGTGGTTGATTTTAGGAATATTCACAGCATGAAAAAACTTGGAGTCCCTGTTATTATGGATATTACTCACTCGTTGCAGCAACCCAATCAAGCTTCTGGAGTAACAGGTGGCAAGCCCGAATTGATTGGTTTAATTGCACGTGCTGGAATTGCTGTGGGAGCTGACGGTTTGTTTATAGAAACACATCCCAATCCAGCAGAGGCTAAATCAGATGGGGCCAATATGCTTCATCTGGATAAATTGGAGTCTTTAATTGAACAATTGGTAAAAATAAGAGAGGCTTTGCATTAGAAACTTATTCTCTGATAAGATTAATAAGCTGTCCTGTTTCTGCATCAAAATTCAACCTGCTTTTATTAAATGGAGCAACACTTATTACACCTAATTGTGGTATAGTAAATCGCTCATTAACAAATGATTTTCCATTGAATGATATTTCAATTTGGGCTATTTCAGGAGACCTGTAAAGCAAACTGTTTATTACTGTAACAGATTCAAGCGACCCCTTCCCTATTCCGGGAATATTTTTTGTAATTCCAGCCGTTTCAAGAGTTAGTTGAATGGCTTCGCCTTTCGAGCTTGATTTTACAATGCCTGATTCTTTATTTAACCGGGCGATTGTAATATTTCCTGTTTCCAAACGGTTTGGCGTATAGTAAATTGTTTGCTCTTCCAAGCTACGTTCTTGTATTCCTAAAAACAAACCAAGGTATGCGTCTTCCAACTGTTTAAGTTGATTATCCATATAAATCAAACTGTTACCATAATTTATTTCCTGATAACCACTAACCAATAAATACCTGGCTTCACGAATGGTTTGAATGTAATCAGCTGCAGCTCTTGCTTTTTGCTCAGGGCTGCGGTCTTCCCAGGTAGGATGTAATATCGGAAACTTGATTACCGTCGTATCGATGGTTATTTTTCTGATGATGGTATCAATACGTTGGAATAAATTTCGTTCGGCGTAATAGTTAAATTTCTTTTCTCCGGGAGAGTTCACCAAGGTTTTTTCGATCGATAACACAGCTGATGTCTGCATAAGTGCTTCACTTCCAGCTGCCAATAATATACCAGCCGCACTTAGTGCGAAAGGAATTTTTAGTTCATCTTTTGATGATCGTTCATCAAATCTTAAATAGAAAACTGCGTCCGGGTCAGGCTCAGAAAGGGGCGTAACGATTACATCAAGAATACGATAAGATGTTGTATTTGTGCTGGTAAAGTCGCTAACACCAAGCATTCTTTCTGCATACTGACCGTAGGGTCCTTGCGTGGAAACTGTTTTTTCAAGAATGAAATCAACTTTGAGAATGGTTTGCGGAAGGGCATAGTAAAAACCTTCCTGTTGTCCGGGTATTCCACGACTTGCGTGACTAACAGTAAATTGTGAAAAACCCTTGCTAAGGGTAAGGAGCATTATAAAACCGATCAACACTAACTTGTTGTAGCTTTTCAATTTAAAGTTATTCATAGGTTCGAACTTAGGTGTTGAATTGCTATATTTTTCACCAAATTTAAGTGTTTTTTATCATTTCGGCATTGTTGAGGAATATTTGTCTTCCTAAAAAGAAAGGAGACGGTTTCCCATCTCCTTTCAAAACATTTATTTACTTGATAAACAAGAGTTCGCGGTATTTTGGCAAAGGCCATAAGCCGTCATCGATTAGCATTTCGAGTTTATCCACATGATAGCGGATTTTTTCGAAGTAAGGCTTAACTTTATAACAATAGTGATTAACAGATTTTTCGAGATCATCCATATGGTTGGCTTCACGGCGTTCGTCGGTCATTTCTTCAACATACTGCCTTATTGTGGCAATGTGATCCGAAATTTCTTTGATATTTTGCACCTGATTTCTGCTCAGTTTTACATAAGTTTTCGAATCCAGCACATCCTTTAACCCGCGGGCATTTTCAATCAAGGTATTTTGATATTTAATCGCTGTTGGTATGATATGATTTACAGATAAATCACTCATTAAGCGCGATTCGATTTGAATTTTTCTCTTGTATTTGTCAAGCTTTATCTCATAGCGTGCTTGTAATTCTCTGGCATTTAGTACCTCATTGCGCTCGAATAAGTTAACTACCTTTTCCGAAACAAAAGCTTTAATGGCATCTGGAGTATTTGGAATGTTTGACAAGCCGCGTTTTTTAGCTTCTTCTTTCCATTCATCACCGTAGCTGTTCCCTTCGAAACGTATAGTTTTGGACTCTTTGATATAAAGTTTAACTATTTCAAAAATAGCATCTTCTGTTTTCCAGTTCTGATCAGTAAGTTTTTTTACTTCATCAAAAAACTGATTGAATTGATCTGCCACAATAGTGTTCAATACAAACATAGGTTTTGCTGTGTTTGCATGTGAGCCTACCGCTCTAAGTTCAAACTTATTACCCGTGAAAGCAAAAGGACTTGTTCGGTTTCTGTCGGTATTATCCAGTAAAATTTCCGGTATTTTGGGGATATTACCCAAAGCACCTTTTTTGATGCCGTTATTGATTCCTTCGTGCGAAGGCATTTGCTCGATTTCATTCAATGTCCGGGTGAGTTGTTCACCAATAAAAGCAGAAATGATAGCTGGCGGAGCTTCATTTGCTCCAAGCCGCAGGTCGTTTCCGGCCGAAGCAACACTTGCTCTCACCAATGATTCGTGTGTATGAAGGGCTTTGAGAATATTGACCAGCACCGTTACAAAACGCAGGTTTTCGAGGGCTGTCTTTCCGGGAGTTAACAGATTTACTCCTGTATTGGTCGCCAAGGACCAGTTGTTATGCTTTCCGCTTCCATTTACTACTGCATAAGGTTTCTCGTGCAACAATACTTTAAAATGGTGTTTGCGCGAAACAACATCGAGTAAGTGCATCAACAGTTGATTATGATCAACGGCAACATTTACTTCTTCATAAACGGGAGCACATTCAAACTGACTGGGAGCCACTTCATTATGACGTGTTTTAAGTGGAATACCAAGTGTATGAGCTTCTATTTCCAAATCGCGCATAAAAGCCCTGGCTCTGCTGTGAATTGTTCCAAAGTAATGATCGCTAAGTTGTTGATCTTTTGCTGAGGCGTGTCCAAAAACTGTTTTACCGGCAAGAACCAGGTCAGGTCGCGCAGCAAAAAGAGCTGAATCAACCAAAAAATATTCTTGCTCCCAGCCTAATGTAGGATATACTTTTGTGACATTTTTATCGAATAACTGACAAATTCTTACTGCTGCTTTATCAATTGCATCAATTGAACGCAACAAAGGAGTTTTGTAGTCGAGTGATTCGCCTGTGTAGGAAACAAAAATTGTAGGAATGCACAAAGTACTTTCCATAATAAAAGCTGGCGAACTGGGATCCCATGCGGTATAGCCTCGCGCTTCGAAAGTATTGCGAATCCCTCCACTCGGGAATGAAGATGCATCGGGCTCCTGCTGAATCAATTCGTTGCCTTGAAATTCTTCGATGGCACGTCCATTTTCTGCCGGATTAATAAAAGCATCATGTTTTTCGGCTGTGGAACCTGTTAATGGATGAAACCAGTGCGTATAATGGGTTGCACCTTTGTTCATTGCCCAGGCTTTCATGGCAGAGGCAACCTGATCGGCTACCTTTCGCTCAATTTTAACGCCTTTTTCGATAGCTAATTCTACGCTTTTAAAAGCTTCCTTGGTAAGATACTCGCGCATTACGTTCCGGTTAAATACCATTGATCCGTAATAGTCAGAGATCTTCTTCGAAGGATAACTTACCGGCACGACTTGCCGATCTAATGTTTCTGACAAAGCTGTAAATCTGAAATTTTCCATATTAAGAGGTTGTTTTGATTAGGGTTCTGCTTTTTATTATCCAAAGTCCGGCAAAAGTTATTAATCCATTTAATATAAGTAATTCAAAACCAAAATTGTAGCCATTAAAAAGCCAGACTGAATTGATACTAAATAAATAGGTGACAACGGGAGCCGAAAGGGCGACCAAAGGTACATATTTGTCTTTAAGTGAAAAGGATGTAAATAAACCAAAGGCAAATAGTCCTAATAAAGGGCCGTAGGTATATCCTGCAATCGTAAATAACTGTGCGATAACTGCCTGATTATTAATTTCACGGAATACTATGATGATTGTTAAAATCACTATGGTGATTGCAAAATGAATTAAATAGCGTTTTTGTTTGCTCACTTTTTCCATTCCCAGAAAATCGATGCTAACTGAGGTTGTTAAAGCGGTAATTGCACTGTCAGCGCTTGAATATGCTGCGGCAATCAAACCAATGAAGAAAACCATTCCTGCAAAGATTCCAAAATGATTAAAAGCTAATTCTGGAAACAGGTTATCTGTGAGTTGCGGAATGTTGATTCCTTTGATACTGGCGAAGACAAACAAACTTGCACCAAGAAATAGAAAAACAAAGTTTGCCGGTATCAATAAGATACTGAGCGTAGTAACGTTTTTTTGGGCATCTCTTAGGTTTCTGCAACTTAAGTTTTTTTGCATCATATCCTGATCAAGGCCAGTCATTACGATAGTGATAAACATCCCACTGAAAAACTGTTTGAGGTAAAAACGATCATGACGCCAATCAGCAATTACAATTTGGGAGTATCCTTTATCCTTAATGCTGGAAATCATCTCGCCAAGATTCATATCTAACTGATTAAGAATAATATAAATTGTAATTATCAGTGCAGTGAGCATAAAGGTGGTTTGTAACATATCAGTCCAAACGATAGTTTTTATTCCACCTTTAAAAGAATATAAGGTCATTAATACCATAAATATAACAACAGTAATCCAGAATGGAATAGCATAGTAATCAAAAATAAAAAGTTGTAATACATTAACAACTAAGAACATACGAAAAGAAGCTCCAATTAACCTCGATAAAAGAAAATAAAAAGCTCCGGTTTTATAAGACCAAAAACCAAAACGTTGGTCCAGGTAGGCATAGATAGAAGTTAGATTCAGGCGATAATAGAGCGGAAGCAAGATCAGCGAGATAACTGCATAACCTGCAACATAGCCAAATACTACCATCATATAGCTAAACTGAGAGCTACCAACCCAGCCAGGAATCGAAATGAAGGTGACACCCGAAAGTGATGCACCTATCATTCCAAAAGCCACTACAGGCCATGGTGATTGCCTGTTGCCAATATAGTAGCTCTCGTTGTTGGCTTTTCGGGCAGTGATTAGGGAAACAGCAAATAACAATGCTGTGTAGCCTAAAAAAATAACTAAAACTAATTCAGGCGACATCGGGTTGTTGTTTTTGATCAAGTGTTTTAGCAAATGAAAGCAGATCAGGAAATAAAAAATTTGCTTTGATATCCAATTGGTTATTGCCAATTTGGATTGTTTTCATCCCCAGGTTTTGTCCAAATACTATGTCCGAAGAAGTGTCACCAGCCATGATAGATTGGGCAAATTCAATATCCGGAAAATCTTCTTTGGCTTTCAAGGCCATAAAAGGTTCAGGTTTCCTGCAATTATTCTTTTCATCAGCAAGCATTTGGCAATAGTAAATAGCATCGATTTTTCCGCCTTGATGCTCAAGTTCCAATTGCATTTTATGATGGATAGCAAATAAATCTTGCGCTGTCATCAATCTTTTGCCTATTCCTTGCTGATTCGTAATAATAATAAGGTATTTAAAATCCTTGCGTAAAATTGAAATTGCCTCTATTACTCCTGGAAGAAATTGAAAATCAGATGGTTTTTTCACATAATCCTGATAAGGCCGGACGTTAATCACGCCATCCCTGTCGAGGAAAAGCGTCCAGTCTTTGTTGATATTTTCCAGTGAAAACAGCATTAAGTTATTGGATAGATTTGTTCTTCAATCATTTGGCAAAGAATATGTCCAAGCAGCATATGTCCTTCCTGAACTCGCGGCGTATCTGTTGATGGGACATTAAGCAAAATGGTTGCCAGGTCTTTCATCTTACCGCCTGTTTGTCCGGTGAATGCTATGGTGTGCATCTCAATTTCGTTAGCTTTCTGGAGTGCTTTTATTACGTTAGCCGAATTGCCAGAGGTACTTAAACCTATCAAAACATCATCTTTGCGGCCGGCTGCTGCTACCATGCGGCTGTAAACGGATTCGAAATTATAATCATTAGCAACGGCAGTAAGATAACTTGTGTTCACATGCAATGCTTCGGCATACAAAGGTGGGCGATCATAATAATACCTGCCCGACAACTCAGCGGCAAGATGTTGCGCATCAGCAGCGCTACCGCCATTACCGCAAAAAAGTATTTTGCCGTCATTTTTCAATGTGGCCACACAAAGGTCGATAGCTTTCTGCAGCTTTTGATGAAGCAAAGTATCCTCAATCATGAGTTGCTTCATGTCTGCTGAAGCTTTTATAATGCCCTGGATGTCCATAATTGGCAATTTTGAGGCAAAAATAACACTTTTAGCATGCTGAGCTGTTTCAATCGGTGAAACCAGTGCGTGATATTTTCACCAAAGACAATAGATCCTGCACTTTTGGAGTACTTTTTTCAAAACTGATTTGATTGATTTTTTTATCGAAAACGATTGCAAGACTTAAAATTGAAGAAAATGCTCATGTTTTACTGAAGCAAATTATTTCCTCATTTTTTATTTAGATAAGAAAAATGATGCATCTTTGCCGACTTGATTTTTTACAACATAATAACCTGCTTAATATACGCTAAATCAGTATTATACACTAATTGAAAACACTTACGACTATTGCTTTGCTCTTACTTTCCAATGTTTTTATGACATTGGCCTGGTATGGTCACCTTAAATTTAAAGACTGGAGCATATTTACAAAATACGGCCTGATAGCTGTAATTCTGGTCAGCTGGTCGATAGCTCTTTTTGAGTATGTTTTTCAGGTTCCGGCCAATCGAATTGGATATGCTGGTAACGGAGGACCATTTAACTTGCTGCAATTAAAAGTATTACAGGAAGTTATTACGCTTATGGTATTTGTTGTTTTTTCATTGATACTGTTTAAAAATGAATCTTTAAGGTGGAATCATTTTTTAGCATTAATTTTTCTGGTGTTAGCTGTGTATTTTGTTTTTAAAAAATAATATGTTTGCAAAAGATTGTGGAAAAATAATTTCAAAACTAAGGCATTAAAACACTGTATGTTAGTTCAAACCGAAAATTACGCCATGAAATTTTATGATGTGGATGCTGTATTTACCTTCGGGAAGTATGAGGGTAAATCTTTAGCCGAAGTGTATGTTAAAGATCCGAAGTATCTAACTTTCTGTTCGGAAAACATTGATGAATTTTATGTTTCTCCAGCAGTGATGAAAGAATTAAAGTCGGCCAAATTCAAGGTTGAAGAAAGCGATTTTGAAGATTTTGAAGATCAGGATGAGCTTTTTGATGAAGAAGAGATTGAAGAAATGGATGAAGTGGACATTAAAGAAGAAGATTTTGATTGGGACGAAGATTTTGATCTTGCTGATGACGATTTTGATGACGACTTCGATGATGACGATTTCTGAGCAATCAGGATTTGATTGACAAGAAAACCGGCAGAAATTTTCGCTTTGCCGGTTTTTTTATGGCTGATTTTGAATCAGTCTCCGAATTTGTGCAGCATAGTTTTCCCAACTCATCAAGTGAGCTGTTTCTGCAATATTTGCTCTTGGAATAGGATTTTCAATTGCTTCTTGCATAATATCCGTCATTGCTTCTATTTTGTTTTCAGCAAGATACCCATTGTAACCATCTTTTACGGTATCAACAAAATGCCCCACTTTAGTTGCAAGCATGGGTATTTTGAAATTATAGCCGATCGATTCAACTCCGGAAGGAGTGGCTGTTAGGTAAAAAAGCAGCAGGTTATCGCTAACCTGAAAATACTTGTGAACTTCTTCGTTTGGCACAAACTCATTAATTACCAATACCTTATCTTGAAGCTTGTATGTTGAAATTAACTCCAATGGCTGATAATTCCGTTCATCATCCCGCTTTTTTAGAAACAGGGATTTAGCAATGCCAAATAATTGATTTTTTAGCTTGGTTGACCATTTTTTTGTATCGAGTGTTTGCCAAAACGATTCTCCGACAATTAACAAACTCACATCGTCTCTTTGCTGTGACAATTTTGCGAAAGCTTCAATGGCCTGATGAAGCCCTTTGTATTTTCTGATAAAACCAAAGAACAAAAACACATGTTTATTTAATCCCAATTCCTGCTTTACCTTTAATTTATCAAAATCAGGGTCGGGTTTAAACATATCATAAACAGGATGATACAACTGTAGCACAGCTTTTTTGTCTGAGGCTAAAACATCGAAGCTTGTTCTAACATCAAAAGATCTGTTTGGGAACAATTCTTTCAACTGATCTGCAGTTTGACGGGCATGAACCACATAAGAAGTTGCTGATTTTATTCCAAAAGCAGTAAACCGATTATCTAGCGCACTTCCCTCCTTTTGTATTACAAAATGCAGGTCGAAAACTACCCTTATGTTCTTCTTTGCCAATCGTGAAGCAATAAAACCCAAAGGCAAACCCTGAACAGCAATTGCCCACTGGAAAACAACAAGATCGGGCTTTAATGCAGCGATCTCTTTAACCGTTTTCATCCAGCTAAAAGGATTATTATAATTTGTGAGGTAGTGAACTTTGATTTGAGTGCCTTCCAGCTGATCTTTGCGGCTTTTTCGATCAATAAAATCGCGTGGAATAATAGCAGGATATTGCCGTGTCCAGCTTACAATGTGAACTTCTGTATTATCTTGTTTATCAAAAGCTTTGGCCAGTGAAGTGTTGTAATTAGCTATTCCGCCTTTAAATCGTGGCCCTGGGCCAAAACAAACGATGCGTGTCATACTTTTAAAAATGAACAAGGGAAGCTTTTTTTTGCTTCCCTTTTAAGTGTTATTTCTTGAGGTCGTTCAACTGTTTTTCGTAAACGCGGGACATACCTTCGCGTAATGAAATTTTGGGTTTCCAACCGAAACGTTCATTCACCAAAGCCATATTTGCAAAGCGCGAATGCACGCCCACTGGTTTATCCAAAAGTGGCTTTACTTGTGGCTGATAACCGGCTATATCAGCGAAAAGCTCAATCAATTCAAGGAAAGAAGTTAATTTTCCTGAGCCGATATTATATGCCGAGCCATCATTTACATTTTCTAATAATACGAAGATAAAGTCCAGTACATCGTCGATGTGAACAAAATCCCTACCCTGTTTTCCGGATCCCCAAACTTCGAATGGGTCTTCATTTTTTGCAGCACGCGCGGCAATTGCAGGAACCGGATAGCTGAGTTCCTGATCCTCGCCATATCCAGAGAATGGCCTGATACAAACCACTGGCACGCCATAATGACGGGCAGCTATTTGCGCCAAAAATTCACCAGTTAGTTTCGACCAGCCATAAGTCATATCCGGTGTTCCAAGGTTTTTATTAAAATCAATATCACCTTCCGAGAGGGCAACAGCATCTGTTGTAGTTTGTAAGCTTACAGGATAAGCAGCGCTGGAGCTGGGGTAAAGAACACGCTCGGGTTTATGCTGTGTTATCCAATAAAAAAACTCAGCATCTATCGAAAGGTCTAAGGCTACCATCATGGGGTCGCCTTCAATTTTCATTCGTCCGCCAACAATAGCTGCAAAATGGAATACATCTGAAAAACGCTCAAAATCTAACTTGTACTTCTCCTGAATGTAACGCGGGTTTGCGCGCATATAAAAAAGCAAGTTTCGAAAATCTCCTTTCCAGAAAATTAAACGTTTTTCTTGTCCGATGAGTTCTGCATCTGAAAGTGGTTCGGATTCAAAATTATTTAGCCATTCAGAGGGATGACGCCCAATCGACAAGTCATCCACCATAAATACGTAATCCTTAGTAGTTTTTAGCAATCGCTTAACCATGTTGCGGCCAACAAAACCACAACCTCCTGATACTAAATGAATCTTCATTCTTTATGATTATCTTTATTTTGATTAATAGTTTCTTTTATTTGATATAACTGCTTGTCGCGTGTTTGCAAGGAAATGAGCTCGGCCAGAAAACCAGTTAAAAAAAGTTGTGTACCCAATATCATTGCTAACAAGCCGAAATAAAACAAAGGTCGTTCAGTCATGCGGTAGGCTGCCATAAAAAATTTGGCGTAGGCCAGATAGCCGGCAATCACAAAACCCAAAAAGAAAAGCAGACTACCAAGGGCTCCAAAAAGGTGCATGGGGCGTTTTCCGAATTTCGACACAAATGTGATAGACAACAAATCAAGGTATCCTTTCACAAATCTGCTTATTCCAAATTTAGTACGACCGTATTTGCGTTCGCGGTGTTGTACCACTTTTTCTCCGATTTTCCTGTATCCTGTCCACTTGGCAATTACTGGAATGTAGCGATGCATTTCGCCATGCACTTCAAGATTTTTCGCTAAATCATGCGAATAAGCTTTTAAACCACAATTAAAATCATGCAGTGGAATGCCTGATATTCTTCGTGTAGTAGCGTTAAAAAAACGTGATGGCAATGTTTTGGAAATTGGATCATGGCGCTTTTTCTTCCAACCCGACACCATATCAAATCCTTGATTTGTGATCATATCAAACAATTCAGGAATTTCATCAGGACTATCCTGAAGATCAGCATCCATGGTAATGATAACCTTTCCTTGGGCTATTTTGAAGCCTTCGTTAAGGGCAGCAGATTTTCCATAGTTTCGTCTGAATCGTAAAGCTTTTATGGCATTATTTTTTGAAGCTAATTGATTGATTACCTTCCATGAATCATCTGTTGAACCATCATCTACAAAAATCACCTCATAGTTTAGCTTATTTTCAAGAGCTACCCGATCGATCCATTCGCTTAGTTCCGGTAAGGATTCTTCTTCATTCAATAACGGCACAACTACTGAAATATCCATCATATTCCCTACCCTATTTTTTCTAAAGTTTTATCTTTCTTGATAAAAAAACTGATGATAGCACTTAATCCTATAGCAATGAGTGGTGAAAGCCAAAGGCTTTTCACAAAAGCTTTACCTGCATTTAAAGATTCGGAAAAGCTTTCTATAATGGCGTCTAAGGTTTCTTCCGGAACTTTACCTTCCATGGTTAAGATAAAATCATCAGCTTTTTGTGCCATATACTCAGGATCAATAACACCATTTTGGATGTAGGCATAAATATTATTGAGGTACATGGCGATTAACAAAACAGCAAAACCGGCAATAAATGACTGGAGATAAGTTATTTTATTTCCAAGATCTTCGTCTCGCAATTTATTGATGGCAATAACAGCAAAAACAATTGGTGCCCCGAAACTGATTAGTCCAACCAATGACCCTATGATTGGATTGAACATAGAAATATTAGCAGCATACAATATTACCATTAAAACAATTACAATAAGCCCGGCAATTAGACCGTATTTTAAAGGTTTTTCAAATGGAATCATGGGATTAAGGTTTAAGTTAAACATTGTTATGCTTCAATAAAGCGGTTTTTTCGCCTGACAAAAATAGCAATTATTACAGCATAAATTACGTACAGAATTGTATGAAAGATAAGGTTATAAATCGACAGGTAACTAGCTGATAGTAATTGATTGATCTGCTGTCTTAGGTTTCTTATTTCGCTTAGGGATAAATTTCCCGCCTGCATTTGAAGGTATTGTTCAATTTGTAATGATCTGTATTTTAGTTCGTTACTATTCATTTGTGTATAAACAAAATAGATTAACAAGGCATAAATTATTGCAGCGACAAAACCTGTAAAAAAGGATGAAATAAAGGCTTCATTAAAGCTAATGTAGCCCTCGTTGTATCTGTTTTTTAACCTCAGAGTGGCATAGCTCATACCAATAAATGGAAGGATATAAACCAGTGTAAAAATCCAAGAAAAAATATGATCGCTAAGTAAAAGAAAAAGAAAATAAATAGTAAAGACTAAAAGTCCTGTAAATAAACCTGTTAGTAAAGTTGTCCACCAGAAATTTTTAGTGTTTAGCATATTTTATACCAGACAGGTGTTTATTTAAAGTAAAAAAATCCTTTTTAATTGGATAACATTTAATTGCTCACAAATTTAGCTATTTTGAAATAACGGACAAGTTAAAAAAGTTATCCGTGTCTTGTGCATTCGCCAAAAGGTTGTACTTTTGCAGTGGGTAAGTCTTATACGACCAGCTCCTGTTGAATTCCCCCAGGTCCGGAAGGAAGCAAGGGTAGATGGTTGAGCGGTGCGATATAAGTAGCTTACCCATTTTTTATGCCATTTTTTCAGGGTTATAACCAAAGTATTTACTGAAATTAGTTTAATTTAGCATGTCTAAAACTTCATGCTTATGTTATTAAAAATTTATCCTGAGAATCCAGCTCCACGACATATTAAAACAGTGATTGAATGCCTCAATGATGGAGGACTGGTAATTTTTCCGACAGATACTGTTTATGGTTTGGGGAGTAGTATTCATCAACCCAAAGCCCTTGACAAAGTAGCACAGCTCAAAGGAGTCAAAAAAGAAAAGGCTAATTTCTCATTCATTTTTCATAATTTGAGTATGTTATCAGAATTTACTAAACCTATCGAAAATGAAGTTTATAAGCTGATGAGAAGAAATTTGCCAGGACCTTTTACGTTTATTTTAAATGCCAATAACAGTGTTCCAAAAATCTTTCAAAACAAAAAGAAAACCATTGGAATTCGTATTCCTGACGAAAATATCATCAGCACCATTGTAGAAGAACTTGGTCACCCGGTTGCAACCACAAGCATCCTTGATGATGATAAGATCCTTGAATACACAACAGATCCAGAGATCATACACGAAAAGTTTAAGGATCGTGTAGATATTGTGATTGATGGTGGTTTTGGAGGAAATCAACCTAGCACGATTATTGATTGTACTGGTAATGAATTACTTATAATCCGTGAAGGTAAAGGAGTGTTACAATAAGCAGAAAAAAATCATGAAATCCTTTGTTTAGAAGGATTTTTTACTACTTTTGCACCTCTAAATTAAAACGATGATTCGTTAGCTCAGCAGGTAGAGCATCTGCCTTTTAAGCAGAGGGTCCGGAGTTCGAGCCTCCGACGGATCACGACATAAGCCTCTTTTATTTAG
>CAZQFH010000018.1:24279-28423 GCA_964592595.1 uncultured Lentimicrobiaceae bacterium | reverse complement strand
GCTCAGCAGGTAGCGCATCCCGATATTTTAATCGGGAGGGTCCGGAGTTCGAGCCTCCGACGGATCACGACATAAGCCTCTTTTATTTAGGAGGCTTTTTTTATGCCATGAAGGGAACGGCAAAATCAGCTCAGCAGGTAGCGCATCCCGATATTTTAATCGGGAGGGTCCGGAGTTCGAGCCACAGATAAGAAGCATATCTACTTTAAAGGCATCCAAAGAATCACAATAGAAACTACCATGTGGTTGTTTCCTTTGAGTGCTATAGATAAGTTCAAAAAAGGTGCAAGTCTGGTGATCTATAATCTTACTTTCTCTATGAAAGATTGCAGGTAATTCCCAGGAAGTGTGAATCGAAGAATTAACGAAGAACTATTTTATGCGCAGATACTTTTCCATCCGTTGTAACTGCAACAATATAAACTCCTGATGACAGGTGTGTCAGACTTGTTTTTTTCTGATTGCTTTTAATTTGTAAATTTCCAACAAGGTCGTAAATGGAAATCTCGAAATAATCAGGAATTGAACAGTGCAACAAAGCATTTACTTGATCAAAAGCAAGGAAAGAGTCTTCCAATGTGTTGTTTTGGATGCCAACGCTATTGTCTGGTTGCCATTGGATTACTATATCATAAAAACTTGGCAAGTCAACAGGTGTAATATCCTGAGAAATGGAGCTTTTTACAAATTCAACATAACCATAATTACCTGTACCATTTTTATCTGTAAGTTCAAACCATAACTGGTAATCTCCATCCGGAACCAGGTTGCCTTCAAAATCTGTCCCATTCCATGTTGCACTTCTATTGGCATGACTGTTTCTTGTTGCACCCGTAATGGCATCAGTGGTATTGAATTCTGATCCTGCAGCTATTGTACTGGCTTGCCAGATATTCAGGTGTGTGCGCCTATTTTGTGCATAGGCCATTAAAGTTTTTATGAAATTTCCCTCACTATCTTCGATCCAAATGGCTAAAACATTTCTTGGAGCATAGTTACCACCAGCTTCAAGAGTATAAGCTGAAACAGACAACTCGCCCAAGGTTTGTGCATCAAGAATCTTAGCTTGCATTATTACTATTAAAAGCAATAAAAGTAGAATTAGTTTTCTCATAATTCATGTTTAAATTTATTCTCATCTCCAAAAATAGTGATTGTAGGCACAGTGTGCATTAAAAAGTGCTAAATATCAAACAAATAATAGCTGTAACGCTAAAATTAAAGCAAGGTGAATATTATTTTCCTGATGCTTTGAAAATCTTTTTGATTATTTCGGTATTGTCATACATACCCGTAAAATACTCAGATCCCGGCCCATAAGCAAAAACAGGTACTGTTACGGATGTATGATTACCTGTGCTAAAGTTGAAACGAACTTTAGAATAATCCTTTTCCACTCCATCGATAATTGTAAGTCCACCAGTTTCGTGATCTGCGGTAACAACTATAAGTGTTTCTCCATCTTTCTGAGCAAATTCAAGGGCTGCTTTCACGGCATTGTCAAAGTCAATCATCTCAGTAACCAGGTATGCAGAGTCGTTTGCATGACCAGCCCAATCAATCTGACTTCCTTCGACCATCATAAAGAAACCGTTTTCAGCTTGTTTCGACATGGTTTCCATAAGTTTAGCTGTTCCTTTTGCCAAAAAATCCGGACGACCATCTTTAACTGCAATCGGATGCTCATCAGCTATAAATATTGCTGCTTTTGCCGAAGTGTGAAACTGAGCAGTTTCTAATTTATCAAAAAACTGCCAGCCTTTTGCCGTCATTTCATCCAAAAGGTTTATATTATCTTTGCGATCAACAAAATGCTTTCGGGCGCCGCCGATAAAATAATTGAGGTTTTCCGACTCTGCAAAATCCTTTGCTATTGCTTCGTAGTTGTTGCGATTAATATCTTTTGCAACAAAAGTAGCTGGCGTTGCATGTGTTATACCACAACTCACCACAATGGCGGTTTGTTTTCCTTCGTTAGAAAACAACTCAAGCATACTTGGCACGGCAGTACTGTCAGCTTTCATCCCAATCATCCCATTATTCGTCTTAAACCCAGTAGCTAATGCTGTACCACCTGCACCGGAATCAGTAATCAGCTTATCAGCCGAATGCGTTGTTATTGTGCCACTTACCGGCATTTTTCTCATTTCCAATTGTTTTCCTATGGCATTTTCTGTTCCTTCGATCTGTGCATAACTCATCCCATCACCAATCATAAAAATGATGTTTTTAGCTGATTTTGATGTGTTGTCTGCATCCTGATTATCAGTTGCAGGTGTTGAGCAACTGTTAAGGATTAAAAAAAATGAAAGACTTAGAAAATTTACAAAGCGATTTAATTTCATACTTTTTAGGCTTTTAGGTTGATTAGAGTTATTTCAGGAAGTATGCCAATACGACCCGGATAACCTATAGATCCTAAGCCGCGATTGACATATAATTTTTGATTTGTTTCAGGATTCGTGTAAAGACCGGCCCATTCTTCATACATATATTGAGCAGGACTCCATTTGATGCCCGGAATTTCTATGCCAAACTGAAACCCATGCGTGTGTCCGGCTAACATGAGGTCGATGTCTTTATGCTTTTGGGTGACTATAGCATTCCAATGACTTGGATCATGCGAAAGCAAGATTTTTCCGTGCACCTGCCCTATTCCTTTGGATGCCTTTAAAATATCGCCATAACGCGGAAAACGATTATTCTTGCTCCAGTTCTCAACGCCAATTATCGCAATCTTTTCTGTTTCTCTCGTCAAGATGAGGTGATCATTACGCAAAAGTTTCCAGCCTAATTCGTTAAAAAAATCAAAAAGTTGATTCATGTTTTCCTGCTTGGCTGCACGGTTTGGCCATTTGAGATAGTCGCCATAATCATGATTGCCTAAAATAGCAGAAATGCCATCCGTAGCTTGTATTTTTGAGAGTATATCTTTAAATCTAAAAGCCTCATCTGTTCTATAGTTTACAAGATCTCCCGTGAAAACAACTAAATCAGGATTGAGATTATTCACCTCTTCAACAGCTTGTTCAAGTGCCGATTCATCAGCCCATCCACCCAGGTGAAGGTCAGAAAGTTGAACGATACGGTAACCATCAAAAGCATTTGATTTCAAGCCTTTTAGCTGAACATCAATTTCTCTGATGCTAAACTGATGCACCCATTTAAACATACCAATAAACATGGTTCCAATAATAAGCCCACCAGTTGCGAGAGCTGTGTCGCCAAGAAATTTCCTTCTGTTGATGCGTTTTGAGTCCTGGCTTGCTTGATTTAATCCAAGCTTTTTAAAATAAAACACATTGAGCAGTAATCGGAAAACAAACTGAATAATATCCCAGCTTAGCAGCAATATGCCCGGTATAATTTTTCCGATATAAATAGTAAAAATTCCACCAAAAAGATATATGCGAAATAGTTGATTCCATTGATTTTGTGGAATAATTATATTGGCTAACATGCTTAATGATAAAGCAATTAACGGAGACCAATAAATCGCCACAACAAGGTATTTCAGTACATTGTTATAGGTAAAAATTCTGTTTCTCACTCTTGTCCACAGGTAAAAATCGAGCAGTAAAAGTGCGATAAAGAAAGGGTAACGAACAAGATTTTTGGGATAAACTAACCAGGTGAGCATAAAGCCTGCGAGCAGAAAAAGCCCCACGGACCCTATTATGTACCAACTTTTTAATTTCATAATTTAGGCAAAATTAGTCAAAAGTACCATGGTGGTATTCAGATACTTAAAAATTTAACTGTTTTTTCAAATTGAATTAAAGCGGAAGTTATATAATACGCTAACATTCAATGGAATACTATCAATTAAAACTTTTATGTAAATAATGTTTGCAGATAAAAGAGGAAAGCTTAATTTTGCACCTCCAATTCGGTTGATAAACGCGAATTAATAAAGTTCTTTCATTTCACCAACCGGAGAGGTGGGTGAGTGGCTGAAACCAACAGTTTGCTAAACTGTCGTACTCGATTAGGGTACCGGGGGTTCGAATCCCCCTCTCTCCGCCACGGGGCATAGCGTAGTCCGGTTAGCGCGCCTGCTTTGGGAGCAGGAGGTCGCAGGTTCGAATCCTGCTGCCCCGACACTGATAAACAAAGAGTTATCATTTAATAATGGTAGCTCTTT
>CAZQFH010000018.1:0-24179 GCA_964592595.1 uncultured Lentimicrobiaceae bacterium | reverse complement strand
AACACTTCATAGCTCTGGTTAGCGCGTCCCGATTTTGAGATCGGGAAGGTCGCAGGCTGCTGCCCCGACACTGATAAACAAAGAGTTATCATTTAATAATGGTAGCTCTTTTTTTGTATTCAAAAAACACTTCATAGCTCTGGTTAGCGCGTCCCGATTTTGAGATCGGGAAGGTCGCAGCGTCCGAATCAAATAAAAAAACCCCAATCTGTAAACAGAAAGGGGTAAAAACAAAGTAGATAAATCTTTACGCTTATAGCTTACTTTAAAAGTTCAAGCATTTTTGTTCCAATGTCGGCAGGTGAATCCACCACATGCACGCCACATTCTTTAAGGATGGCTTTTTTAGCTTCTGCTGTATCAGCTTTACCACCAATGATAGCTCCTGCATGTCCCATAGTTCTTCCTTTAGGTGCAGTGGCTCCGGCAATAAAACTAACGACAGGTTTTGTACCATTAACTTTAATCCATTGTGCAGCATCCGCTTCCATACTACCACCTATTTCGCCAATCATCACAATACCTTCTGTTTCAGGATCATTCATTAATAATTGAACAGCATCCCGTGTAGTTGTACCAATTATTGGATCTCCACCAATACCGATCGCAGTGGTTTGCCCTAAACCTACTTTTGTAAGCTGATCTACAGCCTCATAAGTTAGTGTTCCGGATCTTGATACTATACCTACCCTACCCTTCTGATGAATAAATCCTGGCATGATCCCTACCTTTGCTTCACCAGGAGTAATCACTCCGGGACAGTTAGGACCAACTAAACGACAATCATAGCCTTTCAAAAACTCTTTAACTCTAACCATATCTGCTGTCGGGATTCCTTCAGTAATGCAAACAATTACTTTGATGCCCGCTGCCGCAGCTTCCATAATGGCGTCACCAGCAAATGCCGGCGGAACAAAAATTACAGAAGTATCAGCACCGGTTTCTTTCACCGCATCAGAAACAGTATTAAAAACAGGCTTATGCAAATGAGCTTGACCACCTTTACCTGGAGTAACGCCACCGACTACATTAGTGCCATAATCAATCATTTGAGAAGCGTGGAAGGTTCCTTCGCTGCCTGTAAAGCCTTGAACAATAATTTTGGAGTTTTTATTTACAAGTACACTCATGATATTAAATTGTGAATTGTTTCTTGTTTTTTACGAGTGACAAAGGTAAAACCTTTTAGAGGATTGATTGATACCAGAGCTAAAAAAAACCATTAATTTTGCTAAAAAGCTAACAAAATGGCTTGATTAAAGTAAAGCTACCATGAAATATCCAGATATCTCTCGTGAAGACACCATTTGCGCCTTGGCGACTCCTCCCGGAACAGGTGCCATCGCAGTAATCCGACTTTCCGGAAATGATAGTCATGCCATAATAGGTCGCTTGTTTAAGCCTATGAAGGTTAAAAATTTAAATGAAGTTGCTTCGCATCGAGCAGTTTACGGACAAATTTTAGATGGTGAACAGATCACAGATGATGTGTTGCTGACAATTTTCAGAGCACCGCACTCTTACACAGGTGAAGATGCTATTGAAATTGGCTGTCATGGTTCAGTATTTATTCAGCAAAAAATCATTGAACTTTTGCTTCTCAACGGAGCCAGATTGGCTGAACCTGGCGAGTTTACCATGCGTGCATTTGCCAACAAACGCTTTGATCTGGCACAGGCCGAGGCTGTTGCTGATTTAATTGCTTCCCGCTCGGAAGCAGCACACCATTTGGCCATTAATCAGATGAGAGGAGGTTTTTCGAAGCGCATTATGGAGCTTCGACAACAACTTATTGATTTTACTGCACTTATTGAATTGGAACTGGATTTTTCTGAAGAAGATGTTGAATTTGCTGACCGAAATAGATTTTTGCAACTTATTGCTGATCTTAAAGTTGAGATTAGTCAGTTGATTGAAAGCTTTAAAACAGGCAATGCCATTAAAAATGGAATTCCGGTGGCTATTATTGGCAAGCCGAATGTAGGAAAAAGCACTTTATTGAACGCCATATTGAATGAAGAAAAAGCCATTGTGAGTGAGATTCCTGGTACAACACGCGATACCATTGAGGACGTTATCATTTTGGAAGGCAATAGTTTTCGCTTTATCGACACTGCCGGTTTACGCGAATCAGAAGACTTTGTCGAAAACTTAGGAATCGAGCGAACCTACGAAAAAATCAAGCAAGCCGCCGTGATTCTTTATGTTTGCGACTTGGCTTCGTGCACTTTAGATTCAGCCGAAGAGATGCTGGAAGAGTTTAGAAGCTTTATTAAGGATAAACACAAAAGGTTTATTTTAATTGGAAACAAAGCTGATTTATTGGCTGAAACCCCAGCTCATTTTAAAGAAATGGTAGAGTTAGAAACTATTTTTATTTCGGCTAAACGCAAGGAAAATATCAACCTTATAACCCAGAGCCTCATCAAAGTGGCTCAGGAATTACAGCAAGATCAAGATACAATTGTGAGCAATGCACGGCATTATCACGCGCTGCAAAAAGCTTTTGAAGCACTTGTATCTGTCGAAAAGGGATTTGAAGCTGATTTGCCGACAGATTTGGCAGCCATTGATTTGCGAAGTGCTATTCATCATTTAGGTAGTATTACCGGCCAAATTTCTAACGAAGAAGTTTTAGGTTCAATTTTTAGTAAGTTCTGTATCGGCAAATAAATCCCTAATCATTTTTTATCCAAAGGCAACTCTTTTTCAGCTTCTAACAGCTCTTTCGCTTTTGCTTTGTCCTGACGCCTAAAATATCCCCTTACAAGGAAATTGTGCTTGAGCGCTTCCATGTTTTCATTCAGACCGATGCTGCTCTCTTTAAGGTTAAAAATGGTTTCATCGATACTGTTTACGATAACTGTATCATTAAGCAACATCCCAAGAGCTCCTTCCCCATTGTTTATTTTCATCATTATTTCGCCGAGCTGGTCAGAGGCAACTTCGGTTTTGGCAACAGTAGCCTGCAGGCCTTCCATGAAAGCAAAAACATTTTCTTTAGTAACTTCGATGGTTTGGTCGAGTCCTTCTGAACTCTTCTTGAAGTTTTCGATAGTAAGGCTGACATTTTCGGCGATTACAGAGTCCCGAATCAATCTGCCAAGCATTCCTTCACCATTGTTAATGTCGATCATTATTTCTGCAAGCTGCAGCGTAATCACTTCAGCACTCTCTGCACTGGATTTTAGACTTTTTATAATCGCATCAGTTTCAACCGGTTCTTCAGATAAAATTTGTTGTCCGTCTTCTGCCATAACGGCATCATTGCTTCCTTGTGTAATAGTAATGATCCTGTCGCCAATAATTCCTTCCGAACCAATACTGGCATAGCTGTCGGCTTTGATAAACTGTTGCACATTTTTTCGCACAAGCAGATCAACCTGAACGGTTGAATCATTAATGATTTTAATGTTATCAACAACTCCCACATCAATGCCCGAAAAACGGATACTATTTCCAACCTTCAGACCGCTGACATTGTAAAATTCTGTAGTGAGCTTAAATACAGGGTTAAACAAATTCTGTTGCTTGCCAATAATGAAAATGACTATTACAAAAATTGCTAATCCAATTGTTATAAAAACCCCTAAACGTGCTTTAAATCCTGGTGTGTAATTATCCATTTTTTTTAATTTTTTTCTGTCCTTGATAAACTTGCTGTTTAAAAAATGCAGTAATCATCTCATCTGTCGAATTTTCGAAGTCATCGATATCGCCCTCCATATAAACTTCGCCGTCCTTTAGCATGATAATCCTGTCGGCTGTGGCGCGGGCGCATTCAATATCATGTGTGATGATGATGGATGAAGTTTTGTATTTTTCCTGAACCTTATTGATCAGTTCACTTATTCCATCGGATGTAACCGGATCTAAACCTGTTGTTGGCTCATCATAAAGCATGATCAATGGATCAACGATAATAGTGCGTGCCAGACTTGCCCGCTTGCGCATCCCTCCTGAAAGTTCCGAGGGCATTTTGGCAAGTGTATCGGTGAGTCCCACATTTTCAAGTACTTCTTCTATTTTTACGTTCATTTCTTTTTTTGTGAGGTTCTTTTTTATCCTTTTCAATGGAAATTCCAAATTTTGCTGAATGGTCATGGAATCGTACAAGGCACCGCTTTGAAATAGAAAACCAATTTTTTTACGCATTGCTGCCAGTTCTTTTCTTTTTAAACTACTTACCTTTTTTCCAAACACATTAATGGTTCCCTGATCAGGATTTAATAAGCGGACAATACATTTTATAAGAACAGATTTTCCAGAACCCGATTTTCCCAGTATCACCAGGTTTTCTCCTTTATAAAGATTCAATGACAGGTTTTTTAATACGTCCAGATCAGCAAAACTTTTGCTGAGATTTTTAATCTCAATAACATGTTCAGGTATGCTTGCTGTTTCTTTAATAAGTGTTTCAGTCTTCACGTTTGTCATATTTTTAAAGCAGCATATCAGTAACTTGAACAGCAATTAAATCAATTATTATAACAAGCAGCGAGGCCATCACCACAGCTGAATTTGCTGCCTTGCCAACGCTTTCGGTTCCTTTACCAGCTGTGAAACCTTTGTAGCAACCAATAATACCAATGGTGGCACCAAAAAAGAAGGTTTTTATAACCGCAGGTAAAAAGTCCATGAAATCAACTACCCTAAATGCCTGACTAATAAATAAAGTGAACGAGACGCTGCCTTTTATATTAGCACCAGCCCAACTTCCCATAATGCCCAGCGCATCGGCATATAAAACCAATATGGGTATCATCAGTGTAGCGGCCATAACTCTCGTTACAACCAAAAAGCGCATTGGATTGGTAGCCGACACTTCCATGGCATCTATTTGCTCTGTCACTTTCATCGAGCCTAACTCGGCTCCCATGCCAGAACCAATTTTTCCGGCACAAATCAAAGCTGTAATAACTGGTCCCATTTCACGTATGATGGAAAGTGATACCATGCCGGGAAGCATGGAAACAGCTCCGAAATCTGCTAAAACAGGCCGCGATTGGATGGTAAGTACCAAACCCATTATAAGTCCGGTTACCGAAATTAATGGTAAGGTTTTATTCCCAATTTGATAGCATTGTCGCAGGAATTCTTTAAACTCAAATTGGCGAGAGAATGCCTCTCTTGTTGCGTGAGAAAGAAATAAAAAGAAATTGCCCGCTTCTAAAAAGAAAATATTTGCCTTCTGTGTTTCTTTTAGCGTTTTTTCGCTCAGTTTAATAGCGTGCTTCGATAAATCGGGCAGTTTTGTGATTATTTTTTTTACAGGAACTATTATTTTCACCATAAATATTTTATAGAATTGCAATGACAAAGGTATATTCAGGCTATGCATTCATTATTATATACTTATTGGATTAAGTTACATAATTCACACATTATAATATCATTGCATTGTCAAAGGTATTGCTGTATATTTAATTCTATGTTACATAAATTTGATAATCATTTACATGTATCACAGTTTTTCAGGCACTAGTTAATACTCAGAAGTGTTTGTCTATTAACTTCTCCAAATCAGTTCTGCGGATAGGTTTAGAAATGTAATCGTTGCATCCAGCGGCAATAGATTTCTCTTTGTCGCCAGTTAGTGCGTAGGCAGTTTGTGCAATAATTATCAGATCCGTATTAAACGCTCTTATTCTGCGGGTGGTTTCATAACCATTCAATTGTGGCAAATTAATATCCATCAATACTAAATCAATTCCAGAATTTTTTCGACAGAAATCAATTGCTTCAAATCCGGTTGTAACTACTGATATTTTTTCGGTAAACCTCTGAACCATTTTAGTTATCAATAATTCCGATGTTTTATCATCTTCGACAATTAAAATATTGAGTTTTCTGAATTTAGTTTTTGTTGCTTTTTCAAGCTCAACAGCCTGGTTTTTGTTTGCTTTTTCGGTCAATGGAAGGCAAGGAATGGTGAAAAAGAATGTTACGCCGTTCGTATTCCCATTTTGGTGTGCATTATTTTCAACCCAGATTTTTCCACCTAACATTTCCACATAAGCTTTTGATATGGAAAGACCTAGTCCGGCTCCTTCATAATTTCGGGTTAAAGATTCACTGCCTTGCCTGAATCGTTCAAAAACTAGTTTTTTATGTGCTTCCGGAATTCCAATTCCTGTATCTTTTACGCAAAACTCAAAAGAGCCCTCTTTTTTTGTATAACCTAATTCAACGGAACCGGCAGTAGTAAACTTGATAGCATTTTTAACCAAATTGCTAAGCACAGCGTAAAGTTTTAAATTGTCAGTTTTAAGTATTGATTCTTTAGCAGATAAATCGCTTCTAACCAGGATAGTGAGATTCTTCTTTTCAGCTTCAAGCCTGAAGAAATTACTTATATCTTCAATTTGAGTTTTAATATCTATTTCAGATAATGCTATGTCGATCTCATTAGATTCAATTTTTGAAATACTGATGATGTCGTTTATGAGGTTCAGCAGACGTGCTCCGCTTTTTTCGATTATGCTAATGTATTTTTCCCGGTCATTTCCCGAAAGATCAGCTGTTTGGAGCAACTCAGTAAAACCAAGTATGCCATTCATTGGCGTTCTGATTTCGTGACTCATATTGGCCAGAAAAGCCGATTTGAGTCTATCGCTTTCCTCAGCTCTGTTTTTGGCTTTTATCAATTCTTTTTCAGCTATCTTACGTGCTGTAATATCGCTCGAGATTCCTATAATTCCAGTAAGTTTTCCTTGAGCATCAATCATTGGCGTATCGGTTACAAAAGCCGGGAAACTGCTGCCATCTTTTCTTTTTACCTGAAATTCGCCTGCCCAAGTTTTGCCTGTGCTCAGTTTTTGCATCAGCTCGTCAGCCTGTTCGTTGGATTGTTGAGCTGGGGTTAGATCTACAATATTTTTCCCGATGGCTTCGGATGAAGACCATCCGTATATTTGTTCTGCTGCTTTGTTCCAGTAAATAACTTTACCCAACAAGTCAGTAGCTATCACTGCCTGCCCCACATTGTTTATCAGGTTTGCCTGAAATTTGATTTCATTTCGTGTGTTTGTGCGTTCTGTAATATCTCTAATATTGCATTGGATTACCTTAAGGCTGTTACACAAATAGACATTACTAACAAACTCAACATGGATTTCCAGTCCATGAGAAGTCACAAGCGGCAAATCATCATAACGTACATATTCATTTTGTTGCAATTCAAGAAATTTCTCTTTATTCTCAATGATATCCTGAAAAGCGCCGATTTCCCAGATTGATTTTTCGACAAATTCTTCTTTGGAATAGCCAAGTAAATTAATTAAAAACGGGTTTACATCGACAATTTTACCGGTTTTAGCATCGAGAATAAGAATACCATCTTTAGCAGATTCAAATAAGCGACGGTAGCGGGTTTCAGATGCTATAAGTGCTTCCATTAATTTCATAGCTTCTTCATTTTGAGCTGAATTCTCCTGATGGTCATAAACTGCTGACATAGGCATGGGTAATTAGGGTTGCGAAGCGCCTGCAATGCAACATCACAGACGTCCGATTTTGATTCAGTTTATTGCTCTTTAGTTCACATTTGAACCGATATTACCGTGGCAGATAATATTATCATAATGAACTGCTGTTTGGTAAATATTAACGTACCCATTGTAAACCAACCAGTTGTCGTAGGTAATATCTAAACCACCATCTAGTTTTCTGATTGTGGTATAACTTTCTCCTGTTGTTCCATTTACATGGCTCAAAGTTTTTGTGACAGGTCCGCCTCCTATGGTAGCAATCGAACTTAGGTTGATTGAGGCTGGATAAAATTCTCCGGCAATAGTGCCATCGAGTTTAATTGTAAGAAGTGCGCTTCCGTTCACTCTTTTTTCGAACACTGCTGTACCCGAAACACCAAAATCACCTATGGTTATTAGTGGATAAGAAATATTGACATCTGTGATAACATTTCCTCCAATATCCCCTTGTGCCAGAACAACGCCTGATTCGGTGCTGCTTTTAACTACTTTTATAAATCCGTCGTAGGCGATAAGTTGTTCGTATGTTAAAGTATTTACACTGGTAGTACTTGATCCCGACGCATCCACAGGATTAAGGGAAACAACTACTGCACCGCCTTCGGCAACTGTATTCGTGTAAAGTGCTGCCGGATGCGTTCCGGTTGGAGCGCCATTAAGCTTGATGGTTATAGTTGAAGCAGTTTTGCTGGATTCTATAAAAGTAACAGTGCCTGTAACGCCTAAAACATCTTTTACTTTCAGTGTATAAGTTGTTTCTCGGGCAGGTTCTTCATCTTTTTTGCAACCACTGCTGGGCAATATTAAAATTGTAGCAACAGCAATTAAAAGTGCTGTATATAACTTTCTTGTTTTAATCATTTTTTTTGTTTTGAATATTTCCCGCATCTGGCGGGTCAGTTGTAAATAATATTTTTTACTGGTTTAAATTAGATCTGCACATTTTGCAGGCTGTCCAGCACTCCAAATATTTTAAGCAGCCAAATCACAAGAATGATGATAACAACTGCATTCAGAATATTTTTAATAGTTCGCTGCATAGGAATGAAGCTGTTGATCAGCCAGAGTATCACTCCAACGCCAATAATGACGATTAAAATTGTTAAAATAGGCATAATGCTAGATTTTAGGTTTTTAACTTTATCTCACAAAGGTCAGGGGCAAACGCTTGAAAAATCTTACATATTTCTGAAGAAGATTTACATTTTTCACAGATTAAGAGCATGAATGATATTGACTTATAATTTTTCGTATGTTGCCTGACTTTAAAAAAAACTATTGTTGGGAATAGCATAAGGCAAAAGATAATAGCCCATTATTAAAAAGTTTCAGAAACCTAAGAAGCAATAAATCCAACAAAATACTGGCATTGTTTACTCAAAATAAAAATAAAAAAAGAGGCCATTACAGCCTCTTTTATCGTGAAGAACAAAATAATTATTGTATCAAAAATTACTTTGCAGGAATAATATCAATGATAACAGTCCTGTTGTAAAAACGTTCTTCAGGAAACTTGTTTTCGAATGCTGCTAATTTTTCATCTTCACCAAATCCGTGAACTTCAAACTTGACATCTTTCCTGTTTGCTTTGGCTAAAGCTTTTTGAATAATAGCTTTAACATCATTTGCTCTTTCAGCAGACAGATTCAGGTTGAATTCTTCACCGCCAATGATATCAGTATGGCCATGTATGATCACTTTACCATTTGCAGGAATTTTTGGGGTTACCAATTCGCTCAGGTATTTCTCGTACATCGCAATAGCTTCTGAGTTGTTAAATTCGTAAATGACACTGTATCTCATCATTTCTTCAGTTTGCGGAGGAGTCCAGAGTACAAGGTTGGCAGTAGTTTCTTTGCTGATCTGCTTACCACTCACTGTTTGTCCTATCATTCTTATCTTGTAATTGCCGTCAGGGTTATTACCCAGAATTGTTTTTCCAGGGATACTTACTGTATCACGACTGTAAGGACCAAATGTTTGAACCATACCTTTTTTATCTTCCAATTCCATCGTCCAAGAAGTGAATGCGGTATCGGCACCAGCAACCTGGAATGTAACATAACTGTCGAGGGGAGCTTCCTGAATATCATCTATTATTACTGGTTTGAGCAATGCATCATTACCACTGCTGAATTCCATCAATAATTCCGGAGAGTTACTTGTTATCGATACCCTGCGATCTTCTTCACGAAGCAAGGCCAATTCGAGTTTTCCTCCTGGTTGTTCTGATGGTAAAACAGGTTTTAAGCGTCCGTCTGTGCGAATTCTGGATGGAGCAATTTCAAATACATCTGTCAGGTATGTTTTTGTAGCTTCGGCCATTGCTTTGGCATCTTTCACACCAGCTCTGGAAGAACCAGTCATGGTAATACTGGTGTTTGGGTATTTCAGCATACGATCGCCAAGGATATTTAAAACATTATAGTAAACTGTCATCTGGCGTTTTGATCGACCAGAAAGGGTTTTAGGTGTGAATACTTCCAGCTGATCTTCGTTGAAATCTGTTACCTGATCTTTTTCCAGCAAGACATAACGATTTGGGATTTCAGCAGATCCTTCATTGAAGAATACGTAATTTGTTACAGGGAAAGTTTCCCTAACACGACGCTCAACTGGAATATTTTCGGGTGATTCGACTATGAAAGTAACATCTGGCTCAACAACAACCAATGGCACAAAGATTTCCTCCCGAACAGCAATTTTATGGCCGTGGCCAATTTTAAGTGCAATGCCTGCTCTTATTGTAGTGATATTCCACGATTCGATTGAGCGGGGCTCTTGTCCTACATAAGGATGAAAGGATACAAAAGGAGAAAGCATGAATTTTGTCTGCTTCGTATCTGCCGAAAGTGGGATATCGTATCCGGCACCGATTTGCATGGAGATGACAGATTTTTTTACTTCACTGAAATCGCCTTCCACATCAGCGCGGGCGGGAGTATTGGGATAATCAGGGCTAATACCTTCCTCGTAAAGGAAGTCTTTGCCCAGATTGAAGGCCAAACGGGGGCCGAGGAAGATGAAGAAATTTGATTTAAAAGGAGCAATCCGCAAACTTGGCTCTATGGTAATGTATGAAAGTCCGGTTTCCAAATCTGCCGGGCAATTACAAGGAGTTCTTACCTGATCCCAGGTTCCGTTGCGACTGTCGAATCCAGCCTGAAGCTGGAAACCCAGCAATGTTCCATCCCGATGGTATTCTATTACTGGAGCGGCAAAAAGACCAACTCCCTGTGCATCGCCAAAAGCTGTTCCAACCATAAAGTCATTGGTTAGCTGTTGTGTAGTTCCCTGATGAAAGTTGAAGTTAGCACCGCCAGCAAGACCAAATCTCCACGTTGGCTGTGTATAGGTAATTTGCTTAACTTCCTGGGAATGAAGTGGTGTAAAAGTTGTAGCCAGAAGAAAAGTAAAGACTAAGAAACTTTTAACAATCAGGTTATATGGAAACCGCAGTTTGTGCGATTCCTTTTTAACATTTGCTATAAATATTGAATTTTCCATTTTTTCTTTTTTTTAGAATGTGTTAAATGCTTCAGGTAAATCCCCCGAAGGGGATAAACCTTTCGCTTATTTTTAAGGTGCAATTACTGTACTGGCATTCAAGGTAACAGCAGTCTGTGCCAATAATCTGCCGGTTACAGTTGCTCCTGTATTGAGTGAAATAAGTGTAGCACTTAAAATATTTCCAAACAGTTCGGTTTCTGTACCAAGAACAGCCTGTCCTGCAACTACCCATGTGATATTGCTGGCCTGTGCCCCACCCTGCAATACAACTTGTGAACTAGCCATAAGTGCGAAATCTTGAGCGATCTGGAAAACCCAGGTATCTGTTGCGCTTCCTGATAATGTTACGGTTGTGCCAGAATTTAACAAAACACCAGTACTCCATTTGTATAATCCGGGAGCTAAAGTCAGCCCACTAATATTTCCGGCTCCTACTTCCAAAATAGGTGCAGGAACTACCAGGCCATTTGCTGTAGTGTAGGCAGTTTCCATGTCAGAAACAGCAGCTGTTAGCATAGCTGGGGTTGGCGGTGCATAATCAGAAGCATAAACATAACCAGTTACCAGGGTTGGAATTGTGGTGTGTGATGCAGTGCCGTCAGTATTCATTATCAATGCAAATCCTGTGATGGATGAAGCTGCTGCCGGACTTACGCCGATATTACCTTCAATTGCAGTAATTCCCGTAGTTGAAATTCCTGATTTTGTCAAAATGGAAAAGAAACCAGCACCCCCAAGATCGATTGGACCGGGACCTATTGGATCGTTTTCTTCAAAGTTGGCTGCCAATATGCGGTCACTGGTAATAATAAATGTGTAGTTTACATCAGTTGAAACAATGTTGGCTCCTTCTGTCCAGTTCTGGAAAGTGTAGTCCGTGCTTGCATTGGCAGAAACAGTTACTGATTCACCTGAATCATAAGTGCCTCCACCTGTGGTTGTTCCACCAGCAGCAGGATTGCTTGACAGCTCAACTGTATATTGTGCTGGACTATCTGCTGTGAAGTTGGCTACCAAAATCCTGTTTGCAGTAATTGTAAAAGTGTAAGCAGCATTGGTTGAAACAATGTTCGCGCCTTCTGTCCAGTTCAGGAAAGTGTAGTCTGTGCTTGCATTGGCAGAAACGGTTACTAATGATCCAGCATCATAGTTGCCTTCTCCGCTTGTTGTGCCACCATTCGACGGGTTACCAGACAAATCAACATTAAACTGCTCCACTATAATAAGGGTAAAATTTGCAACCAGGTTTCGGTCACCTGTAATTGTAAATGTATATTCTGCATTTTGTGAAACTACATTTGCACCTTCTGTCCAGTTCAAAAATTCATAACCTGCATTTGCATGTGCTAAAACCGTTACTGACTCATTCAACTCATAGGCTCCTCCTCCAAAAGTGATTCCACCAGCTACAGGATTACTTGATAAACCAACAACATATTGCGCAGCAGCATTTTCCGTAAAATTTGCTACCAAAACTCTGTCAGAAGTAATTGTGAACATGTAGTTTTTATTCACAGAAACTACGATTTCTCCCTCAGTCCAATTTAGAAAGGTATAACCAATATTTGCACTTGCAGAAACAGTTACCGATGCTCCCAAATTAAATGTGCCTCCACCAATTGTATTTCCACCTTCGGTTGGGTTACTGTATAATTCAACAGTGTACTGTTCTATTACAGTTTCGATGAAATTTGCAACCAATACCCGATCATAGGTAATTGTAAAAGTATAATTGGCATTATCGGAAACCACGTTATCGCCTTCGGTCCAGTTTAAGAATTCGTAACCTGAATTTGCAGCTGCGGAAACATCTACAATTGCATCCAAATTATATATGCCTTCTCCTTCAACACTTCCACCTTCAGTAGGGCTGCTATATAAAATAACAGAAAACTGCACAGGGCCATTCTCGGTGAAGTTGGCTACGAGTTCACGATTACTTGTAATAAGAAAGGTGTAATTTTCATCATCCGAAACAACATCAGTCCCTTCAGTCCAATTCAAGAAAGTATAACCTTCAAAAGCAAATGCCGAAACATTAACTAACGTATTTGAATTATAAACACCTTCACCTGCTGTTGTTCCGCCTTCAATAGGATTTGATGACAAACTAACAACATGTTGCCTAGTGAAATTTGCTACCAAATCTCTGTTTCCATCCATTGTAAAGTAATAGTCAGAATTATTGGAAACAGGAACCCCATTCTGAGTCCAGTTAATAAAAGAATAGCCATCATTGGGGGTGGCAACAACATTAATTAAAGAATCTTTGATGAATGTGCCTGCACCCCTTGTTGTTCCACCTTCAAGAGGATCAGAGGAAAGTTTAATCTCTGCAATGGTAGTGAACGACCAGTTGTAGTCTTCCATCAAAGCCTGCCCAATTAAGTCAGTGGCCTGGGTAGATACAGTGGCTAAATATAGCACATCAGGCAAAAGATTAACCACAGGCGAGAAGCGTGCAGTTAATCCAGCATAATCAACAGTTCCGGTAATTAATGCACTGGCCTGCTGAATAGTATAAGATTCTTGTGAGACGGCTTTTGTATCTTTCTTACCTTTACCATTTGGGGGTAATACGTTTTTTGGAAATGATGAGGCTTTTGAGATTTCACCTTGTAACACTGTAAATGATTCCTGATGTATTGTTGCGGAATCCATTTCAATATTAAAAGTTGCTGAGATAATCTGATCCAAAGGGACATCAATAGCTTTGTCAACAGGAATTGTTGATATCACTATCGGACATAAGAATTCTTTGGCCTCGAAATCGTCTTTTTTACAAGCGTTAAAAAAGACAGCTATTGCAAGGGCAATAAGTGGTAAAAGTAGTAACTTTTTCATTATGAAATATTTATAATTATTTATATGGCAAAGTTAGAGCCAGGAGAAGCTTAACTTATTATACAATAATGGTTATTAATTACATAGTTCACGCATTTCCATCTGGATAGTGAGAACACTACCCTATAAATTGAACGATGAAGACTCAAACGACTAAGATGAATACTTGGAAAGCAATGATGAAGGATGAAATATGACAGGTAGACTCCCTTTAATTTTGCCCCAAAGCTACCTGCCTTTAGCAGATAAACCAGGCAGCAGACAGGCAGACAGCCCCAATTCTTAAGGACTCTAGCCAGCTGGTGTTTAAAAAGCAAAAGTCAACAGCTATACTTAGTTTTCCGCAAGATTTCCTACTTATTTTGACAGACAAACCTATAATTTATAAACTATACCCGCTTGCAATCCAATTGTATAGAGCTTTTCGGTGACTGGGGTATTAGTGGTTTTAAACAGATCATGCGTGTAATGCGTGAGGATTTTTGAGTAAAATCTTTCATAAAAAGGAAAAGTGATACCAACGGCCAGCATGCCTTCTAATCCCAAAGCATTTTTATCGCTGCTTATTCTGCTATCAATAATAACATGATCACCTGAAGAATTTATTAAATCAGCATAATGCATTTCTTTAAGGAAAACATTTGCCACTAATCCGGCCGAAATAAAAGGCTTTACATGCCATGAGCTCAGACTATAAGAAGCTTTAAGCGGAATATCCAGGTAGTGATAGGTATGCCTTGCCGTATGACTTCCAAGAACATTTCCTTCGCCGTCTATACCTTGTCCTTTTGATTTATAACCCCTTGTAGCATATGTCATTACAGATTCCAAAGACCAGTTTTTAGAAAGCTGATAAGCAATATCTAATCCACCAGAAAAGCCATAGGCTGGTGATTCAGCTTCGTTGCGCATTTCAATTAAATAATCCAACGACCCTTCCAAATTGCGGAACGAATATACACCCCCAACTTCAGCTCCAATCGAGATGTTGCTTTCTGTTTCCTGGGCCTTGAGTTTGTTCAAAAAACTAAAAATCAAGATTATAATGATTCCAAAAGATAAGAAATGCTTGAATATACTCATGATTTAAAATTAGGGATGTACCAAGCAAGTTAGAAAAATAGCTTTAAAATTCCACCATTAATAAGAATTGATAACATGTTCTCATCTGCTTACTGCTTATCTTTGCGAACTAATTAGAGTCTGTCTTAACTTTTTTACTGAAGTATCCATTACGGCTATTACCGCTTTCATTTCCTTCTTTACTATATCTTTCATAGCCCAGGTGGGCTTCTCTGTTCCACCCCTTGTTTAAAAAGGTCAATAAAGAAGGAATGAAAGTACTCCTTGTTTTTGAACTGCTTAAAGAAGTCCTTTGGAATTTTTTCGTGTACACTCATAATCAATGTTTTTAAAGATTTTACAAAGATAGCACCGCCCTGCAAAATGAAGCGCAGGCGTAGCCGGAGCTAAATGCAGCAGGGCGGTGCTATCACATTACGTCTATGAGTGTTTACACAATCTTTTTTATGCTACCTTCAACTTTATCGCGTTTACGCAGCTAAGATGTCGGGATGGTTTATCTTGATGGCAAAAATTATCCTGGAATTCCATAACTATCAGGTATTCTGAATTTTACTTCTTCATTTTATACTTCACAACAAACAGGACATCTACTATCCTTGAGTTTGCGTGTTCACCTAATCATTGCTATTGGCAGATTCTGCTTATTCACTTTTGGAATATGTATTTACACTGACGTAAGATAGGTTACCAGGTTTTCTTCAGATTCGAGATTAAGCTTCTTTCGTATTGAAAACCGTGTGTTATCAATTGTACGCACACTGCGTTGCGTAAGATTTGCAATTTCTTTTGTGCTTAAACTTAACTTTAGCAGACTGCAAACACGTAATTCGCTCGGGCTCAGGTTGGGATGCCGTTGTAATAACTCCTTACTGAAATCAGTGTGTACCTGTTCAAAACGGGTTTCGAACTCTTCCCAGGTTTTGCTGGGGACCAACTTTTTTAAGGTCTTGCCCAAGCTTTTCAACTCTTCCTTTTGTTTTCGGTCGCCTGCTTGTGCTATGGTTTTAATTTGATGTTCCGCTTTCCCAATAGTTTCATACACATTAGAAAGGTACAATGCATTACTTACCAGTTCCCTTTTCTTAAACTCAAGTTCTAATTTAGTATTTTCGAGCTGTATTTCAGCTTGTTTTTGGAGAAAAGCTGCTTTTCTTTTCCTGCTTACAGAATAAAAATTAATACCACCAAGCAGTATAGCAATAGCCAGGCCTACAATAACATAAAGCCTTTCGGTACTGGTTTGAGTCAGTACTTTTTGTTCCAACTCCAGCATTTTAGCCTCATCTTTGGCGGCTTCATATTGCAGTTGAAGCTCAACAATGCGTTCCTGCTGCTCTAATTTATTGATACTGTCATTCAACTCAAATGTTTTCCGTGAATAGTAAAACGCATTTTTATAATCACCCAGCCCATGATAGCATCTGTATTTTCCTACCAAAATAGGTAAAGTAAAATTGTCGATTTGAAATATTTCATTTAGCTGCTCCGCCATCAGGTAGTGCTCCAAGGCTTTTTCAAAATCCTCCTTTTCAAGATACAAAGCCGCCAGATTGATGTGATTTATCAAAATCCCGTAATCAAGTCCAATTTCTTCACATATATTCATTGACTCTTGAAAATGGACAAGTGCCTTGTCGAAATCATTTTGCTCTTTAAAGAGGTTACCTAAATTTGTATAAGCTCGTGCAACTTCAATTTTATTGCCCGTTAATAGGTTGTACTCAATTGACTTTTTGTAATGGGCAACAGACAATTCAATTGAATCCATATGATTGTACAAAATCCCCATACCGATGTACAAATTAGCAAGGTTTTTAAAATCATTAACCTTTAGGCTGTTTACCTCAGCTTCTTTCATGTTTTGTAAGGCCTGAACATTGTTTCCAAGCTGCATATTACTCGTTCCAAGATTATTATAAACAACACCCATCGTTTTGTAATCTTCAACAGACTCGAAATAACTTAATGCCTCCAGGTAAAGGGTAACAGCCTTATCTTGAGCAAAGGTGTTTGAATAAACAGAAGCAAGGCTGTTTACTGTTGATGCATATTCCAAATCCATATTGTTTTCCTTTGTATCTTCTTTCAGAACCAATAAAATATTGAGTGCTTCCTGATTTTTACCTTCTGAAAGAAATGATTCTGCAATAACAATTTTGGATCGCACAGCCAGTTGCTTATTTCCTAATTCATTAGCCATTATTAAAGACTGATCCAAATAATCCATGGCTGGCCTAAACATGGATTGGTTATAAAATGACAGCCCCATCATATAATTCAATCTTGCAATGCCTTCCTGATGATCCGAAAGAACAGCCAAATCATAAACCTTTTGGTACAGTGCTGAATCTAGTTTAAAATTCATATGTACCAGGGCTGCGAGGTGTTCATTCAGCGAATCAATTCTTACTTTGCCACTATAATCCGCTGTTATTGCAAACAAAGAATCGCTGATCTGTGTGGATTCATTTGCCTTTAAGCTAAAGGCAGAATGTAGACAGATAAGTGTAATAAAGATTAACCGATAGGCCGTACTATTTTGAATCTTCTGCATGAGATTATGTGTGTTTTTCTACCCTAAAATTTATGGTTTTTAGAAGTTTTATCAATTTTTCAAGTTGTTTTTTGCATGATTACCGGTTCACTTAGTTTTAATAGCGCGAAGTTTCGCAAAATTTAGACACAATGCTAAAGATCATTATATCATATAGTTACAATAAGGTCAGGAGTTTTTTGTGTAGCTTAATTTTCTCATTAGGTATTTTTTAAGTAGTAGCAAATATACATTATTTGAGTAATTGATCTTTATTTTACGACAGTTATTTGTAATCAGACTAATTAAAAATAAGATGGAAATACCGAATAAATGTCTGGCAAGAAAATCACGCTGACATACTTGAAAAAAGTCCATCACGATGGAATAATAAGAAATAGACAAGTATAATAATAAGAGTTTTTTGGATTAACTAAATACAGAATTGGTATGATAACTAAATTACACAGAACCCTTTCAGCAGCCCTTTTGCTGTTGTTGTTTGCCGCAAACCTGATGGCCAACAACATCCAGCTGAGCAACACAAAGCTTACCGGACAAAACACGGCCGATGGATACACTCTGGTACAGTTCGACCTTGCGTGGGAAAACTCCTGGCAAACCTCCTCGGCACCAAACAACTGGGATGCCGCATGGGTGTTTGTGAAATACCGTGTGGGCAGCGGCGAATGGCAACAAGCCTGGCTAAACAATGGCGGCCACAGCCCCGGCACAGGCACTGGCGCCACCATTGATGCCGGCCTGCGAATGCCCGGCAATGCTTTTGATGTCAACACCAACCCCGCTGTGGGTGTTTTTATCTATCGCTCAGCTGATGGTACGGGCACCTTTTCCATTACCAATGCCCAACTCCGCTGGAACTACGGCATCAATGGCGTGGCCGGTAACGCTGAAGTAGAAATAAAAGTATTTGCCATTGAGATGGTGTATGTACCGGAGGGGGCGTTTTTTGTGGGTTCCGGAGCAGATCCTGCTGAAACCGCTAGTTTCACTCAAGCCAATATCACCTCCGGTGCAACTGTACCATTTCAAATCACTTCAACGCCGCCAACCATTCAGGGAAATAATGCAGGTTCTTCTGCCAGTAATTTGGGCGCAAGAGGGCAAATGGATCTTACCGGGACCAATACGGCTTTACTGGCTGCGGGATTTCCTACCGGTTTTGCTGCATTATACAGTATGAAATACGAAATCAGCCAGCAGCAGTATGTTGATTTTTTGAACACGCTTACATACACACAGCAGGATATACGCATCGATGGTAGACCGCATGAAATTGCTGGCACTTTTACCAAAAATGTTTTCCGGCATAAGATCAAAATCCACACCTCCGGAGTTGCCTCCACTACTCCTGCTATTTATGAAACGGAACACCCTAATGTAGGTTGCAACTTTCTGAGCTGGATGGATGGTGCTGCCTACAGCGACTGGGCTGGCTTGCGCCCGATGACCGAGTTGGAATTCGAAAAAGCAAGCCGCGGAACAATGGCACCAGTGGCCAACGAGTATGCATGGGGTGCGGCTACAGTAGCAAACAATGCTTACACCTTAAATAACATCGGGCAATCCAACGAAGGCATTGCAAACAATTACAGCAACACTGCCGGAAATGCGAGTTATTCAACAACTGATGGCTCTATTGATGGCCCATTGCGTGTTGGGATATTTGCCGGGCATGTCTCTAATAACGGACGTATATCTGCAGGCGCCAGCTATTACGGTATTATGGAGATGAGTGGCAACGTTTGGGAAAGAGTTATAACGGTGGGCAATGCCACCGGTCGTGCCTTTACCGGTGTGCATGGGGATGGCGCGCTTAGCGCCAATGGCTATGCCACCGAAACCACCTGGCCAGGAATTAACAGCGGTGAGGTAACCGGTGCTACCGGCTCTGGCCTCAAGGGCGGCTCCTGGTACGATCACGTCCCGGGCATGACCGTCTCTAACCGTTACCTTGCTGCTTACACGACCACCCCGAGGCTCCGCCTCAACGGTTTTCGAGCTGTGCGGGATGCCCCGTAGGCTCGTTGTTTGGCAGAACCTGTGTAGGGGAATAACCAGAATTGACAAAAAATAGCAAAAAGAACTTTATTTAATTAAATAAGAAGACAAAATGAAATCAAAATTACAGAGAATCATTGCAGCAGGGTTTATGCTGTTGCTGTTTGTGGCTAAGCTGCATGCCAACAACATTACGGTGAGCAACATCAGCCTTACCGGTGAAAACACCACCGACAAATTTGTGATGGTACAGTTCGACCTTGCGTGGGAAAATTCCTGGCGCTACAGCAGCGGCCCCGCTAACTGGGATGCCGCCTGGGTGTTTGTGAAATACCGTGTGGGAGCAGGTGACTGGCAGCACGCCAGTCTTAACAACATCGGCCACAGCGGCACCGGCGGCGCCATTGATGCCGGCTTGCGAACCCCCGGCAGCGCCTTTGATGCCACCACCAACCCAGCAGTGGGTGTATTTATCTACCGTTCTTCTGATGGCACAGGCACTTTCTCCATTACCGGCGCTCAACTCCGCTGGAACTACGGCGCCAACAGCGTGGCCGACAATGCCACCGTGGATGTGCAGGTGTTTGCCATTGAGATGGTGTATGTGCCTCAGGGTGCTTTTGCAGCAGGGAGCGGTGGAAGTGAAAATTCAGCTTTTACGCTTACCACCATCAACACGGCTACCGCAACCACTGCCCCTGCAGGTACGGGCAGCCTTGGCGGACAGGCAGGCGGATATCCCACTGGCCAAACAGCCCCGGACAATGCATCATGGCCCAATGGCTACGATGCCTTTTACATGCAAAAATACGAAATCACCCAGCAGCAGTATGTTGATTTTCTGAATACGCTCACGCAAACCCAGGCAGATAATCGCAAACACACCTTTACTAGAAATCGTTACGCTATCACTGGCAGTGCTGTTGGAAGCTATGCTACCACCAATCCATACGTAGCCTGCAACTTCCTGAGCTGGATGGATGGCGCTGCCTATAGCGACTGGGCGGGCCTACGACCCATGACGGAACTGGAGTTTGAGAAAGCCTGCCGGGGTACCGTGGCGCCGGTGGCCAACGAATATGCCTGGGGAACGGCTAACGTAGCAGGCAGCGCCTACACCCTGGATAACGCCGGTGCAGCCAACGAAGGCATTGCCACCAATTACAGCACCACGGCTGGAAATGCGAGTTCTTCAACAACAGACGGCGCTATTGATGGCCCATTGCGCGTCGGGATATTTGCATCGCATGGCTCCAATACCGGGCGCATAACCTCCGGCGCATCCTATTATGGCATCATGGAGCTGAGCGGCAATTTGTGGGAGCGGCCTGTTACTATTGGCAATGCCACAGGCCGTGCCTTCACAGGGGTGCATGGCGATGGCGTCCTGAGCGCTAACGGCCACGCCAACCAAACTGCATGGCCGGGGCTAAGCAGTGGCCAAGTTACCGGCGCCACCGGGTCCGGCTTCCGGGGCGGCGATTGGAACGACATTGCAACGATCATGCGCGCATCCTTCCGCAGCCGCGCTGCACTCACGAGCACCGGTCGGGACGGTAGCTACGGTTTCCGGGGTGTTAGGGTCGTTCCGTAGGCTGGCCTGCGTTGGGGGATATTGGCGCTTGGTTATTGGGCGAAGCCCCGAAATTTTTTTTGAAAAATGAGGTAATTCAATATGGGTATAAAAATTCAGAAAAAGAAAGTTAACAATGAAATTCATAATTATAAAAACAGAATAGCGATGAAAATACTATTACAAACAATACTCTTCATGGCGCTGATGCTTGTTGTGCAGTCGGCATACGCTCAATATACCGGCGGAGATGGCCGTGGCGACCACATGGCACTCGGAAGCGGTTTGCAAATCTCCTCCTGCACCAATCCCGCTGATGGCGGCGTAATTGCCGCAAACCAAATCATCTGCCAAAATACGGTACCTGAGGCCTTTACGAATGTTGTATTGCCAACAGGCCACAACGGAATCCTTGAATACCAGTGGCAAAAATCAACGACGAGTGCTACATTAGGCTTTGCCGATATCATTGGTGCAAATGCTTCTACATTCGCCGAAACGGCTTCACTATCACAAACCACCTGGTATATGCGTTTGGCACGTGCAGATTGTGCTCCGGATTGGAGTGCTGCTGCCGTTTCTAATGTGGTGGAGATTACAGTAACGTCATACCCAGCCATTCAACCCCCGGGCAACGGTACGTCAGGCGATCCGTATCTTGTTAGCAGTTTTGAGCATATTCAATGGATCGCATCGTCCACTGCAAACTGGAATAAGCATTATGTGCAAACGGCTGATATTGATGCTGCTGCTACAGCAGAAAGCTGTTATAATAGTGGAGTAGGTTTCTCGCCCATTGGCAACATGACCAATAAGTTTACAGGTTCGTATAATGGTGGTGGATTTGAAATTTCAAACCTATATATCAATCGTCCATCTCAAGACTGGGTGGGTTTCTTCGGTTACACTTCTGGTGCCGGGATTTCTAACCTTGGATTGGTAAATGCAAATGTTACCGGCAGAAACAGAACAGGTATTTTGATTGGTGAAGCGAGAGGAAATCTTTCGCGTTTGTATGCTGAAGGAACTGTGACAGGAGGACGATTTATTGGTGGATTGGTAGGTATTGTTGAAGGAGGAGTATCGGTAAGCCAATGTTATGCAAATGCAAATGTCATGCCCAATGTTGGCAATGCAGGCGTTTTAACTGGTTATGCATATGGTTCGGTAACAGATTGTTATGCGCTGGGCGAAATCACTGTTAACGGTAACAATGTAGCTGGGTTGATTGGATTTACTTATGACAGTCAAATAGAGAATTCTTATGCTGCAGTGCGTTTTAATCGAGTTACTTCTGGTAAGTTTGGTGGTCTCATCGCACATGATATTGGTGGTTCACCAGTAGCAGAAAGCTTCTTTGATGCTGATCTTTCTGGCTTCAGCAATGGATACGGTGGAATACCACTCAGCACGGTGGCAATGAAAAGTCTTACTACATTTGAAAATGCAGGTTGGGATTTTATAACTCCGATTTGGAAGGTCTTTTCAGCCAACAATAGCGGCTATCCTTACTTTGATTGGCAGCAAATGGCCAATGCTGCCTTAGTCAGCATCCCTGAAGGTGCTTTGCTTTACGACGAATTTAGCAGTTGGAATGGTTCAGTACAGGAATGGAAACTGGTACATAAAGATTATCCGGGCTTATCGAATTCTGTTACTATCAGAAGTGTAAGCAATGTTGATTCAAGACAGTATAATAGCAATTGGGATAATCGTTATGTTAATTCACCTATTAGAACCTGGCTTGCATCCACATTTGAACCTGCATTGTCTCCTGCATTTATAAGTACAACTTTGGTAACGGAATTACCCTGGATGATCAATAATCCTGTTGGCGGAAATGCCTCAGGAACAGTTAGTGACAGGTTTTTCATTCCTTCACGTACTGAATTGGGTGGTGATTTCCTAACGGGGGATGGGACTGTATGGCAATATTTTGCTGATCCGGGAACAGCAGCCCAAAGAAGAAACGGCCCTAATTATTATTGGACAAGGACAGGAGAACGCAAAATATATTCGGGCAATCCTGTAGATCTTACAGCCTATTTAGTAACAACAAATGGCCTTTTTGAAGCAGAAAATTGGGTGACTGACGCTTTTGGTGTGGTTCCGGCAGTTAATCTGCATGCAGATGCTGTTTTTGAACTTCAAGATGATGGACGTTACAAATTGTTGACCAAAACAGTAGAATATATCGCTGCTACAGGAGGTAGTATATCTGGCGAATCAAACCAAGCTGTTGCCTATGGCTTTGATGGAACAACCGTGACAGCCCAGGCAGATCCCGGCTATTTCTTCAGCGCCTGGAGTGATGAAAATAACAATCCATCACGACAAGAAACAAGTGTTTATGAAGACTTAACCCTTACTGCCGATTTCGAAGAATGTATCAATCCTGTTGATGGTGGTAATATTGGAGATACACAAATACTCTGTATTAATGAAATTCCGGCTGAGCTTACAAGTGATGCTTTGCCTGTGGGTTTTAATGGCACTTTGGAGTATAAATGGCAATACGCCGAAACCGATCCTGCTGATCCTGATTTTGCAACCTCAGATTGGAACGATATTAGCGGTTCGAATACAACAAGCTACCAACCGGGAGCGCTGACACAAACCACCTGGTACAGACGTTTGTCTCGGGTAGATTGCGCTCCGGATTGGAGCGGAGCTGCCGTTTCCAATGTAATTGAAATAACCGTTGACCCGCTTACAATTGCAGGATCAATTGCGGGCAATGCCAGTATCACCTATGGTTCCACCACAGGCAACCTTACATTGAGCGGTCACACCGGAACCGTGCTAAAATGGCAGCGCCGTTTTGGTGCAGATGGCAGTTGGGTTGACATAAGCAACACAACAGCTGTACTTAATGAAACACCAACATCAGCAGGAACATGGTTCTACAGGGCACAAGTGCAAAGTGGGGTTTGTGACCCTGCATTAACTGATCCACATGAGCTTGTTGTTACCGCCAAAGAACTTGCCATCGGCGGCTCGTTCACGGCCAACAACAAAATCTATGATGGCAATACAGTTGCAAGTTTCAGCGCCAATAACCTGAGCTTAATCGGTATTGTTGGTACTGATGATGTTTCGCTGACCGGCGAAGCCCTCAACT
>CAZQFH010000017.1:0-73900 GCA_964592595.1 uncultured Lentimicrobiaceae bacterium | reverse complement strand
TGGTAAATATTCTGATCTTTGGGAATGTCACCTAAAACCAAACTGGCTTCTCATTCGGAGTATCGATATTGACAACAAAACCATAACTCTTTATCGAACAGGCTCGCATGCCGATTTATTCTAATATTGATTGGGTATAAAATCACATTATCCGATTAGGTAGTATAACTTTTTCTGCTAATGCCATAGGAAGCATTCAATATGACCTTTTTAAAAATAACGTTTCTATCTTGCTAAAATAATGCAAAAACCATCCCCATGAATGGAGATGGTTTTGCAAACCAATAATTATGAAAGCTGTCTTGTTATTTGTCTGTTAGTTGCCGATTTGCATCGGATAAATAAGGTTATTATTGCGATAGCCGGTATTATCCTGATACCAGTCGGGATAATTAAATCCACCACTTTGTGCCCAGTCTGCAAACACATTGTATGCACCGGTAATATCCTGAAATTCAATTACCCAGTCAAAAGGTTCAGCAATATTGATTGCCCAGGGCAAATTGTTTGCTGTAACGAAATATTTGCCTTGTGACGGATCGGAAGCATCTTCGAACTGACCAAGCAAGGTTTCATCAAATAAATCGGATGGCTCATAGTTGGGCAAGTGAATTTCCAGCCCACGTAGTCCGGGAACATCATTAATCACTGTGTTCACAACAAGGAAAGGATTAAACGTTCCAATATTCAATTCGTTGTATGTAACTGCATCGGCTGCAAAAACAATTTCTAATGTCAAGGTCACCGGTTCGATGTAATCATATTCAAGTTGGGTATTCACACCAATTCCACCAGTAGTTTGAGGCATTACACGGCGGGCATCGTCAAACACGATGATGGTCGCTTTGCTTTGGCCATTTTCGACGCCATTACCTGCGATATCAAAAACTGAAGTATTGATTACATCATAACCTGCAACAGAAACAATATCAGAAGGATTAACCGTTGGGAAAGTAAAGCCGAACCCATTGTGATAAGAAGCTCCGAAGGCTTTCACCACGAAAGTGGCTGTGATGGATTGTACAACTTCCTGATTATTTTTTACAATATCGAAATCATAATCAATTACGAGGTCGTTAAAGTCGTAATCTCCCTTTCCGGGCCAGAGGTCTTCATAGGCAAGTGTTCCTTCAAACTGCTCTGCTGGAGGCTCCTGACTTCCACAACCGCTAATTACTTCTTCGATATCCTCCCCTCTTGGGGTTTCTACAACGATGCGAAATTCATCTGATGTAAGACCTGAATAAAGTAGTTCAAGGGTTTCATTCACATCCAGTTCATAAGTCCCGTTATCCAGTTCAACATCGTTTTTAGTTACTGTATAATTATACGCAGTAGTCATGTTTCCATCACCAGTATTACTTATCGTGAATACCACCTCATTGCTTATGCAGGTGGAAGATACCTCTACATAGGGTTCATCTTGTTCTGGATCAGCTGGACATGTAAGAATATTTCCATTATTGCCTTCGTGGAAACTGATTATAATGCTTTCAGCCGCAGAACTCCATTCTGAGGCATCCAATCCTAACATATCTCCGCCTCCAAGAGCTGTTTCAGCCATTATAAGGAAATCATTAACAGTAATATTGGCAAATGGTCCACCTATAAACACAAGCTCTCCAAGTGTATAACCTGCTGAATTTGTTCCAAGAACTCCTGCTGCGCTATAATCACGGTTCAAACGTGCAGCTATAATCTGATCTGCCATGTTGCCAAGTGCACCCTCAGGATTTGTAAAATTACCCGGATCAAGCACCCTTGGGTTACCATTTCCATTAGCGCTCAAACAAACCCCAACAGCATGTCCTGAAGTGAAAGTAACTGAATTACCTATTCCAACAACAAAGTTGCCGTCAGGGTAAACAGTACTAAAATTATTGTCCCTAAACCATCCTACAGGAATAACATTATTATATCTTGGTGGCCTCGGTATTTGACCCCATCCCCCTTGGGAGTAGGTTAAGTAACCATCCAAGTCGCAATCAACAACACTTGTTGATTTAAGAGAATTATTAAAATCATAGCTCAATATGGACCCTCCAACATAGGCTATATTAGGACCATTGGTTCCATTATAAAAAAATCTTAACTCTCTGACATAGGAAGGAATAGTTATTTTTGTTCTCAAAGTTTTTGATCCATCATCTGGGAATCCTCGGAAATATTTTACTGAACCATCACGGTTTGTGACAATTAAAGGCTGTATTTCACCTGATTCTGGCAGCGTTACAATAAGTTCAATTGTTTGGGTTGTCTTCCAATCAAAACCAGCCGGTACAACAAGATCATTAACAGATTCGATAATCGGATTTTCATCCGGATTAATGACATCATCATTGTTTTTATTACATGCTGTAAACATAAGACTGCTTAGCAATAAGACTGAAAAAAGTTTTAGAGCTTTCATCTTTATTATTTTTAGGTTGGTTTTATGATGTCAATCCTTGTGCCAAAGTATTAACTGTTTGATATACAATTTTTTAAATAATTAATAACAAAAATTAAAGGTTCTTTTTGAAACTATCTTCCCATTATTGGAATAGAGCAAATTATAAGTCTGTTTTTTTACCTTTTTAATTAACATTATATTATACAACCACTTAAGAGTGGCCACCAACTACGATTCGCATGATTTTAATATTCAGCACTAAAAACCGAACCAATTGCCAGGGCACGAATCTGCGCCAAAACATTGTGCCATTTGTTGGAACTGGAGGATAAAACTCTTCGCTGTAAGGGATTACGGGTCTATTTTTCATTTTTATAATTTTTAAGAGGATAGTTTAACTAATTGTTATTCTGGTAGCAACCACCAAAACGGATAGCCTTTTGCTTTGTGCAAAAACATATAATGCATAAACCATTTAAGCCAGTGACCTGCCAAACCTGCTTCGCCCATGGTATAGCTGATATCGCGGCCATAATCCGGAAACTTCTCAAAGTCGGGCACTATCGGGAAAACCGTCATCGTTGCTGCTGCGCCTTTGGTTAATCCATACCCAGCCGAAATAATACAGGCAGCACCCATCCTGCCCATGCTGGCGCGGTGCTTAAGTTCGTGTTCGCCATTTTTAATCAGGTTGATGATATTTAAAGCAGTGATTTTTCCCATTACACCCGAAGGCATCCCGGTACGTGGCGGAGTGGGGAAAATATTGGTGCCATTTTTGCTCACCATAGGTTTTGAAATCCCATGCGGAGGCGCAAAGGCAATACCAGGCGCAAAAATATTAGGGTAATCTTTATTGCGATAAGTTTCAGGCCAGTCATTCACACTCCACTCCTCATAAGGCTTGGCGGTGTAGTCGGCATCCACTTTCATCAGGCCATTTGGCGCAAAAAGTGTGGAGCTGATATCGGTTCCGTTTTTATCAAAAGCCTTTATGCCAACACCCGCAAATCCGGGGATAAGCATAGAAAAATCAAATTCCAGGCTATGATTTTCGCCATCAAGTGTTTCGTAATGAATTAGTCCGGGCTCCACTTTTTTTACGCCGGCACGCTTGATCCAGTGGATATTATTTTCGCGCAAAAAACTTTCAGCAAAAACGCGTGTAGAAGTGATATAACCACCTCTTTGAATATGAGCGCCACCCATACCAAAATCGCCTAATTCGTATTCATTTGTAAGCCAGGTGAGATCGGCCATATGTGATAGTTTGCGTTTCCTTATCTCATAAGCCACATTCAGGATGTATTCAAAAGCCGCGCCCTGACAGGTAGCCATTGGATGACCTGTGCCGATAACAAAACGTTGTTTTTGACCATTTTGCATCTTATTAATTGCTTCCTGTAGTTTTTCCCAAGCGTGTGAAGCATGATCAAAAGAGCAAACCGAAACTGTGTTTTTTCCGGGTCCTAAACCTTCTGTAGCTTCAAAATTCAATTTTGGTCCGGTGGCATTCACCAGGTAGTCATACTCCAGTTTGATTTCTTCTCCCTTACGTTCGGGCAAGGTGTAAACTGCCTTCACAAAAGCTTGTGAAGATTCAGATTCTCCTTCTGGATGAATGCTGACAGCCAGCGCCTGATGAAATTCTATTCCAACGCGTGTGTAGCGGGGTGCCAGTTTAAAACGCACCTGATCAACAGTCATTTTCCCCACGCCAACCCATATGTTGGAAGGAATCCATTGGTAGTAGCTGGCCGGTGAAACAACGATGACCTGATGTTTTTTAGAGAGTTTTTTACGCAAAAATGCAGCTGCCGTGTGACCAGAAATTCCAGCTCCAAGCACTAAAACCTTTGCCATTTTGTGAAGTTTTGGTTTGTTATTGACTTATTAGCTCTTAAAAGCAATATACAAATGTAGTGGTAATCTTCTCTATAATCAACAGATATTCAATTTTTACGAGTAGTTTTCTAACAATTTTTCTGATTTCTTGTTTATGCACTGAACCTAAATTCCATTAAATGGAAACATCAAAGAATACCTTTGACCATATTCATACCGCAAAAATTCCTGTTCAGACAACCAACTTTCCCATTAATAATCTTTTTGAAAAGTTAATTCATTTACAAGCAATAGATTTGTCGGCAAGGGTTCGAAATCCATTCAATATGCAAGCAATCCGTTTTACCTGGTTTTTACTATTTGTTCTGGGCATTTTTATTACATCTTGTAAGCATGAGCCTGAAGCATTCGCTCAACCCACACCTGAGCCGCCAGTTGACTCATGTGATACAGCTACTGTTACTTATACAGCTTCTGTGTTGCCTATTCTGCAAACCAATTGTTACAGCTGTCACAGCGGAGCGACTCCTTCAGGCAGTCTGGATTTGAGTGATTATGACCGTCTTGCTTTTGTTGCGCAAAATGGCAGTTTGTTAGGAAGTATCAGTCATGAGGCTGGCTATTCGCCTATGCCTCAGGGATTACCCAAGTTAAGTGATTGCGACATCACAACAATTGCTAAATGGGTTAATGACACCACATTTACTGACCCAGGAGGTGGCGGAGGAGGTGGCCAGGAATGTGATCCGGATACCGTTTATTTTCAAAATGATATTTTGCCCTTGCTCATGAGTTCGTGTGGCGTAACAGGCTGCCACGATCCGGGCACTGCTCAACACGGTGTAATACTAACCGATTATGCTTCCATCATGCAAACTGCAGATGTGAGGCCCGGCAATCCGGCAGACAGCGATCTTTATGAAGTGCTTACTGAGACAGATCCGGATAAAAGAATGCCACCGCCACCACGACAACCCCTTAATGCTGTGCAGATTGCAAAGATAGAAAAGTGGATTTTGCAAGGAGCCCAAAACAATGTTTGTGAAACTACAAATTGTGATACCGTTAATGTAACTTTTAGCGGACAAATATTTCCTATCATTCAAAATACCTGTTTTGGCTGTCATTCAGGCGCTAATCCCTCAGGAGGTTTATTACTGACTAATCACAGCCACGTTGCCTCAGCGGCAGCTTCCGGAAGACTCATGGGAAGTATCAGACACGAAAACGGCTACAGCCCCATGCCGCAAAACGGGGCACAATTAAATGAATGCGTAATTACCCAATTTGAAAAATGGATTGCCGATGGAACACCTGACAATTAATCTCAACAAACTTATTTTAGTATTTACTATCGGATTGCTGATCAGCTTAAGCTCTTGCTACAAAGACAATGAAGAAGAGCTGTATCCCGACAACGGGTCTAGCTGTAGCACTGAGAATGTAAGTTTTAGTCAAGTTATTGAACCGATTATCAACAATAATTGTGTCAGTTGCCACTCCGGAGTAGGAGCTTCGGGCGGTGTAAGGCTCGATGGCCACCAAAATATTGCAGATGCCGCCGTAAATGGACGCCTGCTGGGTGCTATCCGGCACGATGCTGGCTTTTCGGCCATGCCTAAGGGAGGTAAACTCACTGATTGTGAAATACAACAATTTGAAGCCTGGACAACACAAGGTGCTTTAAATAATTAAATGCCATAAGCTCATGAAAAACCTTTGGATAACGACCTTTATAGTAATTTTTAGTCTTAGCCTGCAAGCTCAAGACGATCTTTTTGATCTTTTTGCTGATGAAGAACCCGTGACTGAATATGCCTATGCCAGCTTTAAAGCAGGAAGAGTAGTTTATGGCCAATCGGTTGAAAACCCTGCCGAAGGCAATCTCATCTTCTTGATTCAGCATAATTTTGGTTCATTAAATTTGGGAGCTTATGAGCTATTTGGGCTCGATCAGGCAACCATCCGTCTTGGGCTGGAATACGGCATAAACGACTGGTTAGCTCTTGGCGTGGGGCGCAGCAGCTGGCAAAAAACCTATGATGGATTTGTAAAAGCCAAACTGTTGAGGCAAAGTACCGGAGCCAAAAACATGCCGGTTAGTGTTTCTTATTTAGGTGCTTTGGCTTTAAACAGCCTCCGGTGGCAGTTTCCGGATCGGAAAAACTATTTTAGCTCAAGGCTTTCGTACGTGAATCAGTTGCTGATAGCGCGCAAATTTAGCAGTGCTTTTACCCTGCAGCTCACGCCAACAGTAATACATAAAAACCTTGTTCCCACCAAAGCTGATAAAAATACCTCTTTTGCGCTTGGTGTAGGCGGCAGGTTAAAGCTGAGCCAGCGCGTTTCGTTCAATGCAGAGTATTTCTATTATCCTGACGACCAAACCACGCTGGATCGCACCAATGCGTTATCATTTGGTTTTGATATTGAAACCGGAGGCCATGTATTTCAATTGCATTTCTCGAATGCCCAAGCCATGTTCGATAGAGCTTATATCACCGAAACTGCCGGAAAATGGGGAAAAGGAGACATCTTTTTTGGATTTAATATTTCCAGAACCTTCGTATTGAAAAAACCGGAAGGATTTCGTTAGCCACTGAACATGAAACAAAATGCCGGGAAAACCCGGCACTTTGCTAACCAAAAACCAAAAATTTATTTACGAAAAGTGTTTGTTGCTTTGTTTTTTAAGGACATACACCACAAATGCCACCACCAACTTCCCAATCGGAAAGTACAATTTCGTCGTAATAATCCTGTGAAATAAACTGTGCATTATAGGTGATATCCCTGAACACGAGATGTGCGTTAAATGCACGCAGGTGATTACGTGAACCTTTACTCAGCTGAGTGATCACAAACGTAATATCCTCATTATCCACATCCTGTTCGAGGTGGGTTTGAAGATCTGCAATATCAAGGTCTTCTATCGTTGCGCCAACAATAATGGCCTCATTTACAGATGTGTTCCCCAGTGCAATAAGTTGATCATAGTATTCCTGAAGATCTGCATTTACAAATATGCCCGGCTGATGATCGGCGGCAGGATCTTCGATGTCATATTTTTGAAGCAGTGCCAAAATCATGCTGGTGTGAAAAGCTTCACTTTTTGAAATGTTGTTAAAAACAGGAATATTGTATTGCTCGTAAAGCGCAACATAAACATCATGCGCTAAAAATTCTTCTTCGCGCACAAATCTCAGCGTATTCAGCTCACTTTCTGAAATTGCTTCGGAAGGAAGACTATCGAGGTAGTTTGCAATACAATCTGGTAAGCCAGGAACATTGATGGAATCCAACGAGGCAGCCATCTGCTGATCAACAGATGAAATGTAATCATACTTTTCGATGGCATCCTGATCCGATTCAGCTTCATCTGCCATTGACTTTTCGCAGGAGCTACTCAGGGTAATTAACAATACTGCAATGGAAAACAGGCCAATCAGCCTTTTCAATTCTAATTTTTTCATATCATATATTTTTAAATGAACGATAAGGCAAAATTAGAGCAGGGATACCGCCAAGGCGTTACAGAATTTGATGAAAATTGTACGAAATTTAAAGCTTTGTAATTAAGCTTTATATATCTACACCAAGTATATAAGTAATCTCACTGAATAGTTTGTTTTACCTCGCCAGCCAAAGTGCGGGATCAACAATTTGACGGCCTTTCCAGAGTTCGAAATGAACCATGGTTTTCCCGGAGCTTTTGTCGGTATGGATTTGGCCAATAAGGTCTTTTGTTTTTACCTTGTCGCCGCGTTTTACGAATACATCGTCCAGGTTGGTGTAAACGGTAAAGTAATCGCCATGGCGGATAATAACAGCATTGTTGCTGGCGGTTATCGTATTAGTGCTCACAACAATGCCATCAAAAACAGCACGTGCCTGAGCTCCTTTTTGAGTAGTAATGTCGATACCATTATTTTTGATGGTAACCTTTTTAAGCACCGGATGAGGATGTGTACCATAGCGCGAAGCAATTATGCCACGCTCAGTGGGCCAGGGCAATTTGCCTTTGTTGCCAGCAAAGGCATTGGATAAGGTAAGTTCTTCGGGAGTGAGTTCCATCAGGCGGTCTTCGCGTGGAACTTTTTCTGTTTTCGATTCGCTGGCACGACGCACTTCTTCGGCAATGATGCGTTCGATAGTGCGCTGCAATTCCTGTGCCTCCCTTTCTTTTTGCTGAATAGTTTTGCGTAATTGCTTCTCCTTTTGTGCCAGCGTTTTCACACTTTGATCTACATTTTGCTGCTCAGTTTGTAAAACGATTTGCTCACGCCGTTCTTCATCCAAAAGCGTTTTTTGTCTTTGCTGTTCCTGATCGAGCAATTGCAGCTCTACCTTAATTTTTGTGTTGGTTTCTTCAATCTTTTTGATCTGATTCCTTCTGAATGCTGCATATTGCTGCAGGTATTTTAAGCGCTGAAAAGCTTGGTTAAAATCTTCGGCCGAGAACAAGAAAATCAGTTTATTATAACTTCCCCGGTTTTGATAGGCAATTTCTATCATGCGGGCATATTCCTGACGGAGGGCTTGGCGTTCCTTTTCGAGCCGCTCGATTTCGCGCGCGCTGCGGCTAATTTGCGATTCAACCTGTAAAAGCTGCTTTTGAATTGTTGCCAGCAGGTTAGCGCGCTTGCTGATTCTGGATCGTAGCACCAGCAATTGTTCAAAGGTCAACTCTTTGCTTTGGGTGGTTTCTTCGAGTAATTTATTCGTGTAGGCTATTTCCTGTTCGATGCGTTTTTTGTTGGCCTCCAGGTCTTTTACATTTTGCTGGGCAAGCAAAGAGAAGCTATTAACACCACTAAGATGCAATAGAAAAAGAAAAACCAAAGACCTGAAAAACGCTTTCATAGCGGATAAAATTAGCGTATTTTCGTGTATTTTGAAGGAATATTAAAAGGAAACTTCAAGGCTTCGTTTATGGTAATTCCGTTATATTGCAAGTTAATCTGCAATTTTTTATCGGCCTGAAGCATCATATCCAACAAACCGGGAACAAGTTGATCCTGAACAGCACTAAACCTGCTGTATCTGACTTCGAGCTGTTTATTTTCCTCGCCAAATTCTTTCAGGTTCACTTTAACGATTTTATAAGTATCCGGATTCAACCAAATATTTTGCACCAGGATATTTGGCGATTCCTCATCCTGAAGCAGTCTTTTCTTTTGTGCCCTGCGGGCTGCAGAAAGCCTATAATCCATGGCATCGATACCAGCCCTAAAATTGTCATCTTCGTAGTAAATCATGTCATTACCCAATAATAACGCCTGAAGTATGTCGAAATCTACTGTGGTTTGAAAAAAACTATTGATAAAGTCGTAATCTCCCTTAAAATAATTTTTGTCGATACGATTAATAAACCAGATTGAGTCCTGGGTAATCATCAGGCGAGCCACTTCGATGCCCAAGGCAGGAGAAAGCGACATCCATATCACACTGTCTTTTTGAATACGCAACTGTCCGCGCAGATCTGTTTTTGTTTTTTTATCATTAATCACCGTAAGGCCGCAGCGCGCACTAAACCAATCGAATTCCAGTTCGCTTGCTGCCATTTTTTCGAGTAAAAAACTTTCTCCCTGTTCTTTAAGTGGTTTTTTTATCAGCGCCCTTTTAGTTTTACACCCTTGCAAACCAACCAATGCTGCAAAAAAAATCAGGCTTAGGATTATTGGAAATCTATGTTTATTCATACAGCTTTTTATTCTCAATTTTCTGCTCGACATACTCGCTGGCTCCACCAATTTCTTTAGCGTTCTTCCACTGCTTAACGGCTTTTTCTACTTCACCTTGTTTAAATAAAATATCGCCATAATGTTCCAGTACTTCGCCACTGGGTTCGTCATCGTGTTTCAGTACCTTTTTTATCCAATACAAAGCATCTTCATAAGCTCCCAGTTTGTAAAAAACCCAGGCATATGTATCTAAATTAGAGGCATTTTCGGGATCAATATTTACGGCTTTTGCAGCCATTTTCAAGGCTTTGTCGAGCTGCTCGCCGCGTATTGCAAGATGATAGGCATAATTATTCAGCGCTACTGAATTTTCAGGATTTATTTCGAGGGTTTTGTCGTAATATTTAAATGATTCCTGGTCATTTCCAAGTTCGTGATAGGCTTCGGCAAGGTAGTTGTAAAACTCGCCCTTTAATGCATCATTCCCAAAAACCAGCTTGCGTCCTGTTTCAAGCAACTGCTTTGCTCGCTCAAAATCTTTCAGATCGAAATAGCCAAATGCAGCAAAAAGATAGGGCAAAGGTTGCTCGGGAAAAAGCTGCAAAGCCCTTTCGGCAGTTCGTATCAATTGAGGGAAATCTTTCAAGTTAAGTTCGGCAAACAGCAACCCTTCCCAAGGCCTGTAAAAACTTGAATCAATCGCCAGGCTACTGCGGTAATTTTTTGCTGCTTTTTTGAAGTCCTTTTTATCCTGATGCACTTCAGCAAGTAACAGGTAGCCATATCCTTGATCTGGATGTGTTTCAACAAGCGTTTCACCAATCCGAAGGGCTTGATTCAAGAGCGTTTCTTCAGGCAAATCGAGCCTTCCCCAGTAAGGAACTACCTGCATCTTGGTTTGGATGTCGAGCGATGGATTTCCGAGTGCCAATAAAAGCTCTTCAAAGGCTTCGTTATACTTTTTATCCTCGAGATAAAACTCAAAAAGCGAGACGTGTACATAAGGATCGTCGGGATCGAGTTGCTTAATATTGTGGTATGTTTCCTGTGCTTTTTTTCGATCATTGTTTTTTAAATACAACTCAGCCAACATGGCTTGATAGCGTACTTCGAAAGGATAAGCAGCAGCCAGTTTTTCAATCTCTTCAACGGCTTTTTTGGACTTGTTTTGCAGCATATAAATCTGTTGCTTTTGAATGCTCAACATTTCATTTACGCCAATTTGCTTTTCGATCTGGTTAAAAACAGTGAGGGCATCATCATATCGTTCGAGCAAAAGCAGCGCCGATGACAATTCGCCAAAATAATCAGTATTGTCAGGGTCATTTTGCAGTAATTGCCTAAAAATATTAGCATAGGCCTCATAATCACCCTTAACTTTATAAATCTGCGCCAAGCGGATTTTGTACCAGCTGTTTTGCTCATCTAATTCAACAGCTCTTTCCATCAACTTGTTTGCCCTGTCGAGTCTGCCTTCGCGGGCATAAAGCTCGCTGAGCTCATACATGCTGGCATGATCTGATGAATCTGCCTGAAGAGCCTGTTCAAAAAGCTCAAGTGCTTTTTGGTAGTTTCCAGCGATTCGGGCTTTTAGTCCGTCTGCAAAAAAAATGGCGTTCTTCCGCTCCGATTTCACTCTGATTAGTGAATCCGGCCTTATATCCTGCGAAAATAGTGGCATTCCAAAGAACCAAACAAGCACCAAAACGGTATATACAAACCGGTTTTGAATCGTCATAAGCAATAATTTTAATCTTCCAGCTGATTGTAATCGCCAAGGCTTAAACTCCGGGCCGAAGCTTTTAGGCTGGCATAACTACCAATCATACTATTTTCGATAATTTGATTTTCGATATGGCTATTGTTTTGGATAATGCTGTTACGAATCACTGCATTTCTGATAATGGTTTTAGCACCAACAGAAACGTGCGGGCCAACAACAGCATTTTGAATCACAGCGCCTTTGCCAATAAAACAAGGCTCAATGATAATGGCCTCATCCATATCAGCCTGATCATGTATGAGTTGCTCATTATCTGCAACTAATTCAAGCACCCGCTGATTGGTAGCAACGGTAGCATCTTTATTACCACAATCGAGCCATTCGGTTACTGTTTCGGTGTGAAAAGCCATGCCTGCTTTCATCATATTTTGCAGACCATCGGTTATGCCATATTCGCCACCGGTAGTGATTTTTTTATCCAGTAAAAATTGGAGTTGCTCGCGCAAATATGCCCCATCTTTAAAAAAATAAATACCGATAATAGCCAAATCGGAAACAAATTCGGAAGGTTTTTCATAGAACCCTTCGATGCTGTTGTCGGGATTGAGCTTTACCACACCAAACTGTTCAGGATTTTCAACGCGATTCACCCAGATAATGCCATCTTTATTACTATCCAGTTTAAAATCGGCTTTGAAAAGCGTATCAGCGTAAGCTACAACTACTTTTCCCTGAAGTGCCTCACTGGCGCACAAAATAGCATGTGCAGTACCCAGCGCTTCCAATTGGTAATGAATACTTCCTTTTGCACCAATGGAATCGGCAATGTCCAGGAGTCCTTTTTCGGTTTCTTTTCCAAAATCGCCAACCACAAAGGCAATTTGTTCAATTTTTTGATCTACCACACGAGCAATATCTTCAACAAGACGCTGAATGATAGGCTTTCCGGCAACCGGAATCATGGGCTTGGGAGTGGTGAGTGTGTGTGGCCGCATGCGTTTTCCCATTCCGGCCATAGGGATGATGATATTCATTTTTTCTAATTTGTTGTTTCCAGTTTCTTTATTTTCCTGTGTGCCCAAAACCGCCAGCTCCGCGATTGGTTTCACTGAGTTTTTCGACCACTTTCCATTGAGCATTTTCATGCCGGGCAATCACCATTTGTGCTATGCGTTCGCCATCATTTATAGTAAAAACCTGATCGGAAAGGTTGACCAAAATTACTTTTATCTCACCTCGGTAGTCGGCATCAATAGTTCCGGGTGTGTTTAGTAGGGTTAGGCCGTGCTTGATGGCTAAGCCGCTTCGAGGCCTGAGTTGGGCTTCAAAACCAATAGGCAACTCAATAAATAATCCGGTTGGAATAAGTGCTCGTTGCAAAGAAGCCAGTATAAGCGGTTCATCCAGATTGGCACGTAAGTCCATTCCGGCCGAGGCCTCTGTTTCGTAGGCAGGCAAGGGATGTTTAGAGTGATTTACAATTGATATTTCCATAAAATATTTACAGCTTTTATTGGGCAGCCGCAAAAATAAGGATTATTCGGGCGATGGCTTCCGTTAAAAAAGTAAAAATCAGGAAATTCTCTGAGTAGCTCGAAAACCTTTATGCTCCAACAAAACGGCTACTGTCACGAAAACCGCCAAAAGCATTGCGTTGAACAACAAACGGATAAGCAATTCATCGGGATGAACGGCAACGGAGATAAAATAAAGCCCAAGCGCCAAAATGAGGTAAAAAAGGAAACGATTTATTTTGTAAGGAATCGGATAAACTTTTTTGCCCCAGAAATAAGAAATGATCATCATGGTTGAATAGCATGCCAGATGTGCCCATGCAGCTCCGGTATAGCCCATAACCGGAATCAGAAGGATGTTGGCTATTAGCGTTATAGTGGCGCCAATTAGCGCAATTACTGCCCCATTTCGGGTTCGATCGGTAAGTTTGTACCAAACAGAAAGATTAAAAAACACCCCATAAAAAAGATTGGCGATCAATACAATCGGAACGATATTCAGTCCTGATCGGAATTCAGCTCCAAGAAAATATTGAAACACATCAATAAACAAGGTAATACCAAGAAAAATCAATAATCCACTGATCACAAAATAGTTCAACACTTTAGCGAAAAGCTCTGAGCTGTCATTTTTTTCTGCCTCAGCAAAAAAGAAAGGCTCAGCAGCAAAGCGGAACATCTGGATAAAGAGTGTCATCAATACACCCAGTTTGTAGTTTGCTCCATAAATACCAAGCTGTGCCATGGCTGTCTCCCGATTGGGCAATAGGTATTTCAGCAAGATTTTGTCAATCACTTCGTTCACCATGCCAGCCAAGCCCACCACCAAAACAGGCAAAGCATAGTTAAGCATAGGTTTGATCAAACTACTGTCCCAGCTATACGAAAACCTTTTCAGCTGTGGCCATAGCAGCACCAAACTCAACAGGCTGGCCATCAGATTTGCAACAAAGACCCAAATTAATAAACTGACATTATTTCCAAAAATATCTGATGCAAAGCGCATTGACCATGCTGGTATAAGCACAATAAAAAGGACATTCAATCCAATATTCAGACTAACATTCAAAATACGGATTGTAGCAAAGCGACGGGCTTTGTTTTGTTTGCGAAGCAAGGCAAAAGGAATAGCTGTAATGGCATCGAGGGCAACAATCAGCCCGACAAAAACGATGTATTCCGAATTTCCGGAATACTGTATTAGACTGGCCACTGGCTCATAAAAAAAGATTAGGAGCCCGATAAATACGGCTGAAGTAGTGAATATAGCTGATAAAGCCGCATTAAAAACCTTGCTGGTATCCGCTTTTTGTGCGTATCGAAAAAAAGCTGTTTCCATGCCATAGGTAAGCAATACCAGCAAAAAAGCAACATAAGCATACAGCTCTGTCATCTGCCCGTAATGCGCATCAGAAAGCACTCGGGTATAGAATGGCACCAACATATAATTGAGCAGGCGCGGGATGATTGTTCCCATACCATACACTGCTGTTTGCCCTGCCAGGCTTTTTATTGGGTTTGTTGCCATTGTGGTTAGCAAAGTTAGCTTATCTCACCATGTAGGCAAATATTTTTGGTGGAATGAATCGCGTGAAAGATATTTTAAACAAAATTGTAGCAGCTGTAATGCTTAATTACATCATATTTACGCGAAATCAATCAGGATTTCACTAAAGGCAACACTACTTCAAAGCATGTTCCAGAACCTATTTTACTTGTGAAGGTTACCCTACCTCCAGCTGATTCTATTATCTGACGCACGATTGATAATCCAAGACCCATTCCACTTGATTTCGTTGTGAAATTAGGCGTAAACAGCTTATTCTGTTCCTCTTGCGTCATCCCTTTGCCATTATCATTCACCATTACCTTTGCTTCCGTTTCTGTACGTGAAAATGTAATACGAATTTTCCCGTCGGGTTTGTTTCCAATAGCCTGAACAGCATTTTTGAACAGGTTTCCAAAAGCACGCCCTATGTTTTTTTTGTCGGCATAAATCCAGAAACCAGCTTCATCATCAGCCTGGATATCAATCATTACATTTGACTTACCACTGTAGAGCAGAGCAGTACGTTTGATAAGATCAGTCAGGTTAAAAGTTTCAGGTTTGTTTACAGGCATGCGGGCGAAATCAGAAAACGCCGATGCAATGGTAGCTAGCGTATCAATTTGTTCAATAAGCGTGCTGGTAGTCCGCTGGATTTTTTGTTCGATATCCGGATCGCGGTCATCCCATGATCGTTTCAGATGCTGCACGCTGAGGCGCATGGGAGTTAGTGGGTTTTTGATCTCGTGAGCAACCTGACGAGCCATTTCGCGCCAGGCAGTTTCCCGCTCAGAACGTGCAAGCAACTCAGCACTACGTTCCAATTCCATAATCAACTGATTGTATTGATTTACAAGCTGACCTATTTCGTCCTGACTGCGCCATTCGATGGGCTCATTAGCCTGATCAAAGCGAATGGCCTTCATCTTGGATTGCAACAGCAACAATGGCTTAGTTAATCGACCTGATAGGAACAACACAACAAAAGCTGAAATACCACTCAGCAAAATGAAAATATTCATGTAGGTGAGGACAAATGTTGAAATTTCTGTCCTCAGTTCCGATTCGCGTGCAAAATATGGTAAGTTCACGAAGGCAATTGTTTCACCATTTGCATTTTGAAACGGCACATAAGAAGAATAATATGAGCCCTGCCCTATCTCTTCCTGATGCAAAAACAAATACGATTTACCGCTTCGAAGTGCGGCATATGCATCGGAGTTCATTTTCTCAGAAATAAGTTGCCGATGAAATATTTCGGGTCTTGAGCTGGCCAACAAATCGCCCCGGAGGTTGTAGAGATTAATATCAGAGAAAAATACCTTTGAAAATTTAGTCAATATCTGATGGAGATATTCTCGTATTTCCTTTGAATTTATATCATCACTTTGTAATTTGTGTTCAAGCTCTATTAATATAGACTGGGTTCGTTCGGAAAGAAAATCATCTGATTTCTGTTGATAGATATCCCGAATATAAAAAGCAGAAATCAACCCTATAATAAAGAAAGAAATCACCAATGCGCTGAGATTAAATAGCTGTAATTTGCTTCTGAAATTGAGCGTTTTTATATAAGAAAAAGGATGCAGAAGCAACTGCTTATTAAAGAGCAGACTAAGCAAACTAAGTACAATAATAAAATAAGAAAAGGGTGCAATAATATCGATAAACCTCTTGGCAGGTTTGCTAACTACAAGACCGGATCCTGAGGACATTTCCAGAAAATAATGCCTAAATCCATTTTCATTCGTAAAATCTCCATTAACGAAACTAATCTGATCAATTTCGAGGGGATAAACATATTTACCAAATTTATATACCAGTTTTCTATTTGAATACGTAGCAAACGAATAATCCGAAAATAGCCCTGTGAGGTTATTTTCCTGTTCAACTAACAATTCCGGATAGCCAAGCCCTTCAGGAAAATATTTGAAATAATATTCAATAAAAATATAAAACTGCTGCCCATATTCATTGGGCTTCAAAGGCAAAATAGCCAAATAATAGGCTCCGATAAGGTTGTCCTGTATATAATACAGATTCGGGTTTTGATCAGAAACAAGACCTTTTTCCTGACTCAAAGCCATAAAATAGGTTTTGCAATTAGAAACATAATCCCCGGGTTGAATGAGAAGCTCGTCCCAATTATCACATAATGTAATACTTATATTATATTTTGAAAAATAATCATGATTGTAATTATCTGTGATGTATTGGTTTATCGAATCAGCTTCAAGCTCTTCAAAATCATGTCTATAAACCAACTCATTTAATATTGAATCCTGATCTATTTCTCTGAATATTGAATTAAATACAAACTCTAGCATTGGATCTGATTCTACATTCAACTGCATGGCCACAAGTTGTTGTTCGTTTTCAGATTTTCTGAGATTTTCCGCAAAAAATAGCCAGGTAAGTATTAAAGAAAATAGAACCAATGACAATAAACTTAAATTTGGCCTACCTTTCATCTCGTTCTTTATATTTATAAATAAAACAATAAATAAAAGGAGCGCAAACATGTCAGAAAGCCATAGTGAAGCCTCAAGATTTAAAAACATTAATTGTTTGATTGCCAGCAACAATATAAGAAGTAAAAATGAAAGTCCAATCCTATCCTTCGGAAGAAATAATATCGCAAACAAATGGTTAAAGATTGTGTTTACAATCAAAGCCAGCAAACTAATTAACAATAATAAAATATAACTTTGAAGGTTCAATTCATAAAATTCATGAAAAGAAAGGGGAATTTGCGACTCAAAAATCAATTGAGAAATTAAAAAATAAAATGTAAAAAATAAAATCAAAAAGACAAATACCAGTAATACAGTGCGTAACAACTGCGGTAGCGTCTTAATTAGCTTTGGACTGTATGTCTTAAATATCCAGCTAATTAAAAGCAATTGAATTATCCCAAAGACTGCATCTCCTATGCTAATTTCCCATAATAAAATATTTATGTGTTTTGAACCAAAAAGCTGAGTGTTAGCTAAAGCGCTAAAACCAATAGTCAAATAATAAAACCCGAATCCAACAATAATTACAACTAAACCAAAACCGAACTTAATGCCTGGATTTTTCATTATTGACATTAAATTACTGGCAAAAAAAACCAGATATACGAGCGATAAGTATAAGAACAAACTAACAATAAATAAAATAAACGCCTGATTATTGCTCAGTGCAAATTCTTTAACGATTTCATATTTAAGGTTTTCGGAAGACATGCCCGGCATTATGGGCTTTTCCAGATCAATTGTTATAACAACATTTTCATTAAAAATATCACCTACAAAATGTGGACTAAGAAATTGATTATTAATAGCATAAGATTTATAAATTGGGATTAAAAGCACTGCCCATCTATTACTGATCGTGTCCGTTTGAATTGAAGAAAAACTGAGATATTGGTAAATACCATCCGATAACTTTACAAAACCCGAGCTATCTTCTTCAAAAATTAGTGACACTAAAATATTAGGTAACGCATTATTCGAGGACCAATACACCAAACTTGTATCCTGATAGCAAAATAAACACACTTCAGGAATGCGATTCAACTGCTTGCTAATGCAATCAAAACATAGATCCTTCTGCTTAAATTCGTCGAATTGATTGATTGTACTTTTCGCAGAAATCAGCTTTTCACCATTATGCTTTAATGTCTCCTCAAGCTTAGAAACTAAAACTTCCTCCTTATTCAATTGTATAAAAAGAAAATTCAATCCCATGAAGGAAAATAAAATTGCCAAAACCAGACCAAAAATCAGAATAGACTTTTTCATGTAGTAAATACAAAAGAGACCTCAACTACAAAAACAGCACCAAAAGATAAAATTACAGAAAATATTTGAACGCTTCAGGTTAAATCTAAGGCGTTTTCTCACCTAAGGTAAAGATTGCTATAAAAACAACAAAAAAACAGCATAAAGCGCTTAAAATTACCCCAGAAACCAAACAACAAAAGTATTTTTTTTGACTTCTTACAATCTTATAGACTTGATTGATAGATGCTTAACAAGTTTACACCTTAGTAGTTGGTGTATATCACTTTGACTATCAATAATTTATACATTCTTTGATTTGAAACAATAAATTAAACTGGAATACTGCCCATTTAAGCCAGCTTTAAAATTTGAAATCAAACCAATCAGTAGTGCATTTAGCAGAGGGAAAGTGCTCTTTTTGTATTGTTCACTTAAAAGGGCAACATAAAATGCATCCCATCTCATTGGTATCTGTTTAAACTTTTCCATTTTATGTTTCTCAAGCAGACCCTCGACACTCTCAGGAACAAAATGCCACAAATGACGTGGCACATCCCAGGCAGCCCAAAACTTATTGTAATATTTCGCGTCAAATGAGTCTTTATTAGGTAAAGCCAGAATAAGTCTTCCATTCGGTTTTAGAACACGAAGCAGTTCTGATATCAATTCATCAGGAGCATACACATGCTCCAACACATGAAATAATGTGATCAGATCAAAATGATTATCCGGAAAACGCATTAAACCTTCATTATCTAAAATCTCACTCCTAAGTTTTTTAGAAGCGATGTCTCTTGCTTTTACATTAGGTTCAATGCCATGAACAGACCAGCCTTTAGCTTGTGCATGTATTAAAAAATCACCAATACCACATCCAAAATCCAAAAGCTTCCCAGGCAACATCCCCTTGGTTACTTGGTTGTACTTTGTATTAATATTAATAGATTTTATTTTTCTATACAAGAACGGAATAAATCCCTTTTTTTCATCAGAATGACTATAGTATTTTTCGGATGAATAATACTGTTGCATTTCAGTCGCCGCAGGTATTTGATTTGTAAATGAAATATTGCAATCATTACAATGCAAAATCTCAAAATCCTCCTGACTTAAAAAATAATCTTTCAGTCCTAGTTCAAACGCTATATGTTCAGAATTACAGACTGGGCATTTCGTTGACATAATCGAATGTTTCACGTGGAACAAACCGCTATCTACCTAAGTAAATGGCAAGTACGGAAATATCTGCCGGAGACACTCCACTAATCCTACTTGCCTGGCCGAGTGTTTCGGGTTTTATCAAATTCAATTTTTCTCGTGCTTCGTACGACAGTGATTTAAGCTGATGGTAATCAAACTCTGAATTAAGTTTAACATGCTCAAGCCGCATAAGCTTGTCAGCTAGTTCTTTTTCCTTATCGATATAACCTTTGTATTTGACCAAGACTTCAGCAGCTTCAATTTCATCTTGCCTGAAGTTGTATCTATTCTTGATATCGGTAAACAGATTTTCATTGTTTTTTATGAGTCCATGCAATTCCACCTGAGGACGTAAAAGAACATTGGAAAGTTTAATTTGTTGGGTTAAGGGTGAAGTTCCTTGAGTTTCAAGAAATGTATTAATTTCATCAGGCGCTACACCCGTTTTTTCCAAATAACTGATAAGCGCCAGAATACGCTCCTGTTTCTGCCTAAATTTTTGATACCTTTCTAACGTAGCTAAACCCATTTTATAGCTTTTCTCCGTAAGTCTGGCATCAGCATTGTCTTGCCGTAGTAAGATGCGATATTCAGCGCGACTTGTAAACATACGATAAGGCTCATCAACACCCTTCGTTATCAAATCATCGATTAAAACACCGATGTAAGCTTCAGACCGCTTCAATATTAAAGGTTCGTTATCTACGGCCTTGTTATGTGCATTAATTCCAGCAATAATTCCTTGAGCAGCTGCCTCCTCATAACCAGTTGTGCCGTTAATCTGCCCTGCGAAAAACAAACCTTTCACAAGTTTTGTTTCTAAATTATGTTGCAACTGTTCAGGAGGGAAAAAATCATACTCGATTGCATACCCAGGCCTGAAAATTTTTGCATTTTCAAAACCTTCAATTTCTCTTAAGGCTTTAAACTGGACATCTTCTGGCAAAGAGGAACTAAACCCATTGATATAATATTCAATGGTATGCCATCCTTCTGGTTCTACAAAAAGTTGATGAGCATCTTTATCAGAAAAACGCTCCACTTTGTCTTCAATACTCGGACAATATCTCGGCCCAACGCCTCCTATTCTTCCGTTAAACATTGGTGAGAACTGAAAGCCCGTTTTTAGCGTATCATGGACTTTACGACTGGTATAGGCCATATAACAACTACGCTGTTTCTTAAGATTGGCCTTTTCCACGTAAGAAAATCCCGTAACCACCTCATCTCCTTTCTGTTCAGCTAATCGGCTAAAATCGATTGTTCTGCCGTCAACTCTCACAGGAGTGCCTGTTTTCAATCTGTCGGCACGAAAACCAAACTCGATCAGTTGCTCTGTAAGACCTTGACTTGCCCTGTCGCCCATACGACCACCGCCAAAAGATTTTTCGCCAATATGAATCTTTCCATTCAAAAAAGTGCCATTTGTCAATATAACATTATTCGCTTCTATCGTTTGCCCCATTGAAGTTTTCACGCCTTGGATACGATTATCTTTTACGATTAATCCTACGACCATATCCTGCCAAAAATCAAGATTTGGTGTTTGCTCAAGCATACGCCTCCATTCAAGCGAAAAGAGCATCCTGTCACTTTGAGCTCGAGGACTCCACATGGCTGGACCTTTTGACTTATTCAGCATCCTAAACTGAATCATTGTACGATCTGTTACTAAGCCCGAATATCCACCTAAAGCATCTATTTCTCGAACAATTTGCCCCTTAGCAATACCACCCATAGCCGGATTACAAGACATCTGCGCGATAGTTTGTAAATTCATCGTGATCAACAGAACCTTGCTGCCCATATTTGCAGCAGCAGCTGCAGCTTCTGAACCAGCATGACCAGCACCAACAACAATTACATCGTATTTTTCGAAAAGCATTTTGAGTTTTGTTAGCTTTAATGTTTCACGTGAAACATTTATTTAAGTCACTATTATTTAGTTATTAGAGCGCAAAGATAGACTAATTCGTTCGCGATCGCGCATTTCCTCTTTCCCGTCAACAGAATTATCATCAAAGCCAATCAAATGAAGGATACCATGTATCAGTACACGGTGCAGTTCCAACTCGTAATCATTACCTAAAAATTTTGCATTATCTAAAACACGCTCAATGCTAATGAAAATTTCACCTGAAATAATATTATCATTTATACTCTTATTGAATGTAATAATATCAGTATAATAGTCGTGATTTAAAAACCGCTGATTTATCTTTAAGAGGCTGTCGTCCGAACAAAACAAAAAATAAATCTCACCGATCCTTTTATTATAGCCTTGTAAAACTTTATCGATCCAGATTCGGGTTTCTGAATTTAGGCAAACAGGTACATCATAATCATAACGCTCAAACCTAATCATGAAATCTATATGTTGTTACACTGGCCTTTTTTAAATACTTTTTCAACGTAACTATCCTATCAGAACTCAATTGCCTATTTAAAGCATTTCCATCAAATATACAGATAAACGAATTGTTTTGCTCGTCCATCTTAAAACTATCACAGAGATAAACCAATTTATTTCTCAAATAACCAGAATCATCTATTACAGACTTTAAATGCTTAAAGGAATCCATGTCTAAGTAAAAATTTAGCACTGTTCCTTTTTCGTTAATTTGCATTTCAATTACACTCTTAACACTTTTTTGTGTTTGAAATATCTCTTTAACTATTTCATATCCAATTACTTGACACGTTGCCATCAGATTTTCATCCTTTAGATCTTTTAATAAATCAAACGTTAAATTTTCAAAGACCCTAACAGCTGAAAATAAATCCCCTGTCTCTGATGATAGGCTAATTTTGTCTGATATCGCGTTTTTTAAAGAAATATGCATTACTACGCTCCTTATAAAATGGTTTGAGTTCTATTGATTGTAACTTGAGTAAATCAAGCTGTTCCTTTAACCTCCTTTTGTACGTGAGTTCTTCAATAAAGTTACTAAAATTTTCTCCTTTAAATTCATTTGACTCTCTTTTCTCTTCTTTTTCCCGTTTTTCTTCACTCTTTTCAGATTCCAGCATGCGGCTTACGATTTCCTTTTGCCTTTGAATCAATCGCTGGTCAATTTGTTTATTAACAAGTTGTTCTTCTAGTTTTTCCATCTCCTCTATCATTTCATTAAATCCTTCCTCGTCTAATCTTCCCTCAGCTTTTAAGCCATTTAAAAAATCTTTCATTTGTTTGCGTATAGCTTCCTGTTGCGCCGCCATTCTTGCTAACTGCTCACTCATAGATTGTTTACCTTTGCCTTGCTGTTCGCCTTCTTCTTTACCTCCCTCCTGCTTTTTTCGCATCTCCTCCAGGGCTTTACCCAATGCTTCCTGCATTTCCCGCATATTTTGCATCTGTTGCTTACCTGAAGATTGTTGGCCTGGTTTGGGTTGCCCCTGTGCATTCATAGGACTGGGCATTCCCATGCTATTTTGCATATTCTCAAGAGATTCGGCAAGCATTAAAGCCAAATTATTCATAGCCATAAAAGCATACTGTTGCTCACTCACACCCTGACTAATGCGTCCATCCTTAAGAACTTCAAGGGCATTCTTTATCCTAAATTGAATCTTATTGATTTCGTCAAAAATGAAAGTTTCAATCATAGGCTGTCTTTTGGCCAATGCTTTAAGGGAGTCTTCAACGATCTTGAAATTTGATGTCAACTCATTCTGCTTTCTTATCAACTGAGGCCTTGATGGATCGTCCCTGTTCAACTCCGAGAACTGTTTCATCAATTCTTCCTGATCAATAGAACTTCGTACCACATTTTCGAGCAATATTCTCATAGTATGTGCATCTTCCATTTGTTGCTGCATCATACTTGCTTGCATGGACAATTGAAGCATATTGGCCATCTTCTTCATCTTTTCACCAGCCGATTTTTTCATTTGTTTGCTCTGGTTCATTTGCTGCTGCTGCTCTTGTTCCATACTTTCTTGCAGGTCTTCTTCGACAGATTCCTCTATCTGCTGTGTGTCATCAAATTGAATAGGTTTTTCCAATTGATCATTCATCTTCTGAATAGAATCAAGCTTTTGTTGCAAGTTCTTGAACTCTGACTTTGCTTCGTTTGCACTTTTTTGTTCGGTTGAATCTGTATCCTCTTTTTCTTCTGTTAATTCATCACCCAACTTTTCTAAAGATTTGATCAGATCTGTCATTTCTTTTTCAACCTTCAACTGTTTTAGCAAATTCAGATTGCGATCCAACAAATCTTCCATTTTTTGGTTATCATTTTTCAAATCCTGAAGCATTTTTTGCATCTGATCTTTATTAAGCTCTTCCATCAGTTTCTGAATCTCCTCCATCACTTCTTTCATCTCATCGCTAAACACTTCATCGAAAAGTTGCTGAATTTCTTCTTGTTTTTTTAACAGCTTCTCATCTGTTAGCTTATTCTCCTCCTCAAACTTTAATTGCTTATTTTGTTCTTCCTGAAGCGATTCGAATTTTTCTTCCAATTGTTTCTGTCGTTCAAAAAGATCTTCAAGCTTTTGCTTATCAGACCAATCTGGCTGCTGCTTCGTAGCCAAATCACGCAATAGTTTCTCAAGCTCTTCATGCACATCAGCCGCTTCATCTAGAGCCCGATCCATTTCGTTCAACAAGTTATTCTCACGGCTATCAGCAATAGAATCAAGTGCCTCCATACCTGGAATTTGAAGCGAGAAAGTTGGAGTTTTTCGGTATTTTGAGCCATTTACACCATCATTATCCCACACCTGAAAAAATGCCTCAATATTATCGCCAGGGATCAAATTAAAACTATCTGATTCAAAAAGATAATAAAAATTCTGTCGTGAATTTCTCTGCAAGGGTAGATCGATATAAAACGGTTTGGACTTTTCCTCGTTTCCATCACCCATAATCTGATATACCATTGCCAGCCTTTTAAAACCATAATCATCAGCAACCGCTCCGGAAAAATAAAACTGCCTGCCAAGTTCTTCTGTAACCATTTCTGCCACAATTTCCGGGTAGGCATCTGGTATCATTTGTATTTTAAGAGGAAAACGATCGCCCGCACTAGTAAAAGCATTTGAAGATTCTACTGTTAAATCATAACTTTCATTCAGATAAATTTCATAAAGCCATTCATTACCAATGATTTCATCCGGCCTAAAAACTGAATCCTGCGCCGACATAAAGAGACTATCTGTATCTCTGGTGAAAAAACTCAGAGATATATTACTTCCTTCAGGAACAAAAAAGTCAGTTTTTTCACTCACCTCAAAATTTGCTGCTCCAGTATATTTGGGCGGCTTCACTGCAGCTTCATAAGCTAATATAACAGGTCGTGGAAAAACTTCCAAAGTCAATGAATGGCTTTGGTAATCGCCTCCTTCAATAAAAAACTGAATACTTTTTCCAGGTTTTTTAAACACATAAAAAAAAGTAGTTGCGTTTACTCTTTTCATCAATTGACTCCCTCCCTGAATCTTAAGGTAAAATTCAGTAGGAACCTCCACTCCTATTGTTTTAATTACCATCTCATAATCTGTGTTTTGCATGGTTTTCAACGATTCCTCATCAGGCAGAGAGACAGTAAATGGCAACGGTTTCAAAAAGGTTTGATTATACCTGACGATTCTGTTTCCAGCATCATTAAACACAGCAGGATTCCAGATCAAAATAAAAAGAAATACAAGTAAAAGCAAAGCACTGGAGAACAAAACATTTTTGGAAGGTCGCAATGAAACTGCCTTTCTGAATTGATATACGCCTAAACTTGCCATTCGCTGCTCAATAGCTGCTTCAAGCAAAGGATCACTTCCGGCATTAGCAGCACTTTCCTGCAGTTGTAAAGTATTGAGAAGCCTGTCTTCAATTTCAGCAAAATGCTTCCCAATCAATCGTGCAGCTTCAGCAGCAGACATCTGCCTGCGATAAGTAAACAAGTGAAATAGCGGTAAGAGTATGTAATTTACAGCGATAAAACCAGCACCACCAACATAAATCCAAAAAAGTATCATTCTTCCGGATGTGGGCAGCCAAAGCAAAAACTCAAGCCCATGAACGCCAAGCATGAGTAAAATCAATAAAATAACCCCAAGCAAGAGCCCTTTTATCAATCGGTTAAGATAAAACCGCCTGATAAAGTCCCGTATTTTTTCAATCAATTGTTTATTTCCAACACTCATTGCTAAAAATTTTACCTTAATGAAGCTCATTTTGCAAATGATGCTTAATTTAGCCAGCAAATATACATATAACCAAACGGTATGCATTTACCAAATACACCTGATCTCATGAAACAGATTTTGCTTTCTACGTTTTTCATCTTTATCTTCATTGCTCTTGGCGCCCAAACTAATGAACTGCATCAGCACGACAGATATTGCCGGCATTATCCACAACCGCAAGAGACTCCTTCATTCGCCTACCGTAACGACTGGCAAAGCGATCTTGTTCATGATTACGATGTTACTTTTTATTTTTTAGACCTGGAAGTTTCAAGCACCTCGATTAATGTTGGAGGTACAGTTGAAATCCATGGAACTGTTGTTGCTGAGGAAATGACTGTGTTTGCATTTGAACTAAATGCATCATTATCGCTAGAAGAAGTTGTATTTAATGGCACAACTGTTGAGGACTGGACATGGGAAGGCGACAACGTTTTAGTGGAGGTTCCCGCTTTACAACAAGGGGAATCATTTGTTGCACAGATCATCTATGGCGGAACACCTCCAACAGGTGGATTCTTTTCGGGCATTACCAACGATTACTCCAACACCTACCAAAAAAATGTTACCTGGACACTTTCCGAACCTTTTGCGGCTAAAGACTGGTGGCCTAACAAACAAGTTCTGACTGACAAAGCTGATTCTGTTTGGGTTTTTCTAACAACCACTTCCAGCGAAATGGCTGGATCACAAGGCTTGCTAACAAATATTACTGATCTGGGCAACAACCAATTACGCTACGAATGGAAATCAAATTATCCAACCGCATACTACCTTATTTCCTTTGCAGTATCTGATTATCAAGAATATAACATTTATGCCAAACCAGCAGCTCTGGAAAACGATAGTATTTTGGTGCAAAACTTCGTTTACAACCATCCTGATTACCTTCCCAACCAGCAATCCAATATTGATGCTGTGGTTCCGATGATCGAACTATTTTCAGATTTATATATCCTATACCCTTTTCAAGAAGAAAAATATGGACATTGTATCACACAACTTGGTGGTGGCATGGAACACCAAACAATGACAACGATAGGAGGTTTTTCTTTTAATCTTGTGGCTCACGAACTGGGACATATGTGGTTTGGCGATAATGTTACCTGCGCCACCTGGAGCGATATCTGGATCAACGAAGGTTTTGCCACCTACAGTAATTACCTGGCACAGGAAATGCTAAATGGATGGAATTCAGGCCAAAACTTTATGATTGGAACACAAAATAATGTGATGTCGTCGCCGGGAGGAAGCGTTTATATTCCGACTTCAGAAATAAGTCCGGATAATATCTGGCGTATTTTCAGCGGAAGACTTTCCTACGACAAAGGAGCTTCCATTATTCATTTACTTCGTCACGAAGTGAATAACGATGAGCTTTTCTTCAACATCATGAATACTTTCCAAATTGCATTTAAAGACAGCACTGCAACTGGCGATGATTTTCGCATGATCGCCGAAGAAGTGACCGGAATGGATTTGGAACAGTTCTTTGCACAATGGTATTATGGCGAAGGCTATCCAAAATACGACATTGAATGGTATATGTTTGATGGTATGTTCAATATGTATGTAACCCAATCGGGTTCATCCATTACGCCTTTGTTTGAAATGACTATGGACTACAAGCTTACTTTTTCTGATAACAGCGATACAACTATCAAGCTTTATCAGGAAAACAATATGGAACATTACGCCATTGATTTTAACAAAGAGGTTGTAAACATCCAGGTAGATCCCGATAACTGGACTTTTGAACGCGTAAATACCTTAATTGTAGGAAACCCGGAAAGTATAAATCAACACTACTTTAGTGTATTTCCCAATCCCGCTAATGATCAAATTAACCTCGCATTCACTGATGATCAAATCCGGGAAATAAGCATTTCCGATGCTTCGGGCAAAACACTCAGGAATGTTAAGGTAAGCGGATTTAATTATATCATGGATATCAGCGAACTTCCAGCAGGCATTTATTTTATATCTGTTAACAATAAATTTGGAAAGACGGTAAAAAAACTTATCAAATAGCACGTTGGTTATCAATTGATTATAATCAGGAATGGAGAAAGACCAAACCAGGTTTATACAGGGGCTAAAAGCGGGTAATCAGCAAGTATTTAAAGAAATCTTTGATAAATACTATGAACCGCTTACAAAGTATTGTTACCTGCGGATGAATAGTTCCGAAGAAGCTGAAGAACTGGTTCAGGATATTTTTGTTAAACTCTGGCAAAAAAGGGATTCGCTGACTATCAACACCTCACTGAGAGCGTATTTGTATCGTATTGCCCTTAACCGGATTATCAATTATCAGGATCATTTACGCGTAAGGCGCGAACATGAAACGCACGTAAAACTAAACAGCCCCGAATCACAAAATCCCGGCGATGCCTTGCAAGCCGCCGAAATACAGTTTCTGGTGCAGGAAGTGATCAGTATAATGCCAGAAAAACGCAGGATAGTGTACGAGCTTAGCCGACGCGACGGACTAAAATATGCTGAAATTGCCGAAAAACTCAACGTATCAGTAAAAACCGTTGAAGCTCACCTGAGTAAAGCCCTAGAACAACTCAGACAACAACTTAAAGACTATCTTCCTGTTTTAACAGCAATAAGTGCCATGATTACAAAACATTTTTTTTAATCAAGTATAGGGTAAAGCACCTCAAAACTGTCCAACGCACGGCAGAAAGAAAGAAACAATGAACGTAGCAAACGAAAATATACTCCAACTCATCACGCGGTTCTTAAGCGGTGAGGCTTCTGCTGAGGAAACTTCAAGCTTGCAACAATGGATCGATGCCGATGAAAACAACAAACAGCTGTTTGAAGAATACAAGGCTGTTTGGTCATTCGTGCCAAAAAACGAAAATAAGCTTAAAGTTGATAAAGAAAAAGCCTGGCAAATTGTTTCCACTCAAGTTGACCAAAAAGAATTCAGACCTGTTAAAGCCTTCTATCTAAAACCTGCAAGCTGGTTTGTCGCTGCAGCTGCTGTCATACTTTTATTCTTTGCCATTAATTGGTTAACTGTTGAAAAAAAATATCCACTCATCACACAAACAGCCGAAAACAACAAATCCCTTAACCTTGCGCTCCCTGATCAGTCAACACTTGATCTGTATCGCGCTTCTTCAGTTAGTTATAGGGAAAACTTTACTGCTAACAGAACTGTCAGCCTCAACGGTTCGGGCTTTTTTGAGGTAACACACAATCCCGAAAAACCTTTTTTGGTAGAGATGGGCAGGGTGCAGGTAAAAGTTTTGGGAACTAAGTTTTTTATCGCTCAAAATTCAACCACTATTAAGGTATTTGTACTTGAAGGCAAGGTGATGCTTTTCACAAATGAATCAAACTCAAAAAATGTTGTGTTAACTGCTGGTATGCAAGGGAAATATGATTTTTCAACCGATAGCATATCTTCTAAAACTATCACCTCAAGAAACTTTATGGCCTGGAAAACTGCTGAATTAATCTTTGAAGAAACTCCACTTAATCAAGTTTTTAAAGATTTGGAACATGCTTATCCGATTCAAATTGAAAATCATGCAGCTATCAAAGGATTAAAACTCACGGCCACCTTTAAAAACGAAAAAACTGAAGACATTTTTAAAACAATTAGCTTGCTTTATTCAATTGAAATTGAACAAAATGGCAGTTTGTTTATTTTAAGGTAAGATTTTCTGCCAAACCAAATAAATTATCAGCCCCATGATTTTTAGCTTTTGTTGTAAAGGCAAAATGTTTAAATCTCTCCTCCTAACAAGCTTATGGTTAGGGTTTGCGATAACTACAGCATTTACGCAAAACAAACAATCTAACCTAATTGACTTCGAAGCGAGCTCAGAAAGACTTTCAAGTGTTTTACAACGCCTGGCTAAACAAGAAGATATCAACCTAACATACAACGCCTCTGATACAGCTTTTTCGCGTACAATTAGCTTTAAAAACACCGCAAAAACTGCAACTCAAATCCTGACTGAATTGCTCAATCAGATAAATTTCGAATATCAACAAGTTGGAAATCATTTGGTTATTCTCAAAACCAACACAAGTTTTGAGGAAATCATCTTTGAAAACAATGTTGATAATACTAAACAACCCTCACAAAACATACCTGCAAAACAGCGCGAACCTTCAATCAGAACCGACACTATTATCAAATATGTGGAAGTCCCCGTTTATACACTCGATACGGTCTATATTAAGGATACTGTGATTCGCGAAAAAGAAGTGATCATCAGGGATACCCTTATTTTAAACACCTCCGGCAAAGGAAAAAGAAAAATTAGCATTTCGGACAATGTTTTTACGAACAACTCGTCTGATGCACCAGGCTGGCATATGGAATATACTTTAACAAATGCATTGCTCTCTTATCAAACAATCGCCGCAAACGATATTCCAATAAGTGATTCCATTAGTTCGCTGGAGCCGGTTAGCTTCTTTAATCCGGGCCTCGGAATAGGCCTAAGTTACAAAACAAATAAACTGTCATGGATTTTTGGAATAAATATCCAACACAATTCTCATCGCTTCAACTATGAAAAAAAAGTAATATACGGTGGCTTTTTTCTGCAAGATACTGTTGATGTGTTTTATACGGTTATCCAAACAGATACACTTTGGACATATGTTACTGATTCTACCTGGCAACCGTTTAATCAATCACTTACAGCCTACGACCAACGAAACCAGATCCTGATGCTCAGTATGATGGGAAAAGTACGATTTGACTACTTGCAAAAACGTGATTTCGACCTTTTCGTGCAAGCCGGAGGAGGAATAGCTACTCCGCTATTAGCGCATGGTAAAACAATACTGAACCAAGAAAATTTTCCGGTAGCAGAAGTGTCTGTTGATAAGTTAAATACCGTTTTATGGAACTATCAGCTGGGTGTTGGCATAAGGGTTAAGCTTGATCAGGGATTTGGTATAAATGCTTCGCTCAATTATTTTAGGCAGCTCTCTGGTTTATACAAAAACTATCCCACTGACCGACGACTCAACGGATTGCTAATTGACCTCTCACTATCTTATAAGCTATGATTAGCGCGCTAAACATATATAAACTCAAAAGCTTTGCGCTGGCTATTTTCCTGCTTTTGTCGTTTTATTCGTCTATGGCACAAATTGTAGAGGTGGGTGGAATAATTACCAACAACACCTTCTGGTCAAAGGATACCACCTATATTGTTAGCGATAATTTAAAAGTGACAGGTAATGCGCTGCTCGAAATTGAGCCTGGAACAGTGATCAAAGTAAATCAGGGTCGAAATATCACCATAGAAAACGGACGATTAAAAGCCGAAGGAACAGCCCAGGATTCGATTAGTTTCGTTCCAAATTATTTTGGTCAGGAAAGCTGGTACTGGAATGGAATTATTATTAGCTCAGTTAGTCAGGAAAATGATGTGTCAATTGCTTATGTGCATATCCGTCGGGCTGTTCAGGGTATCAAAGTAATTTCAAGTTCTCATATTACAATAAGAAACTGTCTGATATTCGACAATCGCAACCTGGGTATAAATCTTACCAACAGCTCTTTCTGCCAGATAATTGACAATCATATCAATCGCAATTTCGTTGGAGTTGAAATCTATGCTGCCGATCCCGGAAATAAAAGCGCTTCCAATCAGGTAAAAAACAACAACCTGCGCAACCTTACAACCAATATCCTTATTCAGAATAACAATCATGGTGCATGTCCTGACAATCTGATCGAAGGCAATCTGATACAGCAAGGCACAAATGGTATATGGCTCTCGAATAACAATAGTAATGGCGGCTCTGGAAATGCCATCATCCGCGAAAATATCTTTTATAAAAACGGTAACGCTAATGATGGATACGGGATATATGTATCAATGGATTCAACCAACGCGATTCATAATCTATTTATCGAAAATACAACAGCTGCAAGCTTTACCGAAGCTACAAAGTGTCATTTTCTGTCCAATAACCTTTATGCCAATAAAAAAGGCTTTATTGCTAAAAACAACAGTAGCTTAATTACCTTACTGGAAAACACATTTACTGGTAATAGCAACAAAGTTGTTCAGATTTTGGAAGCCAACGATTTCGTGATGCAACAAAACAACCTTTTCGACAATCAGCTTCAAGCTAACCTTATTGAAAATTTAAATCCTGAGAATCTTAATATTCCTGAAAACTACTGGGGAACCCAGAACACTGACCTGATTGACGCCTATATTTTCGATGGAAACGACGAGCAGGGTTTAGGAATTATTAATTACCTTCCTTTTCGTCAAAGTATTAATAATGAAGCCCCTATTGCTGCGCCAAGTGCTGTTATCAGCCAAATTGTACACGATTACATCAAGGTGAGTTGGAATCCTAATCCGGAAACTGATTTAATGGGCTACAGGGTTTATTATGGAAACTTTGATAATTATGCGTTCCGCGATAGTACCCAGCTCACAAGCGAAACTGTTGTGCATCTTCCGCACGAGGCATTAAACAGTCCGATTGCTGTTGTAGCATTTGATACACAGGCCAATGGAATTGCTTCACGCAAGCAAGGCCATGCAAGCCCTTTTGCAATTGCTACGCCCCTCCCCTATGCCGGTCCTGATGCAATTTTTTGTGCCAACGAGGCTGTTATTCCACTCTTATCGGCCAGCCTTCCCTTTGAAGCAGATTCACTGCACTGGAAAAGCAATGGCGATGGGGTATTTGAAAACATCTATACCCTGGAGACAAATTATCTTCCAGGCAATAACGACAGGGAAAATCTTGAATTCACGCTCAGTCTTACAGCTTTTTACCAAAATACTACTTCCACAGATTCCTTGCTTATTCAATTGTCTCCTCTGCCCGAGCTCCATGCCGGTTCCGATACCTTATTGGCATTGGGTACAAGTTATAATACAAGTTCTGCCAGCAGCAACACTCAAGCCAATTTATGGTGGATCACCAGTGGAGACGGCATTTTTGATTCGCCCGACAGCCTGCACACAGTTTATCAGCCAGGGCCTCAAGATCTGCTGAATGGACAGGTTTTACTTTCCCTTCAAGTTAGTCCCGTTTACTGTGGAACACTAACCGATACCATGCAAATCTCTTTCAAAAATGTTTACGACGTTTCTGGTAAAGTATCCTACGCAGAAACAGCTTTAACCAATCTTCCGGTGTTAGCTATTCCTGTTGATAATAAAAGCCTTCCAAGAAGAATAGTCCGAAGCAATGCCTCTGGTGATTTCATTTTCAATGACTTGTTCGAAGGAACTTATGTATTCTACAGTGTGCCAACAAAAGATCTCAATTCACTTCAGGGCAGTTATCATGCCAGGGCGGTTAGCTGGCTAGCTGCTTTTAAACATCAGCTGATAGGTGATATTTACGATATGGATATCCAGCTTATGCCAAAGCAGTTTGAACTTCCACAGGGCTTGGCAAGTATTAGCGGACACATACAGGCCAGCGAAACGCTCAAATCGCAGCTGACTGTTTATTGTAAGGATTGGTTAAGCGACACTCCTGATGAAAACCATTGCCATGACGGGCTTCCGAATGTTAGTATTTTGCTCTACAGCGAAAGTATGCGTTACGTTTATGATTTCACACTGAGTGATAGCACGGGAGCATTTAGATTCGAAAACCTGCCCTTCGGAACCTATTACCTGCACCTCGAACTTGCCCCATTCGATCAGATAAGCACCACTGCAATTGTATTAAGTCCTGACAATCCTTCAAGCAATGCGATAGAAATCAACCTGTTGCCTGATAATAAAATCGAAATGATTGTTCCGGATAAAAGCCATTCAGCAGAACCAGATTTTTATATTTATCCTAATCCTTTTAGGGAATATTTTCAATTGCATTTATCAGTTAATCCAACAGAAAATGCCACAATAATCCTCTGGGATCAAAAAGGCAACAAGGTAATGCATGTTGAAGGAAATTCCGTTGCGCATAAAAAAATAGACATGCGGCACATTTCACCCGGAATATATTTTATCCAACTGATTACTTCAGACAAAACTGTTTCGTCCAAAATTATCAAGCAATAAGACAATACAGCCTCTATTATCAAGCAGAGCATTTTTGGTATCTTTGCAGCCAAAATATACATTTGTTATGCCAAAGAATATCCGGGTGCGCTTTGCTCCCAGTCCCACAGGTCCGCTGCATATGGGCGGCGTTCGTACTGCTTTGTACAATTATCTTTTCGCCAAAAGAAATGGCGGTAAAATGATTTTACGTATCGAAGATACCGACCAAACCCGTTTTGTGCCAGGTGCTGAACAATACATCATGGAATCGCTGGCCTGGTGTGGCATCCAATTCGATGAAGGAATCACCGAAGGAGGTGCTTACGGACCTTATCGCCAAAGCGAACGAAAAAGCATTTACAAAGCCTATGCCGATCAATTAATCCAATCAGGCAATGCCTATTATGCTTTTGATACGGCAGAGGAGCTGGATGACTTAAGAAAACTTGCTGAAGCCGAAAAGAAAACTTTTATCTATAATGCCGATACCCGTAAAACTTTACGCAACAGCCTTACCCTTTCAAAAAACGAAGTGAAAAAGCTGCTGGCCGAAAACACACCCTATGTCGTTCGCTTTTTGATTCCCGAAGATTCCAGTATCAGCATGCACGATCTGATTCGTGGTAACGTTACTGTAAAATCCGAAACCCTGGATGATAAGGTGCTCTATAAATCAGATGGGATGCCTACCTATCATTTGGCTAACATAGTAGATGATCACCTGATGGAAATAAGCCATGTGATCAGGGGAGAAGAATGGTTGCCTTCGCTTCCGCTGCATGTGCTTTTGTATGAAGCTTTTGGCTGGGAAAAACCACTATTTGCTCACCTGCCACTCCTGCTTAAACCCGACGGCAATGGAAAGCTGAGCAAACGTGATGGTGATCGCCTCGGATTTCCGGTTTTTCCGCTTCAATGGAAAGATCCAAAAACAGGAGAAATTTCATCAGGCTACCGCGAAAACGGCTATTATCCAGAAGCTTTTGTAAATATGCTTGCCCTGCTGGGCTGGAATCCCGGAAGTGATCAGGAATTGTTTAGCATGATTCAGCTCGTTGATACCTTTTCGCTGGAACGGGTGGGTAAGTCAGGTTCAAAATTCGATCCCGAAAAAACCAAATGGTTTAACCACCAATACCTGATTCAAAAATCTGACGACCAATTGGCTTTGGAATGGAAGCAATGGCTCAAAGCAGAGAAAAATCTGGAACCCGTATCAGAAAAGCTAATAAAAATCATCCCGCTGGTAAAAGAACGCGTTAGTTTTGTGAAAGAACTTTGGGATGAAAGCTTTTTCTTTTTCGAAGCACCCGGAAGCTACGACGAAAAAGTCGTTAAAAAACGCTGGAAGGCAGATAGCCCAGCACAAATGAAAACAATTGCAGCTTTACTAAATGAAGTGCAAGATTTTACCGCTGAAAAGATTGATGAAAAAATCAAAAACTGGATCACCGAAAACGAACTTTCGATGGGTGGCATCATGAATGCCCTGCGCCTGTTATTGGTTGGTGCTGCCAAAGGACCTCATCTGGGCGATATCATGGCAGTAATTGGTAAAGAAGAAAGTATCAAACGTATAAATGACGGCATAACAGCTTTGTCCTAAAATCTCATCAAATGGCAGTAATTTCAATAGAAGGAATGGAGTTTTTTGCCTATCATGGTTGTTTTACGGAAGAACAACTGATAGGCACCTGGTTTGTGGTCGATCTTTTCCTCGAAGTGGATACAATAGCGGCAGAAGATTCTGATAAATTGGAGGATACCGTAAACTATCTAGCTGTATATCAGGTGGTGAAGCGCGAGATGATGATCAACTCCAAATTGCTGGAGCATGTAGGACGACGTGTAATCAAAGCTGTTAGAAAAGAATTTCCAATGGTAACACATGCCCGCATCAAGGTGCGTAAGATGAACCCGCCACTCGGTGGAAAAATGGATTTTGTAAGTCTTACATTGGAAGGATGAAACCCAAACTACAACTCATCGAACCGGAAATCTGCCCGCGATGCGGCAAAAGCTTTGAATGCGGCAAATCAGGCAAATGCTGGTGCTATGAGGTCGATACAAAACCTTCTGTATTGGAGCTTATCAACCAAAAATACAACAGTTGTTTGTGTCCTTCCTGCCTGAATGAAGTAAACCAGCAAGGAAAAGTTTAATCTTGCCAAAAAAAGAAATATTCGTATCTTTGCCAACCCAAAAATACTGGTCTCGTGGCCGAGTGGCTAGGCAGCGGTCTGCAAAACCGTGTACAGCGGTTCGAATCCGCTCGAGACCTCTAAATCAAAAAAAGAGCTTTTTCAAGCTCTTTTTTGTTTTTTACTGATAATCAGAGCCTTCCACGGGACTCGAACCCGCGACCTGCTCATTACGAGTGAGCTGCTCTACCAACTGAGCTAAGAAGGCTGATCAGGCTGCAAAATTACATTTTTCTTTTGCTAATGTTGAACTGCTACACATTTTTGTTGTCGTTTTGGCACATCTTCCTATTTTTGTAAGCCTTAACCAAATTTTTATGAAAATACTCTTTGTCTGTTTGGGCAATATCTGCCGCTCTCCCGCTGCCGAAGGCATTTTTAGTAAAAAAGCAAACGAAGCTGGTTTGTCCATTACAGTAGATTCGGCGGGCACTTCGGCTTGGCATGCCGGCGAAAAAGCTGACCGGCGCATGCGTCAAACAGCCAAAAACAGGGGATATGAATTAAGCAGTATCTCACGTCCGGTGATCTTTTCTGATTTTGAAAACTTCGACTACCTTATCGCCATGGACGACCATAATTATGACGACCTCCGCGCAAAAGCACATGAGAGCAGTCAACTTGATAAAATTCTGCGCATGCGCGATTTCTTTTCAGACAGTCGTTTCGATCATGTCCCTGATCCATATTACGGCGGTTCACAAGGCTTCGAAATGGTGATCGACCTGCTTGAAGATGCTTCGGAAAACCTGATCCAATTCATTCAAAAACAATAAGTGGAGCCGATTCTTCAATACCTGACTATTGCCTTGCTGGCCAGTGTGCGTTTGCTCATGACACCTCCAGTAGCATTTTTAACAGGAATGTCGCTTGCAGAAACACTCATCACAGTAAATGCAGGAGGAATCACAGGTTTTTTAGTCTTTTATTATGCTTCTGATTGGATTAGCTGGAAAAACCCGCGCAAACAACCCAGGCATCCTGGCAAACGTATCAAGCGTCTGCGCCGAATTTTACGCTACCGCAATAGGGTAGGACCCTGGCCTTTTATACTTACTTCGCCTTTTTTGTCTGTGCCCGTAAGTGCCTATGTAATCCGAAAACTCTATCGCAGATCGGTATGGATTCTCCTGATTTCCTTACTTACAATACTGTTGTGGGGAACCCTATCCTGTCTGGTTTTTTCGCCTGTAGGGCTGATTTAATTTGCTCAACTTTTGGATCAATTGCCGCAAGCGCACCCAAACTCCTCCTTTTGCATGCTGGTGTATCTTATCGAATAGTGGCAATAATTCATGTTTAAGTTCTGGCGCTATAGCTGCCATTTTTGACAGTTATTGCATAGCATTACACCTTACTGCAATAGCATAATGCTCTGAATCGACCCATTCAAAACATTTCAGATACACTTTCCCAACCAGCTCAGGTTGCACTGCACATTCCTGACTCAGGTAGGCTGAAAGTAGTGGAAGCAAGTTTCTGCAAACACTATCTGAATCAGGCAATAGAACCCAATGAAAAAGTTCATCTCGAAAACTTGTAAGCAATAAAAGATCGTTATCAATAAGCTTTCGCATCAACCGGGATGCATGATTTTCAGCACGACCAGGATTTAATTTCCCAGGCTCAATAGTTAACGCGATCAGCCTATTGTAGCTGATCAGGCTTGATGCAGGATGGGCGATGTGCTGCTGGGAAGGTTGCTGCAACAAAAGATTTAAGAGCTCGTTTTAATTTGGAACAGCAGAAGTCATATCAAATCGTAAGGTGCTATTTGCTTATTCCGCTAAGGATAACCCGAAGCAAAGTTATGGGTTATCAATAAACACACGGCAGGTCGGCCGTGAAGGAATTATAATTAAAAGTGGGGGATAGGGAAATTTGCCATTCTTAAATGTGCGCAATAGTCAACAGCTTACAGCACAGATAGGTCACTTATTATCAGTTTGAGCCAATCTTGGCTTTAATACATGTTCAACACCCCATTTGCTAAGCTCATTGAATAACGGCCTCAAGCCCTCGCCTTTGGCCGTTAAGGTGTAAATTACTTTTGGAGGGACTTCCGCAAATACTTCCCTATGTATCAGACCATCGGCCTCAAGTTCGCGTAATTGCAGGGTCATCATACGTTTGCTGCAATCAGGCATCATCCGCTGCAATTGCCCAAACCGATTTACGTCAACGGAAATAAAATATAAAAGCAAAGGTTTCCATTTACCACCGAAAACTTTTAAGGTAGCACTTACCGGACAACCTCCATACTTTTTGATGTTTTCGACCATGTCATCAAATCGCTCTGAATTTATTTTAATTTTTTCCATCTTCTATTTGATTGATTATCTGCAATAGTAACAATTATGATACTATTTATACATTATGTAACTACTTGCAAATGTAGTTATTAGATATGTTTTTTGCAAAATATTTAAAACTAAAAACAATGAAAAAATTAAACTCTTCGATGGCCCTGCTTTTTTTTGGGCTGGTAATTTTTATGTCGTGCAAGCAAGCCGACAATAGCAATGACAACACGAATCATTCAAACAATCAAAAAGAACAAAAAATGGAACAAAAAACAAATGTTTACGAATTAGCCATTAACAAGGCGAAAGACTGGGATGCTTTTTCTGATACAAGAGCAAAGTTTGTAACGGTTTTAGGAAAAGAAGAGGCCACCCTAAATGAAGGAAAGTGGAAACCCTTTTTCACTTTTGGTGAAATGGATTTACAGCCCATACTTATTGGAATGACACATTGGAGCAGCATGGAAGGATTTGGCGAAGCAGGTATGCGTTTGATGCCTCAGGAAGAAGCCAGAAACTACTTTGCTACCTTCGATCCTGTAGTGTATGGTGTTTTGGAAACAGTGGACGGCGAACCATTTAACATGGAAACCATCAAAGTTGAAGGGTCTGTTGTGGAATTTGCGGTAAGAACCGGAAAAACCCCAGACGCTTTTGGAAAAAATCACGCTATCTTTTTTGAATCCTTGAAAAAGTATGATGGTTTCAAATTCCATCGTGAGTTTAAGTATTATGAAATGAACGAACAGGGTATGCCCGTTGCGCAAGAAAATACACAAGCAGTGCTGATTGTTTGGGAAAGCCCGGAAAAATTTCAGGCCGCTGCTTCAAGTATCATGCAATCCCCAGAAGCAGCAGCTTTTATGCCCTTGCTGGAGGTAAAAGCCTACTTTGCTGCCAGCCCGATGAAATAATTGTTAAGTCGATTTTACCAACTCAATGACATAGTCTCATCAAGGCTATGTCATTTTTTTTGGTCAATTATTCGTGTTGATTTGCTTTTATAAAAGGATTAATTACCGGCCAAAACAAACTAAAAAGCTTATTTTTGACCAGTAAAAATATCAAAGCGATGACAGAGCATTCATTTACTATAAAATTAAAAGTGCGCGATTACGAATGTGATATGCAAGGCGTTGTAAATAATGCCAATTACCAGCATTACCTCGAACATGCCCGACACGAATTCTTGAAAACCATTGGTCTTGATTTTGCAAAACTCAATGAAGAGGGCATCTTGCTGGTTGTAAAACGGATAGAAATGGATTATCATTTCCCACTCAGAAGTGGAGACGAATGTGAAGTGAGCTGCCAGCTGGAGCGTATCTCCACTTTGCGTTTTGGTTTTGTGCAACAAATCATCCGTACGAGCGATCAAAAGCCAATTATCTCGGCACGCATTATCGGAACTTCCATCAACCGGCAAGGCCGTCCTTTTTTGCCCGAAATACTGGATAAACATTTCTAAAAATAACGCAACCACTAATTATGTTTGAGCATAAACAAGGCTTTTTGGTTGCAGTGTTGTTTTTTATCCTGATTGCTGTCCTGCCATGCGGCGCCCAAAACTCCATTGGCTGGCTGCCAAAAGAAAGCCTTTTCCCCGAAAAGCCACTCGACTACAGAGAGGCACAGTTCAGTGGGTCTTTGTATGTGTTACACACCCCTTCGGGATGGCCAAACCGTATGTTTGCCAATTATTCGGCTGGTATCAACCGAGGTATTTACCGATGGGAATCAAAAGCTGTAAAACAAAGAGAACTTGGAGTAGAGATTGCAACTTATACGCAATTCATTTTCGAAGATCCGCTCAACTGGTTTCAGGTCAATCACTTCAATACCGAATATAAGGTTGGCATTCATTACAATTGGAAAGATTCTGATAGTTGGGCATTTAGAATCAGACTGTATCATATCTCCGCCCATCTGGGTGATGATTTTATCTACCGTCATTTTATCACGGCTTATCTGCCTAATCCGCGCATTTACGAAGTACTTGATATCAGTGCAGCTTTTATCGCTGCGCATTGGACGTTTTACGGAACACTTGGCATAATTCCGCATAGCGCATACGAAAGAAAAAGAATGCTGGGTGACGCAGGTTTTAGCTGGAAAAAACCTATCGCCTCAAAAGAATGGTTGCGCTGGATGGGAGCAATGCACATCCAATTTGAACAAGAGACCAACTTCTATCCCGGAACGCGTCTCGCTGCCGGTATTGAGATAGGGAAGGAGGGAAGCGCTCCATTTACTATTATGCTGGATGCTTTTCATGGTTATATTCCTTACAGCCTCTACGATAAAGCGCGTATCACATGGATTGGAGGCAGCATGAGTTTTCAGCCCTTCAACTAATTACTCCTGAATTTCGAATTTCCCTTTGAACTTGAGATAGTTGGCTAAAGTATCAACCTGTGCATCCAATTCAAACTCACCCGAAAAATAACGCTCCGAAACAGAATCGACCTGTATAAAGCCACTATAACCTAAAAACCTGACCATGCTGTCGCGCTCAATTTCTGCACTAAAGAAGGCCGTTTCATAAGGGTCGAACCTGAAAATTCCAGGCCCATCAAGCGTTGGGCGCTGAGAATTACCAATTTTTATTACAAAATTAGTTGGCGGCTCACTACTCATGTTTCTCCATATTGCAACCGAATAACCATCATTAAATTGATAGTTAAAGAGCTGAGCACTGTAGTCATCTACCCACTCTTTATTGGCACGATAGGCACTCATGCAAAAAGATTCACCACAATCTGGCACTTTCAGCATTGGTTCATCAGCTTGCTTGCAAGCAGAAAAAAAGATTGAAGTGAAAAATACCATTAACCAAAAAATAATCTTCATAGCTGTAAAATAATGGGGAAAGTTACAGCTTTTCTAAAAAACTTTGGCTTTTAATCTTGACTGTGAACATTAAGCTGTTCTAATATGTTTTTAGCCAGTTATTTTAAGTAATCAAATATGCTTTAACTCAACTAAGGGTACTAAAACTTTAAGCTGTCTGAGCTGAACACTAAACCAGCAAATAAAGAAAAATGAAAAAACTAATCACACTTTTTTTAGCACTTATGTCAGCACAATATATGCTGGCTCAAAATCCACCTTACGGACTTACTGCAGCAGTTAATGGTAATGATGTTAACCTGCAATGGGAAGAACCATTTGAAGGACAGCTTACAGAACTTGCCTGGACAGATGGAACCAACTTCACCGGGCTGGGATATGCCAGTCTTGTTCCTTTCTCAGTTGGGATACGTTTTACACCTGAACAATTATCTGGCTTTGATAATTTCAATATCATACAGGTAGAATACTATTTGTTTGAGGACGTTAGCAACCTTTCAGTAAAAATTTATGAAGGCGAAAATGGCAACACTTTGATATATGAACAGGAAGTTTTTGATTTTGTTCCGGATGCATGGAACCTGTTCTACCTGAATTCACCGCCTGCCATCGACGCTTCAAAAGATCTGTATATTTCTGTTGAGCTGCAACAGCCCAACGATTATACTTATCCTGTTGGCTTGGATAATGGCCCTGCAGAAGCAGGGTTTGGCGACCTGATTAATTATCAGGGTTTTTGGGAAAGCCTTACAGCATATGGTTTCGACAACAACATCAGCATCCGCGCTTTTGTGAGCGACAATGCCGGCAACCGTGCTCAAATCACTCCCGATCCTGTTACACGTAGGTTCCCTGTTTACGCCAAAGGCGAATTGAAATCGAAAACCGGAACGCCTGTTGCTGCTCCCATTCGGGAAGATGGCCTTAGAACATTGCCAGACAGCTACAACATTTACAGAAATGGTACAGTAGTGGGCAATACCAACGATTTAAACTACGCAGATGTTGATGTTGCTAACGGCATATACACGTATGGCGTTTCAGCTGTTTACGGCAGCGACGAAAGTGCACAATCACAGACAAGCGTTATGATTGGTTCACCCGAATTTGTAGTTTTGCCCGATCCGTTTATTGATACGCTGCCTATTGGTAATGTCGTAATTCGTCCAATTGAAATAGTGAATAACGGCGATGTTGAATTGATTTGGTCAGCCTGGCCCGAAAGCCATGACATTGCCTTGGGTGAATACCAGGGAACCGTTGCACCAGAAGCCTCTCAAACCGTTGATGTTTATTTTTATACCTACTATTATACACCTGGAACTTATACGGAAAATATCATCTTTTCTACCAACGATCAGGCTTTCCCCGAATACGAGTATCCAATGCAATTTACTACCATTTCCGCTCCTGGTTTTTACATGTACACCAATGAATTGGATTTTGGTGACGCGATGCTCAATCAGCCTTCAATCAAGCAGTTAATGGTCGTTAATACCGGCCTTGAAGATTTGATTTTGAACAACTTTGTATCTGATAATCCATATTTTGACGCAGTGGTTGACGAATTGCTGATTCCCGCGCAGCACTCTGCTTACCTGCAATTTGTATTTACGCCTGCCAATGTGGAAGATTACAGTGGCACTATCACCTTCAACACCAACGATCCGGTGAACGAAGAGGCAGAAGTACTGCTCACAGGTTCAGGCATAGTGCCCGCTCCAATATACCTTTTCGGAGAAGTAATTGACAATGCTGATGTACAGCTGGAATGGGCTGATGTTACTGGTGATCAGGGCAGTTGGCTGGCATACTGTTCCGAAGATTATTACTATTCTGTTGGTACAGGTGATGAAACAACTTTTGAGATAGCTATCGGCTGGCCGGCTAATACATTGGAAGACTTTGACGGTCAATCCATTGTTAATGTTGCTTTTTACCCAACCAGCGAACTTACTTCGTACACCATCAAAATCTATGGTGACGACAGCCTCAACACCTTAATCTATAGCCAGCCTATCACATCCTACGAAAACAATCAATGGAATGTTGTTAATCTAAACACCCCCGTAACTATTAATGCTGATGAGTCAATCTACCTCGCAATAGAAATCAATCAGGCATTCAACGAATATGCTGCAGCTATGGATATTGGAAGTGCAGTAGCAGGGTTGAGCGACTTAATCAACATTTACGGAGAATGGCAATCGCTCACAGAATTTGGCTTTGATAACAACTGGCTCATCAAGGCATTTGTTACCGAGACCAACGGAACTACAGCTCTACTGCCACAACCTGTTGCTCGGGAAATAAATATAAATGAAGGTATGAGCCTCAAACAGCAAAAATACGACGGCCTCAGCAGTGTTTTTCCCTATCAGGGCACTGCGCAAAGGTCTATGGCTTTTGTAGGTTACAATCTTTATCGTGATGGCGAGCTTATTCAAGAACTTACAACGGAAAACACCTACCTGGATGAAGCAATCGGATTAGGCACTTTTGAATATGGTGTGAGCGCTGTTTATGCTGAGGGCGAAAGCAATCAGGTTTTTCGTACGATCCAGGTTGGCTCACCAACCCTAACACTTACCCCGGATGCAATCAACGACTCCATCGAAGGTGGTGTTGAAATTAAAACCTACGAAATCACTTTTGCAAACGAAGGTTTGATTGATCTGGAATGGGAAACGCAGGTGCTTCCTGATGGCATAAGCTTCAGCAGCGAAAGTGGTACAATAGCACCCGGTACTTTTGAAAATATTACCCTCACCTTTGATGCTACATCCATGTATCCCGGTCAGCGTACTATACTTATCAACCTGCTTACAAACAACTTGAATCAACCTGTTACACCACTGACCATCAATATGTTGGTAACTGGAGATGCCGGCCTGCTTCTCTCCGAAGATAATCTTGATTTTGGTATGGTAAATATCAATGAGCAAATTACCAAAACTGTTCAGGTGGTTAACAATTCTCCCGTACCCGCATTTGTATTTACCGGATCTGACTCTTACTTCTTTCAGCCATACATCAATAACTCACATTTACTTCCGGGCGACAGCGCTACCATTACGGTTAGCTTCCAGGGAAATGAAGTGGGTGCTTATGAGGCAAACCTTTTAATACAAAGCCATTTTGACTTTGAGCTGGTTGAATACAACATACCTTTGTATGCTTTTGTAAACCTGCCTTCACCATCCTCATTAACAGCTGAATTATCAGGCGATACCGTAAACCTGAACTGGTATCCTCCGGGCGTGAATCCCCTGATGTTGCAATACGGAAACGGGGGCATACAAACTGCTATTGGCGGACCCGAATCGTTTGAAGCCTCAGCAAAATTTGAATCAGAAATATTGCAATTCTATGTAAATAAAACGATAACACACCTGGGTTTCTATGCATGGGACAATATTCCTTCGTTCACCCTGAAAGTATATACCGGCGACGAAGCAGAAAACCTGCTGCTCGAACAAGATGTAACTTCCATTGAGGCTATGTCGTGGAATGATATTGAACTTGTAAACCCTATTGCAATTGATCCTGAGGTTACCCTTTGGCTTGGATATGAAGTAAATAGCGAGCCTTATTATTACGCTGCAGGGGTTGATTTTGGTCCAGCTGAGTTTGGCAAAGGTGATCTTGTAAAACTTCCGGGTGAAGACTGGATGACACTTACCGAATATGGATTACCCTACAACTGGAACATCCGCGCATGGATCGGACAAGGCGACAGCATTGCTCCGCTTACGTATCAGGATGGAATTCCAGTACCGGAAACCAATACTATAACCTCCAATAATCTGACACTGGAGAAAGCTCCGTTCAGCTTTGATCATAACCAACGTGCTGCTAATGCAACTTTCGTGGGTTACAAGGTATATCGCAATGGCGATGCCCTAAATGCCCAGCCTATCGCTGAAACCAACTGGACTGATGTGCTGGAAGCACCAGGTGGATTCTTGTACGAAGTGACCAGTGTGTTTGATATTGGTGAAAGTATGCCGGCTTCGGTTTTCATTTCCAACGACTCTACCATCAACATGCCTGAAGGCTGGGAGTTTGTGCCGACAAATTTTGTGCATAACATTTATATTCCTGTTGAAGCGGCTGTTCGCAGCGGACTGGAGATGAATCCAGGCGATGTGATGGGTGTGTTTTACCACGAAAATGGCATGCCCTATTGCGCAGGCGCCGTAGCTTACCAAAATGGTCAACTGATGATTACCGCCTATGGAGACGACCCGATGACTCCTGAAAAAGAAGGATTTGAATTTGGAGAAACCATTTACTGGAAAGCTTACCTGCAGGATCAGGGGATGGCCTACGACCTTACTGTTACTTATGATGCAGCCATGCCTCAGCACGACGGACACTTCCACATGGGAGGCCTCTCAATGCTGGCCACTATGGAAACCGTTATCCTTGATCTGGACGAAACATTAGCTTCCAGCGTGAGTGTTTATCCAAATCCCAACACAGGATCATTTACCCTGCAAGGACTGCAAGCCGGTGATCAAATTAGCATTACGGATGCTACCGGAAGGCTGATCGATCGTTTTGAAGCCAATGCAAATACTTTCAACAAATCCGTTGAAGCCAAAGACTTGTTAATCATAGCAATACAACGTGAAAATCAAATCACCCACCAAAAGATTTTGGTTCAATAAATTCAGCTTTGGTCTGATAATCGAAACGCTGCGCCCTTTGTGGTGCGGCGTTTTTTTTTATGATACCTCCAAACGATTGTGAAACAGTGTTATAAAAACTTAGAATACCTCCTTATTAACCAATAATTATTCATCAGTACTATTCTTAAACTTGACAGTTTTACCAATATTTGGTATTTTTGTCCATTGTCACAAATTAGTTCTTATGAAAAACACATCCATATCATTAGGAGATTATTTTGATCAGTTTATACAAGCTCAGGTTTCGGCAGGCCGGTACAAAAATGTAAGTGAAGTAATTCGTGCCGGGCTAAGGCTTCTGGAAAATGAAGAAAGTAAAGTAATTGCGCTAAAAAATGCTATTCAGGAAGGAACAGATAGTGGAATCGATATTGATTTTGATGCCAAAAATAACCTTGAGGCATTGAAATCGAACAGAAAAAAGCATGGCTGATTATAAAATAACCTTTAAGGCTGTTGCAGATCTAAACAGTATATGGAATTATACAGCCGACAACTGGTCAGAATATCAAGCAGACAAATACTACAATTTGTTAATTGAAAGTTTCAAAGACATTGCATATGATCCAAATTTAGGAAAAAAATACGCAGAAATTTCTTCAGATCTATTTGGACTAAAAGTAAACCGTCATATCATTTTTTATCGTGCCATAGAGAACAAACCAATTGAAATAACAAGAATTCTGCACGAACGTATGGATCTAAAAATTCGAATTACTGAATAGAAAATTATGGCTTTATTACTACTGGTTTATGAACCAATAAACTACATTCTTTTTTTCATCGTTGTACCACCAATCAAACTGCAGAGCGGTTTTGCAAGCAATTTATCTCTATCTAAAACTCCTCGCCTGATCGGTTTCGATTAACTGAAAATCCATTTGTTTCTTCAGCAGATCAACCTTTTTTACTTTAATCTTTACAGCATCGCCCAAACGGAAAATTTTCCCAAATTCCTGTCCGATTACACGGAAGTTTTCCTCATCCAGATAATAAAAGTCGCCGGGCATTTCGCTGTATCGCACCAACCCTTCACATTTGCTGGTTTTTAGCTCAACAAAAAGTCCCCATTTGCTCACACCCGAAATCTGGCCATCAAACACTTTTCCAATCTTATCCGAGAGGTATTCGGCCTGTTTGTATTTTACTGAATCGCGCTCCATCTCAGCAGCCCGGCGTTCCATTTCGCTGGCATGCTGACACATTGGTTCGTAGGTTTCGGGACTTACCGAAGGCTTGTTTTCAATTAAATAACGCTCTAACAACCTGTGCACCAACAAATCAGGATAACGCCGGATAGGGGAGGTGAAGTGGGTATAAAATGGAAAAGCCAAACCATAATGGCCAATATTTTCGGTGCTGTATTCGGCTTTGGCCATGGTTCGGATGGCAACAGTTTCGATCAGGGTTTTTTCACCTTTCCCTTCAACAGCCTCAAAAAGACTGTTGTAGGATTTCACCAGCTTTTGGCGGTTGCTGATATCCATTTTATAGCCCAGGCGCGAAACCATTTGTGTGAAAGTATTCAGCTTTTCAGGATTGGGCTCATCGTGGATGCGGTACACAAAGGTTTTGGCTTTGGCTCTGCCCTTTACCTTACCAATTTTTTCAGCTACACGCCTATTGGCCAGCAACATAAAGTCTTCAATCAACATATGGCTTTCTTGCTGCACTTTTACATAGGTATCAATCGGCTTGGCATTTTCGTCGAGAATAAACTTCACCTCTTCGGAATGGAAATTAATAGAGCCGTTAGCCATTCTTTTTGCCCTTAGCTTTTCGGCCAACCGGTGCAAAAGCATAATTTCCTGTTTGTAGTCACCTTCGCCTCCTTCAATCATAGCCTGCACCTCTTCGTAAGCATAACGACGGTTAGAGTTTATCAAAGTTTTTCCAATCCATTCATCCAAAATTTCAGCTTCTTCGTTCATCTCAAAAACAGCAGAAAAACAGCGTTTGTCTTCATTGGGCCGCAAAGAACACACCCCATTGGAAAGCTTTTCGGGCAGCATGGGAATTACCCGATCAACGAGATAAACAGAGGTTCCCCTTTCTTTGGCTTCCTCATCCAGTGCTGTACCGGGCTTCACATAGTGCGCCACATCAGCTATGTGCACACCTACTTCCCAATTGCCATTTTCCAGTTTACGCAAAGACAGTGCATCATCAAAATCTTTGGCATCAGCCGGATCAATTGTGATGGTAAATACCTTGCGGAAATCTTTTCGGCTGGCCATTTCGCTTGCAGAAAGCTTTTCGGAAATCGATGCTGCTTCTTTTTCAACAGCAGGCGGAAACTGCAGCGGATAGTGATGCTCGGCCAGAATCGACTGCATCTCCACATTGTTTTCGCCGGGCCGGCCCAGCACATGAATCACTTCGCCAAAAGGATTCTTCGACTGCTCGGGCCATTCACCAATGCGAATCACTACTTTGTCGCCATTTTTGGCATTGTTCAGTGCTGATTTAGGGATAAAAATATCCATGGGCATATGCTGGCTGTCGGGCACCACAAACCCAAAATCGCGGCTGATCGTAAGCACCCCTACAAAATCTGTTTTGGTGCGTTGCAGTATTTCAACAATCTGTCCTTCAGTCTTTTTGTTTTTACGCTTCGGGAACAATGCTACCTTTACCACATCCTCATGCAACGCCTGTCCGGTATTGTTGGCCGCAATAAAAATATCTTCACCGCCGTCGTCAGGAGTTACATAGGCTTTGCCGGTGCTTTTCATATCTACCTTACCAACTATTACCTTACTTTTACCGCCAATCTGCGAAAGCATGTCCTTGCTGAGAACATAACGGAAAGGCCTTTCCTCACGGAGCTTTCCCTCTTGTAGCAACTCACGTAAAATCTTGTCAATAATATCTTTACCAGCTTTATCCTTTACCCCCAGTAACTTGGCTATTTGCTTGTAATTAAGTGGTTTGAAAGGTTGCTCGCCGAAAATACTCAAAATAGTATTCGTGAAAGTGCTCTTGGTTCCTTTAGTAGATTTCTTTTTGGCCATGAGGTAAGTGTTAATTTTTAAAATGCTTTCCGGTTCTTTAAGCCTGAAAACTATACCCACGAAATTACAATAAATTATCGGAGCGTTGCTATTAAGAAAATAAGCAGCGAAGGTGAAAAAATCTAATTAGTGCTTGACTTTAAAGTCTGCTGACTGATTCATACTGGTTGAGATCAAGTCTGTCTGGCCGTCAGATTTACCTGGCAGCAGACAGGTAGGGCGCATAAAAATTAGAGTGCTCCGCCGAAACGAGTGATCACAAGCTCACGAATACCGCTTAAATTTATTATTAAATGAGTAAGTCGAACATTATGGACAGGCACCAATTAATCTACATAAGCTGCCTTGATAACCTGCTTAAGGTTCAAAATTTCTTCCTGCTTAAGTGTACCGCTTATTTTAAGCACACGGCTTTTGTCAATTGTTCTGAGTTGATCAATCACTATCATACCCTCCTTTTCATTGTGTAATACACCAACTCGGGTGGGATAAGGCTTTAAATTCGTTGTCATTGGTGCAATGACAATGGTATTCAGATGCCGGTTCATCTCATCCGGTGAAATGATAACACATGGGCGGGTTTTTCTGATTTCGCTACCAATTGTGGGATCCAGATTAACAAGCACAATAGCGTATTGATTCATGCCCATTCCTCCGGAAATTCATCCTCAAAAACATCCGGTATCAACAAGGCATCATCGTGATTTTCACGCATTTTTTGGAAAGCCTTATCCCAACCCTGGCGAGAATTAGGGGCAGCACGAATAATGATTTGATCGTCTTCCAGGATCAACTCAACCTTATCCTTTATCTGATAACGCTCCAGCAGGGCTTTTCCAAGCCTTAATCCTTTTGAATTGCCAATTTTTATAACAGGAATTTCCATCAGCTTGTGTATTTGTAATTACAAAGTTAGTACAAAAAGCTTAAGAAAACTTAATATGGGTAGACTTTTTGTGAACAAGGATCGCTTTTAAAACATCTCTTATTTCCGAACAATCCAAATATCCTGTGGCACAACCTTAACATTCCCAATTGGAAGCTCAACATGTTCAAGCACTTCCATCTGATCAAACAAAGCTAACATAAACGTTTTTGGTTGAAAAGCCGAAAAAGTGCGATGACCTTCTTTAACTTTACCTCTCACAACAAGCGCTCCGGCTTCAAAACGCGTTTTTTCAGCCTTATTCAGCTTCACTAAAAAATTCGCACCTTGTGTAGTCATAAACAGAATGCCTCCCGGTTTTAGTACCCTATAAAGCTCGTTAAACCATTCATAATGCATGGCTTCCGAAAGATGCGTAAAAATAGAAATGCCATAAATCACATCAAAATAGTCGTTCTGATAAGGCAATTTTGCCTCAAGATGGTTTAAATTAAAGTTTACTTCAGGAATATTGCTGCTGCACCAGGCAATAGATTGTTCGTTGTAATCTGTTCCAAAAAACGTACAGCCATTATTGATCACTGAGGGCAAATGCCTGATAATTCGCCCGGGACCACAGCCCCAATCTAAAATTCGCTTATTCTCTAGTTTGACATATATTTCGAAATATTCCTTCAGCCAAATTGCGGTCCGACGGCTGTCCTTATAGTACTTCTTATAATCCAGCTGAAAAGACTCGTACATGAGGTAGTCGGGGGGTAGTTTTATGTGAGGGTTTTGTTTTAAGAATTCTTCATTTGGTTTACTGTTTTTCCAGCTAAAATAATAGTACCTTAGTTTATCTGCTCTATAGATTACCCCCCCCGTCTTAACAAGCTGGATATAAGATATTTAATTTTATTCATTAGATTTGTTTTCGCAAAAATACAAAATATAAAAATGTTGTTAAACGTAATACCGAACAATATCGTTTACCTCTGTGCAGCATTAAACAGTATAATTCAGAAAACCAGCTTTTGCTTCACTTGAAAAAAGCCACATCACCTATTGGCAATGCGGCTCAATACAGAAATCAATAAAACGTATCTATCAACTACAAAGCTCCTTCATCGTAGGCTTGTTCACCATGAAGAGACATATCCAGCCCACTGTCTTCCTGTTCTACAGTAACCTTAACAGGCGCGATAAAATTAATTGCTGCCAGCATTAGGTAGGTAAAAATAAAAGCATAGGCCGCACCAATTACCACAGCCACAACCTCTTTAAAGAAAAATGCAGTATCTCCTTCAATCAAACCGCCTTGTCCGCTAATAGCAGAAGAGGCAAATATTCCCAAAGCAATAGTACCGGTAACGCCACCCATTCCGTGAACTCCCCACACATCAAGGGCATCGTCCCAGCCAAGCTTATTTTTGTAGTGTACGGCAATATAACAAACAGCACCAGCAGCAATACCAATAATCATGGCTGCCCATAGGGGCACAAATCCTGCTGCCGGAGTAATTGTTGCCAATCCTGCCACAGCGCCTGTTAGCAGACCAATAAATTTCGGTTTTCCGGTAAGGGTCCATTCGATAATAAGCCAGGTAATAGCTGCAAAAGAGGCTGCCACATCGGTATTCAGGAAAGCAAGTGTGGTAATGTTATCTACTGCCAGCTCGCTTCCAGCATTAAAACCATACCAGCCAAACCACAGTAAACCAGTTCCAATAGCAACCAACGGAATACTATTGGGCTTTGACTGATGATCGCGTCTGCGGCCAACATAGATAACAGATGCAAGTGCTGCGAAACCAGCAGTAGCATGCACAACCACACCACCAGCAAAATCAAGAACACCCCATTGTGCAAGGATTCCACCGCCCCAAATCATATGAACAAAGGGATAATAAACAAAGAGTTGCCAAAGTACCAGAAATATCAGATAGGCCTTAAAACTCACCCTGTTTACAAAAGCCCCCGTGATCAGTGCCGGTGTAATAATAGCAAACATCATTTGGTAAGCAACAAAAATATAGGTAGGAAATTTTCCGTCTCCACCAAAACTTTCATCAAACGCAATTCCATTGAGAAAAGCAAAGTCGAGGTTGCCAATGATACCACCCTCTCCGCCGCTGAAACAGAGGGAATAACCCACAGTAACCCACATAATAGTGGTGATACCAAGTGAAACAAAAGTTTGCATCATTATGCCAAGAATATTGCGCTTGCCCGCCAAACCTCCGTAAAAGAAGGCCAAACCAGGAGTCATTAACATCACCAAACTGGTGCATAAAATCATAAACGTTGTCGTAGCTTCAAACATGACTTTAATATTTTAATTGATAAAAACTAGTTATGGTTATAATGAAAATCCAAAAACGAAGAATATTCTCTTATTCATTGGATTAGTAATCAGACTTGCCTGAATGGGTAAAGAAAAACGCTCAGTAATTTCTATTGATTTTGAGGCAGAAACACCCAAATTAACTACACCAAATTTATCCCCGTAAAAACCAGCTTCACCATCATAACCAATGGAAGGGTCTGCTTTTTTTGGAGCAGTCAGGTTGAATCCCATAAACACATCAAGACTCACATCATTAACTGCAGTAGCATAGCCCAGCTCAGCATAGGATGAAAGTTGGATGCCATCCTTTTTATTAAAATCCGCACTATTAGGATCATCATTTATACGGGCAGCATCGGCTCCGTAAAAGTTAACCGCCAACAATAAACTCAATGGAATTTTCTCTGTGCCATTAAAGCTCAGCGCACCTTCCAGAATATGACCTGTCTTGTCTTTACTATATTCAAAGTAATCATAGTTTACTCCTTCAGCAGGAAAGAAATAATCTGTTAAAGTAGCTGTGAACATTTCATTTAAAAATGAATAAGAAACATACAGGTCAACTTCCTGACCTACATTGGCTCCGGCAGTTGAGAAAGCCCCCCAAACGCCAATTTCGAAGTTTCCGGCAGCCAGAGAAATAGCCGGCTGTATGCTTGGAGCATTGCCGCCAAATTGGGTACCACGCCAGACGTAACGACTCATAAAGTCGGCTCCGGCATTTAAACTAACTTTTGAATTGCCTTCCTGGCTCATCATTGTTGCAGACACACCAAGAATCAAAACAAGAATGATGAAAAATTTAGATTTTGTCAAAGCATTAAGGTTTTAGGTTATAATCGCAAAAATATACTATAGCCTAACTCCTGTAAATCAGCAATAAAACCTAAATATTACTAAGTAATTCGGTAGTATATAATAGGTAATTTACTTAGAACAAACTACTCCCAAACATAATTCAATAAATCAAATAAAAGCTAAAAACCCTGTTTTACTCCAAACTAACCAATTCGTTTTTTAAGGCATACTTTACTAAATCTACTGAAGATTTTAATCCTAATTTTTGCAGAATATTATTTTTATGACAATCAACTGTCCTTACTGAAATGGATAGCTTGTCAGCAATTTCCTTATTGGATAAACCATCGCATACCAATACGATAATTTCCTTTTCGCGAGGTGTAAGGTGTTGTTTATCCTTGGTAAGAAAACTGCTGATTAATTTGGATGAAATGTCTTTGCTAAAATAACTTCCGCCTTTGTTTATCGTTAGAATAGCTTCAATAAGTTCGGTGTGATCAATTTCTTTTGGCAAATAACCACTTGCTCCAGCCTCGATAGCAGAACGTACAAAACTCTCCTCGCCATGCATTGATAAAATTAATATTTTGAGGCAAGGATACGCTTTATGGATCAAACGACAAGCTTCAATACCAGAAATTCCAGGCATACTAATATCAAGAATAACCATATCAGTCTGCTTAACACGCAAGCTATTGATAAGCGCTCGTCCATTATCTACTTCGTCAACTATTTGGATTTCATCAACATTTTCCAGAATTGACCGCACGCCTTCACGAAACAGTTTATGATCATCAGCTAATATGAGTTTAATCATGATTCATTCTTGTTTATTGGTATAATTATTTCGATTGTAGTTCCATCATTTGGCTGCGATTGAAGGCTAAATGAACCACCAAGCAATTCGGCTCTTTCTTTCATATGCATCAGGCCATGTCCGGTATTTCGGCTACCTGTTCCAGCTATCCCGCAACCATCATCTTTTATTTTCAATCTTATTGAATTATGATCTGAGGATAATTTGATGATTGCTTTTTCAGCTTTGGAGTGCTTGATGATATTATTGATAGCCTCCTGGCATATTCTGTATAGGTAATTCTCTGTTCTTTTATCTGTTTGCGCAACAAAACCACTTTCAACAAAGTCAATTTCAATTCCAGATGCGTTCATGCTGTCTGAGGCCAGATTAGCAATAGCCTCTACAAGTCCAAATTCGTTCAGCACAGCCGGCATCAAGTCTTTCGAGATGCCACGAATATCTTTTAAAGCAGCAGAAAAAAGTTGTCGGATTTCACTTTTACTTTCTTGCGAAATATCTGTGGCTTGTTTTAGCAATTGATCAACTTTGAGTTTAATGGCCAAAATGGACTGTCCAAGTGAATCATGAATTTCGCGCGATAGTCTTTGCCGTTCCATTTCCTGACCGTCAATCATGCTGCTCAAGCGCAAGTGTTTTTCCCTCTCCAGTTTTTTTGCATTTTCTTTAAGCTCGAGGCTCATACTGTTGAAAGCATTAATCAAGTCTCCTATTTCATCTTCTCGTTGCACTAATAGCTGATTTCCATATTCTCCACCCGTGATTTTTTCTGTTTCGGCACGCAAACTTCGGATGGGGGAGGTAATTATTGTCGAAAGCACTGCTGCCAGTCCAAAAACAAGTAGCGAAAGTATAATGGAAAGATACAGAATGTTACTGCGAACATTATAAATAGGCACCATAGCCTCCCGCTTGTCTATTTCGGTAAGCAGAACCCATTCCAGACCAGGAATCTCAACCGGACAAAAAGCGCTTAACACTTCAATATTCCTGTAATCATTAATCAGAATTGTGCCTGTATTACCTTTTATAGCCAGCTCAACAGCTTCTGTTTCAACACTGGTATTAAACACTGCATTTTTCTGGAAACGCGACGAACTGCGCATGAGGTGATCACTACCAACCAAATAACTTTCGCCTGATTCTCCCAAGCCATTATTTAAACTGTTTTCGAACATGATATGGTTGATATTCGAAACCGGAATATCCAAAACCAAATAACATTCTGTATCATTTATTTGCTGAGCGATTAAAAACCCTGATGTTTCGGATGCATTACAGGCATGATATTCCATTATCAATGGCTGAGCCTCTTTGTGATCATGCAACCAAGCATTTAATATCCCGGCAGACTCCGAAGTGATCGGAATAGCCATATCTTTTCCATTGTGTAAATGAAACACCAATCCATATCCGCTTTTATGCAAATAAAAAGATTGCCTGTAAATACCAAGAGCTTGCAGGTAAGTTCCTGTATAGCGGTTGAAAACACTGCTGGCAAGTGCTATCATTTCAGGATTAGTATCCTTACTTATCAAACCAATCAATTCTTCGCTATCATTAAGGCGGCTAAGGCTTATTAAGTCGTTATAACGCTGCTGAAAGAAATTTTCAATTCTGTATTTTTTCTCAATTCGCAAAGATGTTAACTGATCAAAAGTACGTTGCATCAGTGCTTCGCGCGCTTTGAAATAGGAGTAGCTGCCAATGATAATGATGATGAGTAGTCCCATCAACATAAAATAAATCGTAAGCCGCTTTGTAATTGTTAAAACAAACATTACACCAGAATAAACATTATTCTCATATTTCTATTTTTGGGATTGCTTTGATAAGCTTATTCGTATAATTCGATTGCGGGTTTTGGAATAGGTTGTCGGCTTCGGCCAGCTCTTCCATTTGGCCGTCTTTCATCACCAAAATACGATCCGACATAAACCTGACCACACTCAAATCGTGTGAGATAAAAATATAGGTCAATCCCCTGTCGGCCTTGAGCCGGTTGAGCAAATTGAGCACCTGCGCCTGCACCGACACATCAAGTGCCGATACTGACTCATCGCAAATAATTAGTTCTGGTTCCACAGCAAGTGCGCGGGCAATACTGATGCGCTGCCGCTGTCCTCCCGAAAATTCATGCGGATAGCGATCATAATGTTCGGGCAGCAAACCCACTTCTTCAAGCAACTGATTCACTTTTTGCCTTGCTTCACGCGCAGAGCCCGCCAAACCATGAACACGCATGGGTTCTGCAAGCGCATTTCCAATACTCATACGTGGATTTAAGGATGAATAAGGATCCTGAAAAATGATTTGAATCTGCTTGCGTAGGTTTCGCATTGTGCTGTCACTGAGTCCGGTAATGGGTTTCCCTTTGAACAGTATCGAACCCGAAGTGGGCTCCTGAAGCCGGAGCAAAGTACGTCCCAAAGTGGTTTTACCACAACCTGATTCTCCCACCAGGCCAAGTGTTTCGCCCGGATACACCTCAAAGCTTACCCGATCAACGGCTTTCACCTGATCATAGGTTCTGTTTAAAAGGCCTTTGCGCAGAGGAAACCAAGTGTTAATGTTTTTTGCTTCCAGTATGAAATTCTGCTTATAAAGCAGTTCATGATTCCGCTTCCGAAATGTATCTGATATCAGCAGTTCTGCTTTGATCTGATCTACGCCTCCTGGCCATTTTTCCTGGAGAAATTCACTGATTACAGGAATGCGCTCTAAACGGTAATTGAGAGGCGGTCGACAAGCCAAAAGTCCTTTGGTATAAGGATGTTGTGGGTTATGAAGTATGGTCTGAACAGCTCCCTTCTCTACAATTTTACCCTGATACATCACAGCAAGCTCATCCGCGATGGTGGCTATCACACCCAAATCGTGTGTGATAAAAATCATGCCCATGCCGTATTTTTGCTGCAAATTTTTTAATAAGGCCAAAATTTCCTGTTGAACTGTCACATCCAAAGCGGTGGTGGGTTCATCAGCGATCAGCAAATCAGGATTGCAGCTCAAAGCCATGGCAATCATCACGCGCTGCTTTTGCCCTCCCGAAAGCTGATGCGGATAGGCACGATACATGGCTTTGGGGCGCGGCAGTTTTACCTGCTCAAATAATGTTATCACGCGCTTTTTAGCTTCAGACTTTTTCATTTTCTGATGAATGCGCAAAGCTTCTTCAACCTGCCTGCCACATCGCTGAACCGGATTGAGTGAGCTCATCGGTTCCTGAAAAATCATTGCCATCCGCTTGCCCCGCAACGGACGTAAATCAGATTCAGCAAAGCCAGCCAAATCAACTTCCTGAAAAGAATAAGATGTGGCAGAAACCTTTGAATTCCTGCCATCGAGCAAGCCCATCAAAGCCAGCGAACTCACCGACTTACCACTGCCCGATTCTCCAACGATACCAAGTGTTCTGCCGCGAAAAACTTCAAAATCAATTTCATGAACAACAGCTTTCCATTCCTTTTCGGATCGAAATTTAACTGTAAGGTCTCTTACCCTGAGCAATGGAGTTTCTGAACCGTAAGCCTGCAAGTAGTTCTATTTTTTCGTGTTTGTACAAAAGTACAGGAATTTTTGGCTACCATTAGTCTTTGAAAGAATGAACACCTAATCATTAAGCGAATGGCGTTGTTATCACTTATTGATGCCTTCTGTCTTAACAAGTTTGCTGAAGAGCCAATTCCCAAATCATGTTAATAAGTCAAGAGTATATGGCTTTTAAAAGAAATTATTTTTTTCATTATCAAAACTTGTAATTTTTGCATGTTTTGATAATTTAAATAGTACTTTTGAAATATGAAGCAATATATTAATCGCAAGAAGTATATCGACAACCTATTGGCTTACAAGGATAAAGACCTTATAAAAGTTATAAGCGGCTTTCGCAGGTCAGGGAAAAGTACTTTGTTAGAAATCTACACAAAGCATTTAGTTCAACAAGGAATAAACGATCAACAGATACAGTTTTACAATTTTGAGCTACCCGAAAATTATCTGAACAAAAGCTGGAGCGATATATACTTTAGTATTAAACAAAAAATGATCAGCAATGCGATTAACTACATTTTTTTGGATGAGGTTCAAAACATCCCTCTTTTTGAAAAATTAGTCGATGGACTTTATGTCACAGAAAATACAGACCTTTACATAACTGGTTCGAATGCGTTTATACTTAGCAGTGAGTTAGCTACGTTATTAAGCGGCCGTTATGTTGAGATTTCAATATTGCCTTTTTCTTTTAAAGAATATCTGGTAGCCCGACAAATAAACACCAACAACAAATACCTGAATTTTGAAACTTTATTTTTTGATTACGTAAACGAAACATCTCTACCAAAAGGTGTATCACTGCGTCAGGGCGGTTTTGATAAGATTTATGATTATCTGGTAGCCATTTACAATACAATAATTGAAAAAGACATTACCCAACGGCATCAAATTCAAAATAAACGTGCCTTCACTAATATAGTAAAATTTATGGCTTCCAATATTGGTAGTCGTCTTTCTCCATCTAATATTTCAAAAACTTTGTTACAAGACGGGCAAAAAATCCATCACGCCACGGTAGAAAAATACTTGGACTATCTTGTTACAAGTTTCGTGTTTTATAAAATAAACCGCTTTGATCTTAAAGGCAAAAAGCAATTGGCAACACAGGAAAAATTCTATCTGGTAGATCTTGGATTATTAAATGTTTTAGTTGGTAAGGATCGATTAACTGATAGAGGCCATATGTTGGAAAACGTTGTTTATCTGGAACTTATTCGCAGAAATAATAAAGTTTGGACAGGTTCTGCACGTAATACAGAGGTTGATTTCGTTTGCAAAAATGCATCTGGTGAATTATCCTATTACCAGGTTGCCTGGCAAATGTCAAATGAAAGCACGAAAACCAGAGAATTTGGAGCGCTGGAAAAAATTAAAGACAACTACCCTAAATTTCTACTCACAACAGACTCGTTTACCCAAGGTAAAAATGGCATTAGGCATATCAATGTTTTTGAATGGCTTCTTGATATAGATGAAAAATAAAACTCTTTACTAAAACTGCATTTGTTAGTTTTTATAAGCAACAGATTGTCTGCTTTAGACATTCAAATGTGGTAAAAATTATCTGTGTTTTCTAAAAAGTACAGTAATTTTTGGCTATCTTTATGCTTCCAAAATAGGCACAACTAAACCAATCTAAAAATGGCCTTGTTGTCATCTCTTTTTGACGGTTTTCTGTCGCTCTTCTATCCGGAAGTATGCGCAGCTTGTGGAACCGGTTTGATACGCCACGAAAAAACGGTTTGTCTAACCTGTTTGCATACCCTGCCCAAAACTGGTTATGAACTGGTAGCTGATAATCCGTTGGCAAGAATTTTCTGGGGAAGAATACCTTTTGAAGCTGTTGCAGCTACATTTTTCTTCAGCAAACAAGGCAAGGTGCAGCACCTGATTCATGAGTTAAAGTACAAAAGCAATAAGGAGGCTGGTTATTTTCTCGGCGAGCAAATGGGTGAAAATCTGCGCGAGGCACCTCTTTTTGAATCGGTTGACTACCTGATTCCTGTTCCCCTTCATCCCAAAAGACAGCATCAGCGAGGTTACAACCAAAGCGAGGTGATTGCACAAGGCATAAAACAGACTTTCGATGTTCCAATAGCCGCTGATGTATTATACAGGATGATAGCTACCAGCACACAAACCAGAAAATCGCGTCAGGCCAGATGGGAAAATGTGAAACAAATCTTTGCACTTAAAAACCAACAAAAACTGGAAGGAAAACATGTGCTGCTTCTCGATGATGTGATAACCACAGGAAGTACCCTCGAAGCCTGTGGAGCGGTTCTGCAAACTATCCCCGGCATCAAAATCAGTGTGGCAACAGCTGCTTGTGCTGTGAGTTGATAATTTGAATTTCATTTAAAGCTGTTTTAAGCGGTCTTTTCAGTATGCTTAAAAAAATTTGTTTCAAATTACATTGTACTTAATTAAGTACGTATATTTGTACTTAATTAAAATCTTTTTTAAACAGAAAAACATGATAGCAGCAAATTTCACAGAATTCAGAAGCGAGCTCAAAAAGTATCTTGATGAAGTTGAAAACAATAACGAAACCCTTATAATCAAAAGAAAAACAGGAAAAGGAACGGTATTGATTTCTTTAGATGAATATAACTCCATCATGGAAACCATTCACTTATTGCGCTCCAAAGCAAATGCAGACAGGCTTTTTGAATCGATCAGACAAATGAGAAGCAATCAAACAGTGAAACATGAACAAATCGAAGGTTAAAACACTGTCTAAAATACCACTTTGATGAGCGTTATATTTTCAAAAATTTCCTGGGAAGACTATATTTCGTGGCAAAAAGAAGACAAAAACATATTGAAGAAAATCAATCAATTGATTAAAGAAATACAACGATATCCATATCAAGGACATGGAAATCCAGAGTCACTAAAATACGAATTAACAGGTTTTTGGTCGCGTCGTCTTGATCACGAACACAGGCTTGTTTATCAGGGTTTTGAAAACGAATTGCTCATATACAGCTGTAAATATCATTACGATAAATGATTAATGAATGAAAAAAAACATTTCAAAAGCACTTGAACATGCTACTGAAAACGAATAAAATTGAAAATAAAAAAAGTTATAATTAAACCTAAACATATATGAATACCATTCATCTTCAAATACTTGGAACAATAATTTTGTTCCTTTTACTGTTTCTGGGAAATCTGATTTTTAGGGCAGTGTTGAGGCGTATCGACAAACGTGTTCATTTTGCCCTCGAACGGAAAAAGATCATTTACAAGATCGTACACCTATTTATCTTCCTCTTGGCTGTTATCGGATTGATAGCCATTTGGGGAGTAGATCCACAACAGCTGTTTCTGTTTCTTACTTCAACGCTTACCTTGCTTGCTGTAGGCTTTATTGCACAATGGTCAATCTTGTCCAATATCACCGCCAGCCTGATTCTATTTTTCAATCACCCGATTCATATTGGCGGTTGGATAAAAATTGTAGATAAAGACATGCCAATCGAAGGAATGGTTGAGAATATTACGCTGTTTTTTTTGTACATCCGTACCAAAGAAAACGAACTACTTTCGATTCCTTGTAATCAAATTCTGCAGAAAACAATTGCGGCTAACGCCAAACAAACCGTTATCGAACAAATCCAATCACCGAACAAGGAATCGATCTGAAGCAAAATACTTTTTACCGCGTATAAGTATCTGATAAATCCCTGAGGGTAAATTTTCCGTCCGGAATTGAAACAGTGGTGTATTGGCATTTATTTCTTCTTGTAACAGCACGCGTCCGCTAATATCTAAAATCTGATAAACCAACCTTTCTTCCTGAGAGTCGATACGAACATTTAACAATTGACCTGCTGGGACGGGATAAACTAAGACCTTATTATCTGATACAAGATTGTTATCGAGGCTTGTTATTGTAGCAGGAAGCATTCTGAAATTTACCGGAATTACAGTTCTTGGATTCAATACATCATTACTATTAATCACCAACTGAGCCATCATCAGCGTATCTTCCATAATGGCATGCAGACTCACTAATAGGCTATCAATGCCTAACGCTTCTGTGAATCCATAAGCTGGTTTTTGCAGCCTAATCCAGCCAGGTGCAGGAGTGGCTGCCAAATCAAACACTTTTAGGAGATCTTCTCCGGTATCCAAATCACTTTCAAGTGAAAAGAGTACCAGTTTATTGGTGATATAATCAGGAGAAACAAAAAGACCTTTGTGATTTACAGCAGAATCAGCCAGAAGAAAAGAAGGACCTGTTGATCCACCAGTAAATGGCTCTATCCTTGAGGCATAGGTGTTGCCGGTTGTTTCATCTTTGTGTGCTATCCACAAAAATGGCCCGCCTGGCGACCATTCGTCCCATGCCAATCCTGAAATATCATTTGGAAATACATATTGATTGATTAAATCACCATCACGGTTGATCTCACGAAATAACCCATTGAAATAGCCCAGATAAAAGTGTTCCTTTTGAGGATCTATCGCCATCGCGCTTGAAATTCCTGAGGAAGGTTTGAGGAAAACATCTGTTACAGAATCCAATATTGGATCGTACTGTTTAATGACATATGTTTCATCAAAATAGAGTAGCGATCCATCGCTTGTCATGGTTTGGCTTGAGTTAGAAGAATAGCTGATGGATTGAATGCTAAGAATACTATCTAATGCGGTATTGAGCCCAAAAAGTTTAAGCTCATAATCAGCCGTTAAAGTTAAAGCATAAAAGTGTCCGTTCAGATAAACCAAATCTGAAAAACCATCCTCATCAGTAAGTGCAGTGAGCGAATAAGTATCCAACAATGTTCCGGGCAAATTAGCCGAATCAGGCATTCCCGGATATTCAAGTGTGGCATACCAATCCAGCCCGAATGAATCGCTCAAATTACTAATTGTAAGCAATATATTGGCAGAATCGCCTGGTAGCAGGTCGTTTTCGATAAATGGTGGTGTCACTAAAATCTCAGGACCGGGAACGCCAGTTGTTTCAGGAGCAAGGTCATAGCATACCACCCAATCAAGCTGATCATTGTTTTGCTGATAACTTGTTCCGTGCAAGGCAGCAAAAACAACTTTATCATCAATAATTTGGTCAGAAAGCGTTGCTCCCAGAGAATAATCCGCAAAAAGCTCACCACCCGGATGCATAATCGCTCCTTCAAATATAAGCCCCGTAAATTGACCTGTTGCCGGATTTATCTGATAAGCTACAGGCCGAACTTCATCAGGATAAACCCTGGTTGACCAAACCCAAAGATATGGCCCACCTGCTGTCCAGGTATCCCAAGCCAGGCCGGTTGCTCCCTGATCAATCAAAAAACTTACACTGCTAATGATTGTTCCATCACGGTCAATTTCATAAATTAATTGCCCGTCACCACTTACCCAAAAATGATCTGATTCGGGATCGTAGGTCAAACCCGACTGATAATAAATGGGTCCTGGAATTTGCAGGCCTGTTTCCTGTCCGTCGGCTAATGAAAGCTGCCGAATGGTATCTACATCAGCAACATATAAAAAACTGCCATCATAAGCAAGACCTTTCCAAGCAGCAAAACCGAAAGGATACTCAAAATAATCAACCAGCGTTTCGCCGTCTGATGATATCTTGTAAAGTTTATGATTATAGTTATCGTCAGGATCAAAGCCTGTAATCCAAAAATGATCTTCAGCAAAGACTATTCCTGCCAGATAACGATCAGGTGTGGGAGTTAATGAACCCGCATTGAAACTGAATAAAGTATCACCGATTGTTTGGGCTTGAGAAAACCAAACATGGAATATTAGCGCCAGGAAAAAAACTGTTCGTAAGATTTTGGTCATGTTTTTAAATCTTTTAATTGAAGACAGCTTGGGTCGAGTAAACCCTATATTTCAAACAAAATACCTGAGAATTAGTTCGATAAAAAACCCATTTAAACGCTATCTTCTGTGTGCTGGAATTTCAGGAATCGTATCCTGAATGCGCCCCTCTCGTATCAATTGCTCGTTATAGGCTTTGCGATTGCGTTCGAGGCGACGCTGAAGCCTTGCCATATGATTAAATAAATCATACAAAGCCTGAATAGGTCCTTTTATAGTGAGAGGTGCTGGCCTAACACCAACCAAACTGCTTTCGAGCTCTGTAGTAAAATCTTCAATTTCAAATGCTTTTACAGGCTCCATATGCACAAACAAATATTTAAAGGTTGGCCAGTCGTAAAATGCTCTCACTACAACTTCCTGCATTTGAACCGTATCTCGCTCCAACAAAATATACAGGCCGCCTGGTTGATCAATCAAACTATCATGAGTATCAATAATTTTCCTCGAAAATCCAATGGAGGTAAGTAACAAAGTATCTGTTCCATATCCTCTGAAAGCAAAACCACCATATTTATCAGTGATAGTTCCTCTTCGAGCCAATTTACTTATTATATGAACATTAGAAACAGGCGTCAGGCTGTCGGCCGAAAGTACCTTGCCATGCACTATCATGCTTTGCTGCGCTGTGCCTGTGAAGGCAAAACCCATAAAAATTAAAGTAAAAATCAAATTCTTTGAAAGGCCTTTCATATGCAGCAACGAAAGTAAAACCTTCCGGCCAATTATCAGATAAATCGCGCCATAAAAAATGTTAAGCCATTGCCTTTACCGCACTGATTTAGATAAAATTGTATTTTCGCTCTCACAACTATGGCTGAATTAACTTTCTTGTCGCACAACAAAAAGCTCATGAAAAAGATATTTCGACTACCTGCCTACTTGCTGGTGTTAATTTTAATCGTTTTAGGCTTATTTTTACTTTTCATTCAATTGAATGATTTTAATCCGCCTGCACAGATGAAACTGACAACTGAAGGAATTGCAAAAAAAAGACAATTAGCTGATGCTCCTATACGTTTGATTAGCTGGAATATAGGCTACGGAGGTCTTGGAAAGGAAATGGATTTCTTTTACGATGGAGGCAACAAGGTAAGGGCCACCAAAGAACAAAGTCAGGAATGGATGCATCAGATCTCACGCTGGATCGCCCAAAATTCAGATGTTGATTTTCTCCTATTACAAGAGGTTGATTTTAAGGCAAAAAGAACTTACTTCAAAGATCAGTCGCAACAACTGGCGCCATTGCTCCCCTACCATGAAATGATACGCGCTGTGAACTATAAAATACCTTTTGTTCCTGTTCCGGTTTATAATCCCATGGGAAAAGTTGAAGCCGGAATGCTAACTTTTACAGCACATAAATCATTTGAAAATATCCGTTTTGCCTATCCTCAGATTGCCGGTTGGCCTGATCGGATGTTCTTGCTCGATCGTTGTTTTATTAAAAGCAGGTTTGCTACCAGCCTGGGAAACGAATTGGTGGTCTTTAATACGCACAATTCCGCCTTTATTGATGATCCAGCCAAAATGCAACAGGAGCTGCAGACTATTCGCGATCAGATGTTGCTTGAATATCAGCTGGGAAATTTCGTGATAGCCGGCGGTGATTGGAATATGAATCCTCCCGATTTACAAAACATAAACTACTCAACAGGAGATCGTTTTACTGCTGCACCTGTTCATTTTCCTGATCACTTTTTACCAGAAAACTGGAAATTTGCTTTTGATCCAAAAGCGCCATCCAACAGACAACTTCATGAGGCTTATCAAAAAGGTATTACCGGAACAACTACCATCGACTATTTTATTCTTTCGCCCAATATCAGCCTAAAAAATATTGAAACTATCGACCTAAACTTCGATATGAGCGATCATAATCCGGTGATGATAGCAATAAATTTAAAAACCCAGGTAGAATGAGATACCTGCTTCTTGTTTTCTTTGTTTTGATTCAATGTAACGCCATCGGACAGCAAAATATAGTTTTCACAACCGAAAACGGCAGGGTTGATTTTGTTTCTGATGCACCACTCGAACTGATCAAAGCAGGATCGTCCAGCTTAAGGGGTGCCCTGGATACCACCAATAATGCAGTGCTTTTTATAATCGAAAATCGCACTTTTCAAGGATTTAACAGCCCGCTTCAGCAAGAACACTTCCACGAAAACTATATGGAATCAAAAAAGTTTCCAAGATCAATCTTTCAGGCAAGAATAATAGAACCATTGCAATGGAAGTCAGGGACAATGCAACAAATAAGGGCTAAAGGAACACTAAACATCCACGGCATTGAGCAGGAACGAATCATTGATGTTACGCTTCATTACATTGATAATCAAGTGAATGTATCGACCTCGTTTGAAGTGGCATTGGACGACCATAAAATTCGCATCCCGAAAGTAGTTTCTAAAAAAATTGCGCCTCTGATACGGGTAATTATCGAAGCAGAACTACACGTGAACACCAAAAAATAAACAGATGTCGCTGGTAAAAAGACTGGTTTTTTTCTGCTGCATTTTTATCCTGAAGTTTGTCACACTTCAAGCCGAATCCTTGTATATCAAATCCTTTATTCCCGGCCAATCTATGGATAACAAACCCATTATTTGCGTGGCCGAAGATCAAAATGGATTACTTCACATAGGAACAGCTGGTGGCATTTTTCAATTCGATGGTATCAACTACCGTTTGATTGCCTTGCCCGACAGCTTAAAAAATGCAAGCGTCAACTCCATGCTTTTCACAGAAAAAGGCTTCTATATCGGATTAAAGGAAGGAAATTTACTTTTCAGGACAAACACAACAGCCTTTGAACACCTCTTAAAGCTTGCAGCACCGATTTCTTCGCTAATCCAGAACCAAGATTCCACTATCTGGATCGGAAGCTATGGAGCAGGTATAAATCTGCTTTCAAAAGAAAAGCAATTAATCCATTTTATACCAGCTAATTATGAATTAAACCCATACATCTACAAGCTTGTTTATACTAATCGAACACTTTGGGCAGCCACCGATGCAGGTATTTATGGTATTAACAAAAATGCAAACGAATTTATTATTCAACAATTTACTGATCTGCCCGATTTTATCGTAACAGCTATGGTCGCAGATCCGGAAAACGGTTTGTGGCTGGGTTTTCAGCCAGGTGAATTTGGTCATTTTAATCCTGAAACTACTCAATTTACCCACAACCATTCAACAGCTAAAAGGATCCACAGGCTTGCGATTGCCGAAGATAAACTTTGGATGAGCCAAAATAATGAACAACTGATCTCTTATGACCTTACAGATCCACAAATTCAAACATTCACTTTTCCCGAAAATATTCTTCCCGGCAATATTCATAGCCTTATTCCTTCCAAAAATGGCGGATTATGGATCGCAACCGAAAAAGCAATAGGTTGGACAGCTGGACAATTAATTCGCTTTATATCAGGTTTTAACGATATACAGGCGGTTTTAATGGATCATGATAATACGCTTTGGATTGCGAGTGCAGAAGGTCTTCATCTTATCGAAATGAGATCGAATGAAGAATTTCATGATCCTCTGAAAGGAACAGCTTTCGAAAATATTTTTATCACCAGTTTGCATCAAACCGAAGATCAGTGCATCTGGATAGGAACATTCGACCAGGGTTTGCTTTGCTACAATCCAAACAACAAAGTTATTAGACAATTTACTGAACGCAATGGCCTGATTAACAACAATATTCTCTCACTCGAAAGTTTGGGTGATACCCTGTGGATTGCCAGTTTGGGCGGGGTTGCCAAAGCCATCCTTTCAAATGCGCAGAGTGCAATCAAATTTGAATCATTTGATCAAAAAAACGAACCAGGCGCCAATTATGTATATCATCTCTTTAAAGACTCCAAAAAGCGCATTTGGCTTGGAACAGATGGAAAAGGCCTGCTATATTACGAAAAAGGCCGTTTTAAACGTGCTTTTCCGGATACCCTGGCAGTAAATTCCATTTATTCAATTGCTGAAGCAAATGACGGAAGTATTTGGTTTTCTGCTTCTGATAATGGCCTTTATCGCTTTTACAAAGGAAAACTAAGCCATCTGACAACCGAAAACGGATTAAGTTCGATGACAGTAACCGCACTTAAAAATGCTGGAAACCAATTTTTGATTGCTGTTACTGCTGGTGGGATAGACCTGATCCATTCTGCAAGCCAGGAAGTATATCCACTTTCACGCGCCTACGGACTTGGCGCTTACCAGGCTAACCTTAACGCGATTGGACAGAATAAGCAAGGTGATTATTTTATCGGGACACCCCATGGAATTCAAATCCTGACTAACATCAACCAACTTGGCAATCGAAAAGCCACGCTTTTTTTGGAAGAACTTCAAAGTTTTGGTGAAAGCTTGACGATCAACCCTTTGTTGAAACTCGCGGCGCGACAAAATCAAATCAGTGCCAGCTATACAGCCCTTTGGTATCCACAACCAGAACTTTTACAGTTCGAATATCAACTTCAGGGATACGACCAAGGTTTTCGATTGACGCGCGAACGTCAAATTCATTTCAATGCACTGGAACCAGGAGGATATACACTCCAAATCAAACTAAAAAATCTCCCTGCCTATTTGGGACAATCAGTAATCAAACAACACATAAAAATTTTACAGCCTATTTGGAAACGTTGGTATGTCTGGATTCCGGCTTTGCTCTTGTTGCTCATAAGTGTCATTATGATAATGCGTTATAGGATAAAAAAAATACGCAAAGAACAACAGTTAAAACGCGAACGTGCTGAATTTGAATACCGCAACCTGCGCAATCAGGTAAATCCACATTTCCTTTTCAACAGCTTTAGCACATTGATGGCTTTGATAGAAGAAAACAGCTCTGAAGCAGTCGAATACACCGAACAACTCAGCGATTATTTCAGACAAATTCTACAATTCAGAGATACCGAATTGATCCGTCTCGCAGAAGAATTACTGCTTCTCGAAAATTACCTTGCACTTCAAAAAAAACGTTATGGCAATGGCCTTACTATGAAAATAATCCTTGAAGAAAAAACTATGGATACGATGATTCCGCCTATGAGCCTGCAGATGCTGGCCGAAAATGCTTTAAAACATAATCAGGCAAGCCGATCAAGTCCACTTCAAATCAAGCTGTCGCAAGAAGCAAACGATCTTGTTTTTTGCAATCAACTTCAACCCAAACAAAACAATGAAAAATCAACCGGATTAGGTATTAAAAACATTAAAGAACGTTACCTGAATTTTGCAGGAAAACAAATTCGGGTAATAAAAAACAACACTCATTTCTGCGTTTATTTACCTTTGATTCCTAAATGAAAACATTTACCGTTTTACAAATTGAAGACGAACAAGCCACTGCCAATCGGCAAAAAAGGCTTTTCTTGGAAATAGCACCCGAAACCACTTGGCTTGATACCTGCGATAATATCAGTTCCAGTGTTAATTACCTGAAAAGCAATCCCATGCCTGATCTGATTTTGCTGGATATACAACTTGCAGATGGAAACAGTTTCGAGATTTTCAAACAGGTGAAAGTGAACTGTCCGGTAATTTTTATGACCGCTTACGATGAGTTTGCCATCAAAGCTTTTGAGGTAAACAGCCTGGATTACCTGCTAAAACCGATTAAAAAAGAAGCACTTGAAAAAGCTGTTCAAAAATTTAAAAATCAACGCAAATCATTTGATATTCCTGATTTTAATCAATTAATAACCAGTCTCGAAACACTTAAAAGTCCAAAAAATATTAAACGCTTCATGGTTAAGCTGGGCAGCCAGATAAAAACTTTTAAGACCGAAGAGGTAGCCTATTTTTATATTGAAGATAAAATTGTTTTTGCCATGCTTGGCGATGGCAGCAGATTTCCGTTAGATCTTAGCCTTGACCAACTGGAACAGCAGCTCGATAAACAACAGTTTTTTAGAATTAATCGCGCGACGATCATCAGTTTTGAAGCCATTGAAAAGTTACACACCTACAGCAAATCACGAATAAAAGTGATTTTAAAACCTCAATGCCCGATCGAAACAATCAGCAGCACCGACCGTTCACCGCATTTCAGAGATTGGCTCAGCGGACAATAATTCCTGTTTAGTTGGTAATTTTTCCTGTTGAACTATAATGAATTTCAAGAGTTTATAGTCAGGACTATCTTTGCTGCAACTAATCCAAAAAATTACCTCAAAATGAAAAAATGGATGAAAATACTGGCTGTTCTTGCTGTAATTGGAATTGCAGCTGCCAGCTACGTTTATGTATTTGTTTACAACAAAGCACATCCCGATTATGCCCAACTCGAACCCGAGCACAGCATAAGCACCAAAGCATGCTTTGAAACATTTAGGAATAACGAAACAGAGGCAAATCAAAATTTTGTGGGCAAAATGATACAATTATCCGGTACACTTGATCAAATAGAATATGTTGATAATCAAATTATATTCTATTTTATCTTTTCCGAAGGTATGTTTGGAAACGAAGGCGTGCGCGTGAGTATGCTCCAAAATGAACAGCTATCTGAAATAACTACAGGGCAAAATATAACTTTAAAAGGTTTTTGTACCGGATACAATCAAACTGATGTGGTTCTTGAACATGGCAGTATCATTTATTAATCAATCAAAAAAAAATGAAAATGAAAAAACAAATTGCTTTAATCATCATTGCTGCAATGGCTATTAATCTTCAAATACAGGCTCAAAAATACATCACAAAAAATGGTAAGATTCACTTTTATTCAACTGCTCCGGCAGAAAAAATTGAAGCTTTTAATAATCAGGTTAACAGCGCACTGGATATATCAAATGGGGATTTCATTTTTCGTGTTCTGATGAAATCCTTTCAGTTTGAAAAAGCTCTGATGCAAGAACACTTTAACGAAAATTATGTGGAAAGTCATAAATTTCCTAATGCAACCTTCACGGGTACAGTGACGAATTTGAATGAAATTGATTTTCAGAAATCCGGTACTTATCAAGCTAAAATCGAAGGCGACTTAACAATTCATGGCATGACTCAAAAAATTTCGGAACAAGGAACTTTTGAAGTAAAAGATGATAAAATACACGGTAAATCAACATTTTATGTAGCTGTGGCCGATTATGATATTAAAATCCCACAGGCTGTAATTACCAATATTGCAGAAAAAATTGAAGTAAATGTTGATATTTTACTCGAACCCTTGAACAAATAAAACTGTTCACTGTTTATATTACGGTTTTGGTTATACATTTCAATTTTCTCCTATTGACACAGGCGTACTGCTCCCCGCAGACGCCTGTTTCTTTTGTTTTATACTACTGTTTTTCAACTGTTTGAACAATTTTTCATAAAAAGTGAGCATTTTTTCAGTCACACATCGAACAATTCAAATCTATACATGTTTAAATGTCGGTTTTGGTTATACATTTCAATTTTCTCCTATTGACACAGGCGCACTGCTCCCCGCAGGCGCCTGTTTCGTTTTTGTATAACTGCCTGAAAGCTTAAAGCAGTCAGCATTTCAAACTAATTTTTTAGTTATATAATGGAAAAAAATTAGTTCAGTTTAAATCTAACAGGCAAATTAAAAGATACGCGAACGGCTTGGCCTCTTTGATAGCCAGGTGTCCATTTAGGCATTAATGCCACTACCCGTTTGGCTTCTTCGTCGCAGCCACCTCCAATACCTCTGAGAATTTTTACATTAGATACTGCGCCATCTTTTTCAATAACGAAATTTATATACACCTTACCTTGTATGGTATCGCGACGAGCCTGCTCGGGATAACTGATGTTGCTAGCAATAAAATTCATCATGGCAGTGGCTCCACCAGGGAATTCGGGCATCACTTCAACTACAGTAAACACTTCTTCGCCAATTGCTTGTTCTTGCTTAAAAGCAGGTGTTTGATCATCTTCCAGTTTTACTTCTTCCATTGTGTCTGTTGCAAAATTGCAGGATTGAATAAAAACTGCTGCAACAAAAAAAGGCAGGAGTAAAGCAAATTTAAGCCATTTATGGGCAGGCTTGGTTCCCTTGATTTGATTCATCATAAGCATACGTTTTTTAATAAGTGATACGTTAAACGGATTTGTAAGCCAAAGCATGCCGCCATAGGTGGTTAGCTCCAACAAAGTTCTTTGGTAAATTGATCTGTTTATTTTTTTTATTGCCAGCTGATCTGCTTCAAATTCGTGCATGGTTTTCAGTTCGCTACGTAAAAAATACCAGGCCGGATGATACCAAAAAACAGCCTGTAATAACTCAAAATAAATAATATCAAGCGAATGAAGCCGATCGGCATGAGCTTTTTCATGCGCCAGCACTGCATAAAAACGCTGATCGCTGAGCAAATCGTACGACACAAAAAACCAATTGAAAAATGAGAAAGGTATTTTATCACTATCCAACCTGACGATTTTCATGCCATGATTTGATTCAGCTTTGACACGAATAATCAGAGAACCTATCAGCAGGAGTTTAAAAACATACTGCAATAAAAACCCTAAACAGATCAGAGCGAATACATTAAATATGCTAAAACTAATGCCGCTTTGCTCAACAACTACTTTTTCTGACTCAGTTAAAGGATTGATTAATACCTCTGGCAACATAACGGCTGGCAATAAATTAGTAAGACTAAAGTCATAAACATCCAAAGGTAAAATGGGTAAAATCATTGCCAAAAAGCTACTCAAAAGTATATAAAACCGATTGAAACCCACACTGGCGTTTCGCCGCAAAATCAGCAGATAAGCTACCGTAAAAATCAACAGGTAAATTGCTGCACGAAAATTCCAATAGAGCAGGGTTTCCATGTTTATTGATTTGTAGATTTTTGTTCTATCTCCTTTTCAATCATGCGCTTCAACTCCTCCAACTCTGAAAGACTAAGCTTTTTTTCCTTGGAGAAAAACGAAAACATTTGCTTCACAGAATTACTGAAATAATTTCCAGCTAAATTTTTTACCAAATGTTGTGAATACTCTTTTTTAGTAATCACCGGAAAATACTGATGACTTTTACCAAAAGCTTCATGCCCGACAAACCCCTTGCGTTCAAGTATCCTTACTATTGTCGAAACCGTATTGTAAGCAGGTTTAGGTTCGGGAAGCTGTTCCAGAATATCATTGACAAAAGCTTTTTCGAGCCTCCACAATTCATGCATGATCTGTTCTTCTGCCTTGGTAAGTTCTTTCATCGTAACTAAGTTGATAGTTTTATAACTAATTTTTTAGTTAAATATTGTACAAAAGTAAACCAATATTGAAAAAAGTCAAGAAATAAATTGTGACCGGTTGATTTTGAGCTGTTAACGGATCAATAACCTTTTGCTGTGGCTTCCTTTTCGAGCCGGTTGTACCAGTCTTCTCCAAAGCGACGAACCAGGGCATCCTTCAAAAATTTATATAAAGGCAGTCCTGCTTTTTCACCTTTTCGCTTAGCGGGAACACAAATGCTCCACTGATGATAATTAACATGAATAAAGCCATCCTTTTCGACCAGTCTCACAGGATAAAGGTGACAACTAACCGGCTTGCGAAAACTACTTTTTCCCGCATTCCAAGCCTTTTCGATGGCGCAAAAAGCTGTTCCATTTTCATGGAAATCCACAAAAGCACATTCTTCCCCGTTTACCAAAGGCGTAACATATTGTCCCATTTCGTCGTAATCAAAAACACCGTCCTGCTCCACTACCTGTGTTCCTTCGGGGCGCATAAAGGGTTTTATCTCATCCAGGTTATCTTCGAGTAAACTAATTTCGGCCTCTTCGAGTGGTGCACCGGCATCACCAGCCACACAACATTCGCCTTTGCATCGCGGCAAATCACAAATGAATTTGGCTGCTAAAAAATCCTGGCTAACAATGGTATTGTCGATGATTATCATGCTGCAAAAGTAGGGATAAGAAATTGTAACACTTAAGCGCTCGGCTTAATAGTTGTTTGATTTTTTCGCTTCCTGAAGTATTCAATAATCTCCTCTTTTGTCATTTTTGATAACTTCTCACTTAATTTTTCTCTTTGCTGACGCATAAAACCAACGGCATCAAATACTTTTTTAGTCGTCTTCATATTTTTCAAATTCTCTTGGTGAACGTATTTCTAATTGCTTATATCCGTTTTTAATGTTTATTGAATTATAACCTCTTATCCTTTCAAGATTTACAATGTGTTTAAAATTCCAGCTCACTAAAAAGTCAGCTCTATTAATGGTAGCTAAAGCAATATGTAAACAGTCTGCAAAACTTGTTGGACCAACTACCTTTTCAGTTATGTATTCAGTTGCTAAATCAACAGCTTCCGTACTAATTTCAATAAACTCAGTTAAGTTAGCACTAAGACCTTTTACAAGCTCTTTTACTTTTTCGGGTGCACTTTCAAGTTCATCTTGCGTTACTGTTGAAAACAATACTATAAATTCACCTGACCTGATGCGATCAAAAAGAGGCATAGTATGTTCAGAGAATTCCTCGTCAAATACTCCACCAAAAACGGACGTGTCTATATATATCTTATGTTTCATTTAATTGCTTTTTTGCATTTTACAAACTTACTATTTTTTCATTTCACTAGTCAATACCTTGTATCACCCTAAATTTATAAACTTAATGCTTATCAAATGGCTAAAAAAAAATACGATTTATTAACTTATCTCAAGCTGATTAAATTTATTTTCTAAAGTTTCGCACTTACTAATAAACTAAAAATTAGCATAAATAATTAAAAAAA
>CAZQFH010000016.1:0-75395 GCA_964592595.1 uncultured Lentimicrobiaceae bacterium | reverse complement strand
CTGCCAGCGCCGATGATACTGCCGTAAAAGGTGGGAAAGTAGGTCGTCGCCGCCCCTTATCATTATCCCCGCTACTTGGTTTTGTAGTGGGGATTTTTGATTTATTCCCCTACCCTTCCCGATAGCAATTATTCTCCAAAAGTCGGATGTAATTGTGTAATTTTACACGCAAATAATCTAACTGCTGGTATGTTGTTCAGAACACTATTTGCTTCTTTCATTCTCATGGGTATTTTTCTGATGTTTGGAGTTGCTGCATATGCTCAAGAGGATGCTTTAAATATGCAAAAAGTTGACTCAACAAGAGTTCTGTATTTTAATAGCAGCTTTGATAGCCTCGCCTTGCATAGGACGCATTTTACGGATACGAGTCTGTTTTATGCCACATATTTCGATCCCCTGGATGAATTCTCTCAATCCTTTTCAACGCTCAACAATGCTGGATTAGCCCACCAATCCATCTTAAATCCCTTTGCTTCAATACCTTTAGGATTTGACATGCAAATCTCAGCTGACGAAAGATTTATAAAAAATGATAAGGACGTTCGATTCTTTTTACCTCTACTACCCTACTCCGAAATTCGTTACACAATGGGTAGCAAGAAAGAACAACAAATCAAAGTAAATTTTACACGAGAGTTTTCTCCCAGACTTGTAATTGGGATGGATTATAATCTGATAAATTCTCCGGGTCCATACCTGAATAGCAAAACAAATAATAGCTCCGTAGTGTTTTCAGGAAGTTATCGCACAAAAAATGAACGTTATGGCATAGGCGCTTTCTATTTTAGAAACAAATTGGAGCAGCAGGAAAATGGTGGGATAACAACCGACAGCATCTTCACTGGCAATATTGAAACTGATCGCAGGGTAATCGATGTTTGGTTGCAACAAGCCAATAATACAATCAAATCTTCAGGATTTGGCTTTGAACAGTATTTCATCCTTTCTGCCCCAGAGAGAAAATCTTCTGATTCGATCACAAAAACGCGCAATCGTATCCAGACAGGAAGGATAAAACACACTTTAGTTTACCAGCGTAATCAGCAACTTTATTCAGATCCAAATCCACTTAATGAATTTTATCAGCCTTTCTCATCTCTACTTGATTCATTAGTAACCAACGACTCACTTTCGACTCAAATGATTAAGAATCGGCTGGTTTGGAATAGTTTAAGCTACAGGAAACCTAATAAAATTCCCCTTTTGTTTTTCTATTTTGGCGCTGAACATGCAGCTTACAAACTTTTTCAAGGAACAAATGACAGCCTGTTATTTGTGAACCGTTATAACTATGACCAATTAGGAATTCTCGGTGGGTTTAATTTAAATCTTAAAGAAAAAACAAAACTTTCAGCTCACTTGAATATGTTAATTGGTGGTCATCAGGCAGGTGATTTTGTTTTTAATTCAATGGCATCTCAAAGTTTCAAGAGTAAAATGAAAGATTTTGGTGAAGTAAGTTTTAGGTTAAACATCAGCTCACAATCCCCTTCCTGGTTTTACAACAATTTCTTGTCCAACCATTTCAGATGGGAGAATAGTTTTGAGAAACAAAACTCTTTTGAACTAGAGGGAACCTATAAAATTTGGTTTTTAGCATTTTCAGTAAATCAAACAAGCATAGATAAATATATGTTTATCAATGAGAATGCTTTCCCGGAACAAATTGGCGGCACCTTAAACATCAGAACGATAAAAACAACTTTTGATTTTCAAAAGGGCAAGTTCAATGTTCAGGGTTTTGTTTCCTATCAAAAAGCCGATATCGACAGTGCTTTGCATTTACCAGAACTTGCCGCGAATCTAAAGTTTGGTTTCTCTCAATCCTTATTCAAAAATGCTGCTGTTATGCAGCCTGGCTTTAATATCAGGTGGTTTAGTGCGTATTATGCAGATGCTTATATGCCTGCTTTGAGAAGATTTCATATGCAATTTGACGAAAAAGTAGGCAACTTTCCTTTCCTGGACGTCTATCTGGCATTAAAGGTTAAAAGGGCAAATATCTATTTACAATATGCTAATATGCTTGGCTTAACCGGTGATTATCGCTATTTTACAACACCTCATTACCCCATGCGCGATGCCCGATTCTATTTCGGTGTCAATTGGCGTTTCTACCAATAGCTTAGTTTAAGTTGCGTTCTTTTTTAATCTTTTCGTAAGCTGCTGTTACCTCCTTAAATTTTGATTCAGCTGCTTTCCTCACCTCATCTCCCAAATGACTTACTTTATCCGGGTGAAATTTCAGCGCCATTTCGCGGTAAGCTTTTTTCACTTCAGCATCTGTGGCTTCAGGCTGAACCTCCAGTATTTTATAAGCACTATTGGTTTCTTTCACAAACATGGCTTTAATGGCATCAAAATCTGATGCGCTAATCCCCATATAACCAGCAATTGCACTGATTGTATTCACCTCATTTAAAGGCAACTGACCATCGGCTTGAGCAATTCCAAATAAATAATGCAAAAGCTGTAGGCGGGAGGGGTAATCCATAAATTGGCCAATCTGCCTGCTTACCTCCTGAAGGTTTATGTCCTGTTTAATTATTTCGCGTAGCATCAAAATGGATTGATCAGCAGATGCTTGCCCGAAATTGGCAACAAAAAAACGTCTAACATAATCCAGCTCTGATTTACGAACGCTTCCATCCGCTTTCATAACAGCCGCCGAAATCACCAATAAACTAATCTTAAAATCTCCCTGCTGTGTAAGCCCTTCTTGGGAATAAGCCCCAGATTGCATGTCTTCGAACATCTTTCCGAAGGCAAAACCTAAAATCCCTCCAATCGGACCACCAAAAGCCCAACCCAGTCCTCCACCAACCCATTTGGCATAACCGCTTGATCCACGTCTTTTTTGCTTATTAGAAGTGTCGTTACGATTGTAAAAGTATCCTATTAGAATTAGAATAAAAATGACTGTTAAAACCCATCCCATCTCGTAAAATTTTCAGCAAAAATAGGTTTTTGAGGCGACTAAATTGAAAATTAGTAATATTATTGATTTGTTAAAGAATCCATAATTAACATTTTGGTATGTGTTTAGACCTACCTTTGCTCTAAATAAAGACCCTACTATTTCCAACCTATAAATTACAAAATGTCCTGGAATCCATTAAGCAAATCTAAAAGGTGTCCCATAGAATTGAGTTTCCAATATCACAAAACCGAAACAAACAATTTGGTTTTATATAATGTTGGAAGCAAAAAAATACGAGATTTGACCGTATTAATCCTATGTAAATCAGGTGATAAATATATAACTACATTAAAAGAAATCAGTGTAAAAACCGGAGAATTAATAAAAATCAGTGAGATTGAAAACTGCCTGATAACTTCTGCTGACATATCAAAGGTTGAAGTTTCAACAAACCAGTTTAATTATACATTTATACCAGACAAGAATACGTTTCGTATCAAGTAGGCTTGCTGTCTGTAATTGTATCCCGAACAATTACATTGATTTAAAATTTTCCCCTACAATCACAAGAATTATACAATCAATTCTTTCTCAACGAATTTCATTCCATAGGATTCCAACTCATTAAGTATTGGATTATAAAGTTCAGGTTTTGTAGGAATAATAACACCTTGCTGTTGAATCTGTCCTGTAAGAAGCAATTTTACAGCAATGGCCAAAGGCGTTCCTACAGTTATTGCCATAGCAGTTTCAGTAGTACTTTTCCCTATATAAACCATTGAAGAAGTGATTTGATACATGGTATCATCTAACTCATACTCAAACTCATGTTGCATCACAATCATATCCTTATCGCCAGGATCCAGCGCCCATTTTTCGGTGAGTAATTTTTGTAAAATTTGAGCAGGCGAAGCATTTTTAAGTTCTATTTTCCTATTATCGAAAATGCCGAGCCATTTCAATTTTTGCATCACTTCACCGCCGGAATCCAAATTCAAATAATCGACAATTTTCTCCTCAACAGGTTTGCCGGGATCGTACCTTAAAAATGTATTGATAAACTCACGGTATGTCATGCTTTCTGACTCTTCAATAATATAAGTGTCATCAGTACAACCCAATTGAACAAACACATTCCAGGCCGCTGCATAACCCGGACGACGCATCGTACCTCTAAAAATCGTTGGAATATTATCCAGCTGATAAATTTTTCGATACTTCAGTGAATCCCGGTTAGGGTATATTTCAAACTTACCATATTCCAGAACCTCTCGTTCTAAAATTCTGTTAAATAGCTGATGATAAGGAATATATTTATACTTTCCATTTTTAATAAATTGCGAAACTCCCTGGCCAGCGACAACAACATTTCTTGGATTCCAGGTAAATTTATAGTGCCACGGATTGTTATCCGACTCAGGTGCAATCAAACCACCAGTGAAAGAATAAAACGATGCCAATTGTCCACCCTTTTGTCTGATTTTATCGATCACGCGCATTGCCGACATATGGTCAATACCCGGGTCAACCCCCAGTTCATTCAAAAACGTAAGATTTTTCGCCTTGATTTCATCCTCCATCAACTTGATGGCAGGCGACACATATGATGCTGTAGCCATGTGAATTCCTTTCTCAAGACATGCAGCTGCAATTGAATCGTGAAAACGCGCCGGAAGCAGCGAAACAACAACATCTTTCTTATTAAGTAAATTATCAAGAGCACTTGAATCAGCAACATCAAATGCCTGAGCCATGCCTCGTGGATGATCCTTAATCTTCTTTTGCGCAAGCTTTTCGTCAATATCTGCAAGCACAATAAACCAATCATAAATCTCAGCTTGCTTTAGCAGATAATCAATCAAAATAGTAGCCGATAACCCAGCTCCTAAAACCAAAATTTGTTTCATCTGTGTAATTTTATTTTTTTGAGGTCAGATGGAATTGCACAAGCAAATAACTATTCCTATTGGAAAGCTAAAAATTACTTTGCTTATACTTTTTCATGTTCTTTAATATTGAATATTTTGTTGTCGTAGCTCGATAAGCTGCTAACAGAACTAATCCAAATATTCCTTAATATACCTATAATCAGGCGTTAAAGCTCCCTGATGAACTATCATAGCCCTTTTGAGGGGTGCAGGTAAAGTAAGGGTATCAAATTCTGCATTAAAATCCGTTTCAGCAACTGCCTTTACAAAAGGGAAAAGCGCATTACTAAAAGCCTCCGAAGATTCTCGAGGCAGTTCGCTTGGCAGAATATCTACCGCCATAACGAGTATTCCGTCACCTTCAAAACCCATTTTATAGTTGCGTCTTATTGGGTTATACACAAAAACAGGATCTTCAATTTCTGTTCCCTTGTGCGTGCATTCAATTGATCCATCAGGATCGCAAGTTACATCACCTATTACTTGTAGCTTAGGCTCATCTGAAGCAAAAAGTTTTTCAAGAAAATCCTTTGTTACAATTCTGGGATACCTATCGTCCCAATACATACAATTCATTAAAACACTCAGCTTTGGCATATACTTTTCAAAACTATTTTTGTAAGCCTCAGGATGTTTGTAATAGTGCGAAAGTTCAAAATGTTGTGATGAATCGATTGGCTCTGAAATATGTTTTTCCTTGAAAATCACCTTATAAATTAGAGTTTTTGGAGCATTTTCAAAATCAATCGTCAATAATTGTGCGGGAGTAATTGCTATCGAAGGTAATAAATCAGCAATTTCCTGAGCACCTTTCGAAACATTTCCATAACCTGTAAACCCAATTACTACAGGTCCTACTTCATCCGGGAGACCAACTTTGGCAATTTGCAGTCCAACTTCAGAAACAGCATTCATTGCCTCGTGCAGGGAGTTATACAAATGAGATTGTTTTAATTGTGCAAAAGGCGTTTTAATTCCTTTTACACTTAGCCGCTGACCTAATGACCATAACGAATTAATCATTCCTGCTAGCCCTGCAAAACGACCAAAAAATATCAACCGCTTACCATCCTCATTTGTAATCTTCTCATAATCTATAAGTTGACATTTCTTTGCCATCAAGGCTTTAAGCATAGGCATATTATAGGATTGGCCTTTGATGACATGTGAAAAGAAAACATAGGTTTTGCCCTCCTCAAAAAAATCGGCAGGCATTTCCTTAACACCAAAAATCACATCAGCCTGCTCAATTTTGTCAATAAGGCGCACACCGGCTTGTTCAAATTCATCATCTCTAAAAATTCTTTTAGCTGATTTTTGAACTTCAAAACCAATATTTTCTTTAACTAATTGACTGATATGATTTGGAATAAGGGCCACCCTTCTTTCCATCACATATTTATCCTCATGGCGAATACCAATAATATGTTTCATAAGCGATTCCAATTTAATTGAAGCTACGAAATTCAGCTTTTTTTTTCGATTCTTCAAGCCATGTGCCGATTTTAAATCAGCCAAAACCAATTTAGAAAGCTTTTAAATTATTCATTTACTGAAATTCAAACGATTGCGCTAAAAAAGGGATTTAAAATAGCGTTACTGAAAGTAATAAGCTATAAAATCCGTATTTTTGTGCTGACGAAAAAAACGCAATCCACGTAAATAACACACGTACAGAAATTTATATCAGTTATTATTAATAAAATCTATTAAACATGGCAAAAACCAAGTATGTTTATTCCTTCGGTGATCGCAAAGCCGATGGTAATTCCTCAATGAAATCCCTGCTGGGTGGTAAAGGTGCCAACCTTGCCGAAATGAATCTTATTGGTGTACCGGTACCTCCCGGTTTCACAATTACTACTGATGTATGTACCCTTTATTACGAAAAAGGACACGATTCAACAGTAGAACTTATCCGCAAAGAAGTTGAAGCTGCGGTTAAAAAAGTTGAAAAAATTATGGGTACCAAATTCGGCGATCGTGAAAACCCTTGTCTTTTGTCAGTGCGTTCAGGAGCCCGTGCTTCAATGCCCGGAATGATGGATACAGTGCTCAATCTTGGATTGAATGATGCAGCCGTTGAAGGCATTGCCCGTAAAACCGGAAACGAACGTTTTGCATGGGATTCGTACCGTCGTTTTGTTCAGATGTATGGCGATGTGGTAATGGGAATGAAACCAGAATCAAAAGAAGACCATGACCCATTTGAAGTAATTATTGACCAGATCAAAGAAGAAAAAAGTGTAGAACTGGACACGCAACTTACTACTGACGACCTCAAAGAAATGGTGCGCCGCTTTAAAGAAGCCGTAAAGAAATCTACTGGAAAAGATTTCCCGGATGATCCATGGGAACAACTTTGGGGATCTGTAATGGCCGTTTTCAATAGCTGGATGAACGAGCGTGCAATTGTCTATCGCAAACTGAATAACATCCCTGCTGAATGGGGAACAGCCGTGAATGTGCAAGCCATGGTTTTCGGAAACATGGGAAATAGTTCAGGCACCGGTGTTGCTTTTACACGCGATGCTGCTACCGGCGAAGATATTTTCAATGGCGAGTATTTGCTCAATGCACAAGGCGAAGATGTAGTGGCTGGCATTCGTACACCACAAGAAATCACACTAGAAGGCTCTCATAGATGGGCTGCACTCCAAAATGTATCTGAAGAGGATCGCGCAAGCAAATATCCTTCGCTTGAAGAAGCTATGCCTGCAATTTACAAGGAGCTTAACAAAATTCAGCAAAAATTAGAAGACCACTACAGAGACATGCAGGATCTTGAATTTACTATTCAGGAAGGAAAATTGTGGATACTGCAAACACGTAATGGTAAGCGCACCGGCGCTGCAATGGTTCGTATTGCTGTTGAAATGCTTAAACAAGGCATTATCAATAAAAACGAAGCAATCATGCGCGTTGAACCAAACAAACTTGACGAATTACTTCATCCTGTATTTGATGGCAATGCCCTTAAACAAGCCACAGTAGTGGCTAAAGGATTACCAGCATCTCCTGGTGCCGCAACTGGTCAGATTGTCTTTCATGCCGATGAAGCAGAAACCTGGGCTGTATCAGGGAAAAAAGTAATTCTGGTGCGTATTGAAACTTCTCCGGAAGACCTCAAGGGAATGAATGTAGCCGAGGGTATTCTTACTGCTCGTGGTGGCATGACTTCTCATGCGGCAGTAGTTGCCCGCGGAATGGGAAAATGCTGTGTTTCAGGTGCAGGCGGAATAAAAATAGATTATAAAACCCGAACCATTACTATGGGTGGAAAAGCCTTTAAAGAAGGTGATTTTATTTCATTGAATGGCAGCACAGGAGAAGTTTATGACGGTCGTGTAGAGACAAAAGATCCTGAATTAAGTGGCTATTTTGGCGAATTAATCGCATTGGCTGATAAAAAATCAAGATTGCTTGTCAGAACTAATGCCGACACTCCACATGATGCTGAAGTAGCACGTAATTTTGGTGCCCAGGGTATTGGACTTTGCCGCACGGAACATATGTTCTTTGGCGGTGATAAAATTCTTGCCATGCGCGAAATGATCCTTGCCGCTGATGAGGCTGGACGTCGCAAAGCATTAGAAAAATTGCTGCCTATTCAACGTGAAGACTTTGAAGGAATTTTCGAGGCTATGAATGGTCTGCCCGTTACAGTTCGTTTGCTCGATCCGCCTTTGCATGAGTTTGTACCACATGATGATAAGGGTCAGAAAGAAATGGCTAAGGTAATGGGAGTTCCTGTTGAAACTATTAAAAATAAAATCAACGATCTGGCTGAATTTAACCCAATGCTTGGCCACCGTGGTTGTCGTTTAGGAAATACTTATCCCGAAATCACTGAGATGCAAGCCAGAGCTATTATCGAAGCTACGCTCAACCTTAAAGCTCGCGGAATTGTAGCATTGCCTGAGATCATGATTCCTCTTACAGGTACACTTGCAGAGATGAAGATGCAGGAAAAAATTGTTCGCGACACTATTAATAAGGTGTTTGAGGAACGCAAAGATAGCATCAAATACCTTGTTGGAACAATGATTGAAGTACCTCGTGCTGCATTAACTGCTGACGAAATCGCTCAATCAGCAGAATTCTTCTCATTTGGCACCAATGACCTCACGCAGATGACCTTTGGCTATAGCCGTGATGATGCCGGACGTTTCCTTGACGTTTACCTTAATAATGGCATTCTAAAATACGACCCATTCCAGGTATTGGATCAAACTGGTGTAGGTCAACTAGTTAAGATGGCTGTTAAAAAAGGACGTAAAACCCGTCCGAACATCAAATTAGGAATTTGTGGAGAGCATGGTGGAGAACCAAATTCCGTAATGTTCTGCCACGATGCTGGTTTAGATTACGTTAGCTGCTCGCCTTATCGTGTGCCAATTGCACGATTAGCAGCCGCACAGGCAGCCGTTTCAGAAAAGATGGCTAAAAAGGCTAAAAAAGAATCAAAAACTAAAAAAGACAAGAAAAAATCGAAAAAATAAACTTTTGATCAAGCCTTGATTATTAGGGGTAGCTGATTTTTTCAGCTACCTTTTTTTATACTTTATAAACTTGGCGCAAACGATTGATATTTAACATTTCTTTTTAACTTTGCACCTTATCTTATTTTATCTAAAAAATAACCCAAATACAAAAACATGATGGTTAAAGATGATGCTAAAATCAAGGCCGATTTGGCTTCATACGGTATTACCGATTTCAATGAAGTATTCTACAACATTAGTTACGAAGACCTTTTCGAGCATGAAACAGATCCAAATCTTGAAGGATTCGCCAAAGGTATAGTCACTGATACTGGTGCAGTTTCAGTTGACACAGGGATTTTTACCGGCAGGTCGCCCAAAGACAAATACATCGTAATGGACGATGTATCGAAGGATACTGTATGGTGGTCAACGCAAGGAAAAAATGACAACCGGCCACTGGAACCTGCGAAATGGGAGAGATTGAAAAAAGTTGCATCAAATCAACTCACCGGAAAAAAGATTTATGTGATGGATGCCTACGCTGGCGCAAATACTGACACCCGATTAAATGTTCGTTTTGTCGTTGAAGTTGCCTGGCAGGCTCACTTTGTTAAAAACATGTTCATCCGTCCTTCAGCAGAAGAGCTCGAAACATTCGAACCTGATTTTGTTGTGCTCACTGCTTCAAAAACTGTAAATCCCGACTGGAAAGAGATGGGAATGAACTCCGAAAACTTTGTAGTTTTCAACCTGTCAGAACGCATGGCGCTTATCGGGGGTTCGTGGTATGGCGGCGAAATGAAAAAAGGCATTTTCACCATGATGAATTATTACCTGCCGCTCAAAGGAATCGCAGCAATGCATTGTTCGGCCAATGTTGGCAAAGAAGGTGACGTCGCAATCTTTTTCGGGCTCTCCGGAACAGGAAAAACCACCTTATCAGCCGACCCAAAACGTGCTCTGATCGGTGACGACGAGCATGGTTGGGACGATGATGGCGTTTTCAATTTTGAAGGCGGTTGCTATGCCAAATGTATCAATCTAAGTAAAGAAAACGAACCAGATATTTATAACGCCATCAAACGCGATGCCTTGCTCGAAAACCTTGTGATCAGGGAAGATAAATCGATTGATTTTGCTGATAAATCGAAAACTGAAAACACACGTGTTTCTTATCCAATTTATCATATCGAAAACATTGTAAAGCCTGTTTCAAAAGCCGGACATGCCAAAAAAGTAATTTTCCTCACAGCTGACGCTTTTGGTGTATTGCCTCCTGTTTCAAAACTCACCAGCGATCAAACCAAATACCATTTCCTTTCGGGTTTCACAGCTAAACTTGCAGGAACAGAACTCGGTGTAACTACTCCTCAGCCCACTTTTTCGGCTTGTTTTGGCAATGCTTTTCTGGCATTGCACCCAACAAAATATGCTATCGAACTGGTGAAAAGAATGGAAGCAAGCGGAGCACATGCTTATTTGGTGAATACCGGCTGGAATGGCTCCGGAAAGCGTATCTCAATCAAAGATACAAGAGCTATCATTGATGCAATCCTGGATGGCAGTATCGACAGTGCCCCTATTAAGACCATTCCCCTCTTTAACCTTGAAGTTCCTACCACACTTGAAGGTGTAAATGATGGCATTCTTGATCCACGCGATACCTATCAGGATATAGCTGAATGGGAAGTAAAGGCTAAAAATCTTGCAAAAATGTTTATAGATAATTTCGCGAAATATACCGATAATGAAGAAGGAAAACGACTGGTTGAAGCTGGTCCTAAAATTTGATAACAAATTCTACATCATTAGATAACCCTTTTTCTTGAGTATCATAAAAAACAAAAGCCTGTTCAACTTTGGAGCAGGCTTTTATTGGTTTTAACAGTATTTTTTTAACATTGCTTTAATCTACATTTAAGCATCACTTTATATGATCACGCTACCTTCGCAATCGTTTGAATCAAGCGATATCACTATGAAAAAAGGTAAAGTCATCGAGATACATCCCGACAGAGGTTACGGATTCGTTAAAGAGCATGTAACCGGACTGTTTTTTCGCTTTAACACCACCGATTTATTTGATCAAATAAATGAAAATGAAACGGTTGTATTTAGTTTGATTGAACTTGATCCAGGTAGAATTGCCATAAATCTCAGGCGAACAAATGCCGATCAAAACAATTCCAGTTTACCCTAAAATTCAACCATTATTCCAATTGTTGGTAAAACTGTTCCACTCGTATTTTGTATTCCCCTTAGTATATATTTCGTATCGTCATCAATTGTGATAAAATTACCATTAGCATCCTTTTCTCGAACGATATCATCCTGAAGCTTTGCTTTGAAGTTGTAAACATTTTGAATATCAACGTAAAGCATTAACGACCAACGATCAAAGAAATACCGTTTATCAACGCGCAAATCAAGCTGATGATAAGGATCCAAACGCAATTGATTAAGGCGAGCGAAATCAAAATAGGGTCGCCCCTGCGCATCCCATGCCGAAACCAATGCCGATTTTTCCAGATCGTATGGTGTATAGGGCAAACCTCCGTCAAAGCGCCACTTAATTCCAGCCGTCCAGTTTTTCTTCAGATTTTGAGAGGCAGTTAAGACAATTATGTGTCTGAAATCCCAACTGGAAGGAATAAGTTCTTGTTTAAAATCTTCAAACTCACTCCGAACAAAAGTGTAAGAAAATATCAAATTTAACCCGGACGGCAATTTGGATCTGTTCAATACTTCAAATCCATAAGCTCGCCCTTTACTGGTAGATGTAACTTCTTCGTTACCTAAAATTCCAAAATCAGCCCCTTTATTAGCTAAACTAATAGAGTCGTTTAATGAAAATGGATAGTGACTATATTGCTTATAAAAACCTTCAATAGAGAAAAACACATCATCCCGGGGAATAAATTGCAGTCCGGTAATAAAATGATTTGCGCCAATGTAGCGTATGTCGTTTTCCTTGTTTACCAGATCACCGGCATTATTTCTAAAACCAAGTGTAGTGTAGGCAGGCAATTGATAATAACGTCCAGTATTTGCAGTTACAGCCCATTTGTCTGACAAAACATATGAAGCTGATAATCTTGGTGATAACTGATCAACAGGGTTACCCATCGAAGAACTGTAATTATTAAAATCTGTTCGTAAACCAACTGAAAGGGATAAACGGTCATTAAAAAAATTCTTACTGAGCTGAGCAGAACCACCTCCCATCAATACATTCAAATTTGTTTCATAGTCCAATGTAGTAAGTTCATTTCCAATAAAAATCTGCTGATTGGTGCTATTAAAGTATTTTGCATAAGTTCCTCCTAATGAGTAAACAAACTTATAATCACCCCAGCGGATATTATTTTCGAAGCGTATTTTATTCTCAATCTCCTGCGAATTATAGTCTAATATTCTTGGTCTGCTCTCATCATTTTCCGGGTATTTGTAACTCACATTATTAAGCATATTACGACTTACCACCAATGTTTGAAAACTATGCTGTTTAAAATGTCTGTAAACAGCACCAATTGCATACGACCACTGTTCATTTACAGGTAGAAAGGATAAGATATACTCTTGTTCCTCTGTAGGATTTTCAATGCCGGTATTTAAACGAAACTGATCCAAAGCGCCAATACTGACGATGGTGAGTTCGTTTCTTTTATCAAATCTCGTTTTCCATTTAAACTGATAATCGTTAAATGTTGGCAAAAAAGGCAACCCAATCACATCAAAGAGAAATTGGAGATAAGACCGGCGAACAGAAAAAATGTAATTAGATTTTTCGCCAGCAGGCCCATCGAGCGTAAGGCTCAGCTCTGAAGCACCTACAGTGCCACGAAATCTTGTTTTTTCCTTATTTCCTTCCTTTTGTGTAAACTCAAAAACACCGCTGAGCGCATTCGATCTGTTTGCAGGAAATGCTCCCGAATAAAAATCGACCGAACTGATAAAATCCGCATTCAATATCCCAACAGCTCCTCCTGATGAGCCCTGAGTAGCAAAATGATTTATGGTAGGTATCTGCACTCCATCAAGATAAAAAACCGCCTCGCTTGGTCCTCCCCCCCTGATTATAATATCGTTACGGAATGAAACGCCAGAACCAACACCCGGAAGGGATTGAATTACACGTGAAATATCACGATTACTTCCAGGATTTGTTTCAATCTCACTTACACCAAGCTTTTGCAGCGAAAGCGGGCTCTCTTCGGTTCTGATAAAAGGATTCGCTTTTACTTCTACTTCCTGAAGTGCAATCCCAGCATTTTCCATTGAGATATTAACATATTCTGCTTTAGCATTTGTGAGTTGGATCTCATCAGAAACAGCATTTTTATATCCAACATAGGTTGCTTCTATCGTTATAAAACCAGGATTTAATCCTGCGATAGTAAACTCACCATCAAAGTCGGTTGTGGCACCTATTGTAGTTCCTTGTACCACAACATTAGCAAATGGAAGGGGCTCATTGTTTGTCTTGTCGATCACACGGCCACTCACAGAAGCATTTTGTGCATTAAGCTGAATAATCAATCCTATCAATCCCAATATAACAACAATTCTCTTTTTCATTACTTCTTGATTTTCAGTGTTATTGAGTCAAATATTGCTAATGCAGTGGTCAAAGTCTGTAGATTAGTATAAAGCTTTCCATCAGCCCCTGCATAGTGGCTATGGCCAATAGGATTAAGATGATAGGTACCTGCCGTATTTTTAAGATCGACTTCAACAGCATATACAAGCGCAGGTTGCGCAGATGTGCGGTATTGAGGATCATCCTCAAACTTATTGTTTGTCCAGAAGTTATTCCAGTCCCAGGGCTGATTCACTTCCACCAAAACCTTAAACCGTTCCGGAAGAACATCTTTGGCTTGAATATCCATATTGAATGAAGCATCTGGCGTTGCACCGGTATAGGCATCAGGAAGTGGCTGATCAGGTGATGGCATCTCGCCAGCAACACCTATCTCTCGCCGGTGCAGCCAATATGGCAGCGAAGCCGGACGAACTGCCGGACCAGGAACTTTAAGCCAATGACCATTTCCGGCATCACCATAAGTATAAGAGCCTGTCGCAACAGATTTAGTAACAAAAAGTGTCTGGATTATTTCCCCACTTAATGATTCTATCCAAACAGCAAAGCTTGGATAATTATGGTGTTTACCTTTTTCAAAATAAAATTCGAGATTCACACCATTTCCAAAAGATTTCTTCAAATAGGATTTGTTTTCAATTTGATCTGTATTTCTTTGCGAAACAGATCTACACGACGACACTAATACCGCCGTCACTAATAAGATTAGCGCTAATTTGGTCTGTGATTTCATGGTTTTTATTTATGATGGTTCTCAAAGAACAAATAATTGCTTGCTTGGTTCGTAAAAACAGAAAAAAACATGCATGAAAACAAAAAACCCCCGAAAAAAATCCGGGGGCATCACAATTAGAACCGAAAATTATTGATTGAGCATGACAGGCATGATCAACATTAATATATCTTCTTCCTTATTTTCATTTTCAACGGGTAGTAAAATACCGGCTCTGTTGGGCGCAGACATTTCTAACTGCACACTGTCAGTATCCATATTATTTAGCATTTCCTGAAAAAACCTGGAATTAAACCCAATTTCCATATCATCTCCTTCATAGCTACAGGTGAGGCGTTCACGGGCTTCATTATAATAATCAAGATCTTCAGCCGAAAGCATAAGTTCCTGACCTGTAATCTTGAAACGCACCTGATGGGTAGCTTTGTTCGAGAAAATAGCAACCCTTCTGATCGAGTTAAGTAACGAAAGTCGATCTATATTGAGCTTATTAGGATTTGTAGTCGGTATTACAGCTTCATAATTTGGATATTTTCCTTCAATCAAACGACAAACCAGCTTCACATTATCAAAGCTAAACATTGCATTTTTTTGATTAAATGACAAGGTTACATCTCCCTCACTTTTCGAGGAAAGCAAGTTTTTGAGTTGGTTGATAGGTTTTTTAGGAAGGATAAAAGCCGCATTTTGTTCTGTTTTTACATCCAGCCGCCGGTAGCGAACCAGCTTGTGAGCATCAGTAGCAACAAAAGTGAGGTAATCTTCAGAAAGTTCTATCAACACACCAGACATTACCGGACGCAGCTCATCATTTCCGGTGGCGAAAATCGTTTTTTCAAAACCGTTAGCCAAAATTTCGGCAGATAAATCCATTACTGTTGGATCTTCAAGAACCGGAGTTTGAGGAAACTCATCACTTTTGTGACCCGACAATTTATAATGACCTTCACCAGCCGTAAGTTCTACCATGAGGTTTTCGGACTTAACGTCGATGGTCACAGGGATATCAGGAAACGTTTTCATGATGTCTAATAATAATCGGGCAGGAATCGTAACTTCGCCCATACCCTCCTGCATATCAGGATTCAAACTAATCATCATTGTCGTCTCAAGGTCAGAAGCTGTTATACGCAACTCACCATCAGTAAGGCTAAACAGAAAATCATCAAGAATGGGAAGTGTGTTGTTCGAACCAATTACGCCCCCAAGTGCCTGAATACTTTTCAATAACTTTAAGCTGGAAATTATAAATTTCATATTATTGATAGTTTTTTAAAGTGTAAAAATAAGAAATTTGATTGCGTTGTTAATGCTTATCAAAAAAGAATTACCAACAAGTTATCAATTTTTTTTCTTGGATTTGTTTAAAGCGAATTTTGATTCCGTTCCGTTCAACAATCGTTTTATATTTTTTCGATGCGTTAATGGCAAAAACAAGGCTACAGCAAACGCAAGAATGATAAAAATAATATGATCGGGAGGAAATAGAAAAACTACAAAAAACGGAAAAGCGAGACCGGCAGAAATACTTGAAAGGGAAACATATCTGCTTATCAACAATACAATTACAAAAGTAACTAAGGCTAAAAGTGCGGCCCAGGGATACAATCCAAAACCTATTCCGAGTAAAGTTGCTACTCCTTTACCTCCGCGAAAGCCTGCAAATAATGGAAAAGTATGTCCTAAAACAGCTGCCGTAGCAACCAATAACTGAAGTAAGGGAGTAATTTCAATTCCTCCACCCAATCTGCTTAAAGGTTCGATGAGTAGAACAGCTGTTAAACCCTTGAAAACATCAATCAACAAAACCGGAATACCTGCTGTAAGGCCTAAAACGCGAATAGTGTTAGTTGCGCCGGCATTGCCAGAACCCTCAAGACGCACGTCCTTTCCATAAAACTTCTTTCCAACCCAAACAGCTGTAGGAATAGATCCTAATAAATAGCCAACTATTACAGGTAAAAAAGTGCTTATAATTAATTCAGCTTTCATAATTAATTCAATTGGTAATGTCTTATAAAATCAACAACGCTTCTTTTAGAGGCTATCACAAATTCATAAACATAATCTGAATCAGGATCTTCAAGTATGCGTTTTTCTAATTTCAACTCAAATAATCTGTTGTTAAATTCTTGTGAAGAAGAAATCGCTTGCATGATACCATTCTCATAATGAAAATAATACCATTCTGATGGGCTTGGTTGCATATAAATGGTAACCGCATCCCCTGCCCTGCCCTTCTCGAACACAACTAAACCACTAATACTTTTATTCACCTGATTTCTTAGAACATTAGCTAAGCGTAACTCTCCTTGCGAAATAAATGCACTACGCTCCTTATCCCAACTCATTTCCAGTTTATTAAATACAAAACTTTTTTGATACACATCAGGTATTCTGCGCGGCGAGCCATAAAGACTTAATTCTGATTGTACGCGATTCAACTCATCTGTTCCTGAAAGCATACCCAAAGTGTACAAATAGTTACTTTGACTAAGCAGGGCGCCTGATTTAGCAGCTTTATTAATACTGTCTGACATCATTTGCAGGAGCTTATCATCAAACATAAAATCAAAAATAGACAATACATTAATACTTATGCTGTCAGGAATCATAAGGTATTCATAATTACCAACAACCTTAAAATCCACAAGAGGCAAATCCAAACCCAAATCCAGAGTACCCTTACCCCTTATCAAACAACGATTTATTGACAGGTCAAGCGTTGAAACCACACCGTTTGCAGGTAGCGATTCCAGTTTATATGCATTGCTCGGTCTATCGTAGCGAAGTGTGCCATAATCGCTTTTCACAGGTGAAACCTTACTTGATCTTTGGTTATTTAAAAATGATCCATAATATTGTCGGTCCAGGGGATCAAAATATAAACCTGCATAAAGCTTTTGCCCCGCCTCGTCAAGTAAAACAGTATCAAGCGGTATACGAATATCGCGTGGATCTATGGTTGAGTTAAACCTAACCCAAGGAATATCTTGCTGATTACAAGCATATTCAGATTTAAAGACACCCTCGAAGCTCAGCAAGGGTACATTCGCCTTCAACAAAGTTTTTCCGGCATACCAAAAGTTTGGTCCCAACCTAAACATTTGCTCCTTTTCGATATAACCTGAAGCTGTGGTTATACCATTTTCGTCCGGGAAAATTGCAGAGAAAACAATTGGAAACGTATTGTTTTCATAATCAACATATTGATACTCGCCTGAGGCTTCAAACTGTTTACGCCCAAATACTGTAACTGTTGCATTAGAAAAATGATGTCTTCTGTTTGAAGTATCAGCAATGATATAAGCATTTTTTAATGTTTCCATGCGTGCACCTTCATGAATGCACACCAATCCTTCATGAGGGAAAACAGCAGCATCAGCCGTTTTAATAATGCCTACGTCATAAGCTTCAATGGCGTATGATTTAATGTTGTAGCTTGCCTGTAAGCTGAAAAATGACAAAGAATCCTGATTTGGATGAACTGAAATAAATTCAGAACCAATCAATTCCAAATCAATTAACTGATCATAAGAAAGCGAATCAAAATCTATATGCTTCTCATATACAGTATTTTCTAAATCAATTTTATCTTCATCCATGTGCCATTTCGCCTCAACAAGCGTTGAAATATAGTTATTAAAAGGAAACGAAAGTGAACTTTCCGTATCGATATATTCAAAAAATGCCTCTCTCATGGCAAAATCTATTGCCGCATTGTATTTCTGAGCCACAAAAGCAGGTTCACCTCTAATTGCTGTAAGCAGCTTAAATTCAGAAGTATCTGCTGTAAAAGACTGCCTGTTAAAATCAAAATAATCCGATTTAAGACAGGCTTGTCCAAATGATAACTCACCCATAGCTTTTAATTCAGTCGGGTTAAGCTTTGCAGTTCCCTTGAAGATTACGTTATTAAATAAAACCAAAGGATTATATCGTGTTTCCAAAATTACCTGATTAGTGTCGGCTAACCAGGAAAAATAAATTGTATCAGCTTGCGCCTGTGGAAAGGAATGCGGCAATTCTTGTTCGGTCATTGAAAACTTATGTGCCAGCGCTCTCACCTCATCGGGAAAAAACACAAAACTATCCGATTGCGTTTCCGAAGGCCCATATTCCAGGACACCACTACCCCAAAATCCATGGTTTCCTAAAAATATGCTATCGGCAAAAAACGCCTTTTCGCTATATATTGGTTTAAGTTCTTCAAATTGATGCTTGAATCCTAAAGCATAATCCTGTAAAACTATCAGTGGTTCCTCGATAAGCGGAAAAATACCAGCTGAATTTAGATAGCCTTCAAAACGCAGGTTTTCAGTACTAAAATCGTCCAGGCTGTCTATTTCAAATGGATCAACCACATAATAAAAATCATCCTTTAGCAAGCGGTTTTCATTTATCGAAGGTTTTTGGAAATACACATAAGATTCGTTTTTACTATCAAAAACCGGATACTGAGGGGATGGTTTTTTACCAGATTTATTATCGGCCTGATCAATATAGAGTATCCCTGACATATCCGAAATTACATTTCTAACCCTTGCATAATCGCGTCTTCCATCTGCTCTTTTGGGTTGGTTAAACAGCGGAACAAAAAATGATAAAGAATCTACCTGTGTAAAATTCAGTTTAAACTGGTCATAATTAAAACTTGATTCAATGGTGTAAAACTCGAATAATCCAGCACCAACGAAACCTGAAAAAGTAAAATCCCTGTTCTTTCTTATCGCAATCTGCTGTTGATCTGGAATTATCCGGACGTTTTGTGCGTTACTCAATGTAATTTCCTCTACACCCGAAACATTTAAAATCAAGCTATCCAGATTCATCACGATATTTGGCTTAAATGATGAAGTGGTACTACTGATCTGAATCACATCATGGTCTTTATCACCTTTCCTGGCGCTTAGGGTATGGAAAAACCGCTCGTTTACAATCGCCATTCGTTGATCAGGATCATACACCAGATAGCCCTCTGCTGCTAATCTCAAAAGCTGAGTAAGTGCCTGCTCTTCTGGCTTTTTAATAAAATCTGCATACCAGCTTAGCATAATCTCGTTATCCTTATTGTATGTTTTTAAATAGTTCTCAATTGAAAACATAGGATGCAGATTATCAATAAGTCTTAACCGATCAAAATCAGTATAAGAAAAATAATTCATTGATTGCAGAAAACCGGAGTTTTCTGAACGCATTCCCTCTAATTGTCTAAAGAGTATTTCGGGCTTATCAACTGACCAATAAAGTGCCTCGAAATGAAGGTCGAACATATGAAAGGAGTCGAAAAACGGACTATCTGCCAATCCGGTTTCTGTTCTGTAGAGGATTATTTGACGTAACTTATTATCATAACGCATATTAGCATCAGGATGAAAAATGGAATCGCGTTCCATCGGTATAGTCATCATCACGCTATTCGAAATAATCCTATCGTCAGACAACACAAAATCAGATGCTTGCAAAATTGCTCTTAATTTCTTTTCTTGAAAAAAAAGAAGCTTAGCTTTCGTTTTGCCGTTGCCAATACCTTTTATTGTTGCGCCTTCCATTGCAAAACCACCCTGATAATTTATCCCCTCAAAAATATCCTTCAACTCATAATTCCTAAAATAGGCACTGAAACGCGGATATGAGGTTCTGTTTCCGGGCGGACTGCTAAAAACCTTGTCTTCAAAACGGCCAAGCATCTTGAAATCAAAATATTTTTTATATAAAAATGTTACTGAATCAGCGCTGTATTCAGTTTGATTCAGGTCGATTGAGTACTCCTTTAAATTAACCTGTACAGCTTCGGTTAAATCAAATCGCCACCAATCTATTTGGCCACCTGACCCCTGCCATTCATTAGTGCTAGTATAAAATATTCCAGAAGTGTTTTTAATTAAAGAGCTATCGCGTCGGGTAGCACAAACAAGATCTGAATTCAAAACTTGGATAATCAAAGCAGTATCTGAAGCAAACCGATATTCGGCATTTCTTAAAAACCAAGACGACGAACCTCGTTGGGAAATAACTTGATTTTGTAACAATTGATTTGTGAAATCTAAATGTACACTAAAATTCCTTTGTGATTGATTATGTACTATTTGCTTCGTAAACTTGAGCCAATTCAAAACACTTTGCTCGGGTTGCCGGCTAAATGCTAATCCATTCAAGGCGAGATAAAAATCATAAAAAAAGGGATAATTTCTATACTTTTTCTGAAACAGTTCTTCACTGATTGCTTTGATCATATCCTTTTCAGCTTTCGAAAAACGGCCAGCCTGCCATCGTGGGACAAACTTCTGCATAAGCAATTTGCCATCATCTCTATATGCGCGGTTTGATGTTTCATCCAACAAAGCAGCAACCTGTTGGATAAAAATATCTGAATCCGTATTGAAGTAGGACTCCTCCTGCCCATAGCCATAAAAAACCGGTAGCAAGAAAAAAATAAATAAGAAGAAGCTTCTAATGAAGCGGTTAATCATAAGCAAAGTTAATTGTAAAGCGTTAGCTTCCAAATTCAACAGCCACCCAATTATTTTTCTCTAAAAGCTTTTGAAATGATAGCCCCAGCAATTCAGCTTTTTGTTGGATAAGTTTTAAATCATCTTGATAAAATCCACTGAATAAGATTGTTCCAACAGAATTTAAAGCTTGCTTGTAGGCTTGCATATCTTCAAGCAAAATATTTCTATTGATATTCGCCAGTATGGTATCAAACTTTCTGTTGCCAATGCTATTGGCGTCGCCCAATTCAACTGTTATTTTTTCGCAGCCATTTAATATTGTGTTTTCCAGCGCATTATTAAAAGCCCATTCATCATTATCGATAGCCAAAACTTTTTCAGCTCCCAATTTCTCTGCCAAAACAGCTAATACAGCGGTACCTGATCCCATATCGAGCACTGATTTACCTTTAAAATTGAGGTCAAGCATCAGTGCAATCATTTGAGCTGTTGTTTCATGGTGTGCAGTACCAAACGACATCTTAGGAGAAATAATCAGCTCATAATCAAATTGATCGGAAGGCCGGTGAAAAGGTGCCCGGATTCTGCATTTATTCATTATCACAACATCTTGATATGCAGCTTCCCAATTGGCATTCCAGTTTTCTTCAGGCATTTTGTTTACAGCAATTAATTCAATACCTGCAAACTCGTCCATTGACAGAATCTGATCAATTTCGGATCGAACAAAATGTTTTTCAGGACAATATGCCCTGAAAAACATTTCATCGTCCATAAAGCTATCACATCCGGCTTCGGCCAGCAGAGCCGTTAATATTTCTATTTTAGCTTCCGAATTGGGAAGTGAAAATTGAAGTTCAAGATAATTTAGCATTTTAGCTTGAAGCCTGTTTGCAGATTGAAACAAATTCTTCGGCTTTGAGTGAGGCACCTCCTATCAATCCTCCATCAACGCCTTCTTGCGAAAATATTTCAGTTGCATTTTCAGAATTACAACTTCCGCCATATAAAATCATTGTAGCCTTAGCTACCTCATCACCATAGCGCTCGGCCAACAAGCTACGGATGTAGGCATGCATGTCTTTGGCTTGTTCGGGGGTTGCCGTCATTCCGGTTCCAATCGCCCACACTGGTTCATAAGCGATAATTACTTTTGCAAACTCATTCGTGTCGAGATGGAAAAGTCCATGACGTATTTGTCTTCTTACAACTTCAAGGTGTTTACCAGATTCTCTTTCGGGCAGCGATTCACCAACGCAAAAAATAGGAACCAGGTGGTTAGCAAGCGCCTGATTTACTTTGATGGTCAACATTTTATCGTCTTCATTGAAATATTTTCTGCGTTCGCTATGACCCAAAATACAATGGGTAATATCCATAGAGGCCAACATAGCAGCTGAAACTTCACCTGTATAAGCTCCTGAATCAAAAGGACTGATATTTTGAGCACCTACTTTAAAAAGATCTTCCTCCATATAATCTGTTGCCATTTCAAGAAATGGGAAAGAGGGGCAAATAATCACCTCGGATGTAGGTTTTACTTCATCGAGCTGATCCATCAAATCGTGAATGAGGTCTTCAGCCTCCTGAAACGAAAGATTCATCTTCCAGTTACCGGCTACAATTTTGTTACGCATAACCAATTTTTTAAGTTGTTAGAGTATTTAAGCTAAACGAATTCGGGGATCTAAAATCCCATAAATAATATCTACAAAAATATTAATAAAAATCAAGATAACAGCAATCAACAAGACAGCACCCATAATTAATGGGAGATCATATTTTTCGAGTGCCTCAACAATCAGCATTCCAATACCTTTCCAATCAAAAACATATTCCACAAAAACCGCTCCTGCTAAAAGAGAAGCAAACCAGCCCGAAACAGCTGTAACTACTGGATTCAAGGCATTTCGCAGGGCGTGAAATCCCATCACACGCGACGCTGACAAGCCTTTGGCCTTTGCAGTGCGAATAAAATCCATGCCCATAACTTCGTTCAATGAAGTTCGGGTAAGTTCTGTTACAATAGCCAATGGCCTGATCCCTAATGTAATAGCAGGTAAAATTAAATTTTTAAACTGCAACTTGGCACCAGTTCCGTAATCATCTACCTCATAAAGGCTTCCAAACATATCCAGACCAGTGAAATCAGATAATAGGAAACCAAAAACCCAAGCCATTAAAATTGCTACAAAAAATGATGGAACCGACATTCCCAAACTTGTGAGGACAAGAATAAACTGATTGAACCAGGTTTTATCTACAACAACCGTTACAAACCCTAACAATAAGCCAAGGCTAAATGCCAGACCAACAGCCACGCCCGCTAACAAAAGCGTTTTAGGGAAAGCCTCTGCAAGCATACTTGTCACTTTTTTTCGGGTTTGAAACGACTCTCTGAGCCATGGTGATTTCAAAACAAAAACAACTGATTTAAAATTAATTAAGGCAATAGAAGAACTATATTTTTCACTGTCATAAAACCAGGAAGATTGTGGATTTTTTGTGGTATGAACCGAAAGCGGCGACAAGTCGTTTAAATAATTCAGGTATTGCAAAACAACTGGCTGATTCAATCCCAATTCATTGCGAATAGCATCCACGGCTACCTGATCTGCCCTTTGACCAAGCATCATGCGGGCAGGATCGCCGGGTAGTACATTAAACAAAACAAAAACCAAACTTACTACCCCAAAAAGGACAGCCAAACCATATAGCAATTTTCGCAGGATATAGGATCCCATGGATTATCTGGTGTTTATTCTGTCAAACCTTTTATAAGTTGTTCCAGTTCATTTCCTTGTGGAAAATCACTGTGATGCCATTTTTTCTTTACTACACCTTCGTCCATCCAAATCAATCCCGGATTTGATCTGACCATGGTTTTCAGCACAATATCATCGGCATAATATACTTCGTAAAGTGTAGGATATTGCTCACTCAATGCGCTTACTTCTTCTGGTAAAGAAGATGTTAGCCAAACAATTCCATTTCCTTTGGAAGAGGCAAATTCATCTATTAATGCAATTTTATCGAAAACTTTTTGAGGCACTTTTGAAAGATCATAAGCCACAAAAAGCAATAAATCAGGAGAATCAAGCACCACTGATGTCATATCGTTGCCTTCCTCATCTTCAGCAAATAAACCATGATCCGGCAAATCGCCGACAACTTCTGTTCGCTGATCAACAAATTCCCAATTAGCCAGCCATGTGCTGTCGTTCCAAGGATAATTAGGCGAAAGGAATTCTTCTTTTTCACCTGTTTCCATGTTACGATAAGTGAGATAAACCAAGGTTTCTTGTTCTCCTTCCGGATTCATTTGTTTACCAACTTTCCATGCCCTGAAATCCATCATCGGGAGATGGTAATAGTTATAGAACGAAAAGTAACCAAATCCAAGGAAATATACAACAAGTAAAAAAGTCTGAAATGATTTAGAAATGCTGAGCGTGAATTTTTTACGGTTGGCGTAAATAAGCAGCACAAAAACCATTAAAACAAGGTTTTTATAAAAAGTCTCCCAATTTGTCAGTTTAATTGCATCGCCAAAACATCCGCAATCGGGCACAGGTTCATACAAAGCATCATAAAAAGTTAAACCTGTAAAAAAAATCATTATTAAAAGTAATGCTTTAGCTACGAATTGCATACGCATTCCTGAGATCAGGGCTATCCCAATCACAAATTCAGTTACTGACAACAAAACCGACAATCCGAGCGATAAAAATGAGGCCCATTCTGTGCCATATGCAATAAAATAATCTTCAATACGGTAGGCCGTCCCAAGTGGATCAACCCCTTTTACAAAGCCTGAGAAAATAAAAACAATCCCGACAATCCAACGGCTAATATTCCTTATCACACGATTCATAGTAATTTGTTTAGGGCATTTTCTCGTTTAAGAGAATTAAAGCAAAAACGGCATAATTGATGATGTCAAAATAATTGGAGGCCACACCTTCAGAAGCGATTGTAACCCCTTCATTATCCTCTATCTGCTTAATTCTCAATAGTTTTACCAGAATAATATCTGTTAATGAGCTGATGCGCATTTTACGCCAGGCTTCATCATAATCATGATTTTTATTTTGCATGAGTTGAAAAGCCTCATGCAACACCTTTTGATGTGCCTCGATGGCCTGAGCCACTGAAAAATCAATTTCTACAACAGATTTATACTCCAGCTGTATAATTGCCATTGCAGCATAATTGACGATCCCAATAAATTCATCAGCAATGTCATCATCAATTTTACGCGTCATTTTTTCCTGAATACTTCTGATGCGTTTTGCTTTAATATACAGCTGGTCAGTCACTGACGAAGGCCTGAGCGCACGCCATGCCGCACCATAATCCTGTAATTTTTTTTCAAACAATGCTGAACAGTTTGCTATAACTTGCTGATATTGTTTGGCAGTTTCGGACATAAATAATAAATAAGTGTTGATTACAAAAGTTTAAATTTGCCAAAAAAAAGCATGCAATCGGGCTTTTCATTTCGGCAAACCGCCGGTAAAAATAGCGAATTTTTACCAGATCAAAGACTGGTTTTTAAAGGAAAAACGCTTGAATTGGGTCAGCCAAGGATTATGGGAATTCTTAACCTTACCCCTGATTCATTTTACCAAAACAGTCGTATTCAACATTTTGACCAACTTATTAATCAGGCAGGCCAAATGCTCGAAGAAGGTGCTCATTGTCTCGATCTGGGTGCCGTTTCAACTCGTCCGGGATCTGAATTCGTATCTCTGAAGGAAGAAGCCGATCGATTACTTGAGCCTTTGATACTGCTTCGTAAACATTTTCCTGACGCATGGATTTCAGTTGATACCTACCGCTCGCGAATAGCAAAACAGGCGATCGAAGCAGGAGTCAATATGATCAACGATATCTCTGGTGGAACTTTCGATGAAAATATGTTATCGCTTATCGCAAAGGATAATGTTCCCTATGTTTTGATGCACATCCTCGGAACACCAGAATCAATGCACAAACAAACGCTCGAAGCCAACGAAGTGATTTCAAACATGAAAGCATTCTTCGAAACACAAGTAAATAAATTGATGAATTTGGGTGCAACTCAAATAATACTGGATCCCGGTTTTGGTTTCGGGAAAACGCTTGCAGCCAATTATAAATTATTCACTGGTTTTGAAACGATCAATCCATGGGATTTCCCCTTATTAGTAGGTGTTTCACGAAAATCTATGATTAGAAAAATACTGAATACCGAACCCCAAGATTCTTTAAATGGCACTACGGTTCTAAACACCTGGGCCTTGCAGCAAGGTGCAACGATTTTGCGTGTTCATGACGTAAAAGCTGCAACAGAATGCATCAAATTGTGGCAGTATATGAATGGTGTAGTGCAATAGGAGAATGATTAACTTTGCTCCTCCAAAATGGGCTGGACAGTCATGCAAAACAAATTGATATGTTAAACACGATTTTTCCTATCTTCATAGATTTGCGTTTTATTGACGTAATTGACATATTTTTTGTTGCTGGTTTGCTCTATGGACTTTATTACCTTTTGCGTGGCACAGTTGCAATCAACATTTTTTTAGGTATTGTAGCTGTGTTTTTGATTTGGAAAGTAGTATCGGCCTTACAAATGGAGTTGCTTGGTGATATCTTAGGAGCCTTTGTAAGTGTTGGTTTCATTGCATTAATCATCATATTTCAGCCTGAGATACGGCAATTTTTGCTGGCACTGGGAACACCAGGATTTGTAAAACGATTTAATCCAGGATTTTCATGGGGATTTTTAAAATTTAAAAATGATGAACACACTGATTTAGTAAGCATTGCAAATGCATGCAAATCTATGGCTGAAAAAAAAGTTGGTGCACTGATTGTTATCACCCGGCAAAATGAATTATTTCAAACTACACAAAGTGGCGTTCAGATAGATGCTGTAATCAGTCAACCACTTCTGGAGCAGCTTTTTTACAAAAACACTCCATTACACGATGGTGCTGTTATCATAGCGCACAACAAAATCAAAGCAGCCGGATGTATTTTACCGGTGACGAAAAAGCTTGACCTTCCGGGGCGTCCCGGGCTTCGTCATCGTGCCGGACTTGGAATGACCGAGCAAAGCGATGCTGTTGCCATTATTGTTTCGGAAGAAAACGGCAGCATCAGTCTTGCCGATAGTGGGGCAATAAAAGTAGTTACAAAAGACAGGTTACAAAAAGCCTTGCAAAATGCACTGCATGAAACAGTTAAGGAATAACAAAAATATTACCAGAGAATCAATAAACTAAATTTCTTCTAATAAGCTTTAGTGGTTTTCCGTCTTTATGAATAGTGCGCTCAATCCAGTTATTCTTTTTGTCGTAAACATATTGAAATGTGGTTGTTTCAATTAATTTCCCATCCTTATCTGTTACCTTCTCCAAAACAACATTCCCTTCTTTATCGTATGTGTAATAGCTGATTTCCTGCAAATTACTGGTGCTGTCAAACCTAAAATTACGCTCCACTTCACCCTTATAATTGTAGGTATAAGTGAATTTCATATGAAAATCACTTCCGAAATAACTGTAATCTTCTCTTACCTTTCCTTCGTCATCATAGCTATAAGCAAAGCGTTTTTCGGGATTGCCCTTACCATCATAGCTTTGATCGTAATCAAGCAAGCCGTCTTCGTTATAAACATATTCAATGGTTCGGATAAGCTTTCCGTTTTCGTCGGCTAATTCCAGTTTATTACGCTGTTTTCCAGTATTATAATAGGTGTACGTTTTAATCAAATTACCTTCAGCATCATATTCCTGATCTTTGATGCGGTTTCCAAAACTATCAAAGTTGTTTTCGTAATAGTGCGACAAAATCAATTGCTGGCCGGGTTCCTGATTCACATCAATTAAAAAATGCTTCTCGGTCATCGATTTAACCTTACTGTGAGGATCTACTTTTTTGAAAGCGCTTTTTTGCGCAAAAGCCTGAAATACGACTATTATCAACAGGAAAGCTAAATAATTACGAATAAGATATTTCGATACCATAATCAGATGAATTTACCACAAAAGTAAGTGAATTATACACTGACAAAATAGAAGTCATACAAAAAAAATATCCGTTGAATACTAATCCAAACATTTTATTCGCAATGCAAAAACTATCGACGACAATACGGTTACAAGGTAAAGACTAAAAAACAAGGAGAATCCATAATTATTTATCAACCAGCCTCCTAAGAGCGGGAATAATGCAGGTAAAATATTTCCTGCACCCGTTATTCCGGTGTAAAGCGCTCGGTTAGCATTTCCTGAAACTTCCAACAAAACCCCATTCATCGAAACCTGGTAGACGGCAAAACTTATTCCACCTAGCAAGAAAAGGACTTTTACAGGTGTTTGATCTCCCATCATCAGTAAAAGTAGAGGCAATACAGCAGCCATAACGGCATTTCCGACGAGCAGCCAATTATAACGAAATTTTCCGGACAATAAGAACATACTAAAACCCGCTCCCACACTACCTATAATCTTAAATATCAAAAAGTTACCCGTATCAGCTGCTCCAGTTCCCAGTGCCTCCTTGGCATACAGCATCACAAAAGGTAAAAAAGCAATACTGATTCCCTGCGTATTGATAAAACCCAAAAAAACTGGCAGGTTGCGGTTTTCTTTTAGCTCTTTTCCAAACATTCCGATAAAAGCTTTGAATGAAGGGATTGGAAGCCTGGATGGTACAACTTCCTTTAGGTTCCAAAAACCTAATGAAGCAAGCGACAAGGCGACAAAACCAACAAGAAACATCCAGGAATAGTTTATAGGATATTCGAAGGCATTTACAAGCCGCGAAGCCAGACCTGCTGCGATTAAAAAAATTAAACCATTTAGCACCATCTTAACCGAAAAGAAAGGTTTTCGCGACTGAGTTAAAACCGATTTACCCAAAATATCTGTATAGCTGATGTTAGCAAATGCTCCTCCAAAAGAAAACAATCCTATCAGCAGGTATATGAGCCAAATGGTATGTCGCGGAGGCGAATCAGCTACGACAAATAATAATACAGCCATCAACACTAAAGCCAAAATGCGCGCATTGATTCCAAAAAGTAAAAACTTCTTCTTGAAGCTGTAATTGCTAATGAATGGCGCAAAAAAAAGCTGCGTAAAACTGGATCCGCCTAACATGATTGCCGTTAAAATACCAACTTGCAATGCAGAACCTCCCGCTTCGATAAACATAGCCGGAATAACGGTATCCACATCGATAAATACCTGAGCAAAAGCCAGAAAACTGGCGTGCCATAATAGTGAACGAAAGTTATGACGTGAAATAATAGCGTTTAGCATGAAGTAAAATATCGATTATCAGTGGAATTATTCATAAAAAATCGATCCATCAATCAACATGATAATCCACCACAGCAGTTTCTGAAACCACTTCGCGGATAAAATCCAGCACCTTACGGTGTTCCGGATGTTCGCGATACAAATCAAGTTCTGTTTCGCCCTTGAAATGCGTAACCAACACCAAATCAAATGCAGATGATCTTGTGCTGAAATTTAAACCCACTTCAAGAAGATCAAGCACATCGATTGTATTTTTAAGATCTTCGAGCATTAACTTTAACTTATTCATCTGCTCTTGCTTAGTTTCTTTTTCAGCAGATTTTAACCGCATCATTACAATATGCTTAAGCATTTTATTTGTTTTTATTGTGATAAATCCAAGAATCTTGCTCTGTCTTTTTCCAGGTTAAGCCCACAATGATTTGAATGTCCGAAAATTTTTTTACGATGGCGTGCTATTAAATCATATTTCCAATTGAGCAGGCTATTTGGCAAAAACCTGAAAACCCGAAATAATCTTGGCCAACCTTTTAAATATTCTGCAACTTTAAAAACTGCGGCTGACTTGATAAATACCTGATTTCCAATTTTAAATACAAGACTGTCTGGTAAATCAAGTCCGGCAAACTCTTCCCTGGCGTAATCCGATTCCAATGCTGCAAAATGTAATTTCTGATTTTTTTCGTGTTTCAAAACAAAGCGAACGGCTCCATTGCATAATGCACATTTACCGTCAAAAAAAAGTACAGGTTTAGTCATAATTAGTTACATTTTTAGTTCAAATTAAAGGCTCCCTGAATCCCTTCAATAAGCATTTGCGAAGCCATTACCGTAAGGATTAGTCCCATAATGCGTGTGATTACCTTAATCAAATTTGATCCTAATTTCTTTACGATCCAGTTACCAGAAACAAACATGACATAAGTTATCAGGCACAGCGCTGCAAAACTAACAACAATAGTGAATATATGAATCAAATCATTGCTTGGTCCAACAAAATTCATTGCTGTTGAAATTGTGCCAGGTCCGGCCAAAATGGGCAATGCCAGTGGCGAAACGGCTATGTCTCCATCATTTTGATTTTGATCAGCAGATTTTTGCTCTTCAGGATGGTGAACCTGAGATTGTTTCCCTTGAAGCAAATCAAATCCCACAAAAAATAAAAGCACACCGCCGGCTAGCTTAAAAGCAAATAAGGTGATCCCAAATAATTTGAATATGATATTACCCATAAAACTGAATAAAGCAATGATTATGAACGCAATCAGAACAGCCCTTAGCGCAATCTTTTTTCGCTCTGATTGAGCCATATTTGCAGTTAACCCAACAAAAACCGGGGTATTTGCGATTGGATTCATTATGGCAAAAAAGCCCATAAAAGTTGTTAAGGCGAAAAGAATTTCATCATGCATAGTTTAAACAATTTCTTCCCTTAAAACGATGTATTTATTTATCTTGTTAATATTCTCAGGCGAACCAAAAAGAAACAGCATATCATCAGTTTCAATTTTTGTATCCGGCTTAATTTTAGTGATATACTTTTTATTACGCCTAATCGCTAACACATTCAAATTAAAATGTTTACGAATTCCGCTTTCCAGAATTGTCTTGCCAACAATACGTCCATCATCCTGCTGAACGGGTAAAGCAGCAATCATCATATCCGGAATGTGCAACTCCAGTTGTGGCGGACATTTCTGACTTTCACCCGCTGCACACAGCACCTCATAATTGTGCGCTCTGATATGATTTGTAAAGCGTTGAATTTCGTCCAATGGAACCAAATAACGATTGAGTACACGCGTAAAGATCTCTATAGAAGTTTCAAATTCTTCCGGAATCACTTCATCGGCACCTAAATCCAAGATAAGCTGTGTTTCTTTAATGTAGCGTGTTCTTACAATCACATGGGCGGTTTCGCTCAACAAGCGGATAACACTCAGAATATTTTTAGTCGTTTCGAGATCAGCGATAGCCAATACTACAACTCTGGCTTTCTGAACAAACAAATGCTGTAGAATAAAGCTATTAGTTGCGTCACCAAAAATAACTGGTTCTCCTAATGCTTTTGCTTCTTCAAATACTTCATGATCATGCTCGACAATAATATAAGGAATAGAAGCCTGTGCTGCCGTTTTGGCAACGTTTTTTCCATTTACTCCAAAACCTATAATTACCAGATGATCGCTCATTGCATTGATATCAGGCAATTGTAGCTTTTCCTTATTTTTCGATTGAAATTTTGCCAGACGTTTGCGAACAGCCAATGGTAAAGTAATGGTGAGCAACCAATTAGTGATTCGCTCGGCATAATTCATTAAAAAAGGTGTAATACCCATCGAAAGGATGGATATTGCCAAAAAATGTTGATAAAGTGTGTCGGGCAAAAGGTTATTACGCATGCCGATCGTAGAAAGTAAAAAAGCAAACTCACCTACTTGAAAAAGGGTAAAAGCAGCAATAAAAGCTGTTTTTAAAGGATATTTTTTTACCAAAACCGTAAGAAAAACGACCAGCATTTTCAAAATAATCACGCCAAGTGTAAGCGAAAGTAACAACCAAAAATAAGTCAAGAAATGAGAAATATCGAGCAGCATCCCAACCGAAACAAAAAAGAAACTGATAAATATCTCCCTGAAGGGCAATATATTAGCTGTAGCCTGATGGCTGTAGTCAGATTCAGAAATAATCAAGCCTGCAAAAAACGCTCCCAAAGCTAACGACAATCCAACAGATGATGTGAGCCATGCTGTTGCAAAACACAAAACTACAACGGTGAGGATAAATAATTCGCGGCTACGGGTTTTAATAACACGTTTTAATACTTTAGGCACGATGTAACGCGCCAATACAATCAGCAAACCAAGCACAAGAATAAACTTACCCAGCATTAGCAATACTGTTTCAACTATATCCCCTCCATTTCCGGCAAGCAATGGCGTGAATAAAATCATTGGGACGACTATGATATCCTGAAAAATTAAGATGCCTAATGCTAACCTACCTTGCTGACTACCCATTTTACCTTGTTCCTGCAAGAGTTTTAACACAATGGCTGTGCTACTCAAAGAGAGCAAAAAGCCCATAAAAACTGCCTGATTAGCTGGTAAGCCAGCAAGTCGGGCAAAAAGAAAAGTAAGTAAAATCGTTCCTCCCACCTGCAAAGATCCACCAATCAATACAGTGTTTTTTATTCGCGCCAAACCCTTGAGCGAAAACTCAATACCTATTACAAAGAGCAAAAAGATAACGCCCATTTCAGCCAAAATCTCAACCTCATGAGAAGCCTCTACCAAACTCAAGCCATGCGGACCGGCAATAATTCCGGTAAATATAAAACCCAAAATCGAAGGCATTTTGATTCGCTGAAACAGCAATATTATCAATACACTTGAGCCAAGTATTATTACTACATCTTTTAAAATAGGTAATTCCATTAAATTCGGGTAAGCATTAGTTTGATGTTTTTAAAATCTCCTTCAAAAATAGTTGGATTATTTGAATTTAAAAAAATTATTGCCTGAAGTGCTCCATAATTAAATGTTTCATCTGCTGAAAAAAGCTACTTTTTTGCCGGTGTATAAAGACTGGTATAAAAGCGGTAAGGAAGCTTAGCATCAACTCCGGCATAATCTATGCCTATTCGGGTGGTTGTAATTATGTCAATAGAACTGAATCTAAGTAGCTCATACAACCAAATTGCGTCAGTATTAAGAAATGCAGCATTATGCACAGCAGAAATACCAATCTTTTTGGTTAATATTCCGGGACCGTTTGCATATCCTTCCCAAGTTTCGAATTTACCCTGAAAATCTTTCGGAATATCTTGTACATTCACAGCTAAAATACCGCGAATAAGCACTGCATGAGGAATACCCTCCCTATTCGTTACAATATTAAACAAATGATGAACGCCATAACACAAATACACATAAACTGTTCCACCTAAGCAATATAAGGTTTCGGTTCTTGTGGTTCGGCGACCTCCATAAGCATGAGAAGCCCTATCGGAAACACCAGCATAAGCTTCGGTTTCAGCGATTATTCCAGCCCTTACAACCCCATGATTATTCACAATCAATAGCTTTCCAATTAATTCACGGGCGATTGAAACAACGTCATTCCGCAACAGAAAAGCTTGATTTACCAAAACCGACTCAGTCATTAATATCCAATTGAGTTTTACTTTTCAAGTATCCATTCTTATCTTTGATGATGAGTCCATTATCTGTAAGCCAACGGATTACCTCCAAAACTTTTTCCTCCGATACACCTTCAACTGATCCAGCCGCCTCAAACACCGGAACAGGCCGCTTAACAATTAACTGAAAAACTTTATTACGTACTTTCTGAAACACCACATCAGTAACCGAAACGCTGTTCCGTTCAATACATACATCACATTTTCCACAACGCTTGCGATGGCTTTCGCCAAAATAACCCAGTAATTGAATACTTCTGCACACTTCATCATTACGCACAAAATCAATCACAGCCTGTATTCGTATGGCTGCACTTTTTTTGCGATCGGCATAAACTTCATTACTTAGCCGCAAATCTTTAGATGCAAGTCGTTCGCTAACCATGACAAGTTGTGGCATTTCTTTTCGCGGAGCATATGACAAAAACTGAAGATCATGCAATTTTTGAAACATCGAAGCTACTTGCTGCCCTGAAATTAGCAATTTCGAAGCCAGCTGATTCTCATCAACTTGAACAAAATCCGATAAAATTCCAGGGAAATTACGCAATAAATATTTTATAAAACCATCATATGCAGGCTGTTCCACCTGAAAACGATACAAATCCTCCCGCTTGGCTCTAATAAATACTTTCGTAGCTGCATTTTCTGCTTCGGTCATTGCCAGAAAAACTTCCTTTTCAAGTAACCGAAGGCAATTGTATGTTTCCAGAACATCGAAATTATAAGTTTTTGAAAATTTAACCAATTCAAAATCAAATCGTTGATCCTTTCCGGCACCCACTGGGATTTGTAAAAAATTGCCAAGGGCTTCATAAACTGCCCTAATTTGTTTTATCGGAGGAAAAGAAGCTTCAAATCCATCTTTCAGATTTTTAATATCCTGCTCCGAGACCACTAAAAAAGTTTCGGCAGGTCGGCCGTCTCTTCCTGCTCTTCCAGCTTCCTGAAAATAAGCTTCGAGGCTATCAGGCAAGTCCATATGAACCACCAAACGCACATCAGGCTTATCAATTCCCATCCCAAAAGCATTGGTTGCCACCATTACCTTAAATTTTCCGCTCATCCAGCTTTGCTGCCGCTGATCGCGAAGCCTAGCATCTAATCCGGCATGATAATAGGTAGCACTAATCCCTCTGCTGCTAAGCCAATCGGCTATTTCGCGTGTTCTTTTTCGGTTTCTAACATATACGATGCCACTTCCCTGCTCTAACTTTCTAAAGAGCCGAAACAAAACACCATATTTATCCGCCTCATGGATCACGCTGTAGGTAATATTTTTTCGCTCGTAGCTGGTTTGAAAAACCTGAGGCATCCTGAAATGAAGTTTCTCCTGAATATCTTCTACCACTTCCGGCGTTGCTGTGGCAGTGAGCGCCAGCACAGGAACATTTGGGATATAAGGCCTTATTTCAGCAATCCGCAAATAGGGTGGCCTAAAGTCGTAGCCCCATTGTGAGATGCAATGCGATTCATCAACAGCCAGCAAATTAACTTTCATTCGTTTTACCATATCGGTAAAACGATCTGTTACCAAGCGCTCGGGAGATAAATAAAGGAACTTCAATTTATTAAAAGCCGCCTGATTGTAAGCCAACTCCATCTCCTGATAATGCATTCCGGAATAAATGGCAGCAGCAGCAATTCCATTCTTTTTTAAATGCTGCACCTGATCTTTCATCAAGGCAATTAAAGGGGTGATTACAAGACACATTCCATCCATTACCATCGCCGGAACCTGAAAACAAATTGACTTTCCTCCTCCAGTTGGCAGCAAGGCAAGGGTGTCGTCACCGGCAATGACATGATCTACAATTTCTTCCTGCATTGGCCGGAAACTACTAAAACCCCAATACTTTAGCAGTGCTGTTCGGCTCTCTTTACTCATGGGCAAAACTCCCGAATTTTACAGCAATTTGTTAATAACAGATAAAAGCTCGGTAATGCTGACGGGTTTTGTGATATAGTCATCGCATCCTGCATTGAGTGCAGCTTTTTGATCTTCGGTTTCAGCAAAAGCAGTTTGTGCAATAATTGGCAATTTCGGGAATAGTGCTTTGATGTTCTTAGTAGCCTCATAACCATCTGTTTCCGGCATCCGAATATCCATTAATACCAACGAAAGATCCGGATGTTGCTTAGCCATATTCAAGGCTTCGTTCCCATTTTGAGCCCATAGAATCTGAGCAGCAGTATCTTTCATCACTGCTTTAAGAAAAAGGTAATTGGCCTTAACATCGTCAGCAATTAAAAACTTAAGACCAGACCAATCCTTATTGATTTTCCCAAAACGGACTGCTTCATCCTCATCTTCATGCGATAAATCTCGCGGAGCGGGCAGCGTAAAATAAAAGGTAGTGCCTTTTCCTTCTTCCGAGTCGAACCAGATTTTACCACCAAGCAATTCGGTAAGACTATTGCAAATTGAAAGTCCTAAACCAGTTCCGTCAAGGTTACGTTTATAGGTGCTATCGATTTGGCCAAAACGTTGAAAAATCAAATGACTCTTTTCGCGTTCAATACCTACTCCGGTGTCTTTCACAAAAAACTGTATCAATCCTCCTTTGGGCTGGGTATATCCAAACGCTATAAAACCTGTATCAACAAATTTCAGCGCATTCACAAGCAGATTCATCATAATCTGCCTAAATCGAAATGGGTCAGATTCAATAAAGAAATTATCGAGATCAAGACCTTTGCACAGGTAGACTTGAATATGCTCCTTTTCTCTCTTTTTTCGTTCGTTGAAGGCATTGCTTAGAATCTCGTCCAGTACCTGATGTAAATCAAATTCTGAATAGGCTATTCTGATTTGCCCGGCTTCAATCTTTGAAATATCAATGATATCATCAATTAGCTGTAACAATGTTTTTCCTGCCGAACTGATGAGTTGCAAAAACTGTTCTTTCTCATCCGGATCTGTTTCTTCATCGAGCATAATCTCCGAAAACCCGATGATTGAATTGAGCGGGGTTCTGATTTCGTGCGACATATTAGCCAAAAACGCTGACTTAAGTCTATCTGCATCTTCTGCTTTGAGCCGGGCATCAATAAGCGCTTTTTCAGTTTTTTTACTACTGGTGACATCCCTTACTAACGCCTGTAGCACACTTCCTGATTGTAAAACTGAGGCATTAAGACTTACCTCAGCTTCAAAGAGGCTGTTATCCATCCGCATATGCTGCCAATGAAAACGTTGTGGCTCACCTGCCAAAGCCTTTTGAATTAACCCCCTTGCCTTTTCGGTGGACAAAGATCCGTCAGGCTGGGTTTTTGGAGATATTTCAGAGGGCTTTTTCCCCAGAATTTCTATTCTTTCACAAAGAAATAATTCACAAGTTTTTTGGTTAACTTCTACGATGGTATTGGATTTATCGAGGAGCATAATACCATCATTGGCATTCGAAAAAATAGCCTTATACCGCTCCAAATCCTCAACCAACTGCTGTTCTTTTCGAAGTTGCAGATCTTCTCTTACAAGCAACTTTGAGGCCTCACCAATGATCATGCTCAGCTCATCTGAATCATTCCTGTCTTTATAATCCAACCCACATAAAACCATCCACTTATCCTGTCCTATCAATTGTTTTGTTCCCGCGAAATATCGCATGAGTTTATTCTCAAAGAGCAGATCATTCGAAATATATTTCCTGAGTTCAGCACCAGTTTTAACGATTAAGTTACCTTTTTCTTCGTTAAAGATCTTAAGGCACAAAGCTGTATGGTGCTGCTGTTCGATTTTTACAAAACGGCCATGTAAAAAAACTGCACGGTATTGTAACTGCTGTTTCACTCCATCCAAAGTTCCCGTAAAAATTGCACTAAGTCCGAGGGCGTGATGCAAAGCATTTATCACCACTTCGATATTCTGTAGTGGATGAACCGTAATGTGCTGCCTTACTTCATCACAAAAGGCATTTAACTTTTTTGAACTTAGCATAGGCACAAGAAGTTTTGGTAACCGGTCAATTGAATGAAGCGGTAAAGGTAAACATTTAATTTATTTGTAGCAAACAAGGTTAAATTCAATCATTTTATTCTGATTTTTTAAAAAAAACAGCGCCAAAAAAAAACAGCATCTGAATCAGATGCTGTTTTCTTATAAGGCCGAAACTATTTTTATACCTCAGTTTTATCTTCTTTAGTATCTTCAGCGGCAGGCTTTTTGGTTGTTTCTTCAACAACTTCCTTTGATTCCTCAGCTACAGCTTCGTTTGTTTCTTCAGCAACAACATCTTCAGTTGCAGATTCAGCTGCTTCGTCTGCTGCAGAATCTTTTTCAGCTTTAAGCTCAGCAGCTCTTTTCTTGGCTAATTCAGCGGCGCGGGCTTCGTTTACTTTAGCTTCCTCTTCGAGTGCTTTTTTGCGTTCTGCGCGTTCGGCATCGGTAAGGCCACGGCGTTTTGCTTCAATTTTTTCCTCTTTTTCTTTGAGCCAATTTTGGAACTTAACTTCAGCTTGTTCTTCAGTCAAAGCGCCTTTTTTAACGCCTTTCAAAAGGTGACTTTTGTAAATAACACCTTTGTAAGAAAGGATTGCACGGGCAGTGTCAGAAGGCTGTGCGCCATTCTGCAACCAGGTGAGTGCTTTGTCGAAATCAAGGATGATTTCGGCAGGGTTTGTAATGGGATTGTAGGTGCCAATCTTCTCAATAAATCTTCCGTCTCGTGGTGCACGACCATCCGCAATTACAATGTGATAAAAAGGACTGCCCTTTTTACCATGACGTTGTAATCTTATTCTTGCTGGCATGAGCTGTAATTTTAATTGATAATTAGAGTATTAAACTTTTTATTTTCGGGCTGCAAAAATCGGCATTTTTTTTTGATTTACAAATTTTATGCCGAAAAAAAACTTAACTTTTATCAAAAAGTTCCATTTCGGCGTCAATTTCCCATCCGTGAAGCCGACAAAGCTCTGCAAACTGCTGAAAGTTCTGTTGTACGATACTTTTCATGGTGCGGCACTGAATTTCCCAGATGTCCTTTATTTTTGTTCTCATTTCCATGTCGCGCTGCACAAATGCCAAAGCCTCAAAATTCTGTTGCAATTGCACAAAAGCCTTGCCTAGCGATTCGTCCAGCTGCATAAGCTTTTCCACTATTAGCTGATATTCCGAAATCCCTTCCACCGGATGGATTCCAAAAACCTGCATAAGGTATGTAATCAAAGATTGTGGCATAATGATCGGCAAATTTACAGCTTTTTCTTTTGCTGTTATTCAGCAAATTTAGATTTATTGATTAATTATTAATCAAATAAAATGTCTGTTTTTTAATCATTTTGAATGAAAATACCTTAATTTTGTAGCATGATTTTAGAATAAAAAATGAGTTCATCCGAAAAAAAATATGTGATCGTTGATGTGGAAACCACCGGACTAAAAGCTGGTTCGGAAAAGATCACTGAAATTGCAGCCGTGCTCCATGATGGACATCGGGTAATTGACAGTTTCAGTTCGTTGATTAATCCTGAGAAGAAGATTCCCTACCGCATCACACAGCTCACCGGCATCAACGACCAGATGGTGGCCGGAGCACCCAAGTTTTACGAGCTGGCCCGTCAACTCATTGAATTTACGGAAGATGCTATTTTGGTGGGGCACAACGTAAATTTCGATTACCGTTTTATTCAGGCCGAATATAAGAGTCTGGGATACGATTTTCGCCGACAAACGATGGATACCGTTAAGCTGAGCCGTAAACTCATTCCGGGGCAGCCATCCTATAGCCTGGGCAAGCTTTGCCAGAATTTGAATATACAAATCGAAAACCGCCATCGTGCGTTAGGCGATGCACTGGCCACTACCCGGCTTTTTGAACTACTTTGCTCCATCGAAGCCGAGCCCGAAAAGCTAAGCCTGAAAGGTACACATTCCAACCTGAATCACCAGCTAATCGAAAAACTGCCCGAAGCACATGGGGTTTATTATTTTTACGACCATAGCGGCAAGCTCGTTTATGTAGGCAAATCTGTGAACATCAAAAGCCGGGTGATGCAACATCTGAGCAACAACAGCAGCCGAAAAGCCATTGAAATGAAAAATAATATTGCCGATATAGGCTACCAACTCACTGGCAATGAGCTGATCGCCCTACTGCTCGAATCAGATGAGATAAAAAAACACAAACCTGTTTATAACCGTGCACAGCGACGTTCCCTTTTCAACTACGGACTCTACAGCTACGAAAACGAAGCCGGCTACCAATGCCTCAAATACGCCAAAACCATCGACACTTTACAGCCACATCACACTTATACTTCGTTGATGGAAGCCAAAAATCATCTTTTTCAGCTCACCGAACAGTTTCGGCTTTGCCAGGGGCTCAATGGGCTTTATCCGGGCAAGGGTGCCTGCTTTCACCATCAAATCGGACAATGTCTGGGAGCCTGTTGCGGAGAAGAAGATCCAACAAGCTACAACCAGCGTGTTGAACAAGCTCTGGAACGTTACCATTTTGATTATGAAAATTTTATGATCATTGAAAAAGGTATTGAAGCAGAACAAAAGGCCATCGTCAAAATTTGGCAGGGCGTTTACAGAGGATTTGGTTATGTGCCGGCCTCGCTTTTAAATAACGGCATAGCCGAAGCCGACGACTTTATCCGGCCTTACGCTGACAATCGCGATGTTCGACAAATCATACAAGCCTATCTGCGCAAGCACCCCAAAGTTTTGTTGATTCCTTTTTAAAACCAAAAAACAAGTTTACAATATGTCCGAACGCACCATAGCTCATCTCGACCTCGACACATTTTTTGTGTCGGTAGAGCGTCTGGTAAATCCTACGCTGGCAGGCAAACCCATCATCATCGGAGGAGTTTCGGATCGGGGTGTGGTGGCCAGCTGTAGCTATGAGGCAAGGCGTTTTGGCGTGCATTCGGCCATGCCCATGCGGATGGCACGACAGCTCTGCAGTCAGGCTGTGTATATCCGCGGCGACATGGAACTCTACAGCCGCTATTCGCGCCTGGTAACTGATGTGATTGCCGACAGCGCTCCACTTTATGAGAAAACTTCTGTTGACGAGCACTACCTCGACCTCACAGGGATGGATCGTTTTTTTGGCACTTACAAATGGACACACGAGCTACGACAGCGAATTATCCGCGAAACCGGCCTGCCCATTTCTTTCGGGCTTTCGCAAAACAAAACCATTTCAAAAATTGCCACCGGACAAGCCAAGCCCAATGGCGAGCTGCAAGTACTTCCCAATCAGGTGCATCCCTTTCTGGATCCGCTCTCGATACGAAAAATTCCCACGGTAGGCGAAGTGGGTTATCGCTTGCTGAGGGCTATGGGTGTAGCAAAAATTGGCACCCTCCGCCTGATGCCTCCCGATATGGTACAACAGGTGCTGGGCAAAAACGGCCTGATAGTGTGGAAAAAAGCCAACGGCATCGACCCCAGTCCGGTTAAGTCTTACAGCGAACAAAAATCTATCAGCAGCGAACACACCTTCGATCAGGATACTACAGATATAGCTTTGCTAAAACAAACCCTGACGCATATCGTGGAAAAAATAGCCTTCGAAATGCGTAATAAACAAAAACTTACGGGATGCGTTACCGTAAAAATCCGCTATGCCAATTTCGATACACACAGCCGACAAAAACACATTGCCTATACCGCTTTTGATCATGTGCTGCTCAGTACCGTGATGGATCTTTTTGCTCAGCTTTACAACCGACGCATGCTTATCCGGTTGGTTGGCGTGAGGTTTAGTCATCTTGTGGGAGGATCGCAGCAGCTCGATCTTTTCGATGATAAACCTGAGATTGCCAGACTTTATCAAACCATGGATCAAATTCGAAGACGCTATGGCAAAACAGCCGTTGGCAGGGCTGGCGGGATGAAATCTAATCAGGATTGAACTAGTAACAGCTTTCTTTGTTTCGTATTAAAATAGACACATGCAAAAAAAAGTAATGGTAACGGGAGCTACCGGTTATGTAGCAAGCTGGTTAGTTAAAAAGCTTCTGGATGAAGGGTACGTTGTTCATGCCACAGTAAGAGATCCGGACAATAAGCAGAAGTTGCAATACTTAGATGCGTTGGCAGAAAAAGCGTCAGGCAGCATACGTTATTTTAAGGCCGATCTCCTCAAAAAAGACGGTTTCAAAGAGGCTATGGAAGGCTGTGAAATTGTTTTTCACACTGCTTCTCCTTTTATAAATAAAGTGAAAGATCCCCAAAAAGACCTTATCGATCCCGCGTTAAAAGGAACACAGCATGTGCTGGAAACGGTTGATAAAGTGCCATCCGTAAAAAAAGTTGTACTAACCAGCAGCTGTGCAGCCATTATTGGCGATGCCCGCGATGTGTTGAAAATGCCTGGGCAGATTGCCACAGAAGCCATTTGGAACGAAACATCAAGTCTTGATCATCAGCCTTACAGCTATTCCAAAACACTGGCCGAACGGGAAGCATGGAAGCTTAATAAAGGAAAATCATGGAAATTGGTCACCATCAATCCTTCGCTGGTTATTGGACCAGGAATCAACCCTAAAGGCACCAGCGAAAGTTTTAAAATTGTGAAACAACTTATTGATGGCAGCATGAAAACTGGAGTGCCAGCCCTCGAATTTGGCATGGTGGATGTTAGGGATATTGCTGAGGCTCACTATAAAGCAGCAATAACAGAAAACGCAAACGGTAGGTATATCGCTTCTGCCGAGCATCATCGCATTCTGGCCCTTGCCAATATGCTCAAAAATGATTTTGGCGACAAACTTAAATTGCCCTCACGCGAATTGCCAAAATGGTTGGTTTGGCTTGTAGCTCCGGCTGCCGGACTTCAAAGATCAATGATATCGCGTAATGTTGGTTATCCCTGGCGGGTTGATAACAGCAAAGGCATCCGTGAACTTGGCATGACCTACAGGCCTATTCAAACATCAATAAAAGAATTTGTTGAGCAATTAACAGCTGCGAATCAATAAACAACAAAAATCTCTTTTGCAATCTGCTATAGCATGCTAAAAAGTAATATTTTTGGTTGCTATGAAAACACTTTATTACCTGCTCGTTTTTTTATTGTTAACCAAAGGAGCATTTACACAACATACACATCTTGTTTACAAACAATTTGTTAACGGAGCGGCAACACACGATACTGCCATACTTTTATTAACAGCTGGCAGCAATCAATTGGAAATATCTCGTCCAAATGATATTCCGAAAAAGCCAATTCCCGGATTGGCCAGCGAAAAGACTTTTATAGATTATTCTGTAAATGAGCGCATAAGACAGTTAACCTATCCCGATTCCAGCTTTTTTTCCAAAGAAAAAATTCAGCCCATAGCATTCGATTATATTGCTGATTCTGCTTATATCCTAAACTATAAATGCTACAAAGCACAAACCAGCATCAATTCCAATCACATTGAAATTTGGTACACCAACGAAACGGGATTTAATGCTTCTCCTGTTAGTTGGCTTGGCGATTTTGAAGGAACAATTTTAAGAATTGTCAGAAATGGAAATAGGGTTATTGAGGCCGATGAAATCAGCCTAACAACTGATAATGAAAGTATTATTCCTGATGATTTAGGTGTTGAAATGTCAACACAACAACTTAACCAGTTGCAAAAAGAAAAACTGGTAATACGCATTCCTGTATTTAAGAACGAGCAAATTTTCTGGGGTGATACCACCAGGCTACCCAACGAAATTCCTTACGACACCACCTTCCATATTGCAGGTGGAACCCTGATTTTTAAACGTTTACAGTTACCTAAAATTCCTGATCATTATCAAGCCTTCGCCGAAATCACAACCTGCTCAAACGGTGATGCTTATGATCGAACCGGTTCTGTTTTCATCATTCCTGACTCGCCCTTAAACTTTGCTGAAGCATTCCACAAAGGTGTGGATGTTTTGCCAAAATTCGTCGGAAAAGATGGGGAAGTGTATCAGGGCATAAAACTCACAGGTAACTATCAGCCAGTCGTGGAACTTGTTAGGTTCTTTACACCTTTTGGCGTAAAACATTTTAACGAAAAGGTGAAAATTGACGGTTTGCAATGGAAAGAGAAATCTTTTTATAAGCAAGATATCAGTGATTTAAAACACTATTTATCAGAAGAAGTCATCATTGGTGCATACATTGGGAACTACGATAAAGGTGGACATATCCTTAGTTTTGATCTAAGTTTTTATCCAGGAAGCACCGAGTGGACTGATGAAAATGACAGCAGAAGCTGGTTACTTCCATTGTTTAATACGGTTAATATCATGGAAATGGCTAACCAAAATTACGGAAAGCTCTTTGGTACCGACACTTTATCAATCGCATTTGAAGTCCCGGAAGATGTTGAAAACCTTCGTTTACGCTATATTAGCACAGGCCATGGGGGCTGGGGCGGCGGAGATGAGTTTAACCCGAAAGAAAACAAGATTTTCCTCGATGGTGTGCTTCGTTTTGTGCATACACCCTGGCGAACTGATTGTGCAACCTACAGAGATTTAAACCCTATTTCAGGAAATTTTTGGAACGGTATGTCATCATCAGATTATTCTCGTTCCGGCTGGTGTCCGGGCGAAGCTACAGAACCGGTTTATTTCAATCTGGATGACCTAGCACCCGGCAAGCACACGATTAGCCTTGTTATTCCACAAGGTAAACCTGAAGGAAATAGCCTAAGCTATTGGGCTGTTTCCGGGATGTTAGTGGGCAAAAAAAGGTGACTTTTCAGTAATAGTTACCTTTTAAAAAACTTAATCTACCTTCATCCAACTCTCTTCAATCTCTTGTTCATCTTCAATGTATTCAAAAGTGATTCGGTTTACTGAAAGCTGAAAAGTATAAATTATCTGCTTATTGTTGTAATCGAACTGGATGGTATTGGCAGTGGGATTTAACGTAAAAATACCATCTGTTTCATAACCAACGCCAGTTGCTTTAAAATCGCCTTTGAAATCAGCTATATTGCTATCAGTCATAAAATTGAGGGTATCACAGCACCGTATCGCTAAATCTGAAATATTATTAACCAGGCGCATGTCAAGTTTCCATTTGCCAAGTATTCCGGTTTGGATAAGGTTTTCTGTCTGTTCAACTTCTTTTTTCTTACAAGCTGTTGTTATAAATAATGAAGTCACAAAAAGAAGTGATAAGATACGAAAAGTTTTCATTACCAGAAGCTTTAAGTTGTTAATAGCTATTTCTAAGCTAGTTTATTAGTAATTAAATCATTTTTAGTTAATTGTGTAGTATTTTAAAAGCTATTTATAGCTACCTATTCATCATCCTTTTTTGTAATAAACTGCTAAAAATTATAGCTAATTCCCAAACTAAATGATCTGCCAGGGTTGTAGACCTCATAAGGTTGATTTTCTGCTTCATACGATTTATACACTTCGTTGAACTTTTCTCCCAGCAGATTGGATACTTTAAGGTCGATCATAGTTTTACCAGCTTCACCAAGCTTTTTATTGATACTAAAATTCAAGCTATGAAACGGTTCAACATAAATATCCGGAAACAGACCACCCCCTACTATGGTAAGTGTGGAACCTTTCACATTATAAAATAAACCGGTTTCCATGCCATATTCTGCCATACTGTAGGTTAATCCAGCATTAATGACATAAGGCGATTGACCAGCCATAACGCGAAATTGTTCAACAGTTTCTCCATTTTTCTCGTAAGCTTTGCGCGCGTTAAATTCTGCCTCAGTCATTTCAATCTCCGAATGTGCCAACGTCAAATTTCCGCTAAAGCTTAACGATTTAAGGGAACTAGCAATAAAACCCATGTCCTTTCTGATCTCAAATTCTAAACCGTATAGTTGTCCATCACCAACATTACGAGCCTGATATTCAGTAGATGTTTGCTGTGTTGGAATTCTTACAAGTTCGATTGGTTTATCAAATTTTTTGTAAAAACCACTCAAACTTACCATCTGTCCTGCCTCCAGAAACCATTCCCATCGGATATCCAGGTTATCAATACGGGTTTCAACCAAATTGCCATCCCAATCGGGATATTCATATAAACTACCATTAAAAATACGATTCGAGAGTGGGTCGATAATCTGAGCATAAGAAAGCTCTTTAAAAGAAGGTCTGGCGATTGTTTTCGCGTAAGCCAGGCGGATATTCTGATCAGGTGTTAAGCTATAAATAAAATTGATTGATGGAAATAAATCGGTGGCATCCAATACTTTTGCATCTTCGAGATTTCTTCCATTTTCAATATCTCCACCAGCAAATTTTTGATCTCGGCCGGTATGTCGCTGAACAAAATTTTCGACTCTGGCACCCAAAATTGTCTTTAGTCTGTTAAATGGTTGAAATTCAATTGAAGCATAGGCAGCCAAATTATTTACATTTGAGCTGTATTCGTTAGGGTTTGGATCATTATTACCTGTTTGATAATAAATCCCATTAGGTCGATTAGGATATAGATTTTCATCAAGCAGCACATCATTAGCTGAAGGGGTCGTCCAGCTTTGACCTGCAGAAAATTGAATATCATAAAACAGGATTTTATAATCTCTGATTTTGTAATTGTGGCTGGCACCAAGCTTAAATTTCGCAGTATTTTCAAGAATAACCAAATCTTTTGTAATATCTATCTTGGACGTATTATTCACTTCATCCAGATAACGCCAGATCCGCGAAGGGTTTCCGCCAGCTCCGGCACTAAAACTTGTATCACGAACGCCATACGTAAAAGCTGTCTTTCTGATATCCGGATCATCCGAGCTGGACTTTGTAGGAGAAATACGCCAATCGATTTCCCAACCTGAGCGACCCAAAAGATGTGTGCCACTTAAAAGAAGATTTGTCAGCGCTCGCTGGCTGTATACCAAGTTATCAGAACCGGCTTCGTATCCTGATTGTCCTACGGCTTCTCCATCGTTTTTAATTTGAAATTGTCCTGCACTGCTTACCCCATTTTGCAAATGCATAGCAGTAAATTTAATTTTTGATTTCTGCGATTTATAAGCTAAACCAGCCAATCCACCAACAAGGATAATTTGTTCGGCCAAAGCTCCTTCCTGAATGGTAGCATAGCGCATTTCAATCTTTTCAGGATCAATAAAACGTTGATACTCACCATATACAATGTTATCATAAAAATCTTGCTCTGATTTATAAGTAAGCGAAAAAATATAACCCAGCTTGTGCGATTTATCGCGTTTCGACAACAGATCAATTTGATCTCCGATAGATACGCTCAAACTATAATCAGCAAAACTGGATTGCTTAGTAGCTCCAAGTGTGGGGTTAAAACTTTTGATAAAATCAACGACTTCTTGTTCGGAAGCACCACTGAAAGGTGTTGGGATATCTCTCCCTTGCGCATTTGCAGGCAATTCTCGTGTACCATCATCAAAACCTAAAAAGTCAGTCTTTCCACCATCATAGGTTAAAAAATCAGGGTTGAAATGCATGTCGGGATTAAATCCGATATCAGCTGAAACGTAAATTGTTTTTTCTTCAGGAAAGTCTTTTGTTTCAATGTTTACAAGTCCTCCGGTAAAATCAGCTGGAAGCTCGGCTGTAAAGTTTTTAATAACCATTATATTATTGATCAGGTTGGTAGGGAAAATGTCCATCTGCAAGGAATTTCGGTCAGGATCGAGCCCAGGAATATCCACGCTGTTGAGTGTTGTTTTTGAATACCTATCGCCTAAACCTCTTACATAAACATATTTACCATCTTCTATCGAAACGCCAGTTACGCGTTTTGCAGCTTCAACGGCATTACCATCACCTGTAAGTCTAATTTTAGCCGCCGAAATCCCATCAAGCATCGAAGCTGATTTTTTCTTTACGGTTAACAAAGCCGCTTCGGTAGTTCTGATAGCCTCAGCTGAAACAACAACTTCTGCTAATACCTGACTACTTTCTTTCATGATAAGATCATCCAGTACAGTTACTTGTCCAGAAACAACTCTAACATCTTCTAAAACAATGGTTTGGTAAGAAATATAAGAAAACTGAATGCTATACGACCCCGGAACAAGATCAAGCGTAAATTGGCCATCCAGGTCACTCATGGTACCAGTTGTTGTGCCTACCACCAGCACCGTAACGCCCACAAGTGTTTCACCAGTTGATTCCTCGTAAATAGTTCCCCGGACTTTACCATTTTGTGCCTGAATACTTAAAGCCACAATTAACAAATTAATAATCAACAATATACGCTTCATGTAATTTTAATCTTAATAAAACAATAAAAACTAAAGAACAGATCCATTGCAATTCCAATGGATCTGTTCATTTATTTTACAATTTCACGGTTTTAATTATCCCGTCAAAACTTAAGTTCATTGTATTAAAGACCAGCAAGTCCTCCAGCTTTTGAAGCCCAAGTCCAACTTAAAACTGATGCATTAGCCGGAGATGAACCACCAGCAACAACGCCTGCAGGAACGTCACCATTTACATGGCTGGCAAGGTCAGCAGCAGGAACATTAAGCATGATATTGTTAAACACAACACCAGCAGCAGTTACCCTATTGATCTGCATTCCTTCGAGAATGGATGTGATGAAAATATTCTCAAGAGTTACAATAGAATTGTTGTCAACATTGATCAGGTCTTCAGCAGCGCGATCATCATTGCTGGCAACAACAGTGCCATTCTTGATTGTGTGACCAGCCTGGTAAGAACCTTCTGGACCATCGAGCTCAAAGTTATGTCCGGCAACAGTTACAACATAAAAGTTTTCTACTGTTCCTGACCAAGCCTGGTCTGTATCCAAACCATCATCTCCAACGTTCCAAATTACTACATTCTTAACGTTAACGGTTCCACCGAACCATTCGATACCATCATCCTGGTTAGCTACGATTTCCACATTCTCGATAACAGTACCAGAACCAACACCTCCAAGTGTTAATCCATTGATTTCGTTACCAGAACCGATGTTAGTACCACCATGGCGAACCGAAATGTATTTAATAACGCCCGAATTATCGGCATCATTATTACCACCATAAAGACCATTAGGATCAGAGGTTGGAACACCTTCGATTTGTACTTCAACAACATCTTGACCTTCATTCGATGCTGAGATACGCGCACTACCCAAAATAAGCACACCTCCCCACAATCCATTCAAATCTGGATCAAGGTTAGGACTGGCTATTTGTCCCGGAATAATTTCGTCAGCTACAGTTGTAAAAATGATAGGAGCATCAGCAGTTCCTTCTGCCATCAATTTACCGCCACGAGCAATTAGAAGAGCTGTTGCATTTGGGCCAGTACCAGCTTCGCCTTTAACAACTACGCCAGGTTGGATAGTGAGAGTAGCACCAGCTTCAACTGAAATACGCGTCTCAAGGATATAAATTTTTCCTGTTTCCCAGGTTGCATCTTCAGTAATATTACTGTTGACACGAATAACATTTTGCTCGGCTACTACGTTGATAACTGCGGTACCATCGTCTGTTTTGTTGCTTTTATCTGCAACGCTAAGGGTAACAGATCCAGCACCAGCAGTTGCTCCAGCAGTGTAAGTAACTACGATAGATCCTGAAGTGGCATTATCAGTTCCATCTGTTTTGATAACTGCTGTACCATTGGTTGCAGTTACAGTTGAAGAAGCAAAACCAGCTTCTGCTGTAAAATTAAAAGTAACATCAACAGCAGCACCTGCTAAAGCTTCTGCAGCTGCAGGAGCTGTAACCTTAGGAGCCTGTTTTACATCAGTGTTGTTTACGTCTTTGTTACAAGCCGAAAAGATTGCCATTGAAGCAACCAAAGCATACATTAAAAGTTTTTTCATTTTATAAAAGGTTTATGTGAAAAATTCTGATGCAAAAGTGACCTATTAAACCTTTCCAGCTAATTAAGGAGGTTTTACAAAAATGTTAAGGTTATATTAAGAAGCACCTGTAAACCTTACTGCTATTGACAAATTAAACAGCTAAATTGAATTTTTTTCTTTGTAAAAACTTTTGAAACCTCTGATAAATTGGTTGCTTTAGCACAATGAAAGTTGATTCAGGACGTTTCTTTAAATTGACACATAGCATGTTAATTTAATGTAACGTCCAGGCTGAATATGCTGGTTTAGCAGGATTTTGAATTGGCAAACCCGACACTTTTTGTTTTACTTTGCAACGCAAATCAGTTGTTTGCTGATTTTTTGAATCAACTTATTGTGTTAGGAAAGTAACTTTTGTAATGACTTCTTATAAATTTTTCTCTTTTGTAGTGCTCTTTAGCATCATAATGCCAACATGGATTTTCAGTCAAAATGATACTGCTTCATCGGTAAGACAGGATTCTTTGCGTTATTGGAAGTTTTCGGGCAGAACAGGATTAACGTTTAATCAGCTGTCGTTAACAAACTGGGCTTCGGGTGGCGAAAGCTCCGCATCAGGAAAAGTAAATGCCAACACCAAGATTGTTTACAGCAAAAACAGATTTCAATTTGAGTCAATCTCGAAACTGGCATTTGGTATTGTGGGTTATGGCGGCAACAGAATAGAAAAAACGGAAGACCGGATTGACCTGGCAACATCGGCCACCATAAATTCTGATAAAAATTGGGCCGTATCTTCGGTTCTTTCCTTGAAATCGCAATTTGCAAACGGATACAAATACCCTAACGACTCTACACTTATTTCAACTTTTTTTGCTCCCGGCGTGGTAAATGCCTCAGTTGGATACAGGTATAAGAAATCTGATCTATTTGAACTTTTCTTAAGTCCTGCCTCCGGTAAGTTCACTTTTGTTTTAAATCAGGAATTAGCCGACAAAGGAGCTTATGGTGTTACTCCAGCAGTTCTCGATTCTAATGGTCTGGTGCTCGTTCCGGGGAAGAATCTCTTTTGTGAATTTGGGATTAATGTGCTGGCAAATTTCGCAAAAGAAGTAAGTGATAATATCGAACTGTCCTCAACATTAAACCTTTACAATAACTACCTTGACGACAACCGCAGCAATAGATGGAACATTGACGTGGACTGGGAAACAACTGTTAATTTTACCATAAACAAACGGATTCAAACGGTATTATTCATGCAATTAAAATACGATCACAACGTTAATCTACCTGTTTATGAAATAGTTGACGGCGAAAAAACACAGGTTGGAGAAGGCCCCAAACTTCAATTTAAAGAATCGCTCGGAATTGGGATAACCTACAATTTTAGCTAAGTGGTAAATTTAACACCTCATTTATCAATATATTCCTTGCTTTGCAGCTTAAATTCCACTTACTTTGCTGTAAAGTTTAATCTCTAACAAACAACTTAACTCATGAAAATTTCCATCGTCGGAACCGGTTACGTAGGATTGGTTACCGGAACATGTTTTGCAGAAGTTGGCATTGACGTGCATTGCGTTGATATTGACAAGAAAAAAGTTGACAACCTCAACAACGGCATCATCCCTATTTTTGAGCCCGGCCTCGAAGAAATGGTAGCTCGCAATGTTGAGAAAAAAAGATTGTTTTTCACTACTGATTTGGCCTCTACATTACCGGGCTGTCAGGTTATTTTTAGCGCTGTAGGCACCCCGCCTGACGAAGATGGCAGTGCTGATTTGAAATATGTGCTCGATGTAGCCCGCGAAGTTGGTCGAAACATGGAAGATTATGTACTGATCGTCACCAAAAGCACTGTGCCCGTCGGCACTGCTGAAAAAGTAAGAAAAGCTGTTAAAGAAGAATTAGATAAAAGAGGTGTAAATATTCCCTTTGATGTAGCCTCAAATCCCGAGTTTTTGAAAGAAGGTGCAGCTGTTGACGATTTCCTGAAACCTGATCGCATCGTTGTTGGAGTAGATTCTGAACGCGCCGAAGAGCTTATGAAAAAGCTTTACAAACCTTTCACCATGAACGGTCATCCGGTGATTTTTATGGACATTGTATCTGCAGAAATGACCAAATATGCCGCTAATGCTATGTTGGCAACCAAGATCAGCTTTATGAACGATGTTGCTAACCTTTGCGAAATAGTTGGTGCTGATGTAAATATGGTACGTAAAGGTATTGGCTCGGATCGCCGCATTGGCAAATATTTCATTTACCCCGGTACAGGATATGGCGGATCATGTTTCCCAAAAGATGTGAAAGCGCTGATAAAAACAGCAAAAACATATAATTACAATCTCCGCGTGTTGCAAGCTGTTGAGGATGTGAACGATGATCAAAAATCTATCATGTTCAACAAACTCAAAACTTATTATAACCACGATCTAAAGGGCAAGACAGTTGCCGTGTGGGGACTTTCCTTCAAACCAAATACCGATGACATGCGTGAAGCTCCTTCGCGCATTATCATTGCAAAACTGCTCGAAGCCGGTGCTGAAGTAAAAGCTTATGATCCGGTTGCTATGGAAGAAGGCGAACGAATCTTCAATGACAAAATTGAGTTTGCCAAAGATCAGTACGATGCTTTGATTGATTCTGACGCACTGATTATCGTAACAGAATGGTCTGAGTTTAAATTCCCTAACTTTAGGGTGATGAAAAAACTCCTTAAAAAAGCTGCCATTTTCGATGGACGTAATATTTACGATCCCAAGGAAATGCAAGCCGAAGGCTTTGATTATTTCGGAATCGGAATAAAAACCTTCAAATAATCAAGTAATTACATTGTAAACGGAACACGATTGATAAATGTCCGTTTTATTAAAAAATACCAACCTATGAAAAGTATCCTTGTTACTGGCGGTGCCGGCTTTTTAGGCTCACACCTGTGCGAACGTTTACTCAACGAAGGCAATGAAGTGATTTGTCTTGACAATTACTTTACCGGGCAAAAAAGCAATGTTGTTCATCTCATGGATCATCCTTATTTTGAAATGGTTCGACATGATGTAACCACTCCTTTTTTCGTTGAAGTAGATGAAATTTACAACCTGGCATGTCCGGCTTCCCCAATACATTATCAATACAATCCCATAAAAACAGTAAAAACCTCTGTAATGGGTGCTATCAATATGCTGGGACTGGCAAAACGTATCAAGGCAAAGGTATTACAGGCTTCCACTTCAGAGGTTTATGGCGATCCAGAGCAACATCCTCAAAAGGAATCTTATTGGGGTCATGTTAACCCAATCGGGCCTCGAGCATGCTATGATGAAGGAAAACGATGTGCTGAAACGCTTTTCGTAAATTACCATCAACAAAACAATGTAAGGATTAAAATCATTCGAATTTTTAACACCTACGGACCCCGTATGCATCCCAATGATGGTCGCGTTGTTTCTAATTTCATCGTTCAGGCTTTGCAGGGGAAAGACATCACCATTTATGGCGATGGAATGCAAACTCGTAGTTTTCAGTATGTTGACGATTTGGTCGAAGGTATGATTCGCCTGATGGCAACTCCGGATGATTTCACTGGTCCGGTAAATATTGGTAATCCGGGTGAATTTACCATGCTCGAGCTGGCTCAGATGATTATTCAAAAAACAGGAAGCAAATCAAAAATCGTTCACATGCCATTGCCAGCCGACGATCCGATGCAAAGACGACCTGATATTAGTCTGGCTAAAAAAGTGCTCGACTGGAAACCTAAAATAGCATTGGATGAAGGACTTGACAAAACTATCGCTTACTTTAAAACCATCGTAGGATGAATATTTTAATTACGGGAAGCAACGGCCAACTGGGAAAAGAATTTCAGAAAATTGCCCAAACTGACCGCAAGCATGTATGGTATTTTACCGATGTAAACGAATTGGATATTACAAACCCTACACTGCTCAAGCATTACATCAACGCAGAAAATATTGAAGTTTGTATCAATTGTGCTGCCTACACTGCAGTTGACAAAGCCGAAGATGAACCGGAAAAAGCTCAACTGCTTAATGCTCAAGCTCCAGCTTTCCTGGCCGATGCATGTAAGTCAGCAAACGCTTTGCTCATGCATATTTCAACAGATTATGTATTTAGTGGCAAACACTATATGCCCTACACCGAAGAACATCCTGTTGCGCCGGCTTCGGCCTATGCTGAAGGCAAAGCCGATGGCGAACGAAATATCATGCTGAGCGGAGCCAAATATATGATTATCAGGACTTCGTGGTTGTACAGCATAACGGGTAATAATTTTGTTAAAACCATGATAAGACTCGGCAACGAAAAAGATAAAATAAATGTAGTTGCTGATCAGATTGGAACGCCAACCTATGCATTTGATCTTGCATCAACACTATTGCTGATGGCCGAAAATCAAAATTCAAAAAGCATTAATCAGATTTATCATTACAGCAATGAGGGAGCTATCAGCTGGTACGATTTTGCACAGGCAATAATGGAATTAGTAAGGCTCGATTGCAAGGTTAATCCCATTGAATCAAAGGAATATCCCGTAAAAACTGTAAGACCTTTTTATAGTGTATTGAATAAATATAAGCTAAAATCAACTTTTAATATTGTGATTCCTTACTGGCGCGACAGTTTGAAGAAATGTCTGGAGGAAATGAATGGACAAAAGCAGGATTAATCGCCTTGTTATGCAAGTGTATGAATCAGCCCGTGAGGTACATGAACAATGTGGAAACGGTATCCCAGTGAATATATTCAAATCCTGTTTGGCACATGAACTCAGAATCAAAGGTTTAAGATTTAGATTAAATGTTGCTTTTCCGGTGAATTATAAAAGTATGAAACTCGATCACAACCTCAACGCTGATTTTCTGATTGAAGATATTTTACCATTAAACCTGATTAAAAAAGACGAAGATGCCTCACAAGAAATGTCAAGTTTGCTTCGGATGAATGAAATCCCAATGGGTCTTGTCATCGAGATCAACAAAACACAGTTTGTCGATGGCTTCAAAAAAATACAAAATCCTTTAAAACGAATAATATGAATACCATTGATCCTCATGTAATGGCACAAGCCAATGAATGGCTCCAACCACCCTACGATGAAGAAACTATCAAAGCTGTTCAGCATATGATTGATAACGATCCAAAAGAGTTGATGGAGAGTTTTTACAGAAAACTTGAGTTTGGCACAGGCGGATTGAGGGGCATAATGGGTGCCGGAACGAATCGTATGAACAAATATACCGTTGCTAAAGCCACGCAAGGTCTGGCCAATTACATGAAGAAAATGTTTCCCGGCCAAAAACTTTCCATGGCAGTGGCGCATGACTGCCGCAACAATAGCGACTATTTTACGCGCATTACGGCCGAAGTAATGTCAGCTAACGGCATACAGGTTTACCTTTTCAAAAGTCTTCGGCCCACACCAGAGCTTTCCTTCGCGATTCGCGAATTGAAATGTCAAAGTGGTGTCGTGATCACAGCTTCGCACAATCCAAAAGAGTACAATGGTTACAAAGCTTATTGGGAAGATGGCGGACAGCTGATTGCTCCGCATGATAAAAATGTGATAGCTGAGGTTGAAAAAATTAAGAGCTTGAACGAAGTAAAATTCGAAGCCAATGAATCGCTCATCACTTACCTTGAAGATGATTTTGATAGAAAATACATCGCAAAAATTGCTGCTCTAAGCCTTTCGCCTGATGTGATTCAGCGACAAAAAAACATGAAAATTGTTTACACGCCTATCCATGGTACTGGCGTCAAACTCGTTCCGGAAGCACTTAAAGCTATTGGTTTCACGGCAGTTTATAATGTCCCAGAGCAAGATGAAGTCAACGGCAATTTCCCAACTGTTCATTCACCCAACCCCGAAGAACCTGCAGCACTGGAAATGGCTATCGCAAAAGCTAAAGAAGTTGAGGCTGAATTGGTTATGGCGACCGATCCTGATGGCGACCGCGTTGGACTTGCAGTGCGCAACGAAAATAATGAATTTATACTTTTAAATGGTAACCAAGCCGCCAGCCTTTTGATTTATTATTTACTGAACAAATGGCAACAAAATGGAAAACTTACTGGTAATGAGTTTATTGTAAAAACAATTGTTACTTCCGAACTGCTTTTTGATGTTGCTGATAAGTTTAGCGTAGCACGTTTTGATGTACTCACTGGTTTTAAGTACATTGCTGATGTTATTAAATCGCTCGAAGGCAAAAAACAGTTTATTGGCGGAGGTGAAGAAAGCTATGGCTACTTGGTTGGCGATTTTGTTCGCGACAAAGATGCTGTTAGCTCTTGTGCGATGCTTGCCGAAACTGCAGCCTGGGCTGCCGATCAGGGTAAATCCATGTTGCAAATGCTTAAAGAGCTTTATGTGGAATTCGGTTTCTACAAAGAGAAACTGCTCTCAGTAACCAAAAAAGGTAAAGAAGGAGCAGAAGCCATTAAAGCGATGATGGATGGATTCAGGAATAACCCGCCTGCCACAATTGGTGATGAAAAATTAATTGAAATCAGGGATTATCAACAAAGTGAAACACGCAACCTGGAAACAGGAGCTGTCACCAAAATCGAGCTGCCAAAATCGGATGTACTGCAGTTTATAACCTCCGGCGGATCCAAAATAAGCGTGAGACCCTCGGGAACAGAACCTAAAATTAAATTCTATTTTGGCGCAAAAGCACCTTTAGATTCAGTTGACCATTACGATCAAACCGACCAGCAACTTGATCAAAAGATTGAAGCTTTTAAGGCATCCTTGAATATCAATTAAACAGCTTAAAATCTATTTGTAGATGAGTCCTGGCATTTCGTCAGGACTTTTCTTTTTCGTGTAAATACTTTGTAAATCAACAATTTGCCATTCATATCTTTATTATTAAATTTGCACTTTTTTAGCTGAGTGTCACTCAAAATTAACTTGAAACAGAAGCTCGTATCTATATGGTGCGTCTTCGGCAAAACACCGCAATGTAATGGCTACCTACGCCTTACAATGGGAAGCTATTCAACTCTCTATAGTCAAAGGCTGCACGGCATATGATATGTTTGGCACTTCGCCACGCCCCGACCCTACTCATCCTATGTACGGACTTTATAAGTTTAAAAGTGGTTTTGGCGGTAAACTATGCCAAAGCCTGAGATGCTGGGATTATCCACTCTTACCAAAACAATATGAAATGTTCAAAGCTGTTGAATCACAAGCTGTTGGATTCCATATGAGATAAACCTCAAACATGGGTTGCCTTTAAGTTCAAACTTTTCTAAACAGACAATCTGCTCAATTTCTTGACCTACATATTATTATGAAAATAGCACAAAATTTATGTAATGTTTACTTGACATTTTGATAATTAAACCTTACATTTGTTGCTTAAAAAAGCAGACATGAAGCCAAATTTTATATTACCCAGAGTATTTAAAAAAATAGGTTGGATGTTATTCATTCCAGGTATCCTGTTCGGGATAATGTATTTAATCCTGAAAGACGAACTCCATTTCCTTGATCTACCTGTCTTTGCAATTGCTAATGACGAGATCCTGAATAAAACAGTTTTCTTTTCAATTATAAAGAATAATGTTTTTGATGAGATTATCGGCTTGCTGCTTATTGCAGGTGGATTGTTTATCGCATTTTCAAAAGAAAAAACAGAAGATGAATTCATTGCCAAAATCCGCCTTGAATCCCTGGTTTGGGCAACTTATGTTAATTATTCCGTACTGATTTTATCGGTTATTTTTGTTTATGGCATGACATTTTTTTGGATTCTGGTTTTTAATATGTTTACCTTACTTTTGTTTTTCATTATTCGCTTTAATTGGGCTTTACAAAAATCTAAAAACCTAATCAGCGATGAAAAATAACATCAAAGTAGAACGGGCCAAGAAAAATATAACACAAGCCCAATTAGCTGAATTAGTGCAGGTAAGCAGACAAACCATCAATGCGATCGAATTAGGAAAATACAACTTATCAACGATTCTTGCTTTGAAAATTGCACATGTTTTTAATCAAAATTTACACAATATATTTGAGTTGGAAGAAAACGACTGGCAGTCATGACCCATCTAAATGATAAGATGAAAAACTCCCCTTTCTCGCTTTATAATTTTGCAAAAAAATTCCTCATTATTGCCTTATTACTTGCTATGAACAGCTTTTTACTGGGGCAAGAGCATATGCAACAGCCGATACGAGAAGCTAACAAGCTCAAACAAAAACTATTTAACGAACCCGATTCTGTTTTTTACCAAAGATTAAATCAAAAAGCCAACGACAGCAGATTATTAAGGGAACTGCTAAACATGACCTTAAAAGATCAGGAATCACCATCGCAACCTGAACTTACTGATAATGCTGAAAAGTGGCAGGCATTCAACGGAATGATTATCAGTCACATTATTATTAAACAACCACCTCCCGGGAGTGCTTTACTACCCTATATAACAGCCAGCGACAGCAGCAAGATCAATCGAATGATCAAAAGCCTGCATATTTACACCAAACCTGCTGTTATTCAAAAAAACCTTTTCATTAAAACTGGCGACAGCCTAATACCCTGGAAGCTTGCTGATAACGAAAAACTAATCCGCGATCTGCCCTATATTGAAAATGCACGCTTTTACATTGAATCGGTTAGCAACGATTCCTTAACGCTCATATTAGTTGTCCAGGATAAAATACCTTACGGAGCCTTCCCTATTATTCATTCTGCCAACAAGCAAAGCTTAAAAGTATGGAATTCAAATTTTTTAGGTTACGGCAACGAATTTGGGTTCAGGCTTGCCAATGATAAGCCCGAATTTTATATGTCTGAAATCTATTTCACTCTTGATAACCTGGATAAAAGGTTCATTCAAAACAGTGTTAGGTATCAGCGCTCGCTTGAATATGAATACTACACCCTTACAATTGGAAGGCCTTATCTGCCAGGAGCATACAAAATTGCTGGTGGTCTCGATCTTGCCCAAAAGCAAGAAACCCTGCCTTCATGGTTTTCTGCTGATCCCGAAACTCAGCCCGAGATCCGCTATTTACAAGGAAACGCCTGGCTTGGTTATCAATTTGAAACGAAATCTAAAACAGAAAACAAACGCCCCGAATACCTGATTCCTGCTATTGGAATTTACAATACTTTTTTTCAAAAACGTCCTTTTACTAGCCCCGATTCCAACTATATGCTGAATAACAGCACTCGCCTGATGGCCTCTTTAAACTGGCTAAATCAAAACTTTGCAGAGAGCGACAAGCTTTTTGCTCAGGATCATCCACAGGCATTGCCGGTAGGTTTTCGGGCAGGTTTAACGCTTGGCTATAACTGGGGCGAATTTTTAAAAATGCCTTATGCAGGAGTAGAATTTCGCTGGAGCCGACTCGGTAAACCTGCTGATTTCTGGGTTTTCACAGCTGGCTTTGGGAGTTATATTCACGGACAAAAACTCTATCATGGCGCGGTAAAAGGATCACTTTACTACCTAAGCAAACTAATTTCTGCTGGCGATTATTCCTTTCGTTTGTTGAGCGGCATAAACTATACAAGAGGAATTAATCGCTTTACCTACGATAGCCTATATCTAAACAACGAACATGGCATCACCGGATTAAGAACTGACGCATTAAGGGGAATGCAAAGAATCAATTCCGAAGTTCAGTTTATTCTTTACACCCCATGGAAATGGCTCGGTTTTAGTTTTACGCCATACCTCATGGCCGAAAGCGGTATCATTGCAAAAGAAAATGAACAATTGTTTAACAACAGACTAATCTCGGGATTAGGGATTGGGCTGAGGCTTCGCAACAAATACCTTGTATTTTCATCCATACAATTAAGGTTGTTGTTTTATCCCTATGCTCCTACTGGTGCCTCATCATGGTCGTTCGACCTGACAGATAATATTGGCTGGGAAATTTTTGGTTTTGAACCGCAGCAACCGGGTGAGCTGATTTTTAGATAAGCTCCATAATCTTAAAATTACGCTTATTAAAACTGAAGTGATCTCCAAGCTTTTTTCCTTTCATAACCTGAAATATCGGCACCAACATCGAGATAACAACTACATCTTCGTTTTTAAAACGCGTTAGGCCTATCCCGATTGCAATAAAAAATAAATCAGAATCTGTCTGAATCAAAGCACCAAATCCAGCTTCGTTTTGTGATTTTTTCAATTCAGGTTTACTAAGCATCTCGAGGTTTAACATAGCCTGATTTAACTGTTTCGCAAACATATCTTTTCTCCTGAGCTGTTGATTCCGGAAACCATCATAACGGTCTTTGGGTGTTCCATAATTATTTGCTTCTTCCTGCGCTTCATCCATCGCCAATCGGGCATTCGCAATAGCTTGTTCCTGCATCTGAACCAAATGTGCTATTAGTTCGGCCTTAAATTCGGGTGTTTTCATCAGATAGTTTAATTTTGCAATCACATAAGCAAATTTAAGCTTTGCCGGTTAATAATCCAAATGAAAACATGAGCACATCTGACCCCACTTTATCCCGTAACATACTGGAGATGGCCGCAGTAGCCAGTGAATTCTGTAATTTTATCGAAGACACATCAAACCTTAAGCAGCAGGCTTTTTTCAACTCATTGCAGGGATTGGTTCCATTACTTTACCTGCGTGGGACCCTCCTCCCAGTTATGGAACCTGAATTCCCGGAAGCAAACGAACGCTTTGTAACTGAAGAACAATATGAAGGCCTGTTTAATGCCCTGCGTGAACTTACCAGCGATTTGGATGAATTTTGGTACATCGATCACAGTGGCACGCATATCACCGAAACGCTCAAAGGAAGTTTTGCAGAACACCTGGCCGATGTTTACCAAGATCTGAAAGACTTTATAATGCTCTTTAAAAAACCACAACTGGCAGCCCGCGAAAACGCTATCGCAGCATGCAAAGCCAATTATACAACACATTGGGGTAACCGGCTGGCCAATCTGCTTCCTGCCCTTCATGCCCTCGTTGCTGAAGAAAAACCTGCCGATCAGGAAGACGACTTCCTTATCGAATAATGAATACCTAACATTAGGTATGTTTTGGCTTTAAAAAAAACACGTTTTTTGCTTCTTAGCAAAAGTAGTTTGATATGAAAACCCTGGCAGAGCTTAAAGAAGGAGAAAAAGGAATCATCACCAAGGTGAAAGGTCGAGGTGCTTTTCGAAAAAGAATCATCGAAATGGGCTTTGTTGTGGGCAAACCCGTTATCGTCGTAAAGAACGCTCCGCTGCGCGATCCAATTGAATACAATATCATGGGTTATGAAGTTTCACTCAGACGCAGCGAAGCAGCACTGATAGAAGTATTGAACGGAGATACCATGAAATTGGCAAACCACTCTGCCTATCACGGTGTTCAAGCGCTGGAACAATCACTCAAACTAAGAACCCTAAAAACTTCTAAAACTATTTCGGTTGCTTTGGTGGGTAACCCTAATTCAGGAAAAACAACCCTTTTTAATTTTGCTTCACATTCCAAAGAAAGGGTAGCCAACTATTCTGGTGTTACAATTGATGCAAAATCAGCTATTTTTCAACTTAAGGATTATACCTTTAAACTTGTTGACCTGCCCGGAACATACAGTATCACAAGCTACACACCAGAGGAACTTTATGTCCGCAATCATATTTTTGAAGAATTACCTGATATCGTTCTCAATGTGGTAGATGCTTCCAACCTGGAACGCAACCTTTACCTTACTACCCAGTTGATCGACATGGATATCAAAGTAGTAATGGCTTTGAATATGTACGATGAGTTCCTCGAAAAAGGAGATCAGTTCGATTACGATCATCTTGGCAAAATGTTGGGAATTCCTTTTGTGCCTACTGTGGCATCAAAAGGCAAAGGTATTACTGAACTTTTTGAACGTATTATCAAAGTTCATGAAGACCGTGATCCCGACCTTCGCCATATCCATGTAAACTATGGTGAAGAAATAGAAGCAGCAATCCGTAAAATACAGGACTTGCTAAAGGTAGATGGTAATCAGCATATTACAAATATTATTTCGCCACGCTATCTTGCTATCAAATTACTCGAAGGCGATCAGGAAGAACTTGCACGGATCAAATCCTGTGTAAACTACAATTCGATAAGTGATTTTCTGGAAAAGGAAACAGAAAAAATTGCCACAGTATATTCTGATGAACCCGAAACAATTATAACTGACGCCAAATATGGCTTTATTGAAGGAGCGCTTAAGGAAACTTTTAAACCAGCTAAAGAATCTGTTAAAACAAAAAGCAGGCGGATTGACAGTATTTTGACTAATAAATACCTCAGTTATCCAATTTTTGTCGGGGTGATGTGGGGAATCTTTCAAGCAACTTTTATTCTGGGCGACTACCCTATGCAATGGATCGAACAACTAATGGGATGGCTTGGAGAAGTAATGTACCGCATAATGCCTGACAACTTCTTTCGCGATTTGGTGGTCGATGGCGTTATTGGTGGCGTGGGAGGCGTTATCGTTTTCTTACCTAATATTTTGATCTTATTTTTCTTTCTTTCGCTGCTGGAGACAACAGGGTATATGGCCAGAGTGGCATTTATTGTCGATAAGTTAATGCATAGGGTTGGTTTGCATGGCCGATCATTTATCCCGCTATTAATGGGCTTTGGCTGTAATGTGCCGGCCATAATGGCTACACGTACCATCGAGAACAAAAGCGACCGAATGGTTACGATGATGATCATTCCTTTTATGTCGTGCAGCGCCCGTTATCCAGTTTATATACTCATTATCAGCGCATTTTTTGATTATTACCGTGGCACAATGCTGTTCGGAATTTATTTGTTGGGTATCCTTTTTGCGGGGCTACTCGCCTGGGTATTTAAAAGGGTTTTGTTTCAAGCTAACGAAATGCCCTTTGTGATGGAGCTTCCACCCTATCGTATGCCAACCGGTAAAGCCATTTTCAAACAAACCTGGTTCAAAGGGCGTCAGTATATACAAAAAATGGGAACGATCATCCTTGTTGCTTCTATGATTATTTGGGCACTTGGATACCTTCCTTTAGGACGCGACATCGACCGAACTTATCAAGAAAAAATCACTCAGGTTGAAGCTCATTTCAACAATCAATTAAAAGAGCTGAAAGAGAAAGATGTTAGTCTAAGAAATACTTTAACAGAGCAAAAACACGCGCAAATTCTTCAGCTGGAATTTGAAAAACAAAGCAAAAAACAGGAAAACTCAATAATTGGTCGTATTGGTAAATTCATCGAACCTACAATTCAACCTTTGGGATTCGATTGGAAAATGGGTGTAAGCCTGCTTGCAGGAATGGCTGCAAAAGAAATTGTAATCTCAACCATGGGGGTTTTATACCAAACTGGCCCCGATGATGAACCAACGGAAAGCCTGATTAGCAAATTGCAGGAAGACACTTATACTTCAGGCTCAAAAGCAGGGCAAAAAGTAATGCGACCTTTAGTTGCAATATCTTTCCTTGTTTTCGTCTTGATCTACTTTCCTTGTGTTGCAGTTTTTGCTGCTATCAAAAAAGAAAGTGGTGCCTGGAAATGGCCTTTATTCACATCATTCTACACAACAAGTCTGGCCTGGATTGCAGCTTTTACTATATATCAAGTTGGTTTGCTGCTTGGGTTTTAAATGATCTTTGCAGATTGACTTACAGCTCAATCGTCAAAATATCGCATAGCTTGTAAGACCAGCGCAACTAAATTACCATGGCCAGATTGAGTTGACTGATAGAAAAGACTTACTCAATTCATTTAAAGAACCTGTAAAACAAGAACTTATTATTTGCTCTTCAGTATTCTAAACATAAAGCTAACTTCAATTCTATAATCTATTACTTTTTTTTCATAACCTTAATAACCAAAATGTTATAAAAACAGCAAGTAATATTTTTGACAGTCGTTAAATCTATTTTAAAGCATAACAAAAAACTGCTACTTTTGTAAGGTAAATCTGATATTAAAGACCGGCATTATGAAGGTAATCGACAAAGAAGCATTTCTGGATACTTTTCAGTATTTCGACAAACCGATTGTACTAGAAATTATTGATATTTTTATCAACGAACATCCCGTGAGAATCGAAAGAATAGAGAATGCTATCAAAACCAAAGATTTTGACACTTTAAAGTTTGATGCTCATAGCCTTAAGGGAGTCATTGCCAATTTTGTAGCCGAAAAACCACATCAGCTTGCCAGAACAATGGAAATTAAAGGTGTCGAAAAAGATGCTTCTGATTTGGATAAGCTATTTGAGGACCTAAAGATTGCAACACAAGAATTGGTAGAAGACCTTACAGAATTACGGCAAGAATTTGAGGAATAATTACTTACGTCGATCAAGCCTGTTTAACCCCTCAACTGCCAAAGGGTAATTAGTCTGTTTTTCGAGTACCTTTTCGTAGCTGTCTCTTGCAGTTGCATACTGCTCCATCTCTTCAAGCGTTCGCCCCTTATTGTATAAAGCATCCACATATTCCGGATCAATGGATAAAGCAGCATCAAAATAGGAAATGGCCTGCTCATAATCCTGTAGGTAAACCAGATTTACATATCCAAGATTAAAAATAAAGCGACTATTATCAGGTTGCATCATCAGCAAAGTATCGTAATGCGCAATAGCTTCTTCCACAAGGTCATGCTCTTGCAGATAGAGCGCTAATTGGTAACGCGCAACTACCGAATTAGGAAAGCGTTGAATCGCATCCTCCAAAAAATCAACAGCGAGTGGGTTATGCTGAGCTGTAAAAACCATACCGATCTGATAAAGCGCCTCGAAGAAATTTTCGTCCTGATCACGAGCAATCATAAAATTTTTCATTGCTGAAACAGTGTCTTCTCTGGCTAAAAAGATCAATCCTCTAACATAATAAGCTTCAGGATTTTGACCTCCCATTGCCAAAGCTTTGTCTGTATAGCCCAACGCTAGATTCAACTTACGCTGCAGCAGATGCAACTCAGCAAGTTTGATCTGCGGACGTGGGTCTTGAGGTGCAATTTCTGCAGCCTTATTAAGTGTTTTAGTTACGCTCTCGGCCTGTCCCATGCCATAATAAATCTCCGCAAGCGTTAAATATGCTTCCAGAAGCTGATTATCAAAGCTTAAAGCCTGGTTAATATCCCTTAAAGCCCTATCAATTCGATCTTGCTGCATATAAAGTTGGGCTCGTTCCACATACAAGTTCGCATTAGTACTATCGGCAGCAATGCTTTGATTTAAACCAGCAAGAGGATCCGTTAATTGTTGGCTTGTCCCAGATTGTTCTGTTGACTGTTTATCAGATTGTTTAGAATTATTTTGGCATGATACCAATATAAAACCTGCAATTACTAACATAGCCAGGGAGCGATATAGCATAACAATATATTTAATCCAGGCTTTAGTGATTAAAGCCTGGAGATTAAAAGATTAAACTTTAGTCAAAAAAGATTACTCAGCAACTTTGCTAAGTGCTAACCTGATTTTACCTTCAAGTTCGGCAGCCAATTCCGGATTTTCATCAATAAGCGTTTTCACGGCATCACGTCCCTGCCCAAGTCGTGTTTCTCCATAACTAAACCAGGAGCCGCTCTTTTTGATGATTCCATTATCAACACCAAGGTCAATAATTTCGCCCACACGTGAAATTCCGACACCAAACACAATATCAAATTCTGCCTTGCGGAAAGGAGGCGCCACTTTATTTTTTACTACTTTAACACGTACGCGGTTTCCGGTTGCATTTTCGCCATCTTTTATCTGGCTGATCTTTCGGATATCAAGTCGCACCGAGCTGTAAAATTTGAGTGCATTACCGCCTGTTGTTGTTTCAGGGTTGCCAAACATCACACCGATCTTATCCCTAAGCTGGTTAATGAAAATACAGATAGCACCTGTTCTGCTGATTGAAGCTGTTAGTTTACGCAAAGCCTGCGACATCAAACGAGCCTGCAAGCCCATTTTACTATCACCCATCTCTCCTTCTATCTCGCTTTTAGGCGTAAGTGCTGCAACAGAATCAATTACAATGACATCAATAGCACCTGAACGGATAAGATTCTCAGCAATTTCAAGTGCTTGCTCACCATGATCAGGTTGCGAAATCAACAGGTTTTGAATGTCAACACCCAGCTTTTTGGCATAAAATCTGTCAAATGCATGCTCTGCATCAATAAAAGCAGCAATACCTCCAGCTTTTTGTGCTTCGGCAATGGCATGCAAAGCGAGTGTTGTTTTCCCGGAACTCTCAGGTCCGTATATTTCAACTACCCTGCCCTTGGGCAAACCACCAATTCCAAGCGCTGCATCTAAGGCAATAGATCCCGTAGAGATGCTTTCGATACTTTCGATGGCATTATCGCCCAGTTTCATGATACTGCCCTTACCAAAATTTTTCTCGATATTACCCAGTGTGGCTTCCAATGCCTTGAGTTTTTCCAGCCTGACTTTGTCAGCGTTTTCTTTGGCTTTTTCTGATGTCATTATTTTAAGTTATTAGTTATACAATTTATAAATCTGGTTGGTATGATCGTCTGTTTTTACCTTTTTGATTACTTCATCAATTTCACCTTCCTCATTGATAATAAAAGTAGTGCGCAAGAGTCCTTCATATTTTTTCCCATACATATTTTTTTCGCCCCATGCCCCGTAAGCTTTGATGATTTCGAGCTCCGGATCGGGAAGCAATGGAAAAGGCAAGTCAAACTTGTCAGCAAAATTTTGGTGTGATTTTTCATTATCCGGACTTACCCCAACGACCGTAAATCCTTTGTCAATCAAATCCTGATAATTATCACGTAAATTACAGGCTTCTTTGGTGCAGCCCGGAGTGCTATCTTTAGGGTAAAAATAAAGAATTACTTTTTTTCCTTTAAAACCATCAAGTGTTACACTATTTCCGTTTTGATCTGTTCCGCTAAATGCAGGTGCTTTATCGCCTTTTTGCAGCATATCTATTATTTTTAAGGTTTACAAATTTAGTTTTAACTCACGAGCTAAACAACAATTTTTGTTAGGATTTTGTTGGAAGTTTTGGTTTATATTGCTTCTTAAAATAATTACATAAATGCGTAATACCGCAATTTTCACAATCAGGTTTCCGTGCCTTGCAAACATACCTGCCATGCAAAATAAGCCAGTGATGTGCTTTCGGGATTATTGCCTCTGGTAAATATTTAACTAACTGTCTTTCGGAATCCAACGGATTTTTGGCGCGGGTAGTAAGCCCAATGCGCTCCGAAACCCTGAAAACATGCGTATCAACGGCCATAGCCGGCTTGTTGTAAACCACAGATGCAATCACGTTTGCTGTTTTACGACCCACACCAGGAAGTTTTTGCAGTTCTTCAACGCTATCAGGCACTATCCCTTCAAAACTACTCAATAAGGCTTTTGCCATCCCAATCAAATTTTTTGCTTTGTTATTGGGATAAGAACAGGATTTAATTTTTTCGAAGACTGCCTCTTGTGATGCAACAGCCAAAGCTTCCGTATCAGGAAAAGTTTCAAAAAAACCCGGGGTTATTAAATTAACTCTTTTATCAGTACATTGAGCTGATAAAATAACAGCCACTAAAAGCTCATAAGGTGATCCAAAGTGTAACTCCGTTTCTGCTATAGGCATAAATTCCTCAAAATGAGCAATCAGTGCAGTATATTTTTCTTTCTTAGTCAAGTGGATTTTGTTTTTTGACAAAGATAAGGTTTTCGTAAAAACCAAAATCAATTAGCCTTTGCCACGAAAATGTGGCAAAGACAAAACAAAAAAATGAAAAATAATTAGTTCATCATCAGTTCCAAATCACCTGCCATACGGCTTTTATAACAATTAAATGCAGCTGCATAAGCTACTAAAAACCGCACTTTATTTGCAGAAGGTCTGTTAGCTGAGGCATCTCTCAGAATTTTTATGAGGTGTTCCTCCAGACTTTCTTCCTGGCAATTTAAGGGATTGAAACATGTGTTTGGAGTAGAATTTTTGTTCATAGGCAGTAATTGGTTTTTATTACTGCACTTTAAACGCAACTACTTGACAATTTATTATTTCGGCTAAGAAAATTTTATTGTGTCAGAATCATATTCTTTTCGGTGATCATCTTGCGCATATTGATCAGAGCATAGCGCATCCTTCCCAAAGCCGTATTAATACTAACATTAGTAAGTTCTGCAATATCCTTGAAACTCATTTCGGCATACAAGCGCAGGTATAATACCTCACGCTGCTCATCCGGCAAAAATGTGATCAGCTGGCGCAGGTCTTCATGAATCTGGTCGGTGATCATCTGTTGCTCAACAGACGGGTCAGCTAAGCCAATATTTTCCATGAAATCATAATTATCATTTTGCACATCTGTGTAAGGAATCCTCTTGGATTTGCGGAAATGATCGATAATCAGGTTGTGAGCGATCCGCATGGCCCATTGAATAAACTTACCTTCTTCTTTGTAGGTTTCGTTTTTTATGGTGCGGATTATCTTAATAAAAGTGTCCTGAAAAATATCATCAGCGAGTTGCCTGTCCTTTACAAGCATCATGATGTAGGAAAAAATACGTGTTTGATGACGATTGATCAATAATTCAAAGCTAGCATGATTACCTTTACGATAACTTTCAACCAGCTCTTTATCAGTGCATTCTATTGCATTCATAAAGCCTCCCTTATTTGCAGTTATAAGTTTAAAGGGTAAAAGTTATCGCTATATTGATCCTCCTAAGGTTTATTTGTTTACTCGTTTAGAACAGCCAACGGCCTTATTTGTTAGCGCAAATATACGGATAGATTTAAAAAATGCAAGTTGTTACCACTTTTTTTTAAAAATATCCCAAAATTTTTACCCATAAATGTGTTCATCTTTAAATTAGCGCAACAATGGTATTAAAACTTATCTGTAAATAATTGGTAATTTCGCAAAAATTTTTTCCACAGCATGACAAATACGCTAACACAACAGCAAAGTATTCATATTCAAGGTGCAAGAGTTAATAACCTCAAAAATATCAGCCTGCACATTCCCAAAAACAAACTTATTGTAATCACAGGTGTTTCAGGTTCGGGCAAGTCATCACTGGCCTTTGATACCTTGTATGCTGAAGGACAGCGTCGTTATGTGGAAAGCCTGAGTTCATATGCTCGCCAGTTTTTGGGCCGTATGAACAAACCTGATGTGGACTATATTAATGGTATATCCCCAGCCATTGCCATCGAACAAAAAGTAAACAGCCGAAACCCGCGTTCGACGGTTGGTACAACAACGGAAATTTATGAATACCTGAAGCTTTTATTTGCCCGCATTGGTAAAACCTATTCACCGCTTTCTGGTAAACTGGTAAAACGACATCGGGTTTCAAATGTGGTTAGTTTTATGCTTTCATTACCAAACGAAAGTCAGGCACTTATCCTGGCACCGCTTGTTTTACCACCAAAACGAACAATAGCGCAACAATTAGGGATTTTGATGCAACAAGGTTTCAGTCGTTGTATGATCGGTGGCGAGGTGAAACGGATCGAAGAAGCCATTGATGCAAAAGTTGTTCGAAAATCGGAAGAAGTTTTTATTGTTATTGACAGGCTTGTTATAAATCAAGATGATTCCGATTTGTCTGCCCGCATTGCCGACTCGGTACAAACAGCTTTTTACGAAGGTAAAGATCAATGTTTGATTGATTACAAAACGCCTGAAAATCAAGGTCGTGAGCTTTTTTCTTCCAGCTTTGCAGCTGACGGTATTCAGTTTGAAGAACCCAGCGTGAATATGTTTACCTATAATAACCCTTATGGCGCCTGCAAACGTTGCGAGGGATTTGGAAGTATCATCGGGATTGATGAAGATCTGGTGATTCCTAACAAAGGACTTTCTGTTTACGAAGGTGCAATTGCCTGTTGGAAAGGCGAAAAAATGGGCGAATGGAAAGATCAGCTTATCCGCACAGCTCCCAAATTCGAATTTCCGGTTCACAAACCTTTTTACGCTTTATCAGCTGAACAAAAACAATTACTTTGGACGGGTAATGAGTACTTTCAGGGACTAAATGATTTCTTTCAGGAATTGGAAGAACAAACCTATAAGATTCAATACCGCGTGATGCTTTCGCGCTATCGCGGAAAAACAATTTGTCCTGAATGTCAGGGAACAAGACTCCGAAAAGACGCTTCTTACGTGAAAGTTGCCGGAAAAAGCATCTCCGAATTAGTGTTGGTGCCCTTGGATCAGCTTTACAAATTTTTCCTGGAAATTGAATTGGATGAAACTGATCGTCAAATCGCTAAACGTTTGTTGAGCGAAATTACCAGCCGTATTCAATTTTTGCTTGATGTCGGGCTAAGCTATCTCACGCTCAACCGTTTATCCAATAGCCTTTCGGGAGGAGAATCGCAACGTATCAATTTGGCAACATCTCTTGGAAGCAGTTTGGTAGGTTCCACTTATATACTCGACGAACCCAGTATTGGCTTACACAGCCGCGACACAGCCAGGCTTATCAAAGTACTGAAAAAGCTGCGCGATATTGGTAATACCGTAATCGTTGTAGAACATGACGAAGACATTATGCAGGCAGCCGATCAGATTATTGATATCGGACCGGAAGCAGGCAGACTTGGCGGTGAATTGATTTTTCAGGGAGATAGCGAACAAATCCTTAAGAAGCCTAACAGCCTCACCGGAAAATACCTTGCCGGCATCTTGAAAATTCCGGTTCCTTCGCGGCGAAGAAACTGGCACGATTATATTGAGATTAAAGGGGCTTCGCAACACAATCTGAAGCAAATTGATGTGAAATTTCCACTCAATGTGCTTACAGTAGTTTCTGGTGTAAGTGGCTCCGGTAAATCGTCTTTGGTAAGGAATATTTTGTATCCGGCCTTAAGCAAACACCTGGGAGGATATGCAGAAAAAACTGGAAGTTTTGGCACAATAGCGGGCGATCTAAATGAAATTGGCAGCATCGAAATGGTGGATCAAAATCCGATCGGACGATCTTCGCGCTCTAATCCTGCAACTTATATCAAAGCTTTTGACGATATCAGGCAACTTTTTGCTGATCAGAAACTGGCAAAAGCACGATTTTATAAACCCGGATTTTTCAGCTTTAATGTTCCTGGCGGACGATGCGACCAATGCGAGGGCGAAGGCACTGTAAAAGTGGAAATGCAGTTTATGGCCGATGTTTATCTGGTTTGTGAATCATGCGGAGGAAAACGATTCAAGGAAGAAGTACTGGATATTCGCTTCGCCGGAAAAAATATTGCAGATGTACTGGACATGACTGTTAATGAATCCATTGAGTTTTTTAGTCAGGAAACAAAAGCTAAAGCACAATGCAATAAAATTGTAAACAAACTTAAACCATTGCAGGAAGTTGGATTGGGTTATTTGAAATTGGGTCAATCATCCAGCACACTTAGCGGTGGCGAGGCCCAACGTATCAAACTGGCATTTTTTCTATCGAAAGGGGCAACTGATCAACCCACGCTTTTCATTTTTGACGAACCTACGACAGGCCTTCACTTTCATGATATCAATAAATTGCTGATTGCTTTTCATGCATTGATCGAAAACGGCCACAGTGTTTTGGTCATCGAACATCATCCCGATATCATCAAATCAGCCGACTGGCTTATCGAATTAGGCCCTGAAGGAGGTATCGATGGAGGACATCTTATTTTTGAAGGAACACCTGAAACACTGGCCAGACAAAATAATACACATACAGCTCACGCGATTCAATCTAAGTTGTAAGTTGTTTTTAATGTTTTTTTAGGAAATAATCAAGCTGAACATCTTGATTTATCTTGTATTTTTGCCTCAAATTAAAATCATTCTAAATAACATGAAAAAATTTCTGATACCTGTTTACCTGATCTTTTTATTGAGTGCATGCAATTCGCCTTCTGACAATAATCATGAAGGTCACGATCACAACCATGATCATGAAAGTGGCCATGGCACTGTTGCAGCAGAGGTTAGTAATATCACGCACTACCCCGAAGAAAAAAATCTTACAAACATAAAACAGCTCACTTTTGGAGGCGATAATGCTGAAGCTTATTTCAGTTTTGACGACGAAATGATTGTTTTTCAAACTAATAATCCTGCCTGGTCATTGGAATGCGATCAGATTTTTTACACCCGTCTGGATGAAGCTAATATGGGCGAAGAAATCCCGCCAATGATCAGCACAGGTCTCGGAAGAACAACCTGTAGCTATTTTATGCCGGGCGACTCAACCATTCTTTTTGCCTCCACCCACATGAGCGATGGAAGCTGTCCGCATGTTCCCGCACCACGCGCCGATGGTAAATATGTGTGGCCAATCTATGAGGATTACAATATTTTTGTTTCAGATCTAAAAGGCAATATCATTGACACACTCACAAATCGTGCGGGTTATGATGCTGAAGCTACTGTTTCGCCCAATGGTGATAAAATTGTGTTCACTTCTGACCGCAGCGGTGATTTGGAGCTTTATACCATGGACATCGATGGCAGTAACGTAAAACAAGTCACTTTTGGTTTGGGTTATGATGGTGGTGCTTTCTTTTCACCTGACGGCAGTAAACTGGTTTTCAGATCATCACGTCCAAAGACAACTGAAGAAATAGAAGAATACCGCAGCCTCTTGGCCGAAGGCCTTGTGATGCCGACCAATATGGAAATTTATGTGTGTAACGTTGATGGTTCAAATCTTACTCAGGTTACTGATCTTGGAAAAGCCAACTGGGCACCATACTTTCATCCGTCAGGCGATAAAATTGTTTTCAGCTCCAATCACCATTCCAACATAGGTTATCAGTTCAATATTTTTATGATCAACCTGGATGGAAGTGGTCTGACACAAATCACTCATGATAAGACTTTTGACGCTTTCCCGATGTTTTCGTTCGATGGTAAAAAACTGATTTTCTCGAGCAACCGAAATAACAAAGGAACAAAAGATACCAATATTTTTATTGCAGATTGGTCTGAATAACAACACTTTAAGATAAATAAAACCTGCATAAAAAAACAATGATGCAGGTTTTTTTGTAAAATCAAAAATTTTAAATCAATTGATAAAACAAAAAAGACATTATGCCATAGAATTTTAGCACTACGCCGATCATTAAGCTTTTAGATCCTGTTTATTATACCTATCATAAAACACTAATATTATAATGAAAAAATCCATACTTTTCCTGCCCATTTTGCTCCTGTCCATAACTACTTTTGGTCAGTTGAACATGTCATTAGTAGGTCAAAAATCTTATAATCAAGATCTTAGCGATATATGGGGATATGTAGATGAAACCGGTATTGAATATGCTCTGGTTGGAGTGTACAATGGTTTGTCGGTTGTATCTTTGGAGGATTCTTCCAATCCTGAAGAAGTGTTTTTTGGTTCTGGGCCAAATTCAATCTGGCGCGATATTAAAACCTGGGGCGACTACGCCTATGTTTCCAACGAAAGTGGTGGCGGTGTTTATATCGTTGACCTAAGTCCGCTGCCTGAAGGACCGATAACTTCGACAACAAATTTCACAGGCGATATTTATCCTTTCCAAACCATTCACAATCTGTATATTGACGAATTTGGCAAACTATACATTTTTGGTTCTGACAATGGCAGTGGAGGAGCTATCATTTGCAATCTTACCGAAGATCCGATGAATCCGGTTGAATTAGGGCGCTTTAACACTTATTATTTTCACGATGGCATGGCACGCGGCGATACACTTTGGGGCAGTGCTTTGTATCAGGGCTTGCTCACACCAATCGACGTTTCAGATCCTGCAAACCCCACACTGATGGGCTCCGTAAGTACGCCTTCGCAGTTTACGCATAATGCATGGGTTTCGGATGATGGCACGCATGTGTTTACGACAGATGAAGTTACAGGGGGATTTATCGGGGCTTATAATGTAGTTGATCCATCGAATATGTATGAAGTTGACCGGATCAAAACAAGTAAAGGAAATAATGTAATACCTCATAACGTTCATGTTTTCAATGATTTTCTGGTCACTTCCTACTACAGGGATGGCATTGTCGTACACGACGCCAAATTTCCAGACAGACTTTATGAAGTGGCAAATTTTGACACCTCGCCATTTTCCGGTAATGGTTTTAATGGGAGCTGGGGAGCGTATCCCTTTTTGCCTAGTGGATTGATTTTGGCAAGTGATATTGAAGAAGGTCTGTTTGTGCTGGAAATTGACTATCAAAGAGCTGCCTATCTTTCTGGTTCAGTTAAAGATATCTCGACAAATAGTCCGATCTTCAATGCTGAAGTTAAAGTTTTGGAAACTGATTTGGAAACTCAGACAAACTTCGCTGGTTCATTTGAATTTGGCACCTTGCTCAGCGGCACTTTTGATGTGCTTGTCTCGGCAAGTGGTTATAGCACTGATACCATCCGCAATGTAGAACTGATCAATGGTGAAATCACGGAATTGAATGTGGAATTGGATGATTTTTATGTAGGTCTTGCTAATGAACAACAAATGAAAAAAATTCAGGTTTTTCCAAACCCCTTCACTGATCTGATTACAATAGAAGTACCTCAGGTTATTGAAAACCAATTTAGTATTAATATCACAAACAACATAGGGCAAGTTATTTTTAACAGCACCTTGAATGCTGGAACAAATAGTATCACACTTGATCGTAAGTTTCCGGCAGGAAGCTATCTTATTAGCATTAATGACGGAAGACAAATAGTTACAAAAGAAGTGGTGATTAAACAATAACACTAAAACTATCAGAAAGAACGCAAGCTGTAGCAGTTTGCGTTTTTTTTGCTTTTATTGCACTAAAAACTTCCCGGAAGTCCTAATCTCACTGCTCTTTAGGCTAATCAGGTACAGCCCTGACTTAAACTTCTTCAATTTTACTGTCTTATTTCGTTCTGGCAGGATATTATCTTCCAAAACAATTTGTCCGAAAGCATTAAAAATAGCAAGTTGCAAAGGCTTAGTGAGCTCTTCGGGAAGGTCAAAACTCAGCAAATCCCTCACTGGATTTGGCTTGATTTTTAGCGTTGTAAAGGTAAATTCATCCACACTATAAAAAGTTGGGAATCCACTACGATAAAACCCTATTCCTCCTGTAAATGATCCACTTATAAAAAAGCTTTTTTCCATTTCCGTCAAATCATATCCACTGAGAGCAGTATGCATGCCATAAAAATTCAAGGAGTCCAGAAGATGAAATTCGCCGTTAAGGTTATTGTCGATCTGATTATAAGCATAAACCCATCCTTGTTCTGATCCCACATATAACAAGCTGTTGCCCAGACTGTCAACTGTTAAAAAGGGTGCGCTGAAACCAGTAAATTCTTGCGGCAGCACATTCACCTTTCCCCAATTGGAATTGGTTGGCTCCGCCGAAAACAACGCTTGCTGAGCCGAACCCATATTTTTGAAGTACAGAACACTACCGCTTCTTTCGCCAGATAAAATATCTGTTAAGCCATCTTTATTAACGTCAATCAATTGTGGCTTAGCCGATTGTCCAACATCAATCTGAAAATAATCGGGATGAGTCAGCACAAATTCGGCAGGAGCTCCGGCTGATGCCCTATTTTCAAAAAGATGAAAATGGCCAGACTCATCACCAATTAACATTTCAGCATCTCCATCGCTATCCAAATCGCCAAAAGCAGGATACACCCCATCAAAACCATACACTGAAAGCCCGACATAATCTTCTGTAACCAAATCATATTCAGGTTCTGATGAAGTACCAATATTTCTTAGGTAAAGCAATTGACTGATATAGTTTCCGGTACTTTGATAAATGCCAAAACTGCCAGCAACAATATCCACCAACCCATCAGCATCTGCATCAAAAAAAACTGGATAAGATCGCTCTCCTAAATCTATCATGCTTTCAATCAGATAATTATCTTGCTGAAAAACAAATTCAGGAACAGCTGAAGCACTCACATTTTTGTACCATTCTATTTGGTTAGTATTCTCCGAATTATTGGGATTATTGGGCGTAATCAATAAATCTTTTATCCCATCTTTATCAGCATCAAGGTGATAGGCAGCCGGAAA
>CAZQFH010000015.1:0-78022 GCA_964592595.1 uncultured Lentimicrobiaceae bacterium | reverse complement strand
CCACAATTTCCATAGGGTAGGGGGTGTTTTGCATCAGCATACCTGCAATTGTTTCGCCAAGTCCGCCAAACAATTGATGTTCTTCAGCTGTAACAACACAATTGGTTTTGTTGAGTGAGGCTAAAATTGTAGCTTCATCCAGTGGTTTGATCGTTGTAACATTGATAACTTCTGCAGCAATGCCTTTCTCAGTAAGTATTTCAGCTGCCTCAAGGGCTTCCCAAACGAGATGTCCTGTTGCCAGAATGCTTACGTCAACACCTTCTTGATAAACGAGTGCTTTGCCAATTTCGAAAGGCTGATCAGCGGGAGTAAAATTCGGTACTTTTGGTCGACCAAATCGCAAATAAACCGGGCCGTTATGCATTGCAATGGCTTTTACGGCTGCTTTAGTTTGATTGTAATCGCATGGAACCACAACTGTCATCCCTGGAAGCATGCGCATAAGTCCGATATCTTCTAAAATCTGATGGGTAGCGCCGTCTTCGCCCAGGGTGAGGCCTGCGTGCGAAGCACAAATTTTTACGTTCTTACCTGAATAAGCTATTGATTGCCTGATTTGATCATAAACCCTTCCGGTTGAGAAATTGGCGAAAGTGCCCGTGAAAGGAATCAGGCCACCTATGGTCATTCCGGCGGCAATTCCCATCATATTGGCTTCTGCAATACCGATTTGGAAAAACCTCTCAGGAAAAGCTTTAGCAAAGGCATCCATTTTCAATGATCCGGTTAAATCGGCGCAAAGTGCTACGACTTTTTCGTTATCCTGTCCCAGTTCAAAAAGGCCGTCGCCAAATCCTGAGCGTGTATCTTTATGGTTTTGTATGGTAAACTTCATCATTTCTTTATTTTCAGTAATCACCAAGGGTTTCTTCCAGCTGCGAAAGTGCTTTTTCAAGCTGTTCATCATTTGGCGCAACGCCATGCCATTTATGGGTTCCCATCATAAAATCAACGCCCTGACCCATTTCTGTTTTCATTAAAATTAGCTGGGGAAAACCATGAAACGCATTTTTTCGGCAGCTTTCGAGCTGTTCTGAGAGCGCTTCTATCTGATTGCCATCCACCTCGAAAACACTCCAACCAAAAGCCTCATATTTAGCTTTCAGGTCGCCAAGCGGCATCACCTCATCCACAGGTCCATCGATTTGTTTATGATTGTAATCAATCATAGCGATCAGGTTGTCGGTTTTTTTGCTTCCGGCATACATGGCGGCTTCCCACACTTGTCCCTCCTGCTGCTCGCCATCACCCATCAGCACATAAACCAGGTGTTCATCCTTATTAAGCTTTTTTGCATTGGCGGCACCAATTGCTACTGACAGACCTTGCCCTAGCGAACCGCTGGATATTCGCACTCCAGGAAGCCCTTCGTGGGTGGTTGGATGGCCCTGCAGACGTGATTCTATTGCCCTGAAAGTAGCTAATTCGCTAATAGGGAAGTAGCCTTTGCGAGCCAGCACACTATAAAACACCGGGCTGATATGGCCATTGGAAAGAAAAAAGATGTCTTCGCCTAAACCGTTCATTTCGAATGCAGGGGCTTTGATTCGCAAATGATCAAAGTATAATAAGGTCATTAAATCTGCACAACCGAGCGAACCGCCTGGATGGCCAGATTGTCGCGCATGCACCATACGAACAATATCGCGGCGTACTTGTGATGCAATACGTTTTAAATGCTCAAAATCTGTCATTTTGGATTGTTGAATTCAAATTTATACTCCACTTAATGTGCTTCTTTCTAAGAAAGTGCAAAAGTAAACAATATCTGTTTGAAGCGTCTCAAGAAAAGTATAAGTAAAAAGAGAAAGAGAAGGTATATAAAAGAGGAATGCCCTTGCGGTATTGAGGTGAATCGTAAAAACAACTAAAACAATTCACACCGCAAGGGCATTAAGTTCGAACTTATAAAAACAACCAACCAATTAGACTGCAAATATAAGCCAACTCTTTAAGGTGCGCAAGTGTTTTTTAAGAAAAAGGTTAAAAAAATTAAGATAACGGTAATTTAAATTTAATCTAAATTAGTTGCAAACTTCTAATATATTGTAAATGATTTCGATAGCATATTGCTTGTGAATCTTGCAGTTTTTAAGTCACTAAAAAAGTTTTTGAAAAGTAAACACGTTATGAAATGCCGCCACCAAATGTTAGTTAGCCCTACGGAATTTGGTTTGTTTTGGATTTTACATGTTTCTGCTTCTGATGTTATTAAAGTTTTCGGTGTGCTCTACATTAGAATCGTATGCCTGATGTGAGGAGTGGATTAAGAAAAATGGATTATTGATTCAATGTTGACGCTGAGTCAAAGCCTATTCTTAAATGCTGTGAAATTAATATGCTGTTAATGTTTCAACCGACTGCTAGTTGTAATTAAGAGAAAACCAGATAAATACGGTATAAATTACAATGAGCGATGTACCCTCGAATCTGCTTAAGCGCAGGCCTTTACCCAAATAAATCAAAGCTACTAAAGCCAGATTAGCAGCAATCACCATTCCCAACTCTACATTAAGGCTTGTTTTATAAATGAGTGGATTGATAATTGCACTTGTTCCTAAAACAACCAGCAGATTAATAATATTTGAGCCCAATACATTACCCATCACGATGCCTATATTCTTTTTCATTGCAGCCACAATAGCTGTAACAAGTTCAGGCAATGAGGTAGCTGCTGCAACAATCGTAAGGCCAATAGCAGTTTCACTAATACCTATAGCTTTGGCTACTTCAAGGGCTCCACTCGAAACCCACTCGCCGCCAAAATATAAGCCGGCCAAACCAATTAAAATTAGTCCAATGGTTTTTGGCCATGATTCCGGTTCTTTATTTTCAACATCCAGGTCAATATCCAATCCTTTACCTTTTTTGAGTGTAAACCACATATATGACGCAAAAATGCTCAGTAAAATAATGCCATCAAATCGATTAATCACCCTCTCAAATCCCATGAAATAGCCATTGGCGATTAAGCCAAAAAACAAGGTAGCAAACAAACCTACCGGAATATCCCTGTAAATGGAGATGCGTTCCACGTGAATAGGAAGAATGATAGCAGCTATTCCCAAAATGAGGAAAATATTCATAATATTACTTCCCAATACATTGCCGATTGCTAAATCGGAACTGCCTTTTAACGAAGCAAATACATTGATTACCAGCTCAGGGAGCGAAGTGCCGAAAGCAACTACTGTTAAACCAATTACCAATGGCGAAAGCTTGGCTCGCAGACCAAGAGAAACAGAACCGTTTACAAGCCAATTGGCACCAAGGATTAGTACCACAAAGCCAACTATAAACAAAATATAGGTTATTGTCATCTTTTAATTTGCTGTGAGATAGTTTCTTTCGCCAAAAATCAAGCTGCCAACCCGAACAATAGTGGCGCCTTCGTCGATGGCAACTGGATAGTCGCCCGACATGCCCATCGAAATTTCTCTAAAACTGTTTTCGTCAGAAAAGTATTCCGATTTCAGCCACTCAAAAATCGTTTTCAGATGCTTAAATTCCCTGTGCACCTGATTCATATCATCAGTAAAAGTTGCCATGCCCATCACCCCGACAATTTGAATGTTTTTCATTTTTTTGAAGGCTTCCGATTCCAGAAGGGCAGCTGCCTCATCGCGATCGAGACCGAATTTAGTGTCCTCTTCTGCGATATGAAATTGAAGCAAACAGGGAATAACCCTGTTGTTTTTTGCAGCTTGTTTGTTGATTTCTTTCAGTAGTTTCAAACTGTCAACGGCTTCGATCAGCGAAACAAAAGCTGCAATATATTTTACCTTATTGGTTTGAAGGTGCCCAATAAAATGCCATACGATATCAGCCGGAAGCTGTTGATGCTTGGTCTCCATTTCCTGTGCTTTATTTTCGCCAAAATGTCGTTGACCAGCCTTGTATGCCTCTAATATATCCTCAATGGGTTTGGTTTTGGATACGGCAACCAGCTTCACTTGATCTGGAATGGATTTTTTTAGCTTGTTGAGTTGCGCTGTAATTGAGAGTGACATTAGTTTTTTGAATTTTGTTTGCAAAGATAAGGATTTCGCAGAGCACATTTTTGCAGTTGTAATTTGTTTCATGATTCTTTCCTTAGAAAAAAATCACGAATTAATTCAAATAGCGTACTTTTGAGGCGATTATGCAAAGCCTGAATTATCACTTTCAATTAGTAAAACTAAGCCTTTTTTGGTTGCTGGTTTTTAATCTGTTGCGTATTGTTTTTCTAACCTATTATATGCCTTTGCTGCGCCTGGAAGAAATTCCATTCATTGAAGTTTTAAGTGTTTTTTCTGCAGCTTTCTGGCTGGATATATCCACAATTGGATATTTGCTGCTTTTACCTTTACTGCTATCCGTTGTAGCACAGTTAAAGTCTTCAAAAGTATGGCCATGGATAGCCAATACTTATGTGTTTTTAGTGCTGCTAACTTACAGCTTGATCGTGCTGGGCGAAACAGGGCTTTATAGTGAATGGAAAACAAAATTGTCCTATAAAGCACTTGCCTACTTAAGAAATCCCGATGAGGTATTTAACTCCGTGAGCAATAGCGTATTTATCTTGCTTGTGGCGACCTGGATTTCCATTTCGGTGGTTTTGTTTTGGGTTTATAAACGGTGGTTTAAATTTGGTTTTCCAGTACTAAAAGGCAAATCTCTTGCGCTGTTATGGCATCTTCCTATTTGGCTGGTTTTGATCTTTTTGGGCATAAGGGGAGGGTTGCGCGAAATACCCATTACCACCAGTGCAGCTTATTTTAGTGGTCATAACATTTTAAATATTGTTGCTGTTAATCCGGCTTACAACCTACTGGTTAGCACCCTCGATGCGCAAAGCTTTAATAAGGAGAACCTTTTCAAAAGTATGCCGAATGATGTGGCCAGGCAGCTTGTTGATGAGCTGCATCAAACCGATTGCGATAGTACGGTTTCTATTATAAAAATTGCAAAACCAAATATTGTTGTAATCCTGCTCGAGAGTTGGTCAGCTGACCTGATTGAATCATTAGGCGGTGAGCCGGGCATCACGCCAAACTTCAAAAATCTTGAAAAAGACGGTTTGCTTTTCACAAACTTTTATGCCAGTGCCAACCGATCCCAGCAGGCGATTGGATCTTTGTTTGCCGGAATGCCTGGTCTGCCCATCACAACGATTACCAACCATCCCGAAAAATATGGATCCTTGCCAAGTATGATCAGGCATTTGAATGATGAAGCTTATCATACCAGTTTTTACTTTGGTGGTCAGTTAATCTATGGGAATATTCTTTCCTATCTGATCTATAATGAGTTTGACCTTATTGTTGAAGGGAAAGATATGCCGGATAATTTTCCGCGTGGCAAACTCGGGGTGCACGATTCTTATGTATTACCCTGGTATGCAAATCAGCTAAATGCATTGCCCGAGCCTTTTTTTAGCACGGTGTTTACGCTCAGCTCGCATTCACCTTATGATTTCCCGATGGATCATATGATCCAATGGCCGAAGTTGGAAAAGGATTTTATCAATTCAGCGCACTATACCGATCAGGAGCTTGGCAACTTCTTTAGGTTGGCAATGCAACAGCCCTGGTATGAGCAAACGCTCTTTCTTGTTTTGGCCGATCATAGCCATAACACATACCGGAATCACCCCATCGAAACCTTTGAATACCGAAAAATTCCTTTGCTAATAACCGGACCTGTTTTGAATGATTCCTTGAGAGGGATGCAGTTCGATTTGATCAGTGGCAATACAGATGTGCCTGCAACGATTATGGCTCAGCTGGGAATGGATTATCAGGAGTTTTTCTGGAGCAAAAACCTGATGAACAAATGCTACCGTCCATTTGCCTACTTCGAGACAAACGAAGGTCTTGGCTTTAAAACCCCTGATGGTCATTTTGTGTGGAATAAAAAACTGGATGTCTATTACCAAAAAGCATTACCGCGCGAGAAAGAAGAACAAGTTGTTAATCAGGGAAAAGCGTATTTGCAGGTATGGTTTGAGGAGTTTTTGGGGTATTAATGATTGCTTAACCAGCTCCGGCGAGAATCGCCTTTGCACGGTAACTCAACAGCAAAATTACATCTTCCTCAACCTTATTTTTCTTAAAAGCACCAAATCCTCCTTGGTGATTAAAAATGATTTGAAAGCGGTTTTGGTAATTCTTTTAAATACTACCAATTGATAAACCACCGATGCTGTATAGGCTAACGATGCGCTCAGGCCTGCACCAATCAGCCCATAAGCCGGAATAAGCAAGATTAATGCCGGCACCGTCACAGCCAGTCCGCAAAGCGAGGCAATCAGATTGTATCTGGGTTGCCCTGTACCCGAAAAATAATGACTAAATATGGTGTTGGCTGCCAATGCAATAACGCCGGGAGCCAAACTGATGATCACAATTTTTATCTCTCCAAATTCTTTGCTAAAAACCCATTCGAAAACTCCTTGAGGGATGGCTATCAAAACTAAAAGTGCCAAGGCTGTAAGGCCAACTGCAAATTTCAGCAGCACAATACTGAGCCTGGCACTGGCTTGATCGTCTTTTGAATTGCTGATTTCGGAAAACTGCACCAGCGAGATGCTCTGTCCTATCAAACGCAGGCCTTCCGAAAGTTGTACGCCGGAGTTATAAATACCTACCGAACCCATCCCGCTCAGGCTTTTCAGGAAGTAATAGCTCAGTCGCTTATTGATCATATGGGCAATGCTCGAAAGCTGCGTCATGCTGCCATAGTTAAGTATGATTCGTGGTGTGGCTATAGCTTTGGGGCCGTTCTTAACCTTGAAAAAAGGAATAAGCAACAGCCATCCCGTCACTGCTGGAATAGCATAGGCCACATAAAGCGCATAAACGAAAGCTTTTTCGTCTTTCAGCTGCATGAGATAGACAAAAGCATTAAAGCTCAGCAATTGCAGGCCAAATTGCAAAACGAAAAGGCTGTTAAAAGCTGTGATCTTCTTCTTGCCCAACAACACATTCATATTAATGCCATGCAGCGCGTTAATCAGCGAAAGTGCCAGAATATGGAGTCCATAACCTTGCGGGATGATGAGCTGATAAATCTCCGGAAAAAATGACAGTAGCCCAAAAATCAAAGCTGTAAGTGCGATTACCAGCAGCATCCAGCTGTAGGAGATTTTCATCAAACTCCTGAGGCTGTAGCGCGAGCTGAAATAAACCAAACCACTGCCAGCCATTAGTTCTATCACCAGCAAAATAAGGGTGATGTCGAGCAGGATGATGCCGGCAGTTCCCCAGGCAGCTTTCCCCAGCTCGTTGGTAGCGATCCACAGTATCAGTATGCCACTAAAGGCAATGAGTATGCGTGTGCCGGTTGTGCTGAGGATTTTGTGAAGCATCAGTCAGTTTTATTCAGTTTGAGTTTGAGCTGATTCCAAAAGCCGGCAAGCGTAAAGGCGAAGCGTTTCCCATCGATCACACTATAGTTTTGATTTCCGTTTAAGCTATGCAGGCCTTTATTGTAAGCAAATGCTGGTAATGGCATGATACGTTTAACGGGCTTTTCCTCAAAATGTTGCGGGCTCAGGCGGACAATTTCATTCACTTCAACAGCCCTTCCGTAGTGCAAAGTACAGTCCTGGGCCGGACGTAAAAGCTTTGCTTCAATCTGAAGAAAACTTCCGGCAGGACGTGCAGAGCGGATATCAGTTTTTACAGGATTATTGGCATGGGGTTCAAAAGGCCCGAAAGGACTTTTGGCATGATAGCAATATAAATGCACGCTGGGTAGGTTTTTCTGAGTGAAAAACAGATACCAGCGATCCTCATAATTAGTCAATACCGGATCAACTACGGCCATGCCTGCAAACAGCGTTTTAACTTTTTGCAGCGTTCGGGTATTAACATCAAAGCGGTACAAATTTAAGGCATTGGCGCTATAGCTTTCTGGCAGGCAATAGAGTGCATCTTCATAAACAAACATAAAAGGAAAGGAGAGGTGATGGGGCTCTTCCAAAACTGTGTGATATTTTTTAAACTCCTCTGAATTAAGGGCACAGGCCAGTATTGCTTTTCCCTTGCGATAGTCATATTGTTCGAAGAAAACATAGGTTTCTTCTTGAAAAGCTATCACAAAAGGATCGGCCAGATAAGTGGTCGGAGCTGGTTTTGAAAACCAGCTAATGTTTTTGAGGTAGCCTTCAGGCTTTTCAACAACGGATTTTATGGGAGCATTAATTATTCCGATGTTCCAGTCTTCCTGAAAAAGCAAGTCATTGAGATGAAAACCTACACGGCGAAAAAAGGCCGAAAGGAAATAGCGTATCATATGCAGGTTACCGGGCGGATGCTTGATAGCTGCCTGCGATTGCGATACTTCTGGCTCAAAATCAGGATTGTGGAGCAAATCCCTGCAACTTTGAAGGGGTAAAATGGCGCTTTCGAAATAAAGCTGATCCAGGTGGGCTGCATAAGAATGCCTGATCACTTTATAAAACTGTCTCCTCAATATCAGACCTTTGTCTAATTCCTTCGTCAGTTTTTGCAAGATAACGCCATTGTATTCGTGGCCGTGCATAAACTCCCAAAAGCCAGGAGGACCACCACGTATCACGCGCTCATCGTCGTGATGAAACGACCACACTCCGTATTGGGCAGCTTCCAGTATTTCGCCTTTGATGATGTTGAATCCAAAACGTAACAAAAAATCCAGTTTTTGAGATTGGATATTGCTGATATCAGTAGGTGAAAAATAGTTTGAAAATCCTTTTTTCAGGGGAGTGCAGTACAGTTTTTCGATGGATTCAACTTCTTCACTGATATCCGTTAAGGCTTTGCTTTTAGGCTTAAAGCCATACCTGTTCCATAGCCTGAACAACAATTTTTGATAGGGATAGGAGCGCATTCGCATGAAAAAGCCAGTTGGTGGAGCGGGGGTTTCGGCATTGATAACGATCAGTGCCAGCTGAATGCCATTTTCACGCAATAGCCTGATGGTTTCTGCCTGCCAGCGCTCCAGCTGCAAGTTGTTGCACAGGAGTCCGAAGCGTAATTCATTTGGCCTTTTCACTGAAGTTTTCACCCTATTTCATGTTGTTAAGCAAAAGTAACAATCTTTGGGGATTGTGCTGCTAAATAGAGCGATTAGGTGTAAACAGAAATTCGCCAGTTTCTCAAATTTTTTAGTAGAGTATATCTGGAGTAACAATTTACTAATGGTTTCTTCTTGGTAGAGAACTGAGATCAATATCTGGAAAAATTAATTTCTCTCCAATTTCTTTTCTTAAAAATCCCTCCTTGATGAGAAATGCTTATTTTTGAAGCATCAGCCGAAATCCGAAAACTAAAAACTGTGCAGATAACAGAAACATGTTCACTGAAGTGACTGGTATCCACAGGGGTTAAAAAGTGAGTCAGGCATTTTAGAAGCAATCAAATCATAAGGTTTTATGGGATATATGGGTTTTGGAATGCAAAAATGGATCTATAATCAAAGGCCAAGAAAACTATTTGGGAAAAGAGAAAATAAAGGAGGCTTTGATTCAATTGATAGTCTTTTTAGCTCTAAAGATCTCAATATTGAAGGTAGAACTATACAAAAAAAAGAAAGCAGGGAAGAATTACTGAAATTAGTTCGCGAGAAAGCGTTAAAAAGCAAAGTTTTAAATACAATTATTGTTGTTTGTTTAATTGTTATCATGGCGCTTCTTTTGTATATTTTTAAACCTTGGTCACTTCAAAATAGCTCAAACTATATTGGTCAAGAAGAAAGAAAATTTGTAGAAGAAAAAATTGAGGCTTTCAATATTTCTATGGAATACGGCAAGTATAACTTATCAAAGAAAGCGTATTCATTAGCAATAAATGACTTTAATAACGCATTAAGCCTCTTTCCTGAAAATTCAGAAGCATTGATATTCCTGACAAAATCCTATTTAAATGACTGTTTAACAAACAATAACAACTGCGAAAATGCCATACTGAAGGTGGAAGAATTACTCATACGATTTCCTGAAAATGCAGAATTTTTATCTTATAAAATTTCAATCGAAGAAAAAATTAATTAACTTTTGTTTGTTGCACTGTGTAGCGGTTTGAGTACAGACTTTGAATTTTAATAAAGAAACCCATGAAAAACTGGCAAAAAATTCTGATTCTTATAGTTGTTTCTTCTGCGGTTTCATTGTTATCAGGTGCATTGAATTGGTTGAATCAATTCGTAATTTGTGGTATTGTTTATTTTGTTGCTGGATTGATTTACAGCAGAAAATCTCCAATTTCTCGTTTTTTGTATGGATTAATTGTAGTGGCACCATTTCTGCTAACCTATTCTTTGCTCGTTGTTTGGGAAGGGCTTTCGCATGTTTATCCAATCGCTTTGGTGCCTGTTGTAAGCATTGCAACAGGCTTGATTTTGAACGAAGTATTCTTTAGAGGGATGTCAAAATCTGCTTTGAGCCTATTCATTTCGTTGGCGATTGTAGTGATTCTACTTTTAGGGTATATTGGTATGCCTAATTGGCTTAGCTATACACTTCAGCCAGAAAATACCAGCAGCATCAGGGTTCCTGCTATTCAATTATATGATGAAAATGGAAACGCTTTCAACTTGAATGCCAAAACGGATGAAATTATCGTATTGGATTTTTGGACCACAAGTTGTGGTGTTTGTTTTAAATAATTTCCTAATTATGAAGCACTTAAGCAGCAATATTCCGAACGTAAGGATATAGCATTTTATGCTGTCAACCTTATTCATCGAACGGAACAATTGAGTAAAGTTAAAAGGGTTACAAATGAATTACCTTATTCATTTGAACATTTATATTCCGATATCAATTCAGTGAAGCAGATTAGAGATTCATTAAGCATTAGCATGGTGCCCCAAATAGCGATTATTAACAAGCAAAGTGAAGTGATTTATATTGGAAGTTTGAATACGGAAAAACATATTCTCGTTAATAATTTTCATGATTTGATTAAAGCCTTAGAATAGCTTGTTATGAAGAATTCTAAACTGCTGATTATCATCGTATATCTGATATTGATAAGTCTTTTTGCTTTTGTGATAGAAACAACAAACTATGACAGGTTGATTCAGTTTTCCATTATTTTTGGTGATGGACTGGGATTTTATTGTGCTCATAAGCAAGGAGAAAAGTCTTTTTACTATGTTATTCTGACATTAACGGCTCTGTTTCCGGTATTGGTTTGGACTTTGTCGGGTTTAATTTACCAAGAGATTCGTGGTTTACAATTTACTGCTGTTTTGTTTTTAGCTTTCTATATTCCGACAATATTTGGATATGTGCTTAACAAGTTGAGAATATCTGATGAAATTAATCATGCTATATTATTGGGAATTATTTTCACCTTCCTCTCGGCAGCAACCCGAAAGCTAAATCATGGCACTTCAGCCTCCATTACAATTCTTCTTGCTGGAATTGTTGTGACCTTTCTGAGTCCAAAATCAAAAGCTGCATCCGTGAGGTTTCTTTTTGTGTTCAACAGTATTTATTTGATATTAAATATTTTACTAATTATTTTTGAGACATGAGCTAAAATCATGAAATGAAAAGTATTCTAAAGCCCTGACTTCATACCTAAAGGCCATAAGAAAATACTATGGATTGGGTATCCCTGGCTTATTATGCCGGTACTTTTGCAATTGCCTGATGATATGCAATCTCAACACATCCCGATTAGCCCCGGTCACTGCCAATCGCAGCTTAAAAAATCTCTCAGATGCCAATGCTCCACTCCTTCGATGTTTCCGCCGGAAGGCTCATCCATCGTTACCACAAGTTTTGGAAAATTGTCCCGAATCGACAACAGTGTTCTGAATTCACGCTGACGGGTTTGCTCGCTTTCCATCAAATAGGCACACTGCACATAAAGTTTTTTGTCATCTTTTTCAGCGATGAAATCAACCTCATAGGCTGCTGAAACACCAACAAACATCCTGTAGCCGTTGCCTATCAGGTGTTTGAACACAATATTCTCAATCAATTTGTTGATATGCATGGGTTGGTATCCAATCCAGGCATTGCGCAATCCATGATCTTCAAAATAGTACTTTTCATTGGTTTCAAAGTGTCTTTTCCCTTTCAAATCAATGCGTTGAACCTTAGTAAGGTAAAACGCATCCAGCGCGTACTGAATGTAATTAGTAAGGATAGCAACCGAAATCTTTTGTCCCTGAACTTTCATAAATTTGCTAATGCTATTTGCTGAAAACAAACTTCCGGTGTTGTCAGCCAAGAAGCGCATCAGATTTTCGAGCATTGCAACGTTTCGAACTTCATGACGTTTCACCACATCTTTGAGCATCACCGTGGCATTGATGGTTTTCAAATAGTCAAACACTACCTCATCAGTCAAAGGCAGATGTATCAGATTGGGCAGCCCTCCATACTTCAAATATAGTTGCAGACTGCTGTTATCATTGTTAACAGAATGGAATTTAAGAAATTCCGGATAACTCAGGCTGTGCACAGGAATTTCAATAAACCTGCCGCTGAGTCGGTCGGCAAGTTCGCCTGATAAAACACTGGCGTTACTTCCTGTACACCAAATGTCAACGACTTGTTCATTGAGCAAGCTCCGGAGTGCCTGCTCAAAATCTTCAATTTCCTGAACCTCGTCGATGAAAAGATAATTGGCAACACCCTCTTTCAGCTTGGACTTCACGCTTGCATACAGTTCTGTTGCCTTATTCAATGTTGCAAATTCCATCAGCTCCATATCAACAAAAATGATATTGGCATGTGGTTCCATCCGCACAATGGCATTGGCTACCATATGTAACAGATAGCTTTTTCCGGTGCGTCGTTGACCAGTAAATACCTTAATCAAGCTTATTCCTTTGAATGACAAGGCTTTGTCGAGGTATCTTTGACGTATAATGATTTTATCAGGACGTGGACTCATTTCTTTTTTAATTCAAAGATAGTAAATATACTTTATAAAAGTCAAAATATTTTAATATATATAAAGTATATTTAATAAAAGATAGAAATGCCATGTTTTTTATGCAGTATGTTTTACTATTAAAAATTGGCACAACTAGTAGCATAGAGATTTACCGAAGTGCTTAACTGCTTCAGAAAATTAATTACACATCAATACAAGATTAAATAATCAATGTAAAATTTTCAGGCTAATTTTACTATCTTGGCTTCAATTTTAAAATGCCATGCCGGGATTTACATTTCAACAAAGCTATAAGTCTGATCAAAACTCAGCTAAAGTATTGCCTGATAGTTTTTTTGATTATCAGCGCCGGATGTTTTTTGATGAAAAACAGTGCCGGCTATTTGCTGATTTTTATGCGGATTATCCAATCCAATATTGGGAGACAGCCGACTGTTTGGTGCTTTTGGAAGGCATGATTTATGACCAGCCTGAAGCAGTTATAAAACAGCAAATTCAAAATTATTGTGCCGGGCAAATCACCCCTAAGCAATTGCAATTGTGGTTACTAAAGCGTGATGGAGAATTTGTCTTGATGATCTACCACAAAACAAATCAACAGCTTTTTGTCTGGAACGACTGGCTGGGAAGGCTTCCTGTTTATCTGTTTCAGGACAAGAAACAATTTGTTATCGGCAGGGATATCCGGCAGCTTCGTCACCTTGCTGGGATAACAAATTTTGATCCCTATGGGCTCGCAACTACACTGCTTTTCGGCTTTGCCTTAGGGGAGAAATCGCTTTGGCAAAAAATCAGCTATATGGCGCCAGGCTCACTTCTGCAGGCAGATTTCATCAAAAACTCCATTGAAATTTCAGATACCCAATTTGAAGGTTTTCGCACAGCTGATATAAAACATCACGATCCAAAAATGGTATTAAATGATTTGTCGGAGGCAACACAACACCGCCTGGAAAAAGTTAAAAATCCTGCCTTGTCTTTAAGTGGTGGTTTAGATTCGCGCTTGATGGCCGGTATTTTCAAGCAAATGGACCTTAGTATTCCTGCCTTTACCTATCAGGATGCTGCTGGCACAGCTGATGCTGATCTAAAGGCTGTAAATGATATTGTAAAGCAATTGCAATGGCTTCAAAATCATCGGTTTATTGCCTTACAAAATCCTGCTGAGGAACAACGAAGGCAGTTAATGGAAATTAAACAGGGAATTAATTATGCCGGTATGGCGTTTATCCTTCCTTTTCTGGAATATTTTAAAACCCATCAATACAGCATGTTCACAGGTGACGGGGGAGATAAGGTGCTGGCCGACCTGAGACCTTCCATCAGGATAAAATCTTATTCCGCTTTGATGAACTTTCTTTTGCAAAAATATAATCGTATTAGTTTGAATCAGGCTGCCAAATGGGCTGGACTTGAGACCGATGTGCTAAAAAGCTATTTGATCGGGCAACTCGAAAGTTATGGCAGTAATCCTGAGCTGGCATACACGGATTTTTTATTGCGTGAACGGGGACGGAAGTGGCTTTTTGAGGGTGAAGATCGCAACCGTACATTTTGTTGGTCAACAACACCCTTTTACAGCCAGCCTTTCACAACTGCTGCCTTGTCGGTCTCGATGGATCAAAAGGCTTATGGCAAAATGTTTTTGGAGCTTTTTCGGATTTTACCCGGACAGCTGGAAAACATTGTAAATCCCAACTGGAAAATGCCCCTTAACCAGCAGGATTCTATTCGCAAGCTCTATTATCGCCAACGTTTGAAATACAGCCTTCTTTGGAGTCATATTTTATTAAAAGATTCACCTGCAAAAATTCCATTGAATAAAGCATCTGAAGAAATTAGTGAACTACTTAACAAATTATTAGACAGGGGATTATTGTTGTGTGAAAAAGATTTCGAAAAAACATTTCACCCAGATTTAGTTCAGGAGATTATTGGTTTGAGTTTAATTCAATAATTGCGTTTGGTTTTTCTGCAATTTTTACTTTCTCAAAAGAAATCACGTTAAATTCGAGCTGAATTCCTAAATTTGCAGACTTAATCACTTAAACAGTACTTTATGGCTTCGACTTCTGATTTTAGAAACGGTTTGATCATTGAATTTAATAACGATTTGTATTCCATTGTTGAATTTCAACATGTGAAACCCGGAAAAGGTGCAGCCTTTGTGCGTACGAAATTGAGAAACCTCAAGACAGGCAAGGTTTTGCCCAACACTTTTCCTGCTGGCATCAAGATTAACATACAGCGGGTGGAACGCAGACCCATGCAGTACCTATATAACGATGGTCAGGATTATCATTTCATGAATAACGAAACTTTTGAGCAGATTCCTATTGCCAAGGAATTGATAAATGCACCCGATTTTCTTCGGGAGGGGGATGCTGTAGAAGTGATGTATCACACAGAATCTGATTCAGTGTTAACTTGTGAATTGCCTACTTCTGTTGTACTCGAAGTAACTTACACCGAGCCGGGCGAAAAAGGCAACACCGCCACCAATGCCATGAAAGACGCCACACTCGAAACAGGGGCAGTGATTAAAGTGCCCTTATTTATCAATATCGGTGATAAAATCAAAGTGGATACACGCGATGGCAGTTATTCCGAGCGTGTGAAAGAATAATTGCACCTATGAAATTTAACCCATCCCTTACACTCAAACAGCTTGCTGCTATGTTGCAGGCTGATTTTGAAGGTGATCCGGATTTTGTGATCAGCGGACTGAATGAAATCCACATGGTAGAGCCGGGCGATATCACTTTTGTGGATCATCCGAAATATTACGACAAAGCGCTCAATTCGCGTGCCACCACCATCCTGATCAATAAAAAAGTAACCTGCCCCGAAGGAAAAGCACTGATATTTCACGATAAGCCTTTTGATGCTTTTATTCAGCTTATTCAGAAATACCGGCCATTTGAGCCTTCCATTGGACTGATTAGTCCTGCTGCCGAAATTGGAGAAGGAACGATCATTCAACCGGGAGCTTTCATTGGCAACCAGGTAAAAATTGGTAAGAACTGCCTGATTCATGCCAATGTAAGTGTTTATGATCATACCATTATTGGTGATGATGTGATCATACACTCTAATACGGTTTTGGGTGCAGATGCCTATTACTTTCAGCGCAGACCCGAAGGCTACAAGAAATTTGAGAGCTGTGGTCGTGTAATCATAGGCAATCGCGCTGAGATAGGTGCGCTATGTAGCATTGATAAAGGTGTTACAGGTGATACAATTATTGATGATGGCACCAAAATGGATAACCACTGTCAGGTAGGGCATGACACCTATATCGGCAAGAACTGCCTGATCGGTTCACATGCTGCTATTGCTGGCGTTACGCGTATCGAAGATGATGTAATCATTTGGGGTAGAGTAGCCATCAACAAAGATATTGTCATTGGAAAAGGAGCAGTTATTTTAGCTACTTCAGCAGTGGATAAATCGCTTCCGGGAGGTAAAACTTATTTTGGCTCACCGGCTGATGATGTACGTAAAAAATGGCGCGAGTTGGCTGCCTTACGGCAACTGCCTGATTTTATGGCCGGAAAGAAATAAACGAGTTACTACAAATATAAAAGCTGCTGCGCCGAGGTAATAGCTATGGAAATTTAGGTGTCGCACCTTTAATCTATTATGACGAGCCATGGTAATATCCTTTTAGCAGCTGCGCCGCGGTAATATTTATTGCAATATAGTGATCCTTACAACAATATTTAAGAAAAGCTTGAATAATTATTCTTCAGTTTTTTCGTCTTCAAGAGGAATATCAATTTGATCGCGATCAGCATAATAAACATCCATTACAACGATGATTGCCATCAAGCCCCAAACCGGAACAGATAGCTTATCAGTATCCAAAAAGTTGTTGAGCAAGCCATGAACAAAATAACTGATTAATGCCAGTGTTGTGGCAAGTGTTAGGATGCGCGATTCTTTGTTACGGGCTTTTTTATAGGTGTTTAATCCCCTGTAAACCATAATACCAACAAGCAGAAAAACCAGCAACATACCAATTACACCCATTTCCGACAGCGGGCCGATATATTCGCTGTGTGCATTTCCACCATCTCCGGCATTGGTGCTGATAATGGTTTTCTCTTTCGATCGTTGAAATGGAGCGTAAACGAACTGATAAGTACCGGGACCCCAGCCAAAGAAGGGTCTTTCATTGAATAAGCGAATGGCAGCCTGCCAGCGGTTTATACGCTCCAGGTTGGAGGCATCGGATGAGATGTTGGAGATTGATCGCACATGCTCAACAAAATTGTTTGAAGAATCTTGCTTGTTCTTTTCAAGGGCATCGATAATCTGATGCTGAAAAGAGAAAAGGATAACCAATATGGAAATAAAGGCAGCTAAAATCCAGCGGAATTTAATATGTAACAGCACAGCAATCAAAACGGCGAGGGCTGCGGCAATGCTAATCCATGCAGCTCTGCTCAGCGATAACACAGTTCCGACAGCAAGCATCACAGCAACCGTTATCACCCAAAAACGAGTCCATTTATTCAAACCAGGGTAGAAAGCGTAACCTGTAATGAAAATAAAATAAATGGCCAGCGCCGCTCCATAAGCCGTATGGTCATTATAAAATGGCGACATCACCCAATGAGCCGAATCATCACTAAAACCATAACTGGCATGATTCAAAATGGTATATCCAATTACGATGAGCAGGCTAAATGTGTAAAGCCAGATATACCAATGGATGTTTTTTAGGTTTTTAAAAATGAGTGCAGCTACAAAAAATGAAGGGATGATAAACCAAAGTCTGGAAATAATGTATTTTACCGAAACCAATGGAATTTCACTGGTAAAAGCAGTAACAATCATCCATCCGAACATCAGATAGATTGCAATGGCGATAGGGTGGCGGGCGATCCGCATGTCGTAATTACGCTCGTAAAGAAACTTAGCCGTAAAGAGCACTAAAATGCCAAAAAGCATAGGCTCAACGGGCAATGAAACCGCCAAACCGGCATCCATATCTTCAATATTTACCGAAAGTGGCGTTAACAGCGCAATAAGCAACAAAACCTTGTCGAGCGAAAAGATGTAAAGCATCAATACGCCCAAAACTATAGGGAGGCTAAAGGCAAGATAAAAATCCTTTTGTACTACCAAATAGAGGTTTAGTGCAACAAATGCTGCTGCAATAAGGTATAACCATGCTATTTTTATGCGTTCTGTCACAAGTGGCAGATATTAGGCTGCTGAAGTATAGTCAGTAAGTTTCTTTTTGTTTTCGAGGGCAAAGATAACAAGGATTGCTATCAGCAAACCTCCAACCGCTGCCAGCGCAACAATAATCCAGCGAACCGGATAGGCTTTTTTATCAGATGGATAAGGTTTAGAGATTACGTTTGAATAGGTAAGGTTTGAATTATAGAAACGTAATTCTTGTTCGTAATCCACTTTGATATCTACATAGGTGCGCGATTCATGCTGTAACATCTCAACGGTTGTTAACAACTCTCCGCCAAGCTTTTGGATGTTTTCTTTGAGTTCTTTCACTGCAGTATTATTCACAGCTCTGGCATCGCTTCCGTCAAATGTTTTTAAATAACCACGCATGATTTCCTGCGATTGAACGCTATAATCAATCAAACCATAGGTGGTTCCCAAATCTTCTAATTGATGTTTTAAAGAATCGATCAGAGATCTTTTGGCTTTGAGTTGTCTGTCGTACATTTGAATCACTTCAAAACGCTTTCCTTTATGCAGTTGTGCTGTTTTTAAGTCATAAAAATGTAATATCGCTTCTGCAATGTCTGATGCAATCTGTGGGTCTTTATCCATCACAGTGATTGAAATAGCTTCATACATGGTTTTGCTGATTTTAACCCTGTCGTGGTATTCCTGTAATAAAACCGAATGCCAATAAGGATATTCAGGATCGATTTCATAGTGCTCCATCAGGTTAAACTTATTGATGACAGAGTCAACGATATCCTGCGACTGGATAATTTGCAGCATTTGCTCTGTTTCGCTTTCATCGCTATAGGCATTGATATTGGCCGGATAAGCAATAGCTTCTGATTTGTAGAGTGGGGTGATGAAAGCTGATCCGCTAAAGATTGCTCCCAAAACAACGGCCACCAAAAAAATCACGGCCAGGTGGTATTTCCATTTTAACAGGAGCCGAACCAGTGATGTGTTATTAAAGTAGTTATTCATCTTGATGTTATATTGCTTGTTCTTAGATCTTAAACCTTCTCGAAATGCCCTGACGTTTTTACGGATGAAGACTTGGTGATTCCGTTTATGTTTTTTTTTTGAGGCAGCTTCACCGTATTACGCTGAATAACTGCAAGTATCAGCAGTACCAGCATGAAAGTGCTTGTAAGTGTAATCAACATGATGAGCCAGCGGATTGGATAAGATTTTCTTTCGGCTTCATAGGCTGATGTTACAACGAATTTATGAGGAAGATTTTGTGTGGCGTCCACCTTTGCTTCCTCATACTTGGCCTTGATTTGTGATAATTGTTTGCGCTCAAATTCCAGCATATCACGGATGGAAACATAATAACCTCCATATTGAGCCAAGATTTCCAGTTTTTCTTCCAGCGCTTTGATTCCGGTGCGATTGCCTCGTGCAAGCTCGATAGCAAGCTGTTGATTGATCATCTCAGCCTGACTTTCGTAATCGTGAATGCCCAGGCGGCGGAGGCTGTTCAATGAATCTTCCATTTGTTGCACCTCATTTCTAAGCTGAAAAAATTCGGCTTCAACTATTTTAAATGCTTTTCGGGATACTTCTTTGCGCATAGCATTCATGGTTGAGTCGAACAACTCCGCTATATCATTGGCGATATTGGCAGCAATGGCAGGGCTTTCGTCCAAAACAGTGATTTTTACTGCTGTATATTCCGTGCGGCGAAATTTAATTCTGCTTTCATAGGTTTCGTAGAGTTTAGTGTTGCGGTATTTTTCGCCGGGCTTAATACCGTAGTGATTCATCAGGTCATATTTTTCAATGATTTTATCCCGTATCTTATTCGAATTCAATACCTGAAGCATTTGTTCTGTTTGTTCATCTTCACCAAACTCTAACAAATCCTTACTGGTTTGGAAATTCGTACTCAATAATATCTTTGAGATAGAATTGGTAGATGTAGGATATAGAATCGTAACCGACTTAAAAAGTGGTTTTATAAAAGTAGGAGTGGTGAAGATAAAACTAAGCAATGCCGTTGCAGCCAGGATAATACCAATGGATTTTCGGTTGTGGACTACCAAATTTAGCAGGCTGAATGAGTTAAGGTCACCCTTCATCGGTTCATGCATAGGTTTTCACTATTTTGAAAAGGTCGTCAAAAGTAGAAATTTTACAGTTTATGGCAAGGGTTTATTTTTCTTTTGACATGCTTTTGTTTTTGCCTTTTGCCGGAATCACCATATTAAAAAGCGCTTTAAGCTGAAGAAGTCCGCTTAAAAAGGCCAGTATTACTCCGAAAACAGCAGCCAACAACATATTTATCAGCCAATGAAATGGAAGCTGCTCACTAAAGAATCCCGCACTTCCTGTTAGTAGAAAAAAGATGGTTAATCTGAGCCAGAATCCTTTTCCAAAATTTAACTTAAAGATATGTGTTGCAAGTATGAGTTGCAAAACTGCTGTAAAAACCTGAACACTCAAACTGGCCCACGCAGCTCCATAGGCATGCCAGATAGGAATCAGAATCAGGTTAATCGTAACATTGATAGCAACTCCGCCGGCGGCAATGATATTAAGAAGTTTTAAATTTCCGTTTGCAGTGAGTAAGGTCCCGAAGATATAGGTAACTGATACCGCAACAAAACTACCCATCAGGAGTTGAAAAACCATTGCCGATTGGTCAATGCGCCATTGGAAATCTTTTAGGCTTTCGCCAAATTGCTGACCATAAAGTAACTGCATAATTTCTTCGCTATAAAAATAGGAGAGAATGGCCGCAATGCCCGACATGCTGATGATGATACTAAATGAGAGTTTAACCAGCGAATTAACTGCCTGCTTTTTCTTGATTAATGCAGCAAACATTGGCAGTAGTAATACCGAAAAAAGCAATGAGATATTATTACCTGCATCAAGTAAACGGAAGGCCCTGCTGTAAATGCCGGTTTGCAACTTGCCTTCAATGCCTTCGAGCAGGCGCTCTAAAAGTACTGGCTCCAGGCGGTTATAGAAACTCATCAACAACACCAATAAGGCGAATGGGATGCTTTTTTTGAGGATCATCAACGAAAAAGGCAGGTTGAAGCTCAGCTTGATTTTTCCGGAATACTTTAATACGATGATTGCAGCCAGCAAAACAGTTGCTATGTAGGCGACAGTTTGAGCATATACATACCATTCAATTTTAAATTGACCGGCAAACATACCCGACCAAAGCAAAAAGCTACCAATCACAATCATCAGTAAGCGGTCGAAAACTGATAAAAGACTATCTGTTTTAAAAAGGAGTAATCCAGAAATATTGGATCGGAGATAAAGCACAAACGATAGCAAAACCTGATTCAACCCCACCCATGCCAGCAGCTTCAGTTGGTGGCTGTCATAGCCGATGATATATCCGATTAAATAAATCAGCAGCCCATAAGCCACTGCGAGCAAAATTTTTAAAACCGAAATACCAGCCAGATGTTTGTTAAGCAGCTGATTATTTTGGGCAATATTTCTGTTATTGAAATTAGTAATTCCCAGATCGAGCAGGATGTAGAAAAGGGACGAAAAATTGAATAATGAGAAATAAAAACCATAAGCGGCATCACCAACCGTGTTTTGAACAGCCCTGTCCACACCAAGTATCCAGAATGGCTTGATCAGCAGATTCAGGAAAAGCAACAGGGCCAGGTTTTTAATAAATCGGTTTTGCATCAGTTGATCATCCGCTTTAACGGGCTAAGGTACAAAAAAGAAGTTTTGTGTTTTATGCAAGGCAGGATCAAAATCAACAAGTGAGTTTTTTTGAAACACTTTCACTTTATAAAAAAGATCTTTCATCAAACCAAAGCACTTTTCGCGGTTATCATTTTCCCAAAGCTCGGTGTAAATGATTGGCCGGTATTTGCTGATGGTTTTGCGCCCTCCTTCAAGGACAAAATATTCAAAATTTTCCACATCCAGTTTAATGGCAACAACTGCAGCACCGCCATTTTGTAGCACATCGCAGTCATCTAATCTGGTGATAGGAGTTTTGTAAGTGCGACCTTGATTAAAATCAGTGATCGATTCATGAATTACATGGCTAAGCCCCTGCATTTTTACTTCATCCAATACCGGCATCACCATTTCAACTTCTCCATTATTATTGCCAAGCGCTTTTTCTATCACTTGCACATTTTTCAATTTGTAGTGACCCAAAACCTTTTTTAAGGCTTTGATATTATGTGGTATAGGTTCAAAAGCAATGATTTCGGCCTGTGGTCGATTCCGTCCAAGCCAAACAGACATGATGCCAATGTTGGCGCCAATATCCAGGATACGTCCTTTTTCAGGTATCAATTTCAAAAAGTGAATAAAGTCACCTTCTTTTTTGTTCCACTTCAGGGTGTTAATGATAAAAAGTGAAAACAAATACAAATAACGGTCGAAGCCCAACAGCTGCTGCAATATCTTTTTTACCCGCGCCTTCATTTAAAATTCTGATATTTGCGGCAAAGTTAGCAGATAATTATTACCTCCTAAGGCAAAAAGCAGTTATGGGGCTTCAAATTGCAGTAAATACACGATTATTAATAAAAAATAAACTGGAAGGTATTGGATGGTTTACCTACGAAAACCTTATCCGTATTGTTTCTCAACACCCTGATGATGAGTTTTATTTTATATTCGATCGAAAGCCGGATCCTTCCTTTTTGTTTGGTAAAAATGTAAAAGCAGTTGTGCTGAGCCCTCCTGCGCGTCATCCGTTTTTATTTATCATTTGGTTTGAGTGGTCGGTAAAGCGGTTTCTTAAAAAACTTAAACCTGATCTTTTCTTTTCGCCGGATGGCTATTTGTGTTTGGGGAGTAAAACACCTGATTTGGCAGTGATGCACGACCTCAATTTCGAGCATTTTCCTGATGACCTGCCATTTTTGGTTCGTTGGTATTATCGCTATTTTTTTCCGCGATTCGCACGCAAAGCGACACGGATTGCGACTGTTTCTGACTTTTCAAAACAGGATATTGTAAAGCAATATGGCATTGCCCCCGAAAAAGTTGATGTGGTTTACAATGGTGCCAATGAGCGTTTTAGTCCGATCTCGAATGAGGAACAGATGCTTGTGAGGTCAAGATATACTGATGGACATCCCTATTTTTTATTTGTAGGGTCGCTGCATCCGCGCAAAAACCTGGCAAGACTTTTCACGGCTTTTGATGAATTTTGCGGGCAATCCGATTCATCCGTGAAGCTTATGGTGGCTGGAGAAAAGAAGTGGTGGACCGAACCGATCCGCAAGGCTTTTGAAGGCATGAAAAATAAATCGCGTGTGGTTTTTTGCGGGCGTTTAAACGCTGAAGATTTACATCGGGTAACGGCTTCAGCTTTGGCAATTACCTATGTGTCCTATTTTGAAGGTTTTGGCATTCCCATTGTGGAAGCTTTTCGATGTGGTGTGCCTGTAATAACAGCTAATGTTACGGCAATGCCAGAGGTGGCGGGTAATGCAGCGCTGCTAATAGATCCTTTTAACGAAAAAGCCATTGCCACTGCTATGCAGCAACTGGTGGAAAAACCTGATCTTAGAAAAGAATTGATTGTCAGAGGTTTTGAGCGAGCAAAACTTTTTAGTTGGGATCAGGCTGCACAAAAACTTTGGCAAAGTATGCTGAATACGATTTCTGAATCAAAAAAATCTATAAGCTCATGAATGTTTTAGTGATAGGAGCCGGAGGGCGCGAACATGCCCTTGGATGGAAGATAAGCCATAGTAAACAATGCGACAAGCTCTTTTTTGCACCCGGAAATGCTGGCACAGCCGAGGTAGGAACCAATCTTCCTGTGGATGCCAATGATTTTGAAGGGTTACGCAGGATTTGCATAGAAGAACAAATAAAAATGGTCGTTGTAGGTCCTGAACAGCCTCTTGTAGTTGGAATTGTCGATTTTTTTGAAGAGGATGAACAACTGAAACATATTGCGATTATTGGTCCTGATAAGGAAGGAGCAAAACTGGAGGGTAGCAAGGCATATGCCAAAAAGTTTATGCTCGAAAATGGCATTCCAACGGCAAGTGCTTTTGAGGTGAATAAGGCAAATTTGAGTGAAGGAATCGATTACCTGCGTAGTGTTGCTGCTCCTTATGTGCTTAAAGCCGATGGACTTGCTGCCGGAAAAGGCGTGCTGATTTTGCACAGTCTCGAAGAAGCAGAAAAGGAGTTGAAAGCCATGCTTGAAGGTAAGTTTGGTACGGCCTCCGAAAAAGTCGTAATCGAACAGTTTTTGAGCGGTATTGAGCTTTCTGTTTTTGTGCTTACAGATGGTGAAAACTATAAAATTCTGCCTTCGGCAAAAGACTATAAAAGAATTGGAGAAGGCGATACCGGTCCCAATACCGGCGGAATGGGTGCCGTTTCGCCTGTTATTTTTGCTGACAAGCAATTCATGGAGAAAGTGGAACAACGTATCATTATCCCAACCATGGAGGGTTTGAAAAAGCGTAAAATTACTTACAAAGGTTTTGTTTTTATCGGTTTGATGAATGTGCAGGGGGATCCTTTTGTGATTGAATACAACGTTCGGCTGGGCGATCCGGAAGCAGAATGCATTTTACCGCGCATTCAATCTGATATGCTTGCATTATTACTGGCTGCCTGGAATGGTAACCTTAGTGATCAAACACTTGAAACAGACGACAGGCATGCAGTTACTGTCGTGATGGTTTCGGGCGGGTATCCGGCGAAATATAAAAAAGGATTCCCGGTGACCGGACTTGATGCAACCAAGGAATGTGTGGTTTTTCATGCCGGAACTAGTATTGACGTGGACTCCGATGGTGTGAAAACCAGCGGAGGGCGCGTATTTGCGCTAACGGCGCTGGATTACGCCATCGAAAGTGCGCGAAAAACAGTTTATAAAAACATTAACAAGGTACAATTTTCGGCGGCATCCTATCGTAAGGATATTGGTGAAGATCTGATAGCATACAAGAAATGATATGTTAATCAGGTTTTTCAGATCGAGTTTTGCAGCACAATATCTTGTGGTTACGATCATTGCTTTGGTGATGTGGCTTCCGTCATTAATAAATGCCTCAGAACTACAGATTTCAAATTCGGGAGGCGGTTTGTTGTTTGAGCCGCTTGCGAAATGGCTTATTCGATTTCCTTTTGTTGCGACACTCTTAGCACTGGTATTATTGCTTTTGCAGGCTTTTTACTTCAATGGGGTTTTAGCATCTAATCTGCTCATTGCCCGTAATGGATTTTCAGGAGCATTGGCTTATGTGTTGATGTTTAGCTTTAGTCCGGCAATCACAAATTTTTATCAGCTATTACCAGCAGCCTTGTTTGTGATGGCAGCTTTACACATGCTATTTTTGATTTACGATAAAAGAGAAGCTGTGTTTTTTGTGTTCAATGCAGGTTTTTTTGTTGCCTTGGCAGGTCTGTTCTATCCGCCTGCTTTTGTGTTATTTTTTTGGTTAATAATTGGTTTGGTGATTGCACTTCAATTTGATTGGCGCAATTTAGCTGCTGCTTTTATGGGATTTTTAACTCCCTTATATTTTTTGTGGAGCTGGTATTTTTTAACAGATTCCCTTCCTGAGTTTTATGCGGCTTTTGAGTTTGCCATCGGCTTGCCCGAATTTATTTTCTTCAGAAATTTTATCCTCACCGATTGGTTGGCGCTTGCAATCTTGGTTTTAATCTCGTTTCGGGCTTTCGTTTTTGTTTGGACAGCCGAAAGCGAGCGTAATCTTGGATTGCGAAAAAAGGTTAGCATGACCAATTTACTTCTTATTGCATGCTTGTTTTTATTTTTCTGGAAACCTGCTCAAATTCATGCTTTGGTTCTAATTCCACTCGCTGTTTTTTGGTCGTACGATTTGGCTTATGGTTATAAACTGCGATTTCGCACGATTTGGCTTTACGCGATGATGTTTGCCATGGCTCTAAACCATTATTTTCAACTCTTACCTGATGGCTTTAAAAGCATTTTTTAATCAACATTTACTGGAGGCCGGCTGCGATGAAGCTGGCCGTGGTTGCCTTGCTGGTCCTGTGGTGGCTGCGGCGGTGATATTAGATTCAAAGAAGGTCTATCCCGGTCTTAACGATTCCAAGAAACTAAATCCAAATGTCAGGAATACCTTAAGCCAGATGATTCGGCAAGAGGCATTATGTTGGGGAATAGGTTTGGCTACGCCTGAAGAAATTGATGCAATAAACATTCTGCAAGCCAGTTTTTTGGCAATGCATCGCGCATTAGATCAGCTTGCTCAGAAGCCACAACACTTGCTGATAGATGGTAATCGCTTCAACCCCTATCAACAAATTCCTTTTCATTGTATTATAAGTGGCGATGCTTTGTATCAATCAATTGCGGCTGCTTCGATATTGGCAAAAACGCATCGTGACGAATTGATGCTGAAAGCTCATGCAGATTTCCCTCAGTATGCATGGAATCGCAATAAAGGTTATCCCACTCCAGCACATAAATTTGCTATTGCGCAATTTGGCTTGAGCCCATTGCACCGCAAAAGTTTTAATCACGGGATGCAAACCCGGCTAGATTTTTAAGACATTTACCGCCCCAAGCTATCAACAGTCAGTTGTTGAAGACTGCTATTGATCCTGCATATTTTATAAATTTTCTGAAGTATCTTTGAAGTTTCTTAATATCGAAACAGGTCATGCAAATAGGGAAACTCACATTTTATTTAGGTGTAATAGTTTTATTGTCAGGTATTTTGTTTCTGCTGTATTTCATGAGGCAGAGTCAGCAGGAGCAGGCTGATGTTTGGCTTGCAGTTCCGGAGGATGCCATGCTTGTTATGGAATGGCCCGAACCGGGTGCGCTTTGGGATAAACTTACTGATCAAACTACATTTTGGCCAATCCTTAAAAAAGTTGATGCACTAGCACGAATAGAACAAAATTTGCAATGGGTCGATTCGTTATTTTCAGATAATCAAGAATTTAAATCGTTTATTGGTAAGCAGAAAATCTTGCTTTCGCTGCACAGGCAGGGCGAATCCTATGGATTTCTGCTCGTAGCAGAAGTTGGAAATCGGCTCAAAATGCATCAGATTCGCTCGGCATTGCAAAGTAAATTTTCGGGGAAAATAGAGCTTATTGAGCGCGGTCGGCAAAACTTCGAAAGTTCGTTGTTAGTGGATGCTGCTGAGGGAAAGCAATATGCTTTTGCGATTGAAAATGGTTTATTGATTGGAAGTTTTGATAAAACATTGATCGATAAAGCCCTGCTAACATTAAAAAAGGGAGAAGCACTCAATAAAAAGCCGGCTTTGCGAAAGTTGGAAAACACAAAAGGACAGGCTGCTGAGGCTTATGTGTATTTACAATACAATTTTCTGGCGGATCTTTTGGGAGCGAATGCCGCCGATGATTATGCCAAAGAGGTAAAAGATTTTGTTAGCGATCTGGCAACTTGGTCGGCTTTGGATGTGCTTGTTAAAGAACAGGATGTTTTGCTTAATGGTTATGCGCTTGCCGATAGCGGTGATTTTTTATATCATCTCCGAGGGCTCAATGCCGGAATCAGCACCCTTTATAATTTGCTACCTTATTCGAGTCGTATCTTGTTGACTATTAATGTTGAGGACTTTAAGACTTTTTGGGAACGCACTGCCAATAGCACAGTAGTGAGTGATTTTGAGAAGCGTTCTGGGCTGAATATCCGTGAAGAGCTTTTACCTGCATTAAGTGGAGAGCTGGGATTGGTTTATAGTGGCATTTCGAATCAACCTGTGTTTGTGGCACGACTGGAGCAGGAGCAGCTGGCAGAGCGTTTTATGAGTCGGCTGGCGCAGGTTGCAGGCGGAAGAAATTCGCGCAAGGTTGAAAATGCAGTGATTCATCAGCTGAATCCAATATCTTTTACGGGTAAAATTTTCGGGAAGGTTTTTAGTAAACCTGCCGGGCGTTATTACCTCATCACAGATCAGTATTTGCTTATTGCCGACGATTCTTCACTTCTCGAAGAAATGTTGCATCTTTATCGTTCGGGGCGCACCTTGGATATGAACGATAATTTTAAGCGTTTCAGGCAAAATATGTTAGACCAGGCCAATATTAGCCTTTACTTGAATTTGCGTGACGGTCTGCCATTGCATGAATCTTTTGGATCTAATCAGCTCAGGTATCAGCTTAAACGCAATCAGCAGGTTTTTGGTGAATTTGAGGCTTTTGCGGTGCAGTTTACCAGTTTCAATGAAATGGTCTATCAAAGTATGACCCTCAAACATAATCCTAACTACAAAGAGGAGAGTTTAGTAGCCTGGAAAACGGAGTTGGAGCATCCCATGGTCGGGAAGCCTCATATCGTTGAAGATCATGTAACTTCCAAATACAATCTTATCGTGTTTGATGCTGAAAACCAGCTTTATCTCATCAATCCGGAAGGGGAGGTAATTTGGAAGAAAAAACTTTCGGAAACACCTATCAGTGAGGTTTTTGTAGTGGATTATTACAAAAACGGCAAGTTTCAGTTTTTGTTCAATACGGCTAATTACCTGCATTTAATTGACCGAAACGGGAGTAATGTAGCAGGATATCCAGTGAAGCTTCGATCGCAGGCGACTAATGGTATTGCGGTTTTTGATTATAACAACCGAAAAGATTATCGTATTTTGGTTTCCTGTGCCGATAAGCTAACGTATAATTATGAATTGAATGGCCGCCAGGTAGATGGCTGGCAAAAGCCGCGATCGCTCGAAATTGTTACCAAACAGGTAGAGCGTCTTATAGCAGCCGGAAAAGATTATATCATTATCACAGATATTAAGGGCAACGTGAGAATTGTTGACCGAAGGGGAAATGTGAGGATAAGTCCCAGAGGAAAACTTGAGAAGTCGGTTCATGCCGATTTCTACCTGAACAAAACAAATAGCAAAGGTATCCTGCTTACCAGTGATAAGCAGGGCAAGTTGTTATATGTGTCCTCATCAGGACAATTGTCAACTACTGATTTTGGACAATTCAATGCCGATCATTTCTTTATTTATGAGGACTTTAATCAGGATGGGAATACTGATTTTATTTACCTTGACGGTGATGAACTCCATATTTTCGATCGTTTCAAAAAGGATTTATTTCGTTTCTCGTTTAAGAATACGATTGTAACAAAGCCTCGTTTTTTTAATATCACCAAGCGTAAACGATTACTTGGTATTGTTTCGGAGGCATCACGCGAGATTTACCTGATTGATAAGAATGGTAAGATGATTATTTCCTCAGGACTCACCGGCGAAACTCCTTTTGCTGTTGGAAGTCTTCATGATAGTGAGGAGATAAATCTGCTTACCGGAGTGGGGAATACCTTATATAATTATGTGATCTATTAACTAAACTTTAGAACTAAGCCACTTACCTTTTTTAAGATAAAGTCCTGATAAGAGGCTCAGCATTAGGCCATAAATGATTTCTGAAGTCCAAACAAGTGTAACATCTGCGTTGAAATAACTCACCAGGTTATACACATAGAAAATGTAAAAACCCAGCACGATCAACTCAATAACGAAGGAGACGTTTGTTTTGCCTGTGCCAAGTACACCATTAAATAATACAAAGCCAAATGCCAGTGCAATGGCGCTTATGTTTACTACTTGTAAAACAGGGATGCTGTTTACAATCAGGTTTGGATCGTTGGTGTAAATGCTGAGAATGGCCTGAGGGAAAAATATGCTAAGAAGTATAAGTAATATCACGCCTCCTGCACAAAGCACCAGGATGCGCTTCAATAGTTTAAATATCAATTGTGGATATTGCATTCCGATGAGGTAACTCACAAGAGAATTGGAGGCTGATGCAAATCCCCAAATAGGGATCATCAAAACTACATAAACACTTCGGATGATATTAGATATTGCAAGAGCTTGCTCGCCCAATTTTTCGACTAACAGAAAGAAAGCAAACCAAACACCCAGCGAAAGAAAGTTTTGGAGCATTATTGGTCCTGCCAGTTTAAAAGTTCTCACAAACAGATCTTTATCCCAAATGCCAAACTGATACAATTGATATTTGGCCGGATGTTTTCGGTATTGTGTATTTATAAGTAAAAATGCGAGCGCTATTCCTTCAGCAATCACCGAAGCCAGTGCAGCCCCTTCTATTCCCATTTCGGGGAATCCCCAATGGCCAAAAATAAGCGCATAATCAAGGGCGATATTTACTACAGCCATAACCAGCGTGCTCCAGGTAATGATCTGCGTGCGGGCTATCCCGATATAAAAAGATCGAAAAAGAATCTGGCCAAAAGCAAAAAATAAACCATAAAGTCTGTAATCAAGAAACCTGACACTGGCTTCGTAAATGGCATCGGAGCTTACTAGTGGTCTGAGTATCTGGCTGCTAAAAAATAAAAGGATTAAAAAAGCCACTATTGCAAGCGGAAACATAAAGTAAAAGGCATGTACAAAAGTTTTGCCAATCTGATTGTTTTTCCCTTCTCCGAAGCGACGTGCAATAATTATTTGAGCTCCGGTGCCAAAACCAAGTCCCAGCATGATCAGCACCAGATAAAACATGCCTCCCAAAGCAGAAGCACCCAAAGCTATTTCACCCACGCGACCAAGAAAGGCAGTATCGGTAACGTTGATAAGGTTTTGTGCAACGCTGCCCAGTATTATTGGGTAAGCGATGCTCCAAATGCGATTGTAGGAAATATTTGGTTTCACTGTGCGGCGTAATTGCAGTGCAAAGGTAATCGAATTGCGGCGAAGTTTGGCATGGCTTCAGCGCAGCAACCTTCATTTGTTTATATAATTAAAAGCTTGTAGTATCGGATAACTTTCAAACAAAAGTGCTTTAAATGTGTTTTTGATGTAAACGCAACGAAATGAAATTAGTAGTAGCAGGTGGAACTGGTTTAATAGGAAGCGCTTTGCTGAAGCGACTGGCCGGCAAAAACGATATTGTGTTGCTCACCCGACGGCCCGAGGAGGCGCGCAAGCAATTTGAAGGTGCGGGTTTTCAGATACTGAGCTGGAGCCAGCCCGAAGAACAGCTTTTTGCTGCTCTCGAAAACAGCGATGCCCTTATAAACCTCTCCGGAGCTGGAATTGCTGATGCACCATGGTCTGCTAAGCGAAAGGAAGTACTCCTTAAAAGTCGGGTGGAACCTATTCTCAAGCTTAGTGCACTCTTGCGGCAAGCAAATTTGCGTTTCAGTATAATCATGCAGGCCTCTGCTATTGGTTATTATGGTTTTCACGACGAAAAGATTTTTGCAGAATCAGATGCCGCTGGAGAAGGCTATCTTGCTGATCTCACCACAGCATGGGAAGTAGCTGCAGAAAATCTAAAGGCTTTTACAGATCGATTGGTCTTGCTGCGAACAGGAATAGTACTTTCGGCTGATGGTGGTGCCCTAAAGCCAATGATGCTTCCCTTTCGGTTTTATATGGGAGGAAAAATTGGTTCGGGACGTCAATGGGTGTCATGGATCGATATCGAAGATCAGATTGGTGCCATGTTGTTTTTGTTGGCTAATAAAACATCTGAAGGCGCTTATAACCTAACAGCTCCTTTACCAGTGCGACAGGGTGAGTTAGCAAAAGCTATCGGTGCGAGCATGAAAAGCCCGGCCTGGCTTCCTGTTCCAGGTGCCGTACTTAAGCTTTTTATGGGGCAAATGGCAGATGAAATGCTGTTGAAGGGAGCCTCGGTAGTGCCTGACAAATTGCTACAGGCCGGTTATCAATTTCAGTCGGCTAAGCTTGAAACAGCGCTGCGGCATGTGATCGGTTCTTAATGAATAATAATTTTTGTGTTATGTCTGTTATTCAACCTGGTGATAAATTGCCTTTATTCACCTTATTAAATCAGAAAGGAGATTGGATCTCACCTTCCAATCTTATCGGGACGAAAGCGATGGTGGTTTATTTCTATCCCAAAGATGATACACCGGGCTGCACAGCAGAGGCCTGTGCTTTTAGGGATCATTACGAGGAGTTTGTAGATAATGATATAATAGTATTTGGAATCAGCGCAGATAGCGTGCAAAAACACAGTGATTTTGCTTCAAAATATAAGCTTTCATTCGATTTGCTTAGCGATCCGGATAACAAGGTGCGGAAATTGTTTGGTGTGCCCAAAAGTATGCTGGGCTTATTGCCCGGACGTGTGACTTATGTTTTTAATAAAGCAGGAGAATGTGTTCACGTTTTCAACTCTCAGCTATATGCAAAGCAGCATGTTGTGGAAGCTTTGGCAGCTTTAAGTTAATCTTGGGTAATTAAGATTTTATTCATCTGTTCTCAAATATTATTGTTACTATGAGCAGCTTATAGTTGTCGTGCATTCATAATTACAGGTCAAAATCTGGATCAAGATCTGAAATTAAGTGCTCATAGCTGATTTAAATTTAAAGGGTATCAGGATTGATGAATATAATTTTAGTATTTAACATTATATCAACTATTTAACCCTGCTTTTAAGCGATTGTTTGATTTTCTGTACTCCCTTTAAGGACGGGGAAAACGAATAAAATCATTATCGTTTTATTTATGATTCCTGATACTTATGGTGAATTTTATCGTGATTAACTGTATTTTCCGATCAAATATTTTTTCATTTTGTCAATCTGTGCGGGGGTTCCCAGGATAAAAATTTTACAACCTTCGATGATGGGTGTATTAGCCGAAGGATTTAAAGTATAGCTGCCATCTGGCGCCTTAAAACCGATGATATTAGCTCCCGAACTAGCTCTTATTCCCAGCTCACGAATGGGTTTGGTGTGTAGGTTTTTAGGCAAATCATCGCTCATAATTTCAAAAATCTGTGTGCTGTGAATATCGCGAATAGTGAGATGATCTAAGAACTCAACAATATCTGGTTTGGCCACGAGTGTAGCCATATGTGCTCCGCCCACTTTTTCGGGCATGATGACGCTGTTCACACCTGCAATCTTCATCTTCTTCTCCGAACTTTCGCTGGCTGCACGGCTGATGATTTTTAATGATGGGTTCATTGAGCGCGCAGTGAGCGCTACAAACAAATTGTCGGCATCAAGAGGAAGTGAAGTAACCAATGCTTTTGCCGTGTGAATACCTGCCTTGTTGAGTACCTCATCAGTGGTGGCATCACCTTCGATAAAATTTAGCTTGCTGTTGATGTGATCTGTTACAACTTCATGACTTTGGTCGATCACAACAAATTTTTCATTGTAACTTATTAGTTGCTCTGCAACTTGCTGTCCATTTCGCCCATATCCAACAACGATTACATGATTTTCCATTTTTTTTTGAATTGATTTTTGATTGTAGCCAGGAATGTGAAAGTGCATCTGCATTTCAACCAGTTGCTGAGAGAATACGGAGATAAAGTAGGCGATAACGCCTAAACTGCCCAAAATGAGAATTGAAGTGAAAATTTTTCCGGCATGCGACAAAGGTATAACTTCGCCGAAACCAACCGTGCTTACTGTGATAACAGTCATATAGATGGCATCCACCAGCGGATAGTCATCAATAAAATAATAACCAAAAACGCCAATCATAATCATTAGGATGAGCATTAGGCCGCCCCTGATTAAATGAATGCTTGTGCTTTTCAAGGTGTTAAAATGTTAGTTATTGAGACAAAAGTAGGTGATTTATTTTGCTTTCATTTATTTTTTATGCGATAGATTCTGCTATCAGTATAAAATTCAAAAAGTTACTCAAAGTTGTTACGCATTTTGTCCATTGATACGACTTTGTTAATAGCCAAATAAGTTGTGAAAATACACAAACATCAGTCTAAATTTCTTCGTGAAATATAATTTTTGGGTCGAAGCACTTATTTAAAATGATTCTAAACTGTTAATTTATAGGGATCTATGCAGGATAATACCTATTTTTGAAGAAACCTTTTTCGTATGAAAGTTAGCAGAAAAGACTTCATAAAAGGAATGTTACTTGGATCAGCAGGAGTGGCAGTAACATCGCAGTTAGGTTTCATGACTTTTTCAATTTCAGGCACTAACAGCATCAAGGCCATTGTAATAGATTATTCAAAATGCACTGGTTGCCGCACTTGCGAAGCCGTTTGTTCGGCCAGTAATCATCCTGTTAGTGTGGCAGGTGAAGCATTACCTGGAGCAGGAAATCCGGATTTTTCCAATATTAAGGTTTGGCATTTTAACCCACCACTTGATATTCCGGTGACTTGTTTCCTGTGCGAGGATGCACCATGTATTGCCGCATGCCCTGTGAAACCGGACACCGTAACCGGTCGCAAAGCACTTTATCGTGATGATGTATTTCAGACCATACAAAATGATTTGAACAGGTGTATTGGATGCCAAAGCTGTGCCGATGCCTGTCGCGAAGAAAGGGGAGGTGTTATCTTTCCTGATGATCTTGGTCAGCCCCAACGTATGTGTACCTTGTGTCAGGGCAACCCACAATGCGTGAAATTTTGCCCTTACGAAGCGCTGTCATTTCTGGAAATAACACCTGATATGCCTTTGCGCATGATGACACCGGAAAAAATAAATCAATTATTGGCAGAAGCCTATTACCAATAACAGACAATAGTATGAAATTTGGCATAAATGGTCAGTTGCTTGAAGTTGACCTCACAACACGAACCATCAGCAGACGAGCAATCCCTGAATCATATTTTGAAGCTTTTTTTGGAGGAAGGGGTTTAGGTATGCGTTTATTATACGATTATTTGCCTGGTTCTGGCACTGATCCTTTCAGCCCCGAAAATCCATTACTTTTTGTTCCGGGTTTGCTCTGTGGGTTTCCTTTCCCTTCAGCTTCAAGAACATGTATGGTAACCAAATCACCAATAACAAGTCCTTTTAAGAAAAAATCGACATATGCCTCTACAGTTAGTTACAGCAATATGGGTGGTTTTATTGGCCCAGAGATCAAGTTTGCAGGCTACGATGCTATTGTTGTAACGGGTAAGTCAGAAAAACCGGTTTACCTCTTTATTGAAGATGATCGGTCTGAACTGCGCGATGCAGAGAAGTTTTGGGGTATGGGAACCAATGATTTTGACAAAGCCATTATGGATGAGCTTGGCGACAGACGTTTCGAAACGGCTTACATTGGTCCGGGAGCAGAGCATGGCGTATTGTTTGGCAGTGTTTTAAATACTGCCGCCAGAGCTGCCGGACGTGGTGGAACAGGCAGCGTAATGGGGTCTAAAAGATTGAAAGCAATTGCTGTAAGGGGTACAGGAATGCCACCGATAGGTCGTCATAAAGCATATACAGATTTACTAAAAAAGACCAGGGTTTCATTCATGGCTGATAGCGAGTCAAAAAACGATTGGCGATACGGAGGTACTGCCAATGCTATTGAATTTTCGTCGAATCGTGGCAGCCAGGCGGTTAAAAACTATGCAGAAGGTAGTTTTGTGGGCGTAAAAAATATCAATGCTGATGCTGCACGTCAGCAAGTATGGAAACGTGATCTTGCTTGCTATGCCTGTCAGTTGGCATGCAAAAAGAGCGGTTTTGCAAAAGGAGCTTACGGAGGTGTTGTGCACGAAGGTATTGAATATGAAACAGGTACCATGCTGGGTGCTAACCTTATGATCGATGACCTGAATGGCCTGCATACCCTTATTGAACTAGCTGATGATTACGGAATTGATATCATCAGCCTTGGAAATGTATTAGGTTTCCTGACCGAATGCCGCGAAAAAGGACTTATTACAAACGATTTTCTTGATGGGATTGAGTTGCAGTGGGGACAAGTTGCGCCTGCCTTGGAAATGATTCACAAAATTGGTCGCATGGAAGGCGTTGGCAGGGTGGCTTCACAAGGGGTACGTCACCTGGCGGAGCTCATTGGTCAGCATAGTTCCGATTTTGCTATACATGTTAAAGGTCATGAGCTGGCTGCCTGGAATGTGAACGGTTATGCAAAGAGTATTGGAATGTCGTATACCACGGCCAACAGAGGCGCCTGTCATATGAATGGTGGCAAGCCTAAAGGTCAGGATCAAAGTGCTTTACGTGACTCGGTTGGTATTTGCAGTTTTGCTGCTTCCTGGTATCGTGACGACTTGCATCCGGCAATGCTGATCAATGCAATTACCGACAGTAATATTTCCATATCGGACTACGACAAGGTGGGCGAACGTATTTTTAACCTTGAAAAATTGATGAATTTTCGGGAAGGATTCAATAGGCAGGATGATGTTTTACCTGAAAGATTTTTCAAGGATGCGCACACCATTGGACCGCAAAAAGACGTGCTGATCAGCAGAGCTGAATTTGAACTGATAATGGATGAATACTATGCAGAAAGAGGTTGGAATCCCAAGTCGTCAAGGCCTGAAGAGGAGAAAATCAAAATGCTGGGACTCGATTTTGTGCAGTTATAGAAATTTTCGGATTTATATGGCTTTCTTATCTTTAGTCAAGTATAGCTTGTTATTAATCTTGAGATAATTTTGGATAGCTATAAACCTAAGCCACTTTTTGGCTCAAAAAGGCCGGCTTTACAATTCCAAACAGGGATTATAAAGCTGGCTTTAGAGTTTAAGATAACGATCCCAAGGGGTCAATGGTTCTATAATTCCTTCAAATTGGAAATGTAGTCATTACAGAGGATAAACTCGAAGTTATATCATTCAATTTAATGTAGAACAGGGGTTTAGTGTTTCATACCGAATAATGAATTTTTTACTAAAGTTCTTGGTTGGTTATTCTATTCAGGTGTATATTGGGCATTTTCACCTTAGTGGAAATAGAAAAGCGATTTTAGTAGAATCAAATGATGAAAAAGTTTATCCTGATTGGTCAGGTTTTCTTAGGGGTCTTGCCATAGCTTATCAATACCGATAAAGGTCTTTAAGAAGATTATTTTTAATCTTAACCAATGGAATATCCTTCGGAAAACAAAGGAAATATTTGGTCACAGGATGAGATAAAACGCTGATATTAAGCTGATCAGATGCCTCTGAAATATCTTTGATGCTGCCGTCTTTATACACAATATTGATACGTGCTTGTTGCGGGTGGTAGGCGTGATTTGCTGTTTTGCCTGTGATCATCAGGTATTTAGACTCAGTTGTATTAAGCCCGGTATGCTTTACAATTGCGTCAAGTAAATTTTCGAGCAGGGTTTCATCAAAGGCTTTGTCGGTTATAACCACCTTGAACAGTTTGCGATTCACAATTCCTTCACTAAGCATGCTGAGCACTTTGTCGGGATGCCTACTCCACGATTTGAGCGCTGAAAATACATCAAAATCGTCCAATCGGCTGTATTGTAACATTGTTTGAGGCTGTTCGACAAAATCAAGCTGTTTTTCCTGTTTGGGCAAAAAATAGTAAAGCGGTTCAGGTGTAATGGCTTTGAGCTGATCAACTATTTCGCGCGCACGCAAGAGGGCGTTCATCAGCATATGCTCGGCACTTAGCACGGTTTTGTGCAGATATACCTGCCAATACATCAGCCTGCGGGCTACTATAAATTTTTCGACAGAATAAATGCCTTTAGCCTGAATAGCCAGTTCATTGTCCACCACTTCCAGCATGGCCAGCAGTCGGTCGGCATTGATATTGCCTTCGGTAACGCCTGTAAAAAAACTATCACGCTTCAGGTAGTCCATGCGATCCATATCCAACTGACTCGAAACCAGCTTACTTAAAAACTTTTTGGGATGATTTCCATCAAAAATGGCCAATGCTTCATCTAATAAACCCGAAGTTTCTGTATTAAGATTTTGTATTAAAACCCGCGACATTTGCTCATGAGAAATGCCTTGGATAATGGTGTTTTCCAGGGTATGCGAATAAGGTCCATGGCCAATGTCGTGTAGCAGAATGGCCAGTGATGCAGCTTGTTTTTCCTGATCGCTGATGGCATAACCTTTATTGCGTAAAAGCTGAATAGCTTGCTGCATCAGGTGCATGGTGCCCAGGCTGTGATGAAAACGGGTATGCAATGCACCCGGATAAACCAGATGTGTGAGTCCGAGCTGTTTGATTCTGCGCAAGCGCTGAAAATAAGGATGTTCGATCAAGTCAAAATGCAGTTCGTCAGGAATGCTAATGAATCCGTAAACCGGATCGTTGAAGATTTTCTTTTTGTTGACGCTGTTCGAGGGCATAATTATTGTTAATTTTGTGCAAATCACGCAGGACGCCACAATAAAAGTAACGTTTTATGCATTTAACAACAAAAATACACTTATCGTCAACATCTTTACCCAATTGATTTTCCGAAAAAATAAAAAGCTAGATTTATGGACAAGATAAGAATTTTATGGGCTGATGATGAAATTGACGTGCTAAAACCTCACATCCTGTTTCTGGAACAAAAAGGTTATGAAGTGATTGCGATCAACAATGGCGACGAAGCGCTCGATATCGTCCGCGCCGAACCATTGGATATCGTATTTTTGGATGAAAATATGCCCGGACTTTCAGGTATTGAAACACTCGAAAAAATAAAGGCTGAGTTTCCGAACCTTCCAGTGGTGATGATTACCAAAAGCGAGGAAGAATCTATCATGGAAGATGCTATTGGAAGTAATATCGCCGATTACCTGATCAAGCCTGTGAAACCGAATCAGATTTTGCTAAGCTTGAAACGTAACCTGGAAAATAGAAAACTGGTTAGCGAAAAATCTACCATGACCTATCAACAGGAGTTTAGGAATATCGGGATGGAGCTAAACAATCAACTTAGTTTTGAGGAGTGGACAGAAATTTATAAGCGCCTTGTGCGATGGGAGTTGGAGCTTGAAAAAGCTGCCGACCCGGGCATCATCGAAGTGCTGAATATGCAAAAAGACGAGGCCAACTTGCAGTTTTCGCGTTTTGTCGAAAAAAACTATGTGAGCTGGTTGAATGATGACCCAGAGGATAAGCCAGTGCTTTCGCATACTTTGATGCGCGATAAGGTGTTCCCATATTTGGCGCGTCAGCAGCAGCCACTTTTTGTGATTGTCATCGATAATTTGCGCTACGACCAATGGAAGGCCATCCAGCCGATGATAGAAGAATTTTTCAGGGTTGATCGTGATGAGCTCTACTGCAGTATATTACCCACTACAACGCAATATGCACGTAATGCTTTTTTTGCAGGTCTTATGCCCAACGAAATACGCAAGAAGTATCCTACTTACTGGACGGATGAAGAAGATGAGGGAACGAAAAATCAGTTTGAGGCTGAGCTCCTTCACGAACAGCTTAAACGTTTTGGTAAGGACATCAGGTTTTCCTACAATAAAGTACTCAACCTCAATGCTGGTAAAAAATTGGCCGAAAACATGTCGAATCTGATGAATAATCAATTGAACGTGATTGTTTATAATTTCGTTGATATGCTTTCGCACGCACGTACTGAAATGGAAATGATTCGCGAATTGGCTGAAGATGAGGCTGCTTATAGGTCTTTGATGAAGTCGTGGTTCGAGCACTCGAGTCTTTTTGATATTCTCAGATTTATTGCCCGCAAAGAATCAGAGGTAGTGCTAACAACAGATCATGGATCGGTATATGTGAAAGATCCGGTGAAAATTCTTGGCGACAGAAATGTAAATACTAATTTACGTTATAAATATGGTAAAAGCTTGAAATTTAATGCTAAAGAAGTTTTTGAAGTTAGAAATCCAGAAGATGTTTTTTTGCCAAGAATAAATGTGAGTACGGCTTATGTCTTTGCCCGTTCGAGCGATTTTTTTGCTTACCCCAACAATTATAACTATTACGTAAATTACTACAGAAATACATTTCAACATGGTGGAATTTCGATTTTTGAAATGTTAATACCTGTGATTCACTTAAAACCAAAATTGCAAAGGTCATGAACCAGAAGCGCTTTAAGGCAGCCACTCCCCACGAGTTAGATACGGCTGCCAATTGGCTTGCACAGTATAAAAACGATTATCCGGTGATGGCATTTTACGGGCCAATGGGAGCCGGAAAAACATCCCTGATTAAAGTTTTTTGTAAGCTCCAGGGCGTTTTAGATGAAGTGAATAGTCCAACATTTTCGCTTGTAAATGAATACCTTACGGAAAAAGGCGAGTCTTTATTTCACTTTGATTTTTACCGCATCGATAAGCTTGAAGAGGCCTTTGACATCGGATATGAAAATTATTTTTATAGTGGCAATTGCTGCCTGATTGAGTGGCCGGAAAAGGTAATGCAACTTTTACCTGAAAAACACGTAAAAATTGATATTCAACCTGATGAGGAGACCGGAATCAGAATGATTAACTGTCAACTTATCGCAGGATAATAGCTTATGTCGCAGGAAAACCAATTTATCCGATTTGCAGGCAGCCATAGTTTGATGCCTCAGGAAGAAAAACTTGAAACGGCTTTAAAGAAAAATCACCTTAAAATTGGGATTCCGGCCGAGAGAAAGGCTGACGAAAGGAGAATCGCTTTGATTCCGGATGGTGTTCGTTTGCTCACCGATCACGGAAATCAGGTAATAGTGCAGCGTGGTGCAGGAAAATTCGCCCAATACAGCGATCATGAATATGCTGAAGCAGGAGCGACGATTGTTGACGAGGCTCGGGAAATTTACCAGACCGATCTCATTCTCAAGGTGGCTCCACCCGATTTAGAGGAGCTTTCATGGATTTCTAAAGGGAAGACTTTGTTTTCTGTTTTGCAACAAACTTCTCAAAGCCGCGAATGGTTTGAGTTGCTTTTAAAGCAAAAAATAGTTGCTCTTGCCTATGAGCACATTCAGGACAAATCAGGCGCCTTGCCTTTGTTGCGATCCATGAGCGAGATCATTGGTAACCTATGTGTTGTGGTTGCTGCTGAATATTTGTGTCATCCGGATTTTGGCAAAGGCAAGATGTTGGGAGGTTTTCCTGGCGTGGCTCCTACCGAGGTAGTGATTATCGGATCAGGCAATGTGGCTGAGTTTGCGGCTCGTGGATTTTTGGGAATGGGCTGTCTGGTCAAGGTTTTTGACAATTCCATGTATAAGCTCAGAACCCTTCAAAACAATTTGGGACAGCGTGTGTTTACTTCGGCTTTGCAACCCGATCTGATAGGCGATGCCTTGCAAACTGCTGATGTTGTGGTTGCAGCAAAACACGCTAACAGCGGCAACACGCCCTGCTTGATTAGTGCGTTGATGGTCGAAAAAATGAAAGCAGGTGCAGTGATTATTGATGTGAGCATCGATCAGGGTGGGTGCTTCGAAACAAGCCGGCCAACCACACATCAAAATCCGGTATTTCAGGAAAATGGCGTAACACATTATGCCGTTCCAAATATGGCTTCGCGCGTTCCACGAACGGCTTCAATAGCTTTTAATAATTTTTTTACACCGCTCCTGCTGCAGATTGCTGAGTATGGCGGGATGCAAGCTTATCTGCAATCCGACCGGGCATTCGCAAAAGGTGTTTACGCTTTCAACGGTAAACTTACAAATCATTATATCGCCCAATTGCACCGGCTACCTTTTCATCACCTGGAATTGTTGCTGGCTGCTTTTTATTAATCCAAGTTGTTTTGAGTCTTACCTATTCGTTTTTCAAGTACTTTTGCTAAAAGCTTAATGATGAATATTGCTGTTGCCGGGATTTACTTTAATCAGGATGCACTTCTCGATTTCGATAAAGTGTTGATGACCTGTAGTCAAAATGATCAGCAGGTTTTTGTTTTAGCAGATGATCAAACCAAACAGTATTGCTGGCCACTTTTAGAGCCTTATTTTCAATCAATTCAGATTAAAATCAACTTGATTACTATTCCGCATGGCGAGGAAAACAAAAACCTGCATCAACTGAGTGAAATTTGGAAAAGACTTACCAGGGCAGGTGCTGGCAGGGATGCTATGCTGATAAATTTGGGAGGTGGTGTGATAACAGATTTGGGAGGATTTGCTGCTGCCAGCTACAAACGTGGTATTCGTACCATTCATTTCCCAACAACTTTACTTGCAATGGCAGATGCTGCTTTGGGTGGGAAAACAGGAATAGATTTCGAAGGTTACAAAAACCAAATTGGAGCTTTTCATCAGCCTGAGAGGGTATATATTATAACGGATTTTTTAAAAACACTTCCCGAAGTGCAATGGCGCTCGGGCATGGGCGAATTGATTAAATACAATTTTATTATGTCAGGAGGCATGAATCAGTTTGAGCTGCTTGCTAAAAAAGATGAAGCCTACATCACTGCTGCGATAGCACAGGCAGTTCGTTTCAAAATGGAAGTTGTATCCGAAGATCCCATGGAAAAAGGAAGAAGAAAAATCCTGAATTTTGGTCATACGATCGGGCATGCCTTCGAAAGCCTTGGATTGAGCAGGAAATTGAATATTACCCATGGCGAAGCCGTCGCAGCCGGAATACTTGCAGAATTATTTCTCTCGGTAGAGCTTAAAGGCATGAAAAAAAATGTCTTAGAAGATTATCTTGAATATTATCAATCTTTGTTTGATCCTTTTATTTTAAATCAAGTTGATATTGATAATATGATGGATCTTATTGTTCATGACAAGAAAAGCAAAGGGGGGAATATTATGATGGTTTGCATGGATAGCAAAGGGAAAGCTGTTTTCGATGTATTAGTTGAACCAGAGCAGCTCAGAGCGTGTTTAACTTGGTTTAGTGAATTATTTTAAACATGTCAAAGGCAAAATTACTCAGTCCAAATCTCACCCATCTTAAAGGAAGGGTTCAACTTAGTACAAGTAAAAGTGAAAGCAACAGGGCGCTTATGATACGCGCTTATGGCGGTTTCGATCGGTTGATTACTCAACTTAGTGATGCTGAAGATACACAGCTGCTTAAGCGAAACCTGAAAATGATCAGGGACTGTGCACAATCATCTATTCCGCTTGTTGTGGATTGTGATAATGCAGGAACTACTTTTCGTTTTTTACTAACCTATCTGGCAACTTTGCCGGGTAAATGGGTACTAACAGGTTCTGGCCGCATGCTCGAGCGGCCGGTTGGCGAGTTGGTGAACGCGCTTAGGCATTTGGGGGCTGAGATAACTTACATCGGGCAGCAAGGATTTGCTCCATTACGCATTCAGGGTAAGGTGCTTACGGGAGGCAAAGCAACTATCAATCTAACTAAAAGCAGTCAATTCGCTTCTTCTTTGCTCTTAGCTGCACCGGTTTGGAAAAATGGACTTGAGTTGGAAATAGCCGGCGACCACAGTTCAATTCCTTATTTGGAGATGACCATAGCTCTGATGCGTCATTTTGGTGCAGCGGTGAATTGGGAAAACAATAAAATTGTTGTTGAACCTAATCCTTACAGCAATGTCAGTTGTCGTATCCATCCCGACTGGAGTGCAGCGTCCTATTGGTATGAAATAATGGCTTTGTCTGAAGGCGGCGAGCTGGTGCTGGATCAGTTAAGTCTGGATTCGTTGCAGGGTGATAAAGTGCTTGCTAAACTTTTCGAACAACTTGGCGTTCAGAGCCATGAAGAACCGGACGGAATAAGAATATTTAAAATGGGAGCCACAGCAGATAGTTTTGAATGTGACTGCCGGCAGTATCCCGATTTGCTGCCTGCATTGGCTGCAAGCTGTGCCGGACTGGGGATTAAAGCAAGGTTTACAGGTTTGGATAATTTAGTGCATAAAGAGTCGAACAGGTTATTGGCCTTGAAAACAGAATTGGCAAAAATGAGAGTGAGTTTTCAGGAAGTTCAAAAAGGTGTTTACATCCTTACACCATCACAAAAACTTAATGTTTTTGACGAATCAAGACCCCTATTGATCAATAGCTGGGCCGATCATCGCATTGCAATGGCACTTGCACCACTGGCTTTAAAAGTAGGAGCTATCCAACTCGATAAGCCAGAGGTAGTAGCAAAATCATATCCTGCTTTTTGGACTTACATTCGAAAAATAGGCGTTCTTCATCAGAAATGAGCCATTTGGACTGATCATGGTTTTAAGGCTTGCTTTAGAATGCGAAAAAATCATGTACTTTTGCAAAAAAAAAATCATGACAATAGATCTGTTCATCCCCTGTTTTGTTGACCAGTTTTTTCCGGAAACAGGTATGAATATGATTAAGCTTCTCGAAAAGGCCGGAGCAAATGTGCACTACAATCCCAAACAAACCTGCTGTGGTCAGATGGCTTTTAATAGTGGTTTTCTGGATGAAGCCAAAAAATTAGGTAATAAATTTTTAAAAGACTTTCCTAACGATCGTCCAGTGGTTAGCCCATCAGCTTCATGCACAGGTTATGTTCGGAATTATTACCATGAGTTATTTCATAATACAGCTAACCATTTGGAATATAAACGTTTGACTAGAAATATGTTTGAGCTTTCTGATTTTTTAGTCAATAAATTGCGTTATACCGATTTTGGGGCTGTTTTTCCTCATAAAATTACTTTTCACGACAGTTGTGCAGGTTTGCGAGAGTACGGACTTAAACAGGAGGCACGTATTTTATTATCCAAAGTAAAAGGCCTTGAATTGGTAGAAATGAATGACCGTCATGTTTGCTGTGGATTTGGAGGGACTTTTAGTGTTAAACACGAAGCAATTTCGACAGCTATGGCCGAGCAAAAAGTTCAAAATGCTCTGGATACTGAGGCTGAGTTTATTGTCTCTACTGATTTGTCATGTCTGATGCATCAGGAAGGGTATATAAACAAACTTAAACTTCCGATAAAAACCATTCATCTGGCTGATGTGCTTGCAGCCGGATGGTAATCAATAACTTCTGTTGAGTGTTTCTGAAACAGAAATTGCATGGTCGCCAATTTTTTCGCTATAAACGACCAATTGCTGATAAAAATTTCCAGAATTAAAAGGATAGTTTCCCGCCTTAAGGTCTGAAAGATGAGTTTCAATGTATTCCTGTTTCAATTCATTTAGTTGGATCTCAACTTGATGAGCTTTGTTAAGATCCGGTTTTTGAGGCTTGCTAAGGTTAAAAAGCATCAGGGTTAAAGCCTCTTTAACCGTTTCAAACATTTGGTGAAGCCTATTGCGCTGTTGTTGGTTGAACCAGGCTTTCTGACTATTTTTAAGCTCAATAACGCGGGCAATCTTGAAACATATATCAGCAATGTTTTCGATATTGTTTACGATAATCATACTGCCGTTTATTAGCTTAGAGCTTTCAGCACTCAGTTTGCTTTCTGTGAGGCGGGCAAGGTAATTCATCAAAACTTGCTCATTCTGATCCATCTGATGCTCCATTTGACGAATTTTATCGCTGAGTAGCTGATATTCCTCTAAGTTTTTTTCCATCAGCAGCTGCGGAACTAAGTCAAACATTTTTTGACTTAGCCGAGCCATTTTGCTTATTTCTTTTGATAGATGAACCAAAGATAATTCAGATACCGGAGTCACAAAATTTTCCTGCAAGCTAAGCATTCTTCCATCTTCTTCATTTTCTTTTAAAGGGATCATGGCTTTGCTTAGCTGGAATAATGGTTTTGTAAACCAGATTAAAATAAGCGTATTACTGATGTTGAAAAGGCTGTGAAAAAGACTCACCTTGAGGGGAGCCGACAATATGATATCGTTATCACTCAAACGCAGAATCATATCAACAAATGAATCAATCAATTGAATGGCATAATTAAAAACTGGTATAATGAGTAGTGCGCCAGTGAGGTTGAAAAGAAAATGTATCAAAGCTGTTCTTTTGGCATTTCTATTGGCAACAATGGCTGCGATATTAGCAGTTGCAGTGGTGCCAATGTTTTCTCCAACAATCAGTGCAGCAGCTATTTCAAAGCTCACCATGCCTTCGCTTAAAAGTACAATAGTTAGTGTGATTGTGGCTGTTGACGACTGAATTAGAATTGTAATGCCAATACCAATGAGCACAGCAACAAAGAGTGAAACGAAATTAATCTCAGCATTTGCTTTTAAGAATTCAACAATGCCCGTTTCGCGATGAATATCTGGCAGTACATCCCTCAAAAACTGCAGGCCGATGAACAAAATTGCAAAACCTAGAACAAATTCTGCAACGGATTTTCTGTTGGAACTGGATCCAAAATATAAGGGTATGGCCAGCGCTATCAGAGGTAGAATAATAACCCTGATGTTAAAGGAATAACCAAAAAAAGTAATCAGCCATGAAGTTACTGTAGTGCCAATATTGGCGCCCATAATAAGTCCAATAGAATCCAAAACTGAAATTAGCCCTGCGTTTACGAAACCAACCAACAGCACGGTAGCTGCAGAAGACGATTGTAAAATTCCGGTGATGGCAAAACCAGTAAGCAGTCCTCTCCATCTGTTGGCAGTGATGGCCGAAAGGTATTGACGCATTTTGAAGCCGGCAATTTTTTGCAGTGATTCGCTCATTAGCTTCATCCCAAACAGAAAAAAAGCCAATGCCCCAAGCACACTCAATAAATCATAAATGAGTGTGATCAGGTTCATGGTTGCGGATTTAAAGATTTTTGAATGGGATTCAAACGGGATACGATTTCGGGTTTTAGCAAACCTTCAAGCTGGGAATAGGGTAACAAAATAGGGGTATGTCCAAAGGAATAAGGAGCAATTTCGTAACTATTATAGTAAAATCCAACACCAGCGGCGCTGAGCCAGAAATTATCAGTAATTTCAGGCTTGACCACAAAAAATCCGGCTGAATGCAAACTGCTGTCAGCTGAGATTTGATATTGTATCCGCAGAGATTTTTCCAGAAGATCCGGTAGTTTATTTAGGGCTTCTGCTTTAAAAACATCACCTATTGTAAGTTGATTTAAGTTTTTGATATCCAAAACAATAAATCGTTTTGTACTTAAACCATGAGCACCTCCTGTATAGGCATAATCAGCTACGGCAAAGCTAAATAATTGTTGCTGGTTGAGTTGTATAAAAACTTCACTGCTTTTTATCCACTGAAAAATAGGTGAATCCTTATCTTCGAAGCTGTTAAGCTTTTTGTAGCCTGCAAAAAAGGCTTTTGCTTCAAAGGATAAAATTTCGTTTAGTTGATTTATCTTGAAACGATACATTTCGTCAGCTTGTTTCATAAACAAGCTATCCAATAGCGCATTTGCTTGCTTAGGGAGTAATAATTGTCCTTCGAAAATCGCTTGCGGACTATCAGGATTTGTTGTGTCGAGCGGTTGTTGCAGTTCAAGGGTTTTGATATCAATATCCAGGTGATTGACCGCAGATTCAGTCTGTAAGCGCATTAAAATCAAATCTGTTTCATCATGCTTAAAGAAAGCCTCAAGGTGCGATTTAGTGAGCCTGCCAAATAAAATTGTATCGGAATCAAAATTTTGTCCAAGATAAAAATCGCCACCTGAATTAAGCTTTCCACTAAGTGTAAATTCCACTGCTTCAGTAGTTTGTTCTTTTACCAGAAGAGAAGCATTCAGTTTATTGTTAGATTTGATAAGGTGAAGCCGTATATTTTTACCTCTTGTTTCCCCTGTATAACAACTGTAATAGGATTGTTGACTCCATACCGAAGCAGAAGTGAGTACAATAAAGACTATAAGAATATGGCGGCTTAGCTGTTTCATTTTTATTCAAATTGTAAACAACGGGCGGCAAAGTTAAACAAACCATGCAGAGTAATAAGACTTATGAATCAGAAATTCAATAATTAACGGTTTTTTAAACCATATCACCTTCAAATTTTACCGCCAAATTTGTAACCCAACGACTCTACAATCTCTTTTATCTGCTCTATATCGAGTTGATCACCTTCAATTTTAACGGTCTGATGTTGCAAATCTGCTTCAACAGTTTGTATTTCAGGTAATTTACTTAGATTTAATTCTACACTGTTTTTACAGTGATTGCAGTCCATTCCCTGTACTTTGAAAAGAGAAAATCGTTTAGCTGTGTTCATCTTATCCATTTTTATGTTTGATTTTTTAAAATATTTTTGAAAGTAACCATTAGCAATTAAAAGCAGCAACACTACAGCAGATCCTAATTGCAACCATTGTGGCAAAAGCTGATGTTCGTGAGCCCCGCCATGCACGGCGATCGAAAACCATGAAGCTGGTAATTGATTGATAAGAAAGCCAAAAAGTAATGCGCCTCCGATAATGGTGGCCAGGTAAATTAAAGTGGTTTTTTGTCCAAGGGTCTTCCATAAAACTGTCATGGTAGCGGCATTTGTAGCCGGACCAGCCATTAAAAATACTAAAACTGCACCCGGCGAGAGTCCTTTGAGTAATAATACAGCTGCCAGTGGCACCGAAGCTGTGGCACAAACATAAAGCGGAATACTGGCAATTAGAATAACAAGCATTTCCAGAAAACTGTTGCCAATGTAGCGTTCAAAAAATGAATCAGGGATGAGTACAGCAACCAATGCTGCAAGCAACAGGCCTATAATAAGCCATTTCATGATGTCTTGCAAAAAGGTGATAAATGCATAATTCAGCATCAGTCTGAACTTATTTGCCTTGATAGTTTTGTCCTTTGTCGCTGTAAAAACCTCACCTTCAAGTGGTTTAGTAGATTTGTCTTTAACAAACCAATTAGTAAGCAAGCCGCCACTTACACCTGTTACAAGGGCTACAATCGGTCTGATTATCGCAAATGGCAATCCGAGCATAGAATAAGTAACCAAAATGGAATCGACGCCAGTTTGAGGGGTTGAAATCAGAAATGAATTGGTGCTCCCTCGGGAGGCTCCGTTTCTAAAAAGTGAAATGCCCGTAGGTATTACGCCGCAGGAACACAGAGGCATCGGAATGCCAAGCAGGCTGGCATTCACCGCAGCTGTAGCACTTGATTTCCCCATGTATTTATTGAGCAAACGCTGTGGAAAATAAACCCTTAATATACCGGCGAATAAAAACCCAAAGAGCAGATAAGGCGCTATTTCAACAGTTAAACTCCATAGTGCTTGAAAATAGGATTGTATGTATGTCATAATAATATGCAATTTTACTCCTGGCAAAAGTAAGCGAATTGTAGGTTTGCGGATTGGAAGGGGGTGTGATATTTCTCAATTTTCACGATAAAATCTTCATCATTTTCTTGATGATCAAGATTGAAGTTAATGGTCAAATTTCATCAAAAAATTTGGTTTCAAAGGCCTCGCTGAGCTGAATTTTGAGGTGTTTTAAGGTTTCTGCCATCTGACGCTTGAATTGAGGGGCAGGATTGTTTTTAAAAAGTGGAATAAGGCGTTGTTTTAATCTGTCCAAACTGATTTTGGCTTCTTTGTATTGTGCCAGCAAATGATAGCATTCCAAAGCTGGGAAACTATCCGGATTTTGTTTGTAGATCAATTCCAGGTTTAAAAGCTTATATTTCGCAAAAACTCTGATTAACAGCAAATAGTCTTTGTTAAAAAGTAAGGTTTCAGCATAAGCCAAAAAAAACAAACGCCACCTAAACTTAAGAATATCCTGAATATTTTGATCCAGAAAATGAGTTGCAAATCGACGTGATTTGGTGTATTTTGCATTTTCATTAAGGCTTTTCAGGTAGTAAGAGGCAAAACCGATACGCGTATGCGGACTGATATTTTTCCGGAATGCGGGTAAATTATCTTCCATCAAATGAAGTGCTTCTGAAGTTTTCCCTCTTCTGAGCAAGACACCACATAAGTTGTTGAGATAGAACAGGTAGTCGGAGCTTTTTGCCTTTATCGATAAATAACCAAATCTGGCAGCCGTATCCAATTCGTTGTAGCGCGAATGCAGCAGGAGCCGGTTTGCATAATAATTTACCAGAATCCGCCGGCTGTATATCTCACCGCTGATAATCAGTTTGTCAAGTGCATTATACAGGCGCGATAACTTGTCATAAGCCCCATAATTGAAATAAATAAAGCTGAGCCGCACCACGGCATAATAGCGATTAAGGCCATCGAGCTGATCGTTATTAAAAATTGCAACCAAATTTTCTTCCCATTGAATACTATCTCCGGATTTGGTGAGGTATTGATTAACAATATCATTGGTTGCATCATGCAAAAGCTGATTCACTTTTATAGCTTCCTGATATTGTTGTTTAAAATTTTCGCGAAAGGATGAAACCACTGGCAGATAGTTTCCCCTCACCCGAATGAGCAGGTAGTTACGGTAGTTTTGAACCAATTCGTAAAACCGCATGAAATAATAATTGGGACTGTTGTATTTTCTGATCTTTCCAAGGAGTTCAATTTCTTCGTCAGGGCTGATTTGATCTGTCATTAATTTGAGATCAAGTTGATGCATCCATTCAAAAAAATGATCAGCATCAATGGATGACAACTGCTTTTCGACCCAGTTTTTCAGGTAAGTGTATTTGCGTTTGTCTATTTTGGTGTCGAATGTTATAGCTTGTTCAGGATGAAGCACAAAGTCGCAAAGCTGCTGAAAAAGCGCAGCATTTATGGGATCAACAAATGCAGCCTGCGCTTGTAGATAATTAACTTCATGAGGTAGTAATTCAGCGGCGAAACTTTTGAAGCGCGCTAGTTTTTCCCGTTTTTTTGCGTGACTTTTTTCTTCCATGAACAATCGGAATAGGTTGTAAAATTAATGCAAATTGTGAATTTCACTATTATGTAGTGGATTCCGGGTTTTACTATCTAAAAAAAACTTAGTAAAATAATGTGAATGTCACTATTTAGAATCAATCTAAAGAGGTCAATTACAGCAGAAACGATTCTGAAAGCTTATCTTTGACGCATAGTTAACCGCTTATGAATTTTGTATTCCAAACCTATGAAACGTTTATTGGTTTTGCTGTCAATCTTATTGATTAGCAGTTTTTTGCATGCTTCAACAATTGAAAAAATATTTTATTTTGATGCGCCACAGCTTATTCGAAGCGCTAATGGCGACAATATTTTGTTTGATGGATGTATGTTATCAGCCAGGGCTGGTCAGCCCGTCCTGCCTTGGAAAAGTATCAGTTTGTTATTGCCTCCTGGCGAAGAAGCTATTGCTATTGAGGTGATTTATGGTGAAATGGAACAACTTGAAACGTCCCATGTTCTGGCACCTTATCAGCCTTCGAGGCCGCTGTCGGAAAAGCGGAAATTTGCTTTTCTGAAGGATGAAAAAATTTATGCAACTGAAACAGTTTATCCAGAGAAAGCGTATGGCAATCTTCTCACTTCCTGGTATAATGGAATGGGTTTTGCTTTGAGCACGATCACACCTTTGCAATATATTCCGGCTGATCAGACTGTATATTATGCCAAAGAAGTTCTTGTAAGAATTGAAACTGCGCCGGTTCGTTCGGCTTCAAACATTGTTTTTAAATCTGGTTCTAAGCAGTTAATCTCTGCGAAAAATCTGGCTCAAAATCCAGCAATGATTGAGCAGTATATGCACTACCAAAAAAACTCACTGGAGGTGCCTGAAACTGATTTGTTGATTGTTACTAAGGAGATTTACGCTGATCAGTTCGAAACTTATCAGGAATTTCTCCTTGAAAGGGGGTTCACCTCTGAAATTGTTACAATCGAAACAATTTCATCTAATGGAAATGGCGTTGATCTACAGGAAAAAATCCGAAATTTTGTGATTGAAAGATACAATGAAACCGGCATTCACAGCCTGTTGTTGGGAGGTGATGTAGAGATTGTTCCAGCGCGCGGCTTTTATTGTTATGTGCAGTCAGGTGGTGGTTATGAAACCAGTAATATTCCGGCTGATTTGTATTATGCGGCATTGGATGGAACATGGAATGAGGATAATGACGATCGCTGGGGCGAGCCCGGAGAGGATGATCTGCTACCTGAAATTGGTGTGGCTCGTATGCCCTTTGGTAATGCTGACGAACTTGCGAATATGCTTAATAAAATTCTTATGTATCAGCAGCAGCCGGTTTTGGGTGAACTTGAAAAGCCACTTTTTGCTGGTGAAAATCTTTACAACAATCCGGATACCTGGGGACGTGATTACCTTGAGCTTCTGGTAGGTGAAACCGATGAAAACGGCTACACAACCACTGGTATTCCTGAATCGTATGTCGTTGAAAGAATGTATGAATATGATGGCTCATGGTCGGGTTCCGATCTTATCAACAGCATCAATCAGGGCAAACAGTTTATTCATCATGTGGGGCATGCTAGCCAGACTTATGTGGCGCATTTATCCAATTCGGATATCACGGATGCCAATTTTGCTGCCGCCAATGGGGTTGATCATAATTTTCCTTTGTTGCATACCCACGGCTGCGACTGCGGGGCTTTTGATTATAACGATTGTATCCTGGAAAAAATGGTGCTGATCGAGAATTTTGCGGTTGCAGTGATCGGGAATTCGCGTTATGGCTGGTTCAACGAAGGGCAAACCGAAGGACCTGCAGCGCATTTACATCGCGAAATGACCGATGCTTTTTACCATGATAAGATTCCTTATCTGGGTTTGGCACTCAGGGAATCAAAAATTGAAACAGCACCCTGGGTTACCGCACCCGGACAATGGGAAGAAGGTGCTTTGCGCTGGAATTTCTATGATTTGAATATTTTGGGTGATCCTATGCTAAGTGTATGGACATCAGAACCTTTTGAACCTGAAGTTGATTACACTGCTCAGCTGATAATCGGATTGACTGAAACAACAGCTGCTGTAAGTAAAGCCGGTGAACCGCTTGCCGGATATCGTTGTCATCTGCGACAAAATAACGAAATAATTGGCGTTGGAGAAACAGATGCCGATGGAAATGCTGTGATCGTTTTTGATCAAGCTTTGAACGAAACCGGAGCAGCCAATCTGGTTGTGGTAGGACAGAATATTTTGCCTGTTGCGCTGCCTGTAACAATCATCCCGAATGAGGGCCCTTACCTTATCTGGGAAAGTATGGAAGTGGTTGATGAGCAGGGCAATGCCAACGGAGAGGCCGACTATGGTGAAACAGTCAGCCTGAATATAGGAATCAAAAATATTGGGTCTGAGAATCTTGAAAATGTTGAGGCACATATTAGTGTTGCTGATGATTGGATAGTAACTGTTTTAGAATCTGAGCTTGAAATAGGTACAATCGCTGCTGGTGAAACCGTAAGCTTGGAAGATGTGTTTTTATTGGAGATTTCAACAATTGTTCCACCAGATTATGCTATCGAACTTGAAATGATTCTTACTTCAGGAGATCAGAGTTGGACTGATCATTTTAATTTAGAGATTCTCATACCTGGAAATCATATTTCTCATTATGAAATTGTAGATGAATCAGGCAATCAAAACGGTTTGCTGGATGCCGGCGAAACGGTTCAATTCCATGTGTTTGGCGGCAATAATGGATCAAGTGCTGCACATGACATCACGATCAGTTTGAGTGAATATGCTTCAGAATGGCTCACCATCGAAAATGGCGATCAATATATTGGGAGTTTGTTTCCAGGAGAAACTTTCGATGTGAGTTATACAGTTCATGTGGATGAGTATGCTCCTCAGGGTACTATATTGGTAATGAATGCTTTATTAGATTGTCCGGTAGGCTATGAATGGTATGATGATGGTTGGTCGTGGCCGATGTCAATCGGTTTACAGATTGAGGATTTCGAAACCGGAGATTTTGCAGCTTATGAATGGATTCAGGAATTGGGTCGGAGCTGGCAAATTGTGGAAGATGTGGTTTATGAAGGAAATTTTGCTGCTAAATCGGCAACGATTTCTGATGATCAAATCACTGAGCTAAAGATCAATATGTTTGTCATGATGCAGGATGAGATTAGTTTTTATCGTAAGGTATCTTCTGAATCAGGATATGATTTCCTGCGTTTTTATATTGAGGATATGCAGCTTGGACAGTGGTCGGGAGAAGCAGATTGGGAATTGATTACAGTGGAAATCCCTGAAGGGCAGCATACTTTGAAGTGGGTTTATTCCAAAGACGGGAGCGTTAGCAATGGCAATGATTGCGCATGGATCGATTATATCACTTTTCCGGCTACTGCAACAATCATGGATGTAAATTCAATTGAGACAACAAACCCAGCTATTCAGGTTTATCCTAATCCCGGATCTGGTGTTTTTTGGTTTGATAGCGCTGAACCCATGGCATTTGAAACAGTTAAACTGTATCAGTTGGATGGTAAGCTGGTCTATAGTAAGGGCAAGTGGTATGCCAAAGAAAAATTAGACCTGAGCTTTCTGAAAAAAGGTGCATATGTCATTGAATTAATAAAAGGGAACACCTTACTTAGGAAAAAACTGATCATGCAATAAATGTTGAAAGCAATCAGGCTTTGGTGGTTTTTATTCGCTTTTACTCATTTTTAGAGAACGTTGATAAAAATGAAAAACCCGGTAAATTCCGGGTTTTTCTATTCCTTATATCGCCTTTTGTATTTCAGGCCAATTAATTTTCCTGATCAGCTTTAGGTAATTATTTCACCACGACTTTGATAACTTCATTTGTGTTTTTAGTCTGAATTCTAATCAGAGACAATCCGGGTTTTACATTGCTCAAATCGAGCTTATAAGTGTTGATGCCGTTCAACTGAATCGAAGCAGACAGCTTTCCGTTGAGCTCGTAAACATCGATTCTTTGCATTTTTTCATTATTCAAAGTGCTGATATTTAAAGCATCAGAAGTTGGATTGGGATAAGCTTCAATAATGCCAGAGCTGATGGATTGTTCGTTGAGTTGCACAAAATCTTCATCGGCAAATTCAATGAGGTAAGTATGGCAACGGTAATAAGGTTCGGTATGTGAACCTCCATTGTAGCCGGTGATTAGCAAGTTCGTGTAATCAGCAAGCACATAATCAAAACTAACTGTTTCGCCTGGCGCGAAATGTCCATTCAAATCCCATTCCCAAGGCTGAACATCCTGCCCCGGACACCATCCTGAACGACTGTAAAGGTAAGTGCCACTTTGCGGGCTGCAGCTGTTCTGCGCGCAATCATCTTTCCAAAGATGTTGTGTAAAAGTTTCTTCGCCATCAATCCAGATATGGTGCGTAAATTCGGAAAATTCAGCTGCATTAAGCGTATTTCCTTGTCCGTGACCTGTCATTGTCATTCTGATTTTTGCGGCAACAGTTTCGGGTTGGATGAGGATTTCTTTCTCCGGAAAATCGTGGGAAATATCCGGATCGCCATAAACCCAATTGTCTTCATTCCAGAGTTTTGTCACCTTTGAATAAGGATAGGCAGGAGTTCCTTCAACCAATTGGAGCTGCACACTAACAAGCCAACCCGATGCTCCCCAAACCTGCACATAACTCACCCAATCAACCTCATTGACCAGCAAGGAGCGGAAATCTGTGATATCCCATGTCCAGCCGCCACATGCCACACCAAAAGGTGTGATGTAGCGCGCGATTTCGTAATTCTCACCATTTTTGTTGATCATCAGTTTTGCCGGCTGATCCCAGGGATCACAACCTCCAGTTGGGCAATCAAGATCAATATTGACATAAATTTCGCTATAATTATCCAGATTTTCGGGCATATAAACGGTGCGGGTGTGCGATTGTCCATAGCCTCCATAATTATGACGTTCCTGGTCGAAAATCATATAACTTAATGTAGGCGCAATGGTTTCGGTTAAAACGTCATTTTCGGTATTATCATCACCTTCGAGTGCAACCGTTCCAGTGATTGTGATTTCAGTCATAGCCGACAAATCAATAAAATCATTAAAGGTGTAAATATAGGTTTCGAAAGGTGGAATATTTACATTAACTGTTTCTATTACAATAGGTTCCTCATTGATTTGATAACTCAATTCAAAATCCGAAACGGCTACGGTTGCAAAATTCTTTACTTCTATCCTGATTTTTTCTTCTGTGCTAAAGCCGCTGCCGATAACAGAGGGGGAGGCTATGCCAATAACCCCCAAATCAGCTGTAACAGGTTGAAAACCTTCTACCCATGAAGTGTCGTCCATATTGACCAGCTGTCCGTCGTTTTCATTTCCTGAGGCATCACCTAAAACATTGCCACTTCCTTCGTTCATGGGATAATAAGCCACAAGACCTGATTCTGTTCCGCTTAACTCAACGCTCATATTTGCTTGAATTTCAGCTTCTGTTCTGGCAACTTCCCATATCCTTATTTCATCCAGGCGACCATTCCAGAATCGACCGGGCCAGGTAGGGTTATCTCCCAAATTCATCACCACTCCTGTTCCGTGGGTGAGTTCGCCGATGGCATCTTCCGTTTGGATAAGTTGTCCGTTGATGTAGAGCATTACCTGGGTGCCGGTATAAACGCCCGCAATATGATACCAGGCATTTGTGCCCAGCAGGGCAGGGGTCGAAACGGCTTTCCAGCCTTCATTAATTGATACGGTAAATTCCACGCGGCCATTTTCACCGGCCGTAAAGCAATAGCCTTTATCAGGATTTGTGCCTTGTTTGCCAACAATTACGCCACCCCAAATGTTGGAGTTCCATTCGTAGGCGTTGATCCAGGCTTCAATTGTCATGCCGCTTGTTGGGTTGAGCTCGGGGCTGTCCAGGATACCCACCTTATCGTTGGTGCCGTCAAACTTTAAAGCATAGTTTTGTGCTGAAACTGCAAACATTACAGTTGAAAACAACATAATCAATAACATTTTAGTAGTTCTTTTCATAAGATTAATGGTTTAGTATTTCATGATTTTTTTTACAATTTTCTCTTTATCTGATTTTAAAACAATAATATACATGCCGGATTCAAAACCAGACATATCAATAGTTGTTTGCTGTGTTTCGTTAGGTAGTGTGTAAAGTAATTCTCCGCTTAAACTGCTGATTTGGATTGTAGTATTCATAGGTATTCTATTGATTCGTAATTCATTATCAACAGGAATTGGGCCTATTTGTATGGCAGAAAAAGGATGCTCATAAACAGCTGTCCAGCCCTGCACAGGGAATTCTTCAGTAGCAAAGCCTAATGCATAAAATCCATCACGGAAAGCAATATCATTAAATTGAAATACGCCTGCCACTGGTTTTGTGGGGCGCATTACAGCCCTGAAATTATCGGTAGTGTTTTCGCGGTAGAGCAATACATATTGATTGAGATCATCATCAGCTGGGATTCCATCAGCAGTGGCATCTTCGAGTAGGATAGTAAAGCCTCCTCCAACACCTCCGGCGCAGTTGATGTACCATTCCCTTTGTGTTCTTGTGAAACCAGCAGGTGGGTTTTCAGGAGCGAAATTATTACTGACTCCAGACTGTCCATTTTGACCGGCCACCACATATTTTCTAAACTCTTTTTCCTGTATATCGCTGATAACCAATAGTCCATTATCTGTGCTGATACGGTGGTAGTTTTCTGTTGGGCGATACCAGGCCGCCTTAACGTCCGTCATCTCAGCCATAATTTGATTGCCAACAGGAGCGGAGGAAATTACAAAACTGGTGCTTTCGTGATCTGAATTGCTGAGGGTGCCATCAAATTCGTTGGTACTTTTATCAGGAACCAGGCTGCCATTGGCCTCATTAAAATTATAATAAGCCACCAACCCATTTTCCGTTCCGCTCAGTTCGGTGTGCATTCGTGCGTTAATTTCTTCCTGATTCAAGGCCTTGTTCCAAACCCTTACTTCATCCATATCGCCATAAAACTGAAACGACAACAAGTCCCAGGGAGCATTGCCAATGATGAAAGGGCGGTCGTTGCTTACAATTGCGGTGCTGGGAAACATGCTTGATTCGCCGGATAGCATACCATTCACATAACTTTGGATTTTTCCACTACTTACGGAATAGGTTGTAACCAGATGAACAAAAGAAGAATCGGGTTCCATGGGGCCATCTCCTGGTCGTGGTACCTCCTGTTTTGTAGGATTGAAATATTCGGCATAGACATGCAGGTTTTCAAATCCGAAAACATATCCGTTATCAATGGGGTCATGGTATTCAATCTTACCCATCATCTTTCGGTTTTCGGCAAAGGTGTATGCTCTTGCCCACACTTCCAGACTCAATTCGCTTCCAAGATTGAATTGTTCGTCATTTCCGCAGTCAATGTACAAGCTGGGCTGGCCAGTGGCATTCCAGGTTTCGTAATCAATCGACCAGCATTTATTTGCTTCCGATTGAGCTTGTATAGTGCTGAATGAAAGCAATATAAACACTGAAAAGAGTAATAAATTTTTCATATTGTATTTGTTTAATGTTTTATTTTAGGATCCACCAAAGTGGTGTTAACTGACTGTCACTACCTTGTTGTTCAATTGCGTTCACGTAGTTATCGCGGTTATAGGTAAATTCGGAATAAGGATAGCGCAATCTTTTCGGAAAGATTTGAGCATTGATCGGACTGTCATCATAATTGGTTAAAACCGGAAAACCTGTTCGGCGGTATTCTGCAAAACTTTCAAATACATTTTCATAAGCAAATAACAGGTACTTCTGCGTGATAATTTGTTGTAAATCAACGCTGTTAATCGTATTGATGTAGTTTTGGATTGCTGACTCGCTGATTAAACTTTCTGCTGCATAAGCGTTCATATAATTCATATGAGCATTGATTCCTTGTTTAAGAAAATCCATCGGATCACCCGGCCACAATCCTCTCAATGCTGCTTCAGCCTTTAAAAAACACATCTCCGAGAAGCTAAGCAACGGCATAGGACGATCGTTGTTGAGGTACCAACTTCCAATTCTTGAAACATCACCCCAACTGCCAAGCGGATCGCCCAGTTGTGCATCGAGGTTGTAATTTTGCCAGATTTCGCTGTTGTAAGCAACCAAATTAGGTACGCCTCTGTATTCATCAATAAAAGGAAAAGCATCTGAAAGGCTGGTTTTTTCAAGGAAATAGACAATTCGTGGGTCGTTTGTTGAAAGCAATATATCTGTGAGAAACTTACTTGGATTGATATATTGTTCCCCCTCCTGATAGCGAATCATTGCCGCTTCGAGTAGGGGTTTGTTAAAAACACTGTTGAATTGAAAAGCAGCTGTGTGCGCTTCTTCACTGATCAGTGAAGCTTGGGTTAATTCATTAAGCACGTTTTGTAAAAGCTCTGGCTTTGCTTCGCTGATTCGGATGGCAAGCCTGAAGCGCAATGAATTGGCAAACCTGATCCAGGCATCCATATCTCCGCCGAAGAGCAAATCAGAAGAAGCATCGAAAAAAGGCTGCGACCAATCAAAAGATGCTGCAGCTAGTTTTAGGTCGCTGAGCATGTGATCGTAAATCATTTCCTGACTGTCGTAAACCGGCGTAAACTCCAGTTCCGGATTTCCTTTAAATGCTTCAGAATAAGGAGCTTCACCCCAAAGGTCAGTGATGCGATGCATCATAAATGTTTTCCAGATGAGGGCTGCTGCTTTTTTGTTCACCCAATTGGGATGCTTTTCTGCCTCGCGAATAATGACTGCGGTATTATTCATCCCATCAATATACGTTTCATTCCAAAAGCTGTCGCCGCCAGTGGGCGCTGGATATTCATTCCCCGGCTCCACACCACCTCGGTTTGCAAAATACATCATCCACTGATGCAGCCCATTGTATTCGAGGTGCGAGGCGGTAAGATAACTACCCATACCTCTTTTTACAGCATATTTGAATAATAAATCAGGATCAGCCTGGGTAGAATTATTTGGATCTGAATTGAGCTCGGGCAAGTCCTTTACGCATCCGAATGAAATGACTATCAAGCTAAATAACAGTAATATATGATAAATAATTCTCATGCTTTAAATATTTATAGTAAGTGAAAATCCTACACTTCTCTTGTTAGGATAGGCATAAAGTTCATAACCCTGTCCGTTGCCATTGGTTAGCATCGATTCCGGATCAATATTTGGTACTTTGCTGTAGATCAGCCATATATTGTTGGCGAATATCCCGACAAATGCTTTTTTCAAGCGAAGATTATTCACCACCGACTGCGGCAATTGGTACTGGATGCTCAGTTCACGTAATTTGATAAAGCTGGCATCATAAATGAAAGGTTCGTGAATTTCTTCCTGCCACATGCTCACTTTCTGATAGTACAAATAGGGATTAACGAAGGATTGGTTGGGCTGTCCGCTTACGTCTTCACCATTTATAATAGTGCCCGGAGCATAAATCCCTTCGAGCAATAAACCTCCTGTGGGAGTCCAGTCGGCTGGTGCAACGCCTGCAGCTTCGCGATCGGCTTCTGATTGATACCAGGCTTCACGACCATTGAGAGATGTTTCAAAATTTCCGGCATAGCCATTTCCGTACATATTGGAGCCCGAGAAAATATCGCCTCCGATTTGACTGTGCAGCAAAAAGGATAAACTCCAGTTTTTATACCGAAAACTGCTACTGAGTGAGAGGCTGAAATCAGGTGTGAAATTACCCAAAACTTTCGGGGTTTCATCGCGTATGATCATTCCTCTGCTATCGACAAGCACTTGCCCGTTTTGATCGCGCAAAAAGCCGTAACCAACAATATCGCCATAAGGATTTCCGGGGCGGGCTTCAACAGTCAGGCGCCAGTGCTCATAGAGTGTTGCACGTTCTACATTGGGAGCCAGTTCAATAATTTCCGAGTAATTTTTTGCGTAGGCTATGTTGAGGTCCCATTGAAATTTACGGTTGCGCAAAGGCGATGCATTCAGCTGTAATTCCCAGCCTTTGTTTTGAATAATACCTGAATTGACGATGGCTGTATAATAACCTGAAGCAGCTGAAACAGGCATATTTGTGATCTGATTATGCGATCGCGAATCGTAATAGGTTGCATCAATTCCCAAGCGATCCATAAAAAATTTGAGTTCTAAACCTGCTTCGAATGAATTGACTAATTCGGGTAGCAAGTTTAGATTTGGCACTGTCCGGTCGATAAATGCCATATCGCCATAGCCTTCGTTATTTATGATTTCGTAGGTTGTCTCCAGTTGATAGGGCTCGGCATCATTGCCAACACCGGCATAGCTCATACGTAATTTTCCAAAACTGAATTTTTCCTTGTCGCAGCGATTTTCATCCAGCAGTTCAGAAAACACGAAACCCAGACTAAAGGACGGATAGAAAAAATTGTTATCGCCAGCCGGGAGGGTCGATGACCAGTCGTTTCGTGCGGTGATGTCGAGGTATAGAAACCGGTTGTAATCAAAGCTTGCAAAAGCATAAAGCGAATTTTTAGCAGCTTCACGCAAATATTTCCTTGAATAGATGGGATTGAGGCTGTTTTCGAGCGTATACACATAGGGTTCAACCAAACCTCCTTCGGTATTGGCTGTCAGATTTTCGTCTTTGAAAATCATTGCATTTCCGCCCAGATTGAAGGTGTAATTTATGTTTTCGTTCAAGGCATTGGAGTAAGTTGCTAAAAAATCAGTGTTCACAAGTAATTGTTTGCTCTCTGACTGGCTGTATCGTCCGGGGCTATAAATAAGTCCTTTCATGGCATCAATTGCCCAAAAATCTGTCTTGGAATAATCTGGAGCGGTGCGCAAAAGAAATTTCAGGTTTTTGCTGGCTTCGTATTCAAGCGAAATATGCCCGAAGTAGCGGTTTCTGCTATCTTGATTTTTTTGGTAGGCAATGTTCCAGTAAGGATTTGTCATCCAGCTCCAGTTTTGATACCAGGTTACTTCGTTGCCAGCTGCATCCTGATAAAAATCCCTCAGGGAATTTTGTGGAATATGCCGGGGCATATGGATGAAATTTCTGTTTGGATTGTCGTGGGCATCAGACAAACCGGGACGATTATCAACTTTGCTGTTGACAAAATTAAAGTAAGTGCTGACTTTCAGATGCTTTAAAATATTTACTGAGATATTTGCCCCCACATTAGTACGGTTGTATCTTAATCCGGGAATGATATCTTTTGTAAGGGTATGGGCAAGCGAAAAGCGATAGGTAATATGTTTAGCGCCTCCATCAATACTTAGAGCATTATTGGTTGTGATGCCTGTTTCAAAAAAGTCTTTGTAATTATCGGGTTGCGGTAAAAAATTCCTTGATTTCCCGTCCCAGTCAATAATTTCTTGACCTTCCATCTTTGGTCCCCAGCTACCTTTCGAAAAATCATAGCCCGGATTAAAAGCGGGAAGGCCATCTTTCATATCCCATGCGCCTTCAAATTTACCATTTCGGCCTGCTCCGTAAGTATTCTGTAAATCATACAAGATGTAGGCTTTGTCGATGGAAGTGGTGCTTGAAAACTGCAATCCCATTTTTCGACCCGACTGTCCTTTTTTTGTAGTGATTAAAATAACACCATCCATGGCTTGCGATCCGTAAAGTGCAGAGGCACTGGCACCTTTCAGCACTGAAATGCTTTCGATATCATCAGGATTGATATCGGAAATGCCATTGCCATAATCGCGGCCGCCCCATTCGCCGCCAGAATTACTGTTTGTTGTGTTGTTGATTGGTACGCCATCTACCACTATCAAAGCCTGATTATCGCCGGTGATGGAATTATTCCCTCTCAGGATAATGCGGCTCGATGTGCCTGCCCCTCCATTGGTTGCCGTGATCTGTAAACCAGCCACTTTTCCGCTTAGTTTATTAATCACACTCACATCGTTCGACTTGAGGAGGTCTTCACTTTTTACTTCCGTCATGGCATATCCCAATGATTTTTTTTCTCTTTTGATCCCAAGTGCTGTAACGACCACCTCGTCGAGTTTTTCTGCTTTTGGAGTGAGGTAGATTTTCATTTTTTCACCTGTCACATTCAGCGTATCTTGTTCAAAGCCAACGGATGAGAAAACGAGTTGTGTGTCCTTACTTTGCAATCTGATGCTGAATTTGCCTTCAAAATCGCTGGAGGTGCCTTGTCCTCCGGGCAGAGCGATAATATTTACGAAGGGAATCGGTTGCTCATCAGCGGCCGAAAACACTGTGCCCTCAGCTATTTGCTGAGCCTGAGCTGATATTGCCAGCAGCAACGAAATAAAAAGGATTAATGTATGGCGCATGTTGAAGCTCTATGAATAAGTTCGGTTTGAAGTATCACTTTTTGGGATTCAGACCTTTTATTTTTTATCTGTTGCAAAGCCATTTTTACGGCAACTTCGCCGATTCTTTCTAGTGGCTGAGCAATGCAGCTGATGGCTGGAGCGGTATAATTAAAGCATTCCACATCATCGAAAGTGATGAGGGAGAGATCTTCAGGAATACGTTTTCCTAATTCTTTTGCAGCGTTCAAACAGGCAACCGCTAAATTATTGTTTGAAGTAAAAAGTGCAGTAACCTCAGGATTTTCTATCAGATATTTAGTGATCTGATTGTAGTCTTTGCTTTTAAGCTTCACATAATCCAGCTGAAGTAAATTTTTTTTGATCACAGGAATATTGGCTGATTCAAAAGCCTTAAAATATCCAAGTTGTCTGTCGTGTAAGGTGCTGATATGATTAGGAGTAAGTGTTAAAAATCCAATTTTACGGTGTCCCAACTCGAGCAAATGTTTCACGGCATTATGCGTAGCCTGTTCATTGTCAACTCCAACATAATGGCTATCGAAACCAGTAAGATAGCGGTCAAATAAAACCAATGGGAAATGCAAAGGAATACTTTCTTTCAAAACTTCAGCCTGTTGCATTGTTGTTGTCATGATAATGCCGTCAACCTGTCGGTCGAGCAACATCTTAATCAGATGTTTTTCGCGGTTTTCACTTTCGTCAGAGCTACATACTATCAGGCTATATCCTTCTGCTTCAGCTTTATGCTCAATAGTTCGGGTTATCCGGGCATAAAATGGATTAGAAATATCAGCTACGATTAATCCTAAGGTAGAAGTTTGACCCATACGCAATCCCCTGGCCACTTGATTGGGTTTGTAATTGAGTTCGTTGGCCCTTGCTATTACGCGTTTTTGGGTTTCTTTATTAATATTGAGGGCATCCGCCTTTCCGTTTAGCACAACTGAAACCAGTGTTTTTGATACATTTAAGTCATGTGCGATAGAAGATAAAGTGACTTTTCTGGTTTTCATAACAGCAAAACTAAATCGTTTTAGTAAAAAATGCAAATTATTTATTAGCAGATTATTACTTTCTTTAAATCTTATGCTTTTGCCACTCAGTCAAGCGTTTTGCAATTCAAAAGCTTGTAAAAAACTGAATACTTTTGCAAATGGAAGAAGAAAAATCTGAACTAACAGGAATACTCGTTATTTTTGCGCTGTGTCAAAGCTTGTAACATTTATATTTGGATTAGTAATGCTGTTTTCCATGGTCTTGCCTTTTCAGTTGATGAGGCAATTGCAGCGCGAACAAGCTGAAGCACGTTCGGAGGCCTTGGTTGAGATGAAGCAAAAGCATGAAGCAAAGGCTTTGAGATATATTGCGATTCCAAAGGAGGAGCTTGAGGGGAGAGGCACCCGATTTATTCGCATCCATGCAACGGAATTTGTTTGGGACGGGATAATGTATGATATTATGACTTCCTTTCCTGAAGCCCATCAAACCTGGTTTTTGGTGTATCCTGATTACAAGGAAACCAAGGTACTGGAGCAAAAGATTACGCTGGCAAAAGCTTTTCAGTCAGAATCGGGTTTAACTGCTGCTTCATCCAATCAAGATAATAGTTTTAACTGGTTTACAAGGCAGTTTGGTTCTTTATCTTCTTATACTGATCTGGTTCGTGAATTTAGTTTACAAGCATATTCAAGGTGCTATTTTTTTCAAATGGCGCAGCGAATAGAACACCCACCTCAATTAGCTGGTTTTATTAATGAATTAATTATTAGCTAGTTAAGAATTTAATTTTTAATTGATATGATTAAAAAGTACGCAGGGCTGCTTTTGCTAAGCCTGCTTTGTATTGGGCTTAAGGCTCAGACAGTAAAACTAATTGATCAGCAAAAGAGCCCTTTGGAATTTGTAGCAATCAGTGCAGTTTCTCCTAAGCTTTCGTCACTGACTAACGAAAACGGAATTGCTGATATTTCGGTTTTTCGCGACCTGGATAGCATTTATTTTTCCAGCTTGGGTTTTGAAACCCGCGTATTAAGTTGGAAGGCACTTGAAGAAAATAATTTTTTAGTAGTGTTAAGGTCTTCCAATTATTCTCTTGATGAAGTGATTGTTAGCGCTACACGTTGGGCGCAATCGCGGCGAGAACTCACAAGCCGTGTAACCAGCATTCGTTCAGAGGAAATACAGGTTAGCAACCCGCAAACGGCTGCTGACTTGCTTGCTGCGAGTGGTGAGGTGTTTATTCAGAAAAGTCAACAGGGTGGGGGAAGTCCGATGATTCGAGGCTTTGCGACAAACAGATTGTTGATCAGTGTAGATGGCGTGCGTATGAATAATGCTATTTTCAGAAGTGGTAATATCCAGAATATCATTAATATAGATCCTTTTATGATTGATCAGGCAGAGGTGCTTTATGGTCCCGGCTCTGTGATGTATGGTAGTGATGCAATTGGCGGCGTGATGAATTTTTCAACATTGAAACCAAGTTTTGCACTTGAAGATAAAACACTGATAAATGGAAGTGCTTTAACACGTTTCTCGTCTGCCAACAACGAGCTAAGTTCGCATGTGCACCTAAGGGTTGGCACACGACAGCTTGCTTCGGTTACTTCGTTTACGTTTAATCGTTTTGGCGATTTGAGGATGGGTTCTGATGGCTTGGATTTTTATTTGCGAAAGGAATATGTGAAACAAATCTATGGCTCTGATGTGGTTTTTCAGAATGAGGATCAACAGCTTCAGGTTCCTTCGGGTTTTGAAATGGGGCATTTTATGCAGAAATTGAGTTTTCAACCAAACGACAATTGGAATTTTGAATATGGATTAATATATTCTAATACAACAAATTATAGCCGATACGACAGGCTTTTGCGCTATAAAAACGGACTTCCGCGAAGTGCAGAATGGTATTATGGTCCACAAAAATGGCTGGTAAATCGCTTCACGGTAACGCATGCAAAGCCAGGAAGATTATTTGATGAAATAGTCATGAACCTTTCTGCACAGCAATTCGAGGAAAGCCGTCACGACAGGGATTTCATGGGTTCAGTGCTTTACGAACGTTTTGAAAAAGTTAATGCTTACGCACTGAATCTTGACTTACGGAAAAAATTGAGCGATCGTTCTCGTTTATTGTACGGTGCTGAAATTGTTTATAATGAAGTAGAATCAACTGGAGCTGACAGGGATATCCTGAACGGTATCAGTCAAAAAGGTTCAGCGCGTTACCCGCAATCCGATTGGCTTTCGGCGGCTTTGTTTGCCACTTATCAATATGAATTGACTGAAGAAATTATGGCTCAGGCTGGTGTGCGCTACAACTACTTTTCGATGAATGCTACTTTCGACACCACTTTTTATAAGTTTCCTTTTGTAAAATCTGATAATCAGGATGGTGCGCTTACCGGAAGTCTGGGTTTTAATTACAGACCCAATGAAAACTGGATAGTAAGGACGGGTATTTCCACGGGTTTCAGAGCGCCTAATGTAGATGATATTGGCAAAGTATTTGATTCGGAGCCCGGAGCTGTTGTGGTTCCAAATCCTAACCTAAAACCAGAATACGCATACAATGCTGAATTTGACGTGGCAAGGGTTTTTGCTGATCGTGTAAAGCTTGATTTTTCAGCCTTTTATACGCTTCTTGATCAGGCAATGGTTCGCCGTGACTTTGCATTTAATGGCTTAGACAGCATCATGTATGATGGCGAATTGAGTAAAGTGCAAGCGATACAAAATGTGGCAAAAGCTACCGTTTATGGTTTGCAGCTTGCGGCTGAATGGAAAATGGATAATGGTTTTAGTCTTTTCAGTCACTTAACCTGGCAAAAAGGAGAAGAGGAGCTTGACGATGGATCGAAAAGCCCTTTGCGGCATGCTGCACCAATGTTTGGTATCACGCGGCTGAGTTATAAAAACAAAGGATTGCGACTTGATTTGTATGCGCAATATTCCGCCGAAGTTCCTTTTGAAGAAATGCCAGATTCTGAACTTGGTAAATATTATCTTTATCCCACGAATTCAGAAGGAAATTTATATTCACCGGCCTGGTACACCCTTAATTTTAAAATGATGAAAAAAATTAATGAAACATTTATGCTGACCGGAGGAATCGAAAATATAACTGATCAGCGCTATATGCCATACAGTTCAGGGCTTGTAGCTTCGGGTAGAAATTTTATTTTTTCACTTCAGATGAAATTTTAGTGCAGCTATTTTATGTTTACTGCAATGCTAATTCTTTGTTATTGAGCGAAACGACATGAGAATTAACTTTGTTTTGAACATGTTTCAAATCTTCTTGTTTAACCTTAAACCTAAAAAAAAGAACTTATGGCAAAAATCACACTTGCAGGAAATCAAATCCAAACTGTTGGCGAATTGCCGGCAAAAGGAAGTAAAGCTATCGATTTTAAACTTGTAAATACTGACTTAAGTCCGCTCAGTCTTGCTGATCTGAAAGGAAAGAAAGTTGTATTTAACATTTTCCCTAGTCTGGACACAGATGTTTGTGCAGCTTCAGTACGTCGGTTTAATCAGGAAGCTTCAAATCTGGAAAACACTGTAGTTGTCTGTGTTTCAAAAGATTTACCCTTTGCACACAAACGCTTTTGCAGTTCCGAAGGTTTAAATAATGTAGTAAATGCTTCTGATTTTAGAGATGGTGGTTTTGGCGAGACTTATGGTGTTACGATTACTGACGGTCCATTGGCTGGCTTGCATTCGCGTGCGGTAGTAGTACTGGATGAGAATGGCGAGGTTGTTTATACCGAACAAGTACCCGAAATCGTTCAAGAACCTGACTATACGGCTGCTTTGGAAGCTGTGAAATAGTAAATATTTGACAATAGAAAGAAGGTGAAGTTATTTCGATTAGCTTCACCTTTTTTTATGCACAAAAAGCAAAATACCTAAGCTTCCGCAGTTGGTCCGCCCAAATTAAAAGGGATGTTTTCCTGTGCCGGTGCATCTTTGATTGGCCCATGAATCGACTCAAATTTTTTCAGGTTTTCAGCCAATGCTTTAAAAAGTCTTTTAGCATGCTCAGGAGTGAGGATGATTCTTGACTTTACTTTTGCTTTTTGCACACCAGGCATAAGCTTGGCATAGTCGATAATAAATTCAGAATGCGAATGGGTGATAATAGCAAGGTTGGAATAGATTCCTTCTGCTACTTCTTCACTCAGTTCGATACTCATTTGATTTTTAGTTTTTTGTTCAGCCATAATTGTAAGTATTGAAAAAGCAGGTAGGTATGCTAGTTTAGCAACGTCCTACCTGCTTTAAATGTTATCGAAAATAATTATTTTTTATCAATTTCCGGTTTTAAGGAACGAGACGCTGCTTCCATAACGGCATCGTACTCGGCACGTGAACCAACGATCAAATCTTCGTATTCGCGTAATCCAGTGCCTGCAGGAATTTTGTGTCCCACGATCACGTTTTCTTTCAATCCCATTAGCTCATCCGACTTGGCGTTGATAGAGGCAAGCGTTAGAACTTTTGTCGTTTCCTGGAACGAAGCTGCAGATATAAAGCTGTTTGTTTGCAGCGAAGCACGTGTTATGCCCTGCAACACCTGAAAGGCAGTAGCAGGTTTGGCTTCGCGGGCTTCAACCAACTTTTTATCTTTTCGTTTGAGCAAGGAGTTTTCATCGCGAAGTTTGCGAGCTGTAATGATCTGACCCTGAAGCAAATTATCAGAATCACCCGGATCAATCACAACCTTCTTGCCAAAGATATCGTCGTTTTCTTCCTGGAAATCAATTTTATTTACCAACTCACCTTCAAGGAAACGGGTATCACCCGGATCTTCCACTTCAACCTTTCGCATCATCTGACGCACAATTGCCTCAAAGTGTTTATCGTTGATTTTTACTCCCTGCAATCGGTAAACTTCTTGAACCTCATTTACAATATATTCCTGAACCTTCATTGGCCCTTTGATAGCCAAAATGTCTGATGGCGTGATTGCACCTTCCGAAAGTGGTGTGCCAGCTTTCACAAAGTCGTTTTCTTGTGCTAGAATTTGTTTGGAAGTTGCGATGAGGTAGCTTTTTTCTTCTCCGGTTTTGGAAGTTACAATAACTTCACGGTTTCCACGTTTCAATTTTTTGCCAAACGAAACTACACCATCGATCTCAGAAACCACAGCAGGTTCAGAAGGATTACGTGCTTCGAATAGCTCGGTAACACGTGGCAAACCGCCAGTGATATCGCCGGATTTACCAATGGCACGTGGGATTTTTACTAACATACCCCCGGCTTTAATCTGATCGCCTTCTTCCACAATGATATGCGAACCTACTGGAATATCGTAGGATTTTATCACTTCATTGGTCTTATCAACAATTTTGATCGTAGGATTTTTAGCACGCTGACGTGTCTCGATAATTACTTTTTCGTTGTATCCGGTTTGTTCATCAGATTCGATGCGAAAAGTAACACCTTCAATGATATTCTCAAAGCTTATTTTTCCTTCATATTCTGAGAGAATCACAGCATTATAGGGATCCCAGTCGCTGATAAAATCACCTTTTTTTACTTCGCTGCCATTTTTTACATAAAGGTTGGCACCGTAAGGAATATTGGATGAGGTAAGTACAACGCCTGTTTTCTTATCTACGATTTTCATTTCAGCGGAACGGCCAAGTACAATCTCGTAATCTTTATCGTCTTTACTGAAATCTACTGAACGCAACTCATCAATTTCTAAAACACCATCAAATTTAGCTTCGATCTTCGACATTACAGCAACATTGGAAGCAGTACCCCCAACATGGAATGTACGTAGTGTAAGCTGTGTACCAGGCTCTCCAATTGACTGCGCTGCGATAACGCCGACAGCTTCCCCTTTTTGTACCAGCTTGCCTGATGCCAGGTTACGACCGTAGCAATTAGCGCAAACACCACGTTTTGACTCGCAGGTAAGTACCGAACGAATTTCAACCTGTTCGATAGGCGATTCTTCAATCACTTCAGCAATTTCCTCCGTAATTTCTTCACCGCCCTGAATAATCAGCACGCCTGTTTGAGGATGATAAATATCATGCAAAGCCACGCGACCAAGGATACGATCGTAAAGGGTTTCAACAACTTCCTCACTCTTTTTTAGTGCAGAAATTGTTAAACCACGAAGTGTTCCGCAGTCTTTTTCTGTGATTACAACATCCTGAGCCACGTCTACCAGACGGCGTGTTAAATAACCGGCATCCGCTGTTTTAAGGGCGGTATCAGCCAAACCTTTACGCGCACCGTGGGTTGAAATGAAGTACTCAAGTACTGAAAGCCCTTCTTTAAAGTTGGACAAAATCGGATTCTCGATAATTTCACCTCCTGTAGCACCTGATTTCTGGGGTTTTGCCATCAATCCACGCATACCTGATAGCTGACGAATTTGCTCTTTGGAACCCCTCGCTCCGGAATCCAGCATCATATAAACAGGATTGAAACCCTGATCATCCTGCGAAAGTTGCTGCATCACAGTGTTTGTAAGACGGGAATTGGTATGTGTCCAGATATCGATGATCTGATTGTAGCGCTCATTATTGGTGATGAAACCCATGTTATAGTTAGCCAGCACTTCGGTAACTTCTTCGTTAGCCCGTGCGATGAGTTCTTCTTTAACAGCTGGAACCATTACATTACCAAGGTTAAACGAAAGTCCGCCCCTATATGCCATCTGGAAACCAAGATTTTTGATGTTGTCGAGGAACTGCGCAGCCGCTGCTGTGCCGAGACGTTTAACCATTCTTCCGATGATATCACGAAGTGATTTCTTGGTTAATAGCTGGTTTACAAAACCAAACTCTTCTGGTACAACTTCGTTAAACAATACGCGGCCTACAGTAGTTTCGAGCATGGTTTCGATCAGCTGGCCTTTTTCGCGTATTTTAGTTTTAACGTTTATAATTGCATGAAGATCAATACGTTTTTCGTTGTAGGCAATGATAACCTCTTCGGAAGAATAAAAACGTTTTCCTTCACCTCTTACCGGATGATCTTCGGTACTTTTTCTGGGTTTAGTAATGTAATAAAGACCCAAAACCATGTCCTGTGAAGGTACGGTGATAGGTGCTCCATTTGCCGGATTCAAAATATTGTGTGAAGCCAGCATCAAGATCTGCGCCTCCAAAACGGCAGCATTGCCAAGTGGAACGTGAACTGCCATCTGGTCACCATCAAAGTCGGCATTAAAAGCCGTACATACCAAGGGGTGAAGCTGAATGGCTTTACCTTCGACCAGTTTGGGCTGAAATGCCTGAATACCTAATCTGTGAAGGGTAGGAGCACGGTTGAGCAATACAGGGTGGCCTTTTAAGATATTTTCGAGGATATCCCAAACAACAGGATCTTTACGATCAACAATTTTTTTGGCTGATTTCACGGTTTTTACGATACCCCTTTCAAGCATCTTTCGGATAATGAAAGGCTTAAAGAGTTCAGAAGCCATATCTTTTGGCAGACCGCACTCATTCAAATTGAGTTCCGGACCTACCACGATAACCGAACGGCCAGAATAGTCAACACGTTTACCCAAAAGGTTTTGACGGAAACGACCTTGTTTTCCCTTCAAGCTGTCGCTAAGGGATTTCAAGGGTCTGTTCGATTCTGTTTTTACGGCACTTGCTTTACGCGAGTTATCGAATAATGAATCAACAGCTTCTTGCAACATACGTTTTTCATTACGCATGATCACATCCGGAGCCTTAATTTCTATTAGTCTTTTGAGCCTGTTGTTACGGATAATAACCCTGCGATACAGGTCATTGAGATCGGAAGTTGCAAATCGTCCTCCATCTAATGGCACTAAGGGCCTGAGTTCGGGAGGAATTACAGGTACCACTTTCACAATCATCCATTCCGGGCGGTTTTCAATGCGGGATCTGGCATCGCGGAAAGCCTCAAACACCTGCAAACGTTTTAATGCTTCTGCTTTACGTTGCTGCGAAGTCTCAGTGTTAGCTTTGTGACGGAGATCGAATGAAATTTTATCCAGGTCTAATCCGGCAAGCAAATCATGGATAGCTTCCGCACCCATTTTAGCGATAAACTTATTAGGATCTTCATCAGGCAGGTGCTGATTATCGGCTGGTAATGTTTCTACGATGTCGAGGTATTCTTCTTCAGTTAGGAAGTCCATGTATTGAATACCATCAACTTCTTTTATACCAGACTGAATCACCACATAGCGCTCGTAATAAATGATCATATCGAGCTTTTTGGTAGGCAGGCCAAGCAAAGCTCCTATTTTATTAGGAAGTGAGCGGAAATACCAGATGTGCGCAACAGGAACAACCAGCTGAATGTGCCCCATGCGTTCACGCCTTACTTTTTTTTCGGTTACCTCTACTCCACAGCGGTCGCAGACGATTCCTTTGTAGCGGATGCGTTTGTATTTTCCACAATGACATTCCCAGTCTTTTACCGGGCCAAAAATTCGCTCGCAAAACAAACCATCACGTTCCGGTTTGTAGGTGCGGTAGTTGATGGTTTCTGGTTTCAGTACCTCACCACTCGAACGTTCAAGAATTGCTTCGGGCGACGAGAGACTGATTGTAATTTTAGAAAAGCTGCTGTTTGTATTGTCTTTTCTGAAAGCCATATATTTGGATCTGTTTAGTTTAAAGAACGTTTAAGTGCTGCCTCGAGTCCAAGGCAGCACATGATATCATTAGTCGAAGGTAACTTCGAGACCTAAGCCTCGTAATTCGTGGATTAACACGTTGAAGGATTCAGGAATTCCGGGTACAGGCATATTGTCGCCTTTCACGATGGCTTCATATGCCTTGGCGCGTCCTACCACGTCATCCGATTTCACAGTAAGAATTTCCTGAAGGATATTGCTGGCTCCGAATGCTTCGAGTGCCCAAACCTCCATTTCGCCAAAACGCTGACCACCAAACTGGGCTTTACCACCCAATGGCTGCTGTGTGATTAATGAATAAGGTCCTATTGAACGGGCGTGCATCTTGTCGTCAACCAGATGATGCAGTTTTAGCATATAGATGTAACCTACTGTAGCGGGTTGATCAAAGCGTTCTCCGGTACCACCATCATACAAATACACACTTCCGTTTTCGGGTAAGTTTGCTTTTTTGAGGTAGCTATTGATTTCGTCAATTGATGCGCCGTCAAAGATGGGAGTTGCAAATTTAACACCTAACTTTTTGCCAGCCCAACCTAAAACAGTTTCGTAGATCTGTCCCAGGTTCATACGAGAAGGTACGCCAAGCGGATTCAATACGATATCTACTGGAGTGCCATCTTCAAGGAAAGGCATGTCTTCCTCGCGAACTATTCTTGCTACAATACCTTTGTTTCCATGGCGTCCTGCCATTTTATCACCGATATTCAACTTACGTTTTTTTGCAACATACACTTTAGCCATTTGCACAATTCCGTTAGGCAGCTCATCACCAACGCTGGCAACAAACTTTTTACGGTTGTAAATACCAAGTATTTCTTTGTGCTTGATATTAAAGTTGTTGATCAATCTTTTGATCATTTCGTTGCGCTCTTTGTCCGTCGTCCATCTGTTTGGATTAATGGTGCTGTAGTCGATTCCCTGCAAAATTTTCTGTGTAAATTTTGCTTTTTTTGGCACTACTTCTTCCTTAAAGTTATTAGAGACACCCTGGCTGGTGCGTCCATTCAGAAGCAAGGTAAGCTTATCTATCAGCTTATTTTTAAGTACAGCTGCTTCCTTATTTTGGTTTGCATCCAACTCATTGATGAGGTCTTTATCTTTAACTTTGGATTTGCGGTCTTTGATAACCCTTGAGAATAGCTTCTTCTCAATTACTACACCTTTCATTGATGGCGGTGCTTTGAGGGATGCATTCTTCACATCACCGGCTTTATCTCCGAAGATCGCTCTTAAAAGTTTCTCTTCAGGTGTAGGATCACTTTCGCCTTTAGGGGTAATCTTTCCGATCAGAATATCACCTTCGCTTACTTCAGCTCCAATACGGATCAATCCATTTTCGTCTAAGTCTTTAGTAGCTTCTGCACTTACGTTTGGTATGTCGTTAGTGAGTTCTTCAATACCGCGTTTTGTGTCGCGCACTTCGAGGCTAAATTCTTCGATATGCACAGAAGTGAAGATATCCTCTTTAACGATTTTCTCATTGATAACGATGGCATCCTCAAAGTTATAACCTTTCCAGGGCATGAAAGCTACCATCAAGTTACGACCAATTGCCAGTTCACCATTTTCGGTAGCATATCCTCCGCACAACACCTCTCCTCTTTTAACAAGTTGCCCACGTTTTACGATAGGTTTCAGGTTAACGCTGGTGCTTTGATTCGTACGAGCATATTTGGTGAGTCGATAAGTTTTAATGTCATCATCAAAGCTAACCAGTTTTTCGTCTTCTGTTCTATCGTAGCGGATAGTTATTTTTTCTGCATCAACAAATAGAACCTCTCCATCACCTTCAGCGTGAATCAAAACACGGCTATCGTGGGCTACATTTCTTTCAATTCCCGTACCAACAATTGGGGCTTCGGGAACCATTAAAGGCACAGCCTGACGCATCATATTAGAACCCATGAGTGCACGATTGGCATCATCATGCTCCAGAAAAGGAATGAGCGAAGCAGCAATAGAGGCAATCTGATTTGGTGCTACGTCGATAAGATCCACTTTATTACGATTGATAATAGGGTAATCTGCGAGGTAACGTACTTTTACGTCCTCATCTATAAAATGCCCTGATTTATCAATTGGCGTACTTGCCTGCGCAATAATTTTATCTTCTTCTTCCTCCGCACTCAAATAAACGGGATCTTTTTTCATGTCGATACTGCCATCAGTAACTTCGAGGTAAGGCGTTTCGATGAAACCCAGTTTATTAATTGTGGCGTAAACGCATAGGGAAGAAATCAAACCAATATTTGGACCTTCGGGTGTTTCAATAGTACAAAGACGACCGTAATGTGTATAGTGAACGTCACGTACTTCAAAACCAGCACGCTCGCGTGAAAGACCTCCTGGTCCAAGAGCTGAAATACGTCGTTTGTGCGTTACTTCCGACAGCGGATTTGTTTGGTCCATAAACTGCGAAAGCTGATTGGTGCCAAAGAAGGAATTAATTACCGAAGATAAAGTTTTAGCGTTGATCAAATCGGTAGGCGTAAATACTTCATTATCACGCACATTCATACGTTCGCGAATGGTACGAGCCATCCGTGCCAACCCTACACCAAACTGACTGTAAAGCTGCTCGCCAACTGTACGAATACGTCTGTTGCTGAGGTGGTCGATATCGTCCACTTCGGTTTTGTTATTGGCCAACTCAATCAAATATTTGATAATAGAGATGATATCCTCTTTGGTAAGAACCTTAGTGTCGTTGGCAATAGTGAGATTAAGTTTACGATTGATCCGGTAGCGACCTACTTCACCTAAGTCGTAGCGCTTATCGGAGAAAAACAGTTTCTCGATGATGCCACGAGCAGTTTCTTCATCAGGTGGCTCTGCGTTGCGAAGTTGTCTATAGATAAACTCAACGGCTTCTTTTTCAGAGTTTGCAGTATCTTTTTGAAGTGTATTGAAGATAATGGAATAATCAGCGGTATTGAAATCTTCACGATGGAGCAGAACTGTTTTAACACCAGAATCGATGATAAGGTCGATATGTTCGTTATCCAGCACAGTTTCACGTTCTATAATCACCTCATTACGTTCAATGGATACAACCTCACCGGTGTCCTCGTCTACAAAATCTTCGATCCACGACCGCACTACACGTGCTGCAAGTTTGCGTCCCAACACCCTTTTAAGTCCGGCTTTGCTTACTTTAACTTCTTCAGCCAGGTTAAATATTTCCAAAATGTCTTTATCAGTTTCAAAACCGATAGCACGGAGCAGTGTTGTTACCGGAAGTTTCTTTTTGCGATCGATATACGCATACATTACGTTATTGATATCAGTCGAAAACTCCATCCACGATCCCTTAAAAGGTATAATTCTGGCTGAGAACAGCGTGGTGCCGTTGGCATGTTTATGCTGTCCGAAGAACACACCTGGTGAGCGGTGCAACTGGGAAACCACAACACGTTCGGCTCCATTAACTATAAAGGTGCCTTTAGGTGTCATATAAGGGATCATGCCCAAATACACATCCTGAACGATGGTTTCAAAGTCTTCGTGTTCGGGGTCGGTGCAGTAAAGTTTAAGCTTGGCTTTCAGCGGCACGCTGTAAGTCAGGCCGCGCTCGATACACTCCTCAATAGCGTAGCGTGGCGGATCGATAAAATAATCGAGAAATTCGAGTACAAAATTATTTCTTGAATCGGTGATTGGGAAGTTTTCGGAGAAGACTTTGAAGAGGCCTTCATTCTTACGGTTTTCGGGATTAGTTTCCAACTGGAAAAAGTCCTGAAAAGACCGTAGCTGAATATCCAAAAAATCCGGATAATCTAATTGATATCCGGTTGATGCAAAACTGATTCTATTCGAAGTTTTTTTTGCCAAGGTTTTAAGTTTTAGGTGCCTGCCACAGGGCAGACAGGATAAGGATAAAAAGAATTTATAACCAAATTACAAAACAGGCGCAAAACCTCTACCTCAGAAAGCTGAGATAGAGGTTGATTGCCAAATGTTTTGTGGAGAATAATCCTTCTTACTTAACTTCAACCTCTGCACCAGCTTCTTCAAGTTGAGATTTAAGTGCATTGGCTTCGTCTTTGGTCACACCTTCTTTAATTGCTTTAGGTGATGAATCAACCAACTCTTTGGCTTCTTTCAGGCCAAGGCTGGTGAGTTCTTTAACCAATTTAACTACTGCAAGTTTAGAAGCACCAGCTGATTTAAGGATTACGTCGAATGAGGTTTGCTCTTCAACTACAGCGGCTTCGCCACCAGCACCAGGAGCAGCAACAACAGCAGCAGCTGCTGCTGGTTCGATACCATATTCTTCTTTCAAGATTCCAGCCAACTCATTGACTTCTTTAACAGTAAGATTTACTAATTGCTCTGCGAAAGCTTTCAAATCTGCCATTTTATTTTCGGTTTAAGTGATTTTACAATTTGTTATTTCGTTGAATGCTAATCATTCTTTGAGACTATTCTGATTTTTCTGAGAGTGTTTGCAAAATGCCGCTCAGTTTATGACCGCCCGACTGCAATGCACCCACCACGTTTTTAGCTGGTGATTGCAACAGTGCAATAAGATCGGCAACAAGTTCATTCTTAGATTTAATGCTTGTAAGAAAATCAAGTTGGTTGTCGCCAATATAGACAGCCTCTTCAATATAAGCACCTTTAAGAATAGGTTTATCTGAGGTTTTACGAAACTCTTTAATCAGTTTTGCTGGTGCGTTACCTGCTTCGGAAAACATTACCGAGGTAGCACCTTTGAGAATGTCATACAGTTCGCTGTATTCTTTACCGGCATTCTCCATTGCTTTACGCAGCAAAGTATTTTTAACTACAACAAGCTTCACATCATTTTTGAAGCAAATCCTACGAAGCTGACTGGTTTTTTCTGCATTCAGTTCAGAGATATCTGCCAGGTAGAAGTTGTTGTTCTCGTTAAGTTGCCGCGTCATGGATTCAATGACCGCTTGCTTTTCTTCTTTTCTCATGTCGTTAACTTCCTTTTAGTTAGCTGCTGGCTGTTACTGATTTCAGGTCAACTTGAATACCAGGGCTCATCGTGCTTGAAAGGTAAATGCTTTTTACATAAGTACCTTTGGCTGCTGATGGTTTAAGTTTAACGATAGTAGTGATAAGTTCTTTAGCATTATCAACAATATTGTCTTCGCTAAAACTTACTTTAGCTACTCCTGCATGGATGATTCCATATTTATCAACTTTGAAATCGATTTTACCAGCCTTTACTTCCTGAACCGCTTTAGCTATATCCATCGTAACGGTACCTGTTTTGGGGTTTGGCATTAAGCCGCGTGGACCGAGTATCCGGCCCAGTGCACCCACTTTAGGCATTACGTTAGGAGTGGTGATAACCACGTCGATATCGGTCCAGCCGCCTTTGATTTTCTGTACGTATTCGTCCAGTCCAACAAAGTCAGCACCAGCATCTTTGGCTTCCTGTTCTTTTTCAGGGCCGCAGAGTACCAAAACACGCATTGTTTTTCCAGTACCGTGTGGTAGGGTTACTGATCCGCGAACCATTTGATTGGCTTTACGGGGATCAACGCCCAAACGCACGTTCAGGTCAACTGAAGCGTCAAATTTGGTATAGGTGATTTGTTTTACGATATCAACTGCTTCTTTCAAGGAGTAAATTTTGCTTTTGTCGAACTTAGCAAGGGCTTCCTTTTTTTGTTTAGAAATTTTAGCCATTTTTCGCTTT
>CAZQFH010000014.1:0-79038 GCA_964592595.1 uncultured Lentimicrobiaceae bacterium | reverse complement strand
ACGGCAAAGATACAACCTTATTTATAGGTTTTACAAGGTTTTTTTGAAGAAAATTTGATCTTACTGGTAATGAAGTTTTTAAAACTCGAATTTAGACTACTTTACTTTCATCCTCGTGTGAATACTGGCTTATTGCTTGTTGATAATCTTTCATTATATTGGTAGCCATCCTCTTGAAATCCTGGTATTACACTTTTGTCTGTTGTGTTTTCCTTAATCAGATAACGCGTCATGAGCCCTCTGGCTTTTTTGGCGAAAAAACTGATTATTTTATACTCACCATTTTTGTAATCTTTGAAAACTGGCGAAATAATGTCGGCCTCTATATTTTTAGTATCTACACTTTTGAAGTATTCATTGGATGCTAAATTTACTAATAACTTGGTATCCAGTGATTTCATTTCTTCACTGATTTGTCTGGTAATTTTAGATTTCCAATAGTCGTATAAATTTGCGGCTTTGCCAACAGACAAATCAGTTCCCATTTCAAGGCGATATGGAGCAATTTTGTCAAGTGGTTGCAGCAACCCATACAAACCGGATAGTATCCTAAGGTGATTCTGAGCATATTTGAGCTCATCCTTTGAAAGCTTTTCAATTTCGAGTCCCTGATAAACATCCCCTTTAAATGCAAAAGCGGCTTCTTTTAATTGATTATCAGTAAGATTACTCCATTGTTGATAGCGTTCATAATTGAGTCGTGCCAAATCATCACTTATCTTCATCATTTCTGATAAGTCGTTAGGCTTCTTCTTTTTCAAAATGGAGGCTATTTTATCAGCTTCAGAATTGAAAACTGGCTTACTTGAAGGAAGTAATGTTTCTATAGGGTTAAAATCCAATGTTTTAGCTGGTGAAATTAATATGTACATCGCGATTAAAATTAAAATGGATTATTCCCAAAACCTGTACCTATATTATTTGGTGATATGCCAATTGGTCTAAAGGGATCTTGAAAATCATTGTAAAAATAATTGCCAGAATTTCCTTGTCTGTAATTAAACGAAGCGTTAATTTGAACATTATCAGATATTTGATAATTCATATAGAGTTGAAATCCCTGAGCATCGAAATTGGGTGGCTCTGTTTTTATTTGCATAATTGATTGCTGATCAACTTGTTTCCAAGCTAATCCGCTCAGTTGGATTTTTGGACTGAGTTGATAACTTCCGCCAGCATACCATAACATATAAGAGGTGTTGGTTTTTGTGATCTCGAAATTTCCATCATGGTTCAGACGCAATTGATTGAAATTTTGTACCCATGTTTGCTGAACTCCGGCAAAAGCAGTAAATTCTTTCGATAGCATATAATTTATTTCAGGGTTTAATCGCTGAAAATAAATACCTTCTTTAAAAAATGGACTGGATTGAAAACCTGCTTCCATATTCATTGAGACATGATATGGCGACTTTGACGATTTTTTTTCACTGCTGGAATTAGGTGTTGTGCTAAATTGAGCGTTTGGTATAAAATTTTGTGAAAACGCAGAAAAACCTGTTCCCAAATTAATCAGGATTGAAAGTGCGATTAATTTATAAATATTGTGTTGATTCTTATTTAGTTTCATGGTTGATAGGTTTTTAAAGAAGAGTTTGAAAGTGGCGCATGTTCCGAAAATGAATTAATTCGTTCCATGAAGTCTGTTTCGGTAAGGTGGAATCTTGCTTCTTTTTCGGTGAGTTCAATTGAAATTATTCCTATCAGGATAAAATCGACCAAGATAGCTTCTGCACGGCGCTTTTTTATGCCGCTAAGTTGCAGAAAATCTTCAAGATTAATGGTTTGATGATCATTTAGATAACGAAGTAGCTTCATTTCTGTTTCGGTAATGGAAATTCTTACAGGAAGCTTTTGCTTTTCTTTCTTCCATACTTTCAACATAATTGGTGTTGCTAAAAGGTTTTGATCGCCAACACGGACAAAAATCTTGTACGCATTGTTTTTGTCAGGTGCTTTATGTTTTTCTTTCCGATTTCTTGGCACAATCACTTCTAAAATTAATTTGCCGTTGATGCTCCATTCTTTTGTTGTAAACTTTACTTCGGGCTGACAATAAAGTTGCGCAGCTGCTTCAATCATATGAATCTCTTCATCTGATCGTACTCCGGCAAGGGCACCATTGTCTTTTACGCCAACCAGTAATCGTCCGCCATCAGTATTTGCAAAAGCCACAAGAGATCTGGCAATTTTTTTACTGTCAGATATCTCGAATTTAAAATCCTGTTGCTGATGTTCGCCCTCTTTGATTAATTCCTGAATATATCCTGACATGAGTGATTTAGCTTTTCGCAAATTTATAACAATACTCTTAAAGGAAAGTTTGATGAGCATTGTTGGGTCATAAAAAAAGGCCTTGAAACATATTTTCAAAGCCTTGTAATACAATTTTGCAATCAACTACTAGTAGAACACCATGTTATTTTGTGAGGTGTTCTTTTCGCAATAATGGCATGCCAGTTTGATTTCGCCATCAACTACGATAACTTTAAATTTTGTTGGAACTTGTTCTTTATTAGTTACGCAATTGGGATTGAAGCATTTGGCAATTTTTTCGATATGTTCGGGAATGTTGACAGTTGATTTTTTAACTACTTCAAAATCCCTTATTTCGATCAATGTAGCTGTAGGAGCGACCAATGCAATCTTATCTGTTTCGTTGGCTTCAAAATATTTTTCGCTAATTTTGATGATACCCTTTCGGCCATATTTTTTACTCTCCAGATTAGTCCCGAAGTAAACTTCTTTGTCCGATTTTTCGAGATCCAGAATACGTATGACCTGAAATAATTTATTAGCCGGGATATGATCGATTACCGTTCCATTACTTATGGCCGATACAATTAATTCTTTACGCTTTTTATTCATGATATTCAATTATTTACAATTCTACTTAAGTCCTAATATAGCAGCAATCAAAGCTTGTCTGACAAATACGCCATTCAGTGCCTGTTCAAAGTAATAGGCTTTGGGATTGCTATCCACATCTACGCTGATTTCGTTTACACGTGGCAGTGGGTGAAGCACACGACAATTCTCTCGTGAATTATCCAACATGCTGTTGTCGAGAATGTAAGCATTTTTTACTTTTTCGTATTCAAGCGGATCAGGAAAGCGTTCACGTTGTATGCGTGTCATGTAGATAATATCTGATTTTGGAATCACTTCACTAAAATCAGTATATTGTTCGTATTGAAGATTAGCTTCTTTGATGTGTCTTTTTACAGCGCTTGGCAACTTCAATTCAACAGGTGAAACCAAATGAAACTTCGTATTGAATTGGCAAAGAGCAATTACCAAACTGTGAACCGTTCGGCCATACTTTAAGTCACCCACAAAAGTCACCTCTAAATTTTCGAGTGTACCCTGAGTTTTTTTGATCGAGTAGAGGTCGAGTAAACATTGGGTTGGATGCTGATTTGCGCCATCACCTGCATTGATTATAGGCACGCTGGCAACTTCACTGGCATAACGCGCCGATCCATCAACTGGATGTCGCATTACAATCAGATCAGAATAGTTACAAACTGTTAAAATGGTGTCTTTGAGTGATTCGCCCTTTTGAACGCTCGAAGTAGCAGCACTGCTAAAGCCAACTACATTTCCGCCCATTTTCTGAATGGCGCTTTCGAAGCTTAGGCGTGTACGTGTAGATGGTTCGAAAAACAAGGAGGCTATTACCCTGCCATTCAGTAAATTTTGGTGTGGTTCTTTTTCAAATTCTGCTGCTATTTCCAGAATTTGCATGATCTCCTCTTTGGAGTAATCATTGATGGAAACAAGACTGCGGTTTTTCATTGATCATTTTTGGATTTAAGGGATTATTGAAGGAAATATTTTTCAAAGAGGACAAAAAAAAGACGGCTAAAGCCGTCGAATTATCTATAAATGAAAGAAGTAAATGCTGGTTTTTTAGGGTTTTAAAATGTCCGAATAACGTTATCATAAGTTTATATTTATCGGGATGCAAATCTAAGTTATATTGTTGAAGGAGTTAACTTTTTTTATTCACAATATGATGATTATTTGTTAATAACTGCAAATATTTTAGTATTCGTCCCAGGCTTTTATTTTAAGATCCTCAATATTGTATCTGCCAATGCTGTAGATAAATGCACTTGCCAGCCTTGCATTCGAAATTAATGGGATGTTAAAATCAACAGCTGCACGGCGGATGGTGTAATCATTCGACAACTCCTCAAAACTTAGATTTTTAGGAATATTGATTACCAGATCAATTTTCTTTTCGCTGATTAAATCAAGCGCATTGGGGTATTCCTTCACGTCTGGCCAATTTACAAGTGAAGCGGAAATCCCATTTTCGTTCAGAAAGAAATGGCTGCCTTTTGTAGCATAAATAGCAAAGTTATGTTCTGCAAGCCATTGGCAGCTTTTCAGTAGTTCTATTTTGTCTCGCATTGTGCCAGAAGAAATGAGTACTCCTTTTTTAGGAATTTTAAATCCAACAGCCAGCATCGATTTCAAGATTGCTTCGTAATAGTCGTCGCCAATGCATCCCACCTCTCCTGTTGAAGCCATATCTACGCCTAAAATAGGGTCGGCTTTACTTAATCGCGAAAAAGAAAATTGCGGGGCTTTAACACCAATGTACTCTAATTCAAACAATGATTTAAAAGGTTTCTCAGCTTTCTGACCCAACATAATCTTGGTTGCCAGTTCGATAAAGTTGGTTTTTAGAATTTTTGAAACAAAAGGTAAGCTTCTTGAGGCTCTGAGGTTACATTCAATTACTTTAACATCATTGTCGCGCGCCAAGAACTGTATATTGAATGGTCCACTGATGTTTAATGTCTGAGCTATTTGCTTGCTTATTCGCTTAATCCTTCTGATGGTTTCGACATAAACTTTTTGAGGAGGAAACATAATGGTAGCATCTCCGGAATGAACACCAGCAAATTCGATGTGCTCAGATATGGCATAAACAATAATTTCTCCATGATCAGCAACGGCATCAAATTCTATCTCTTTGGTATCGGTCAAATACTTTGATACAACTACCGGATACTGTTTAGAAACTTGTGTAGCCAGTTCAAGAAAATGTTTGAGTTCGCTATGATTTGAAACAATATTCATGGCTGCCCCCGAAAGCACATATGACGGCCTCACTAATACAGGGTATCCAACCAAATTGGTAAATGCTTCAATGTCATCAACACTGCTAAGCTCTTTCCATGCCGGTTGGTCAATTTTTAATTCATCCAGCAATGCAGAAAATTTATGCCTGTTTTCGGCCATATCAATTGAATCTGCCGAAGTGCCCAAAATCGGAACATTATAGGATTGTAGCCTCATAGCCAGAGAGTTGGGTATTTGACCTCCAGTGCTCACAATAACGCCTTTCGGATCTTCGAGGGTTATAATATCCAGCACACGCTCTAGACTTAACTCATCAAAATACAGCCGATTACAGCTGTCGTAATCAGTACTTACCGTTTCCGGATTAAAATTAACCATCACCGATCGGTAGCCTGATTGTTCAATAGCTTTGATTGCATTTACTGCAGACCAGTCGAATTCTACGCTGCTTCCAATCCGGTAAGCACCAGAACCCAAAACAATTACCGATTGCTTATCCTTTTCAAAAGCGATATCATGACTGTTGCCATGATAAGTAAAATAGAGGTAGTTGGTTTGTGCCGGATGTTCTCCTGCCAGGGTATCGATCTGTTTCGCAAAGGGAAGGATTTGCTGTTCTGTACGATAGTTCCTGATTGCTCTAATTTTTTTCTCAATAATTTCAGAATCAGTTTCATTATAAATAATTCTGGCCAGCTGGAAATCAGAGAAGCCTGCCTTTTTTAGGTCAAGCAAAAATTCATTATTAATACTTTCGATGTTTCTGTAATTCATCAGTTTTTGCTGGAGTAGATGAATATTTCTGAGTTTAGCTAAAAACCAGGGGTCGATTTTTGTTGCAATGTGAATCTGGTTAATAGTCCATCCCTGATCAAAAGCTTTAGCAATCCAGAAAATACGTGTGTCTTTGGGATTAATCAGTTCATCTTCAAGTTTGCTGTCGGGTAGCTCATGATTGGCAACAAAGCCATGCATGCCCATACCAATCATTCTCAGACCTTTCTGAATGCACTCCTCAAAAGAACGTCCTATTGCCATTACTTCTCCAACGCTTTTCATGCTGGAGTTAATTTCTCTGTTTACCCCCTGAAACTTACCCAAGTCCCAACGCGGAATTTTTACTACCAGGTAATCCAATGCCGGCTCAAAAAAAGCAGAAGTGGTTTTGGTGATGTCATTCTTGAGTTCATGCAAGCCATATCCTAATGCCAGTTTAGCTGCAACAAATGCTAATGGATACCCTGTAGCTTTGCTCGCCAGTGCGCTTGAACGCGAAAGCCTGGCATTTACCTCAATCACACGGTATTCTTCTGATTTAGGATCAAGGGCATATTGAACATTACACTCGCCAACTATACCAACTCTTTTAGCGATATTGATAGCAATCTGACGTAAGCTGTGATATTCTTTGTTTGTGAGGGTTTGTGAAGGAGCAACGACTATACTTTCTCCGGTATGTATCCCAAGCGGATCAAAATTTTCCATATTACAAACTGTAATACAGTTATCGAACTGATCGCGAACCACTTCATACTCAATTTCTTTCCAACCTCTTAAGGATTCTTCAATTAATACCTGAGGGCTGTACGAAAATGCCTGATGAATTTTTTGTATTAGTTCCTCACGATTATGGCAAAATCCACTTCCTTGGCCACCTAATGAATAAGCTGCCCTGATGATGATGGGGTATCCTATTGTTTCAGCTGCATCGATAGCTTCTTCAGGAGATGTTGCAGAAAGGGATCGGGCTGTTTTTATCCCGATTTCATCCAACATTTCAGCAAAAAGATGTCGGTCTTCAGTTTCTTGGATTGCTTTAACAGGAGTGCCCAGAACTTTTACATCATGTTGATCTAAAATTCCTTTATTGTAAAGTTCCAAACCGCAGTTGAGTGCTGTTTGACCTCCAAATGCCAATAAAATTCCTTCAGGTTTTTCTTTTTTTATCACCTGTTCAACAAAAAATGGAGTAACAGGTAAAAAGTAAATTCTATCAGCTACTCCTTCGGAAGTTTGCACGGTGGCAATGTTGGGGTTTATTAGGATGGTAGTAATTCCTTCTTCCTTAAGTGCTTTCAAAGCCTGCGATCCACTGTAATCGAATTCGCCCGCTTCGCCAATTTTGAGCGCTCCGGAGCCAAGAACAAGGACTTTTTTTATTGATTTTTGCATTGCTCGATGGTTTGAATAAATGTGTTGAAAAGAAAGGCAGTATCAGTTGGGCCGCTTGATGCTTCAGGATGAAACTGTGTGCTAAAAAAGGGCTTGGTTTGATGTCGGATTCCTTCGTTTGATAAATCATTAAGGTTAGTAAACCAGCTTTCCCATTTTTGTGGAATGGATTCTTCGCTTACTGCATAGCCATGATTTTGTGAAGTGAGATATGCTTTTTGAGTTCCATTAAGCAAAACAGGTTGATTATGTGATCTGTGGCCGAACTTTAATTTATAAGTTTTTGCCCCTGCAGCCAGCGAAAGCAGCTGATGTCCCAGGCAAATTCCGAAAATTGGCTTTTCATTTTTAAGGGTAGATCTCAAATGTTCGATTGTAGCTTCGCATTTCTCAGGGTTTCCCGGTCCGTTTGAAATAAACAGACCATCATAGTCCAACTTTCGAAAGTCATAATTCCATGGAACCCTGATAATCCTTGTGTCAAATTGAAGCAAGTACCTGATAATATTATTTTTAACGCCGCAATCTACTAAGGCAATTTTGATATTCCCATCACCATATTCAATAATTTCTTTCGTGCTTACCTCATCCACAAGATTGCGATCATTGGGATCTTCAAACGGAATATCTTCATTTGATTCGTGAATGATTTTAGCCGGCATTGCACCTTTTTCACGAATTAACTTGGTTAGCGATCGCGTATCAATTCCAAATAAGGCCGGTATCTTTTCTTCCTTAAGCCATTCTCCTAAACTTTTAACGGCATTCCAATGATTATAATCCTCTGAATAATTAGAAATTATCAATCCGGAAATATGAATTTTTTCTGACTCGAAAAATTGAAGTAGTTTATCAGTTTTCATATTAGCAGGAACGCCATAGTTTCCTATGGAAGGGTAGGTGAGCACAAGAATTTGACCCTTGTAAGATGGATCGGTAAGGCTTTCCGGATATCCTGTCATAGCAGTATTAAAAACCAACTCACCACTTGTTGAAGAAGGAAAGCCAAATGATTTTCCATCAATTTGGGTGCCATCTGTTAATAATAATTTTGCTATTGGGTATGAACGATCTTTCATTTGATGATGAATTGAATGGATAAAAAAAAGACGGCTATTGCCGTCTTAAAGAATATCTTATCTAACAGTAATTGGCTGTCAGTAGTGATAACCAGAGGAAGAAGAACCGAATGCATATGATTTGTTTTTAGCGTTCGGAGCGCAAACATAAATCAATTTATCGATTAGGATAATTGAGTTTTTAATTTTTTTTAAGGACTAATGTTAATATCTCATCCTAAAAAGCAAAAAAAGCCGCACTAGGAGCGGCTTTTAAGACAATTAGATATTGAACTAATCTGCTTATAAATTTTGTTTTTCAACAAATTCGGTAAGTACTTCATCAAGGTTCGGGAAGCCGATTTCTTGCAGGTCATAATAAACCCGTGTGTTAGGTTTGTTGATTTTAACAATGCGGTTCAAATCAATTGGTGTACCAATTATAACGGCATCACATTCGGTATTGTTAATCGTAGCTTCCAGATCCTTAAGTTGTTGTTCGCCATAACCCATTGCAGGAAGCAAAGTTCCTATATTAGGATAAATCCGGAAAGTTTCAGCAAGTTTTCCAACCAGGAATGGACGTGGGTCAACTAATTCAGCAGCGCCAAATTTTTGAGCAGCTACTGTGCCAGCGCCAATTTTCATTTCACCATGAGTGAGGGTTGGGCCGTCTTCGACAACAAGAACTCTTTTCCCTTTAATAATAGCCGGGTCATCCACTTTAATTGGAGAAGCTCCATCAATAACCACTGCGGTTGGATTGACTTTTGCAATGCTTTGGCGGACAGTTTGAATGGCTTCAGGCGCAGCGCTGTCCATTTTGTTGATAACCACAACATCAGCCATGCGCAGGGTAACTTCACCCGGATAATAGCTTAATTCGTGGCCAGGACGATGTGGGTCGACCACTGTAATATTCAAATCTGGCTTATAAAATGGGAAGTCGTTATTACCACCATCCCAAAGGATTACATCACAACCATCGGGATCATTTTCGGCAGCACGGAGAATTGCCTCATAGTCAACTCCGGCATAAATAACGTTTCCACGAACTACATGTGGTTCGTATTCTTCCATTTCTTCGACGGTACATTTGTGCTTGGCCAAATCTTCTACTGTAGCAAAACGCTGAACTTTTTGAGCTACCAAATCACCATAAGGCATGGGGTGACGAATGGCAACTACTTTTAAACCTTTCGCCATTAAATATTCAATCACTTTGCGCGAGGTCTGGCTTTTTCCGCAACCTGTTCTCACAGCACCAACTGCAATAACAGGTTTTGTGCTTTTTACCATAGTATCAGCTGGTCCGAGCAAAACAAAATTTGAGCCGGCAGCATTTACGATAGCACTAACTCCCATAACACGATTGTAAGGCACATCGCTGTATGAAAACACACAATCGTCAACCTTGAGGTCTTTAATTAGTTTTGGAAGATCTTCCTCTGCATAAATTGGAATTCCTTCGGGGTATAAATCACCTGCAAGTTCTGACGGGTATTTTCTGCCGTCGATGTCAGGAATCTGAGCTGCAGTAAAAGCAACAACATTATACAATTCGTTTCCACGGTAATAGGTGTTGAAATTGTGAAAATCCCTACCAGCCGCACCGATAATGATCACATTTTTTTTCATAAGAGCATTTTTGTGGTTATAATTTCTGTGAAGTATGGCACAAATTTAAATGGAATTGTCTTAAAAACGAACACTTTGAGAAAAAAATAATATACCTAATTTTTAAAAAGCTGTTAAACAATAATTTACATTGTTAAAAAAATAACAAATATTTTGAAATTGTGTTAATTGCAACTGTAATAGCAAGTAGTTGTAAAATCGCTAATTTTGCAAGAAAAGTAAATTATGGTCGAAGATATTTTAAAGGAAGCACTTCTGAATATTTTTAATAAAAGTTATCAACTGGAAATCAAGTCTGATGCTATTAGTTTTCAGCAAACCCGACCCGAATTTGAAGGAGATTTAACTTTGGTAGTGTTTCCTTTTTTGAAGCTGATTAAAAAAAATCCTGAAGTATTGGCCAAAGAAATAGGTGAGGCATTAATTGCTGAAAGCCCAATGATTCAATCCTATAATGTGATTAAAGGATTTCTGAATTTAGTTATTCATGACGATTACTGGCTCAACTGGATGTATGCCAGCCTAAACAAAAGGGATTTTAATCAGCAAACCATTGATGAGAATGAGACTATTGTAATTGAGTATTCTTCGCCAAATACCAATAAACCGCTTCATCTGGGGCATATTCGCAATAATTTATTGGGTTGGAGTGTTGCTGAAATCCTGAAAGCAAATGGTGGCTATGTTTTTAAAGTGAATCTGGTAAACGACCGTGGCATTCATATTTGCAAATCTATGCTTGCATGGCAAAAATTTGGAAAAGGAAAAACTCCGGAAATTGCTGGCATTAAAGGGGATAAGCTAGTTGGAGAGCTGTATGTTCTTTTTGATAAAACCTACAAAGCCGAACAAAAATCACTAGTAGAAAAGGGATATAAGCAGGATGAGGCGGCTAAAACGGCTCCTTTAATAGTGGAAGCTCAGCAAATGCTTCGTGAATGGGAAGCGGGCGAACCAAATGTGAGGGCATTATGGGAAAAAATGAATGGATGGGTGTATGAGGGTTTTGATGTGACCTACAAACGTTTGGGCATCGACTTCGATAAAATCTATTATGAATCACAAACTTATCTATTAGGAAAACAATTGGTTTTGGAAGGTCTTGAAAAAGGTGTGTTTGAAAAAAAAGAGGATGGGTCGGTATGGTGCGATCTTACTGATGAGGGGCTCGATGAAAAGCTTTTATTGAGAGCAGATGGTACTTCGGTTTATATGACACAGGATATTGGTACAGCTCAACTTAGGTATGATGATTATGATGCTGACAAACTAATTTATGTGGTTGGAAATGAGCAAAACTATCATTTCGATGTGCTTCAGAAAATTCTGCGTCGCTTGGGTAAATCCTGGTCAGATGGCATAGAACATCTTTCGTATGGGATGGTAGAATTGCCCGAAGGAAAAATGAAATCACGCGAAGGAACAGTCGTAGATGCCGATGAGCTAATGGATGAAATGGTTGAAACCGCTCGTAAAATGTCGGAAGAGCTGGGAAAAGGAAATGAACTGCCTGCTTCAGAAGCAAATAAATTGTTTGATGATATCGGAATGGCTGCCCTAAAATATTATATGTTGCGCGTTGATCCCAGAAAGACCATGCAGTTTAATCCTGCTGAATCCATTGATTTTAATGGCAATACAGGACCTTTTGTTCAATATACGCATGCCAGGATTAAATCTATTTTGCGAAAAGCTGAAGCAAGTCAACTGAATTGGAGTTCGCCTGATATGCAGTCAATCAAGTTGATGCCCAAAGAAAAGTCTGTTTTGGTGATATTGCACAATTGGAGTGATATTTTACATCAAGCTGCGATAAACAGAAGCCCTGCTCTTATTGCAAATTATGTTTACGACTTAGCAAAAGAGTATAATCAGTTTTATCAGGATAATCCCATTTTAAAAGTAAGTGATGAGGCCAGAAAACTATTGCGATTGCGGCTTAGTGATTTAACAGCCAGCATGTTGAAGTTTGCAACCGGGTTATTGGGTATAAACATGCCTGAAAAAATGTAAATTGCGGCATTATCAAAGCCCATTCCTTTATTTTTTCATAAGAAAGTGTTAATTGAGCTTTAAACATTTTATTGGTATCAGGTGTTTAAGTACTTTAGCACCTAAATTAAAATCAAAAATCAAATCTTATGAAAACTATCTACAAATTTTACTACTTACTTTTAATTCCATTTGCGGCGCTATTATTTGCTAATAGTTCAGGTAGTCCGGGAGGGAGATCAGGTAGTCCCGGCGATGGCGGTGCAACATGTACGGCTTGCCATACTGGAACAGCAGTTGCACAAACCGGATGGATCAGCTCGAACATACCATCCAATGGTTTTACTCCAGGCGAAACCTATGAAATAACCGTCAATGCTGCACATAGCGGTGCCGGAAAATTTGGCTTTGAGTTAACAGCAGAAACTCCTTCAGGGAACAAACTTGGTGGATTTGTCATTTCGGATGCAGCCAGAACCAAACTGATTGGTGGTGGTAATGCTGTTACGCACACTACAGGCGGTAATAGTGGTGGGAACAATACTTCGTGGGCTGTTAATTGGACTGCACCCGAGGATCAAACAGAAGTGCACTTTTATGCAGCTGTTAATGCTGCAAATGGTAACGGAACAACTTCTGGTGATCAAATTTATACAACAAATTTATTTGCTAACCTCGCTTTGCCTGCTGTGTTGGTTTCTGTTGATCCAAACGAAGCCGAGAAAGGAAGTAGTCCAGAGTTAACCATTATTGGGGCAAATACCAACTGGACAGTGGGTTTTCCAGAAGTTTCGATTGTAAATATTAATAATATGAACGAAGTTTATGGTGCAACCTTAGTTTCAGTAAGTTCTGATTTGGAACTTCAGGCAGTTATTAATATCCCTTTTGATGCCACAGTTGGTGATTACCATGTTGTAGTAGATGACATTTCATTGCCTGCTGCTTTTAAAGTAACAGTTGTAAGTAGTCTCGAAACTCAAACAGCAGAAGCTTTTCAGATGTATCCTAACCCTTTAACTACAGAATTTTTGACTATCAATGCACAACAAAACAGCGAAATCTCTATTTTTGATCTCAACGGCCGCAATATAAGAACTGTTGCAGTGGCTGTTGGAGCAAATCAAATCAATTTGAGTGAACTTGAAGCTGGAATGTACTTAATTGTAAGTGAATCAGAAACAAGTAAAAATATTCAGAAGTTAATTGTTCGCTAAAGAATTAAGTAAATTATTTATCTTGAAGGTGATCCTGTGATGGGGTCGCCTTTTTATTTTGCAAATGTTTTACTTTTTCCAAGACAGCCTCATTCAGCTCATTTTTATACTTCAATATTTTTTGCTGAACAACATCATCCTTAACACCAATTATCTGTGCTGCTAGTATGCCTGAATTTTTTGCCCCATTGAGTGCGACAGTAGCAACAGGAACACCGCCTGGCATTTGTAAGATAGACAAAACAGAATCCCAGCCATCTATCGAATTGCTTGATTTTATGGGTACTCCAATTACAGGCAATGGGGTGATTGCTGCTACCATACCTGGAAGGTGAGCAGCTCCTCCAGCACCAGCAATAATTACTTTGATACCACGCATGTGGGCATTTACGGCAAAATCGAACATCCGCTTAGGTGTGCGGTGTGCCGAAACAATTGATATTTCGTAAGGTATTTCGAACTGATCCAGCATTTTAGCAGCTTCCTGCATAACCGGAAGATCGGAGTCGGATCCCATGATGATGCTGATAAGTGGTTTTTTCATCTGTGTATGGTTTATTTCAAGCAACGATTGTAATAAGATTTTTTACCTGGTTAGCTTTTTTGATGGCTTCATCTCTGGTTTGAGCGAGTACAGTAATATGTCCCATTTTTCGGAAGGGCTTAGTGATTTTTTTCCCGTAAAGATGCACCTTAACACCTTCAATTTGCATGGCTTCTCTTAAACCTTCATACTTGGCAACTCCTTCATGGCCGGCTGCTCCAAGTAAGTTGAGCATTATAGCTGGCATTTTCAATTCCATGCTGCCTAATGGAAGTCCCAGAATGGCTCGCAATAATTGTTCAAATTGAGAAGTCACAACGCTTTCAATGGTATGGTGCCCGCTGTTGTGAGGGCGGGGTGCAACTTCATTAACCCAAACTTCATCATTTTCGTCAATAAACATTTCTACGGCCAGCAGACCTACTATATCCCATGCGGCGATCAATTTATCAGCTAATTCCCCTGCTTTTTTCGAAATCTTTTCTGAAACTGCGGCAGGGCAAATTAGCTTTTCGACCAGATTTGCATCCTGATTGAAAGCCATTTCGACCACCGGAAAATGGCTCACTTTGCCAAGAATATTTCGGGCGGCAATAACTGAAATCTCATTTTTGATCGTTACTCTTTTTTCAACGACAGAAGGGGCATCCAACAGTTTGCCAAGATCAGTCAAGTCGTTAACAACTAACACGCCACGGCCATCATATCCGCCTTTTCGGATTTTTTGCACAAACGGAAATGCAAGTTGACCTGATTCGATGGCAGTTATTATTTCTTGTTTACCTGCATAGTTTTTGTATTCAGCCGTTGGGATTTGATGTGAGGCGAAGAAATCTTTTTGTAAGCCTTTATCTTGAATGGTTTCCAAAACTGCGGGATCAGGAAGGATTACTTTTCCTTCAGTTTTTAGCTTTTTAAGTGCTTCAACATTAATACTTTCAATTTCGTAGGTAATCATATCAACCTCTTGACCAAAGCGGTAAACATCTTCGAAATTAGTATGACTGCCTTTAAAAAACTTGGTGCAATTATGTGCTGCCGGACAATCTGAATCGGCATCCATCACATAAGTCTTTATATCCCAATTGCTTGCGGCTAAAACAAGCATTTTTGCTAATTGCCCTCCGGCTGTGATGCCTAAACGAAGCGAGGAAATATTACTGAGGTCATTCATGGTGAAGGCTTTTAATGTATTTGCAAAAAAACGACATTTTTAGCAGTTTTTAGCATTGTAATTGACTACTTTTATATAAGTTATCTGAAAAATATTTTTGAGCCTAAACCTTTTGTTTGGAAAAGCATCTAATTAACAGATTAACTTTAATACGACAAAAATTTATGAAAACATTAAAAATTCTTTCGCTGATATTGTGGAGTGCAGTCGTTTTATTCTCTTGTAAAAAAGAAGCACAGGAAAATTCAGGCTCTGAAGAAACAGCTTCATTGAATGAAAGTTTTGTAGAACAAACCTATGATGAGCTTCATGATATGGCTGATCAGGCTTACGACCTGCAAAGTATAGACTTAAAGTCGACCGATAGCGATTTTATTCGTTTTGGTGATTGTGTTTCTATCACACTTGATACCACTGTGATGCCAAGGTTACTTACAATCGACTTTGGTGAAGAAAACTGTTTGTGTCGCGATGGAAAATACCGCAGGGGAAAAATATTAATCACCTTCAATGGGCGTTACCGGCAGGCAGGAACTGTTATCATAACTGGTTTTGATAACTATTATGTGAATGACAATCATGTAACTGGTTTCCGGAATGTTGAAAATATGGGAATGAATGAAGAACAACATATTTGGTATCAAATTGAGGTTGAAGGACAGGTTAGCATGATCGATGGCACGATATTCAATTGGCAATCAAGCAGAATCAGGACTTGGATACAGGGTTATCATACACCTTTTTGGCGCGATGATGTTTATTTGATCGAGGGTTCGGGAAGTTATACAAGTAGTTTAGGTGCGCAAGTGAATCGGGAGATCATTGAACCTTTAAGGCGTGAATTAAGTTGCCGATATCCTGTAAGCGGTTTAGTTGAGATTACTCCTGCTAATAATCAGCTCAGGATTCTTGACTATGGAGATGGCGAATGCGATAATCTGGCCGAGTTAAGTATAGGTGACAGAACAATCACCATTGTATTGAGGTAATTATTTTCCAAAGATTCAAGTTCTTTGAGCTTAATGAAAGATAAAAAGCAGCATTTTGAAGCCCTCATCGAAACCTATAGTAAGGCTATGTATTTGCAAATCAGAAGTATGGTGTTGAATCATGAAGATGCTGATGATGTGCTTCAAAATGCGCTTATGAAGGCCTGGCAAAAATTGGATCAGTTTAGAGAAAACGCTTCCATTAAAACATGGCTTTTTCGCATTGCTATCAACGAAGCATTGATGCACATCCGAAAACAGCAAAAACATAGAAAATTCCGTCTTGAGAATGGAGACGAGACTGTAGGTTTTACTAATAATGCAATAGAAAAAGATCCTACACAGCTTTTAGAATTGGCCTTGAAACATCTCACCGAAAAGCAGCGGTTGATTTTTGGTTTGAGGTATTATAACGAAATGACGCACAAGGAGATATCAGTAATTACTAAACTGGCAGAAGGAACAATAAAGGCGACTTATCATCAGGCAGTAAAGAAAATAGAACAATACCTTAATCAATATGAATGACGATTTTTTAAAAAGTTTAAAAGCAGGGCAAAAGCATTTGAAAAAGGATTTTAGTAATGTACCAGAAGATTACTTTGAGAAGCTTAAAACAACAATGCTAAAGCAGGTGGATGAGCAAAATCGAATTAAAATGCAATGGCGCAGAAGGCTTTATAGTGTTGCGGCTGCTTCGGTTCTTTTTGTTGGCCTGTATTTTGTTTGGCAATATGCAGACACCTCGAAAAATCAGCAGTTTCAACATGGGGAATACGCTTTCACGGGTGATACCATGCATAAAAAATCAGTTTATGATACCACAAACGCGTTTGATCAAAGCATTGCTGCCGATACTTTATGGCTAGATGAAATACCAAATGAATACCTATTACTTTATTTACTTGAAGCTGAAGAATTTGAATTTTAAAAACTAAATGAAATGAAAAAATATTTGTTGTTTATTAGCACAGTGTTGCTACTTCAATCATTGATTGCCCAGAACTTTGAAAGAAGAGAAGAAGCGATGAAGAGAATTGAAGCGGTTAAGGTTGGTTTTTTTACCAAAGAACTTGATCTTACACCACAGGAAGCGAAAGCGTTTTGGCCTGTTTACGAGCTGTATCAGAAGCGATTGCAAGAGCAAAAAAAGGCCAGAAGGGTTTCGTTGGATAAAGCAGCTAAATTACCGGAAGAAATGACAGATAACGAATTGAATCAACTTATTGATCATCGGATAGAACAGGCGCAACAGGTACTTGATGCTCGTTTGGAATTTATAACGGCAATTCGTGAGTTTCTGCCACCAATCAAGGTTGTTAGGTATTATAAAGCTGAAGAAACCTTCAGATCGAAGGTTTTGGAGCGCGTCAGAAATGAAGGAAATCAAAGACCGGGCCGTGGAAGAAATTAGAGGTACCAGTAATAATCTGTAAAATATATCAAAGTATAGGCCAGTGAAAATGATATTAATGGGGCAATCAACTTTATCAGAAAGAATCATTTAACCTCAGTTTTTTTTAATGTTTTTGGTTCACGCTTTAGCCATGAATTGTTGAGCACAGAAAACTAATCAAAAGCCCCATAGTAAACAAAAAGCCCTTTTTTATAACTTGTTATGGATTTTTCAATTGGAAGCTTATCCGGCTGAGTAGTCCAAACCATTAAATCTTGATTGTTTTCGACTAAGGTAAAGCCGGCAACCGTATCATTTAGTGAAAATGAATCCAAAGCAAGTTTTTTCTGGTAATGCTCAGGGATCAACATAAGTTGAATTTGTTCTTTTTTAGCTTTAATTAAAAACGCTCTGCCCCTTAAATCAGGTTCAAGTTTTTGTCTTTCATTAAACGACATCAAACTTACTATGCGATTATATTTATCTATTTCATTGAAAATAAATGCCATAGGAGCAATAACGCTAATTTTGATAGTCTTTGCTCCAGCGTAATTTTCACTTATCTTGCTATTAATACCTGGATCGTATTTTTTTCTACTCAGATCCAGGTTATAGATCATCGAAGTGATGAGATAAACTGCTATAAGCACCCCAATCATTGAGGTTCGAAATCTGTTTTTAACTTGTAAGGTGGTCCAGATACCATTACTTAGCAGGCTGATTAAAAATGGCATCAGCATGATCAGGTACTTGCTTGATTTATTCAAAGCAAGCACTGACATTGCTATCATTAACAGCAGCAAATAAATAAGCAAATCGCGTTGTTCGTTTTTTAATTTTTTCCAGGAAAATAGTAATGAGAAAAAGGTGAGTAAAGTAAAAGATATTTCTTTAGGACTATGAAAAAAGCGTCGCTGCTCATCAACAATACTCATTAATAGCGTTAGAAATAAACCAGACTTATTATTTTCTGAAGGTATAAATGTGAGTTGATGATACCAAAGATTAAAATCATTAAAGGATTGAAAATCGTAAAAGTAAATTAAACTCGTTGCTATAGATCCAAATGCGAAAACGAAGGCATTTATCCAATTTCTTTTTATTACCAAAAACAGAAATCCAGCGGCGATAAAAATACTCGCATTGAGGTGTGCTGAAAAAGCCAACCCAGCAACCAAACCACTCAACAATGCATCTTGATTCGAAATATGTTGATCTTTTTTGTTGATAATCAGTATGCTGCTTACAAAGCCAAGAAAGGTCAGCATAAGTTCGGGGCGAAAAACAAAGCTAAACTCAAAAAGGATAGGATTAGCCAAAAATATAAGTAGTGCGATCCAAAAACTTTCTGGTGAATTAAACCAAAGCTTATTTTTCCTGATGAGGAAAAGTCCCAAAATTAAAAGTAGCAGATATAGTAAGCTTATGCTTTTTAGAACGCTGAGTGAAAAGCCGAAAAGCGCAATTAATGCTGCACCCTGAATGGTAAAAAGTTTATGGTGCAGTATTAATCTTTCATCGCCTCCTGCAATACCGGTCATCAATTTTGTTTTAGCCATGCCATCTTCAAGCAGCCAGTAACTATGCTCTGCAAGCCATGCATCGTCAATATGAGGTTTGCGGTCGGGAAGGCTGATGATCAGAAGCAAAATAAAAACACCAACCAAAATGAAATAAGTATATTGAAGTGGTTTGCTGATCAATGCTATATTTTTATAAAGTGCAAAAGTAAATGTTTTAAGTGCTTTATTCTAATGAAGTTGAAACATCAATGAAGCGTAAAGCAGAATTGCTGCATTTAAACTTCAATTTATAAAGACATTTATCTGCAGCAATTTCGTTAATTTGCGGTTTCAAACTATCACAATGACTTATAATTTTGATAAAATCATTGATCGTGTAGAAACATCCAGTGTTAAATACGATCTGCGACAATTAATTTTTAAAAATCCTGATGTGCTTCCAATGTGGGTGGCCGATATGGATTTTGAAACGCCCGAATTTATTAGAGAAGCCATCATCGAGCGGGCCAGGCATCCTATCTATGGTTACACCTTCAGACCGGATGCTTATTATCAAGCAATAATAAACTGGCTTCAAAAAAAACATAATTGGAAAGTTGAGAAAGAGTGGATTTTATTTAGTCCCGGAGTTGTTCCTGCCTTAAATTTTGCTGTTTTGGCGCTTACAAATCCCGGGGATGAAATTATTGTTCAGCCACCTGTTTATTTTCCTTTTTTTACGGCAGTAAAAGAACATAACAGGCAACTGATTTATAATCAGTTGAAGCTTGAGAATGGAAAATATTCCATCAATTTTGATCAATTGGAGCAGCAGGCTCAAACAGCCAGAATGTTGATTTTATGTAACCCACATAATCCGGTAGGCAGGGCATGGACGAAAGATGAGCTAATTCGTTTGGCAGAAATATGCGTTAAAAATAATTTGCTGGTGCTATCTGATGAGATCCATGCTGACCTTGTTTTGCCCGGTAATGAGCATAATGTTTTTGCAGCAATTGATTCTGCTTTGGCTTCGAATATCATAACCATGCACGCAGCCAGTAAAACCTTTAATTTGGCAGGTATGGCATCTTCTTCTGTGATTATAAAAGACGAAACGCTGCGGGAACAATTCAAATCCTATATTTCCAGACTTCATGTGGACATGGGCAACTTATTCGGATTTGTTGCCACACAGGCAGCTTTTGAGAAAGGTGAAAGCTGGCTTGATGAAGTTTTGAAATATATTGCAGCAAATGTAGCATGGGTAAGCTCATTTTTAAAGCAAAATTTGCCTCGGGTTAAAATGATTTATCCGGAAGCGACTTATTTAATTTGGCTCGACTTTTCCGAATTTGGTCTTAAGGATAATGAATTAAAGGATTTTATCATAAGTAAAGCCAGCGTTGGACTCAATTCTGGTATTGATTTCGGTCCGGGAGGTGAGGGGTTTATGCGCATGAATGTAGCCTGTCCGCGAAAAACCATAGAAGAAGCCTTTGAAAAAATTTTTAATGCATTTTCGGATTCGTTTTCAGCAGATAGGTAATTAGGCGAATTATTATTTTTAAAGAAAATCAGGGTGTTGTATTCGTATAAGTTGATTATGGTAAATTAAAGGTTCTATTAAGAAAAATTTTGCGATAAAATTAAAATTTGTTGTATGCGCGCACTAAAATTTATTGGTTTCGTAGTTTTATTCTTTCTGGCTGTTGCTTTGCTTTTGCCATTAATAATGCGCAAGGAGGCTTCAACGAGCAAATCGGTGGTGATAGAAGCCTCACCAGTTATTGTTTTCAGGCAGGTAAATGATTTAAATAATTGGAAAAAATGGAGTCCTTTTAATTTGGACGATTCACGCATGAGCTTAAATTTTAGTGAATCACAGCTTGGTGAAGGAGCAAGCCTGGATTGGATAAGTGATGATGGAGGAAGTGGTGGATTGAAAATTATTAAAAGTGAACCTTATAAATTGATAAAGAGTGAATTGGATTTTGGAAATCATGGAAATGCTACAGACGAATGGATTTTCGAAGCAACAGATAGTGGTGTAAAGGTTAGTTGGTCGCTTAAATTGACTGATCTAAGTTATCCTTTTGGAAGGTATTTTGGTTTTTTTCTGGATGGATTGGTGAACCCTTTGCAGGAAAAAGGTTTGAACAAGCTGAAATCAATTTCGGAGAAAGAAAGTGAATCTCTTAAGATTTCTCACCTAAAGGTGAAAGCGATACTTGGTATTGGACTTCAAGACACCATAGGGTTTGATGAACGCTATTTTTTTATGAATGATAATAAGCAAAAGCTTTTAAAATATTTCAGTAGTTTGCGCTATCAGCCTGCCGGTGATGCTTTCTTGTTGTTAATACCTTTGCAGAATGAAAAGTATTTTACAACTTATGGATTTCCTGTGTATGATGAAGTTAGGGAATCGGGTGGCGTAATACAATTTGAAATCGCTGAGCAGGATGCGATTCAGGCAGAAGTGATTTGGAATGACTCCGCTGCCGTAAAAATTCATTCGGAGTTGCAACTCTATCTGCAAGAAAACAGAAAAAAATACGCTAAAATTCTGGAAGAATATTATACAGTGGATAGTAGCAGCATGATGCGTGTTTCTTATTATTTGCTGCCTTAGTGCCTGATTTATGAATGAACAATGACAGATTGGAGCTGTTTTATCAGGAGGTTAAAAAATATTTATGCAGGACGAAAATAAAGAACTCAGTAAAAAACTAAGTTGGACGAGCCTTAAACGCTTGTTATCACTTTTAAAGTTTATGTGGCCAAAGCGGGGTGCTTTTTTTGGTGGATTGGGAGCTTTGGCGATTTCAAGTTTGGGCACCTTAGCTTTTCCAATGTTGCTTGGTGACCTTTTAGATGCTGCAAATCCTGATGCCAGTCTCTCCCGAATAAATCAACTTGCATTAATCTTACTGGGAATTTTTGCTGTCAATGCAGTATTTTCCTATTTTAGGATTTACTTGTTTGCTATCGTTACGCAGTTTATGCTGGCTCGCTTGCGTCAAACTACTTATAATCAACTGATACGACTTCCAATGGCTTTTTTCTCGGCCAGAAGAGTAGGGGAGCTCAACAGCAGAATAACAGCTGATATTGCTGTTTTACAAGAAACTTTTACTTTTACGATTGCACAGTTTATCCGGCAGCTCATTATTATAGTTGGTGGAATAAGTCTCTTGACTCTTATTTCCTATAAATTGACGCTTTTTATGCTTGCCTTTGTGCCGTTGGTAGCTATTGGAGCTCGTATTTTTGGAAAAAAAGTCCGGAATTTATCTAAGGATGCTCAATCTCAGGTTGCTACATCAAATGTAATTGTTGAAGAAACTTTACAGGGTATTAGTAATGTAAAGGCTTTTAACAATGAACTTTACGAATCATCGCGTTACTTTGATGCAACAAACGAGGTAATCCGGATCGCTTTGAAAGGTGCCAGATGGCGTGCACTCTTCATTTCGTTGATTGTTTTTAGTTTGTTTACCAGTATTGTTGGCGTTATCTGGTTTGGTGTTTACCTTGTAAATCAAGGAGCTGGAATAAGTTCGGGTGATTTATTCAAGTTCATTTTATATACCTTATTTATAGGCGCTTCCATTTCTGGGATGGCAGACCTTTATTCGCAGGTACAAAAAGCCATAGGTGCAACCGACAGCTTGCTTGATATTCTTGAAGAAGAAACGGAACCGGAAACCATGGCTGAATGTGAGGAAAAGGTTCAATTGAAAGGAAACCTGCGTTTTAAAAATGTGAATTTTGCATATCCTTCAAGGCCTGGAGTGCAGGTGCTTAATGGAATTGATTTTGAAGTGAAAACAGGTCAGAAAATTGCGTTGGTTGGAGCCTCGGGCGCAGGAAAAACTACCATAACGGCGATGCTTTTTAGGTTTTACGAACCAGATTCGGGAACTATTTACTTGGATGATATTCCTGCTAACAAAATAAGCCTGAATTGCTTGAGAAAACAAATGGCCATTGTGCCACAGGAAGTGCTGTTGTTTGGAGGAACAATTTTTGAGAATATTGCTTATGGTAACACAGAAGCAACTGCGTCACAGGTGGAGGAAGCAGCACAAAAAGCCAATGCGCTTGAGTTTGTTAATTCTTTTCCAGATGGCTTTCAAACTATTGTCGGCGAGCGTGGCGTGCAGCTTTCAGGTGGACAAAAACAGCGCATCGCAATAGCACGTGCCATTTTGCGCGATCCAAAAATCCTGGTGCTCGACGAAGCTACCAGCGCTTTGGATACAGCTTCTGAAAGTCAGGTTCAGCAAGCACTCAATACTTTAATGGTTGGGCGTACGTCAATTATTATTGCTCATCGCCTTTCGACTATTCGAGAGGCTGATAGGATTTTAGTGATTGATAAGGGAAAAATTGCCGAATCCGGTTCGCATGAAGAATTACTGGCTCGTGATAATGGCAAATACCTGGCTTTGCAGCAGATGGCGGTGTAAAAGATTATTGCAGCATACTATTCAATGTTTCTTCAGTGATAATGGGAATGCCCAATTTTTTCGCCTTTTGTTTTTTTGCAGGTCCCATATTATCGCCAGCGACTAAATAATCTATCTTGCTGCTGAGAGAGCCAATATTTTTTCCTCCATTTATTTCAATTAATTCTTTGATGGCTTCTCGTGAAACCGAGAACACTCCGCTTATCACAAAGGATTTCCCTTTTAAAGGTCCGTCAACTGTGATTTTATTTTCCTGCTCAAATTGTAAACCAGCATCTTTTAATTTTTGAATGAGTGAAAGGTGACCCGAATCGTTAAAATATTGCTGAACTGAAGCTGCAATTTTTTCGCCGATTTCATCAACGGCTATAAGTTGTTCAAAATTTGCATTTTTAATTTTTTCAATTGACAGGAGAGCATCTGCCAGTTTTTTTGCTACCGTTTCTCCTACGAAACGAATTCCCAAGGCAAACAAAACCCTGTGAAAAGGAACATTTTTCGATTCATCCAGACTCTTTAAAATGTTTTCACTGGTTTTTTCTTTAAAACTAACCTTTCTGGTGATAATATTTCCCGGGTTATTTTCATCGTTTGTCTCGATGATTTTCTCAAGTCCAAAAAGGTCTTCATATTTCAAACTGTATAAATCAGCAGCATTTTTTATTAATCCCTGATCATAAAGCAGGGCAATTTTTCCTTCGCCAAGACTTTCGATATTCATCGCCTTTCGGCTGATAAAATGCTCAATTTTACCCTTTATTTGTGGTGGACAACCTTCGCTGTTTGGGCAATACCAGGCTGCTTCACCTTCCTGTCGCACTAATTTTGTATTGCATTCGGGGCAGTGGGTCAAAAAGCTAACTGATTTGCTGTTGGCATCGCGTTTTGTTAAATCCACAGCGGTGATTTTCGGGATTATTTCTCCACCTTTCTCAACTGTCACAAGGTCGTTTTCGTGCAGATCAAGTTGTGCAATAAAATCTGCATTATGCAAACTGGCTCTTTTCACGGTAGTTCCGGCAAGTAAAACAGGCTCCAGGTTTGCTACTGGTGTTACAGCTCCTGTGCGACCAACTTGAAAATCAACACTTAACAACCTGATTTTTGCTTCTTCGGCTTTGTATTTATAGGCAATGGCCCATCGGGGTGATTTTGCGGTAAATCCTAACTGTCGCTGCTGTGCAAAGCTGTTTACTTTGATCACAATACCATCAATATCAAAAGGCAGTTCGTGTCTGGCTTTTTCCCAGTCGTTGATGAATTCAAAAATTTCATTTTCGTTAGAACATAAGGCCACATTGTTGGAGGTGCGAAATCCCCATTTTTTAGCTTGTTGAAGACTTTCGTAATGCGTTTCGTAAGGCATTTGATCATCCTCCGCTATCAGATAATACAACCAACAATCCAGATTACGCCTTGCTACTTCTGCAGAATCCTGCAATTTGATTGTTCCTGCTGCTGCATTACGTGGGTTTGCAAAAAGTGGTTGTCCCTCATCTGCCCGGGCGGCATTGAGGTTTTCAAAACTTTTTCTTGGATAATAAATTTCGCCTCTGATTTCAAAATCTTCAGGGAAATCACCGGTGAGTCGTAATGGGATGCTTCTGATAGTTTTTACGTTTGTAGTAATGTCGTCGCCTTTGCTACCATCGCCCCTGGTAAGTGCGCGTTTTAATAAACCATTTTCGTAGTGCAGACTAACCGCAACCCCATCATATTTCAGTTCGCAAACAAAAGCCACTTCGTTTTCGGTACTTTTCTTTACACGTGTAATGAAGTCAGCAATTTCGCCACGGCTGTATGAATTAGAGAGCGAAAGCATTGGAAAGCGATGTGGAAAAGACTGAAAGTTTTTTGTGATATCGCCACCCACGCGCTGCGAAGGAGAGTCGGAAGCTGCTAATTCGGGAAATTGCTTTTCGAGTGCTATCAGCTCTTCCATCAGCATATCATATTCGAAATCAGAAATAATAGGCTGAGCTAAAACGTAATAGTTGTAATTGTGTTTGTTTAGTTGATCACTCAATTTAGTGATGCGTTCACGAGCGTTTTCCTGGTCCATATTTAAGTGATTGCAAACTTTTATCTTTTGTAAGCTTCCGGTATTTTGGCTTTGTTGCGGTATAAAATTATGGTTTCATTGGCATTAACAGGGTTTAGCCAATGGATGAAACGATCAAGATTGCCTGGCTTGAAGCTTTTTTCATAAACAAGTCCGGGAAGGTATTTTTGCAAAGAATCAAGCCTGATATCCAGTTGTTTATCCTGAGTAAAAAAGACAAAATCGGGTTGTTCATTCACTTCTGCCCAATTATTTCCCTGGGCAATACTTTGATAAGTATTTTCGCTAAGCATATATTCATATTCGGGCCATTTTCCGGTATAAAATACTGGCGGAAACCGCAAAATATTACTGTTAATATCTTCGATAAAAAACTTTTCCAGCGATGGATAATTACGGAGATGACTCATTGATTCAACTCTGGCTTTTTTGCTGTACATCGGCGTTAAAACAATCAACAAACCAATATTAATTACCCAGAAAAATCCCCACAATCTACTTTCAAGCATTTTATTTTTTTGCCAAAAGGCAGATTTTGCCTTAAAAGCATCCCATCCGCTTATGCCCAACACTACAATCATAGGTACTACTGGAAGGATAAATCTTTCCTGTTTGTTTGGGAATATAGAATGAAAAAACAGAAACAGAAAAGTTGGAAAAAAAAGCAAGAAATGCCGCTTCCAGTCTCTAAAAAATCCAAAAAGCAGCATAAGACTTACAGGAGGAATAAAAAGGATAATAAGTACAACAAGGAAATGATACCAAGGCATGGTATGGTAATCATAAGCATGATTCAGGTTGTAGGTAACGTAGGCAATAAGCTCGGCAAAAGGTTTTTTCCAGATGAAAAAATCGATAAAACCCTGAAAAATAACAACTGAAATCAGAAATCCTGCAGCCGTTGTCAGCATGCCTTTCCAGTTTTTCATCAATAAAAGCGCAAGCCCTATTCCACCTGTGTAGAAAAGGGTTTGGTAGCGAACTGAAAATGCCAAACCAAGAAAAAAACCAGCTACCAAAAATGAGGTGCGATGGTATCCGGGTTCTTCTTTTCTGCGGATCAATTCCTGCCGTAAAATGATTAGGCTTCCATACATTAAAAATGGAATAGTAACCATTTCAACGAGATTGCGCACGCTTAAGAATGGCATAAACCAGAAAACAGCCAATAGCAAAGCGACCCTATAGGCAGTTTGTTTTTCAGTAATCAAACTTGCCATTCGGTAACCGAAAGAAATGACCAACAACGAAAGTAACGCATGAATCAGTCTTACAAAAAGCATAACCCATTGAGGGTCTGATATTCCCAGAAGCTTTAAAAAGCTTAGGAAAAGATAATGAAACCCAACATAAAAAAAACTGTGTCCTTCGGGACCTGTATTTCCGGGACTTCCGGGCAGCCAACGCTGATAATCTTCTCCATCAACCCACGAACCTGCGGCTTCAATCACCAGAAAATGATCGTCGTGCATGCCAAATCCTCTTGAGAAAATGCTTGCTAAAAGCCTCAAAAACAGCCCTATCATCATGATAAACAAAAAAGGATGTTTTGTTTTGAAATGAAGTAGTTGTTTGATCATGATGCGATTTATTTGTATCTTACAAAAATAGGATTTATCTGCTAATTTTTTTGAAATTGAAAAATTATCGCGCTGTATTGAGTAATTCTTTTACCAATTGAAGGTTATGTTGCTTGTCTTTGTCACGCAATTTTCTGGCTGCTTCAGTGAAATACTGATGCTGTTCAAGAAAAACAATTTGCGATTTGTACCATTTTACCAAATCCTCTGTGAACCCATCACGTATGATCCATTCAAAACGTAATTTGTGCGAAATGATAAAATAATCTTTTCTGCCAAGGTAGTCAAGATCAGCATCACACAGGATTTTTGAAGCATCATCGAATGGTTTTTGAGGCATTTGGGTAGCCAGAATTAAGTCGGCTATCCTCGCGATTTGTTGCCTGGAATAACCAAAATCAGGCAGGATTTCATTAGCAATTTGAACCGATTCTTCTTCATGATGCTGTAGCGAACGTGTCATTCCTGTTTCATGTAAAAGTGCAGCAGAACGTATTAGAATCGCTGTTTCAGGTTCAGTTTGTGTACGTGAAATTAAGTTTTCAGCTGCATCCAGCACATCCAATGTATGATCAATATTATGATATAAATACTTGTTTTTACTATCATTACCAATGATTTTTTCAACCGTTTCTTTTAGTTTTTTGAGTTGCATATTATCGTGTGTTAAGTGCTTCTACTGCATAAATTTTCACCGTTTTTAACCTTCCTTTCACCGTAACTTCATCCAGATAAGTGATCTGATATTTGTTTTTATTTTCAAGAGAGCCATAAGTTGTTTCAGAAATAATAATTTTTTCTCCAAAAATTCTTGAAAGGCCTTCCAAGCGATTAGCTAAATTTACCGCATCAGAAATCACAGTACCTTCCATTCTGCCTTTGCCTCCCACCATTCCCAAAATCAGACTGCCCGTATGAATTCCAGTACCAGTTTCAATTGGCTGCTTTCCCTGATCGATAAGCTGAAGATTAAAGGTTTTCAGACAGCTTTGCATTTCGCGAGCTGCATCAATAGCATGTTCGGGGCAAACTTCGAACAGTGCCATAATCGAATCTCCGATAAATTTATCGATAAAGCCCTGATGTTTGTGTATAATTGGCTCCATATGTTGCAGATAGGCATTCAGAAAATCGAAGTTTTCTTTTGGACTCATCTGCTCCGAGAGACTTGTGAATGACTTAATATCCACAAACATTACGGTCATTGTTTTTTGCACCTGATCTCCTACATTGACTTCGGTGATGCTCTTTTTACCCAGAAAATGAAGAAATTGAGCGGGAACAAAGCGTTGGTTCGCTGTAGTTGTTTGTTGTAATTGCTTGATATTATTATTAATACGACTCGCCATTTCGTTATATCCCATCGCAAGGTCACCAAACTCGTCTGTCGTTCGCACAATTGTTAGCTGTCCTAGCTCTTGTTCGCCCGTTTCCCGCATTTTCAGGATAATTTCCTCCACCGGAATGATGATACTTTTGTTGGTCCAGTTTACAAAAAAGAAAAGGTAAATGATGCTGATAAGTATTCCGGAAAAAATACCAACAAACATAAGCAAACTATCTATAGCATTAACATAGAATAAGTTAGCTGAATATAGCATTTCTGTTTGATCAATTATTTGGAGGTATTTCCCAAATAATACTTTAGCTTGTTCGCTGCTGGGTGAGCCCTCGATTGAGGATTGGATGCTGCTTACACTAAAAGAAATGTAAAAAATCACAATAACAAGTGGCAATAAGGTTGTCATAATAGCATTGATCCACAGCCTGTTAATCAAATGATTTTTATGTTTGTTAACGCGGCTTTTGTAGAGACTAACAGAGTCGAAAACCTCTTCGAGGTATTTAAACCTAACCCTGAAACGAAACCAGAAATACATAAAAAACACAGAAAGAAAGGCGGCAAAAGTTGCAATGAAAAAAAACTGACGGTAAAATTGCTTACTGGCTTCACTTTCTACATTAGTGTCAAAAACTTGAAATCCCATAACAATCAATACTATACCGAATCCTGAAGCCAGTATTGCACCATTAATGTAAGGAACATATAAAAGCCATTTCCTGCAGAAATTAGTTAGAGTTTCGGAAGGTTTTTTATGCTTTCGTTTCAAACGAAAAAATCGTTGAAAGGGATAATTGAAAGCAAAACCTAAAAGCAAACTAACCACCATCATCCTAAAAAGCAGCCCTACAGCATTTCCAAAACGTTTGTCCTGCTCGTTTGCTTCCAAATTCCAACTTAATGTGGTTTCAGCATTTTCTTGGGCAGAATTCAAACTATCAGAAGCTTTTGCCTTACCATCCATAACTGTTTGGTTGCTTACTGTTTCGATGGGTTCAGGTTTTCCGCGTTCTTCAATCCAAAAGGGACCATATTTGAATAACATGATCAAAGAAATCGGAAACACCAGCATTAAAAACAACAATAAACTCACCAGATAAATTCTGATTGCAAAAAATGCCGGTTTCGATTTTGCTCTCAAAATAGGGGCATTACCATTCTACAGTTTTACGACTTAAGGGCATAGTCATGCAACGAGCACCACCGCCACCACGCGAAAGTTCATCACCTTCTATTGTAATAACGTATTTTTCATAATTGGCTACATCAATTTTATTTCGAATCACATCCTGTGCTTTGATGATTTCAAAACCATGCTGATTAAGCGACTCCATTGTATAAGTATTTCTGCCATAACCAATTACTTTTCCGGGTGCAATAGCAAAAAAGTTTGCTCCACTCTGCCATTGTTCGCGCTCCATGATATAAGTGTCATGTTTGCCACCGCACATTACTGGTTCCAAATCCATACCCAGTTTCTTGAGTGCGTCCAGCATATTTTTTTTCTCCTTGATTTGAACAACTTTGTTGTCTTCAATCACAATGTGAATTGTAAGGTGGCGCGATGAATTAAGAATGAGCGGTTCAAAAATCATGCATTTGTCTTTGTCGAGGAAAGTGAATACCATATCGAGGTGAATAAAAGACTCTGGCTTATAAGGCAACTCTTGCAGAATCAGATGCTTGGTTCCTGGTTTGGTTTTCATGTACTCCAGCAAGGCGTCAATCCCCTGGCTGCTTGTTCTGCCGCTTATTCCACTTAAGAAAACATCTTCCCTGGCAATCTGCACATCGCCTCCTTCGATAGTGCCTTTACCGCTTTTGTCAAAACGCTTTACAGGATTAACTGTTTGCGTGCTAAAGGCTGGATGATAATCAAAAATGGCTTCCATGATCAGTGTTTCACGCTCGCGCACCTTGCTTGCCATCTGACTGATTATAACTTTGTCGTTCATAGAAAAAGAAGCATCTCGCGTGAAAAAGAAATTTGGAAGCGGATGAAGTGAAAATCTTTCATTGTCGAGGAATTTTGTAAGCGTATCTTTTTGCATTTCAACGCCTTGTATAAGCTGAGAAGCCAATTCTTCGTCTGAAAGATTACCGATAAGTGAACAAGTATCTTCACCGGCTTCATAGCGACAAATTCGGCTAATCAAGCTGGCTTTTACTTTTTCGTTTTGCAAAATATCATTCAATAAGTCTTTTACGTCGAATACACGTGCAACCTTTTCGAGCACAGCCTTAAATTCATTGTATTCTGGCAATGCCACACTAAGATTTAAAATGTCGCTATAAAGCGCACGCGCAGCATTTTCAGGGGTCATATTTTCTACTTCCGGTCCTGGTGTGTGGATAATAACCGCTTCTAATTCACCTATTTCCGACTGAACATCTATGTTGATCTTTTCCATTGATATTGAGCTATTTTTTAAAAAATTTTCTAACAGTAAATGCTACAAAAGTAGCTTAAAATGGCCAATTTTTTTCATTAAATTATTGACACTTTTTTTATCAGTAATCCGATTATGTTGATGTTTCGGGCGTTTTAAACGCAATCAGCTGGTATGTATTTCCAGTAAACTCAAGAAACTTTATGAAATCTTTCGTTGATATTACAAGGGTTGAGGTGTTCAGGTTGGGGTGAAAGCTAATTCTTTTATATTTAGTTAATGATGCGTCAATGAATACAGTAACATGATTATCCAGATCGTTGATAAGCCCAAAAGGAGAAACACTTCCCGGCAAAATTCCCAGGTATTTCAGCATTCTTTTTTCGGATGCAAAGCTTAGTTTCCCTTGTTTCAGTAATAGTTCAAGTTGTCTGATATAAAATTGTTTGAGGTACGAGAAAATGACAAGATAATGTTTGTTCCCTTTATGATTTCTAAAAAAGAGATTTTTGCAATGTATGGCATCAATTTTTGCCCAATAGGGTAGGGCATCTTCTACCGTGGGAGTAGCGGGATGATCATACTTTTCATAAGGGATATCAATTTTTTCGAGTGTCTGATATACTTTTTCGGGATTCATAAGATGATTTTTTGATGAAGCAAGTATAAAGCATAGTTTTCAGAAAATAAAAAAGCTGTCAGCAATAGCCAACAGCTTTTCTAAAAAAGATTTTGATCTGATTAACTATTCATCGAGATCAGGAACTCTTCATTTGTTTGTGTGAATCGCATCTTTTCTTTCAGGAATTCCATTGCTTCGATAGGTGTCATGTCGGCAAGGTGATTTCTGAGAATCCATATCCGTTGCATGGCTTCCTTGTCGATAAGTAAATCTTCGCGACGTGTGCTGGAAGAAACAATGTCGATAGCAGGCCAGATGCGTTTGTTAGATAATCTGCGGTCGAGCTGTAGTTCCATATTTCCAGTTCCTTTAAATTCTTCGAAGATTACTTCGTCCATCTTGGAGCCGGTATCAATAAGGGCAGTAGCAATTATCGTTAGTGAACCGCCATTTTCAATTTTTCGTGCTGCTCCAAAAAAACGTTTTGGTTTTTGCAGTGCATTGGCTTCTACACCGCCACTGAGCACTTTGCCAGATGCGGGCGAAACGGTATTATAAGCTCTTGCCAAACGGGTGATTGAATCAAGGAGGATTACTACATCGTGTCCGCATTCGGTAAGGCGTTTGGCCTTTTCGAGCACGATATTGGCAATTTTTACATGTTTGTCAGCAGGTTCATCAAAAGTTGACGAAATAACTTCTGCACGAACGCTGCGAGCCATATCTGTAACTTCTTCAGGGCGTTCATCGATAAGCAAAATGATTAAATATGCTTCTGGATGATTGCTGGCAATTGCGTTGGCAACTTCTTTCAGCAGCACTGTTTTCCCTGTTTTTGGTTGTGCTACAATCAATCCACGCTGACCTTTTCCAATTGGAGCAAACATGTCCATAATCCTTGTTGACATGGTATTATCCTTGTGTCCGGTGAGGTTATATTTTTCTTCCGGGAAAAGGGGTGTCAGGTAATCGAAAGGAATGCGATCGCGCACTTCTTCAGGAGTTCTGCCATTAATCATATCCACTTTAATAAGCGGGAAATATTTTTCGCCTTCTTTCGGGGGACGAATTGTTCCTTTGATTGTGTCGCCGGTTTTTAGCCCAAAGAGCTTAATCTGCGATTGTGATACATAGATATCATCCGGCGAGTTGAGGTAGTTGTAATCAGAGGAACGCATAAAACCATAGCCATCGGGCATAATTTCCAAAACGCCTTCGGCATTGACAATTCCTTCAAATTCAAATTTAAATTCTTCGCGTTTTGAACGTGCTGGTTCTTTGTATAATTCTTTCTTTTGATCCCGGGGCTGGGTGTTGTCCCTGTTTTGTTTTTGATCCTGATTTCTCGGATCGTTGCTGAATTTTTGGGGAGGACGATTTTTTTGTTGCTCATCATCAGGCTTTTGAAGTGTCCTATTTCTTGGCTGATCATCTTCAGGCATTGGAGCGGGTTTACTGCTGGCAACAAGTTCGGCTGATGTAGAAGCCGATGAGGAAATTGATTCCTCATTAAGTGGAGTAAGCGAAGGAGCTTTTAAAATTCGTGGTCTCCGTTCGCGATTTTCGTTTTTTTCTTTATCCTGAGCTTTTTCCGCATCACTTTTGATGAGCTGCTTTTTGTTGTCTTCGGCTTTTGGCTCTGCAACAGTTGGTGAAGGCTTCTTAACCTCAGCTTCTTTAGCAGGTTTAGCAGGGCTTTCTTTAGATTTTTGTTCTAAAGGCTTTTCTTCTGAACTCACAGCTTCAGTTTTTTTAACCTGCTCTGTTTTTTTAGCTGCTCTTGGTTTTCTGCTTTTTGTTTTCTTGGCTTCCGGTTTGTCATCTTGTTGCTTTTCTTTTGCAACTGGTTTTTCTTTTTCTATTTTTTGAGGGGTAAGAGCCTGCTGATCAAGTATTTTATAAATTAGATCTTGTTTAAGTAGCTTTTCTACTTTTGGAATTTCCAGTTCTTTGGCAATTTCTCTTAATTCCCCTACAAGCTTATTGTTAAGCTCAATAATGTCGTACATTGGAATAATGTTTTAGTCAGTAAAATATTTAAGGGTGTGTTTAAAAATCCTAAGATTATCGTAATGTGGCGTTAAAGAACGAAGCTCTTTGTAAGTGCCAAAAATTTATGTGAAATGATTTGGGATTTCTTCTTAAGCGTTGCAAATATAACTAAGTTTTGAATAATGACCTATTTTTTTTAAAAAATAAAGGCAGATATAAATTAGAAAGCTGAAAAAATGCCGGATTCTTTATCTTTGCCGCAACAAATTGACGATTTATCATGATTCAACGTATTCAAACCTTATTTCTTTTCTTTGCTGCTTTGGCAAGTGGTTTATTATTTTTTTTTCCGGTAGCACAGTATTTTGGCGAACAGCATACTCTGACATTTTATGTTACACATATTCACGATTTTGTGCCTGGTAATACGCCATTATTTACTTCCGCTTTCTTGTTGCCATTGTCTGTAATTGGAGCACTGGTGACGGTAATGCCACTTTTGATCATTTTTATGTATAAAAACTTAGGCGGTCAGCTGCGATTAGTTCGGCTCAATATTCTTTTAAATTTGGTATTGATTGGGCTGATGTTTTTTTATTACGCCGAAGAACTAAAAATTAAAACTGCTGTTGAGGCAGATTATGATATTGGGGTGTTTCTGCCTCTGATTGCTTTGGTTTTTTTGTTTCTGGCTATGCGTGGCATCAAGCACGATATCAAACTTATCAGGTCAGCTGATCGTCTCCGATAGCAAGTGTTTTCCTGTTGATTTCCATGATTTCCATATCCAAAATTTTTGCCTGATCAATGGCAAAACGTACAAATGTTATTTTTTGATGAAGACCATGTGAGCCGGCAGCACCTGGATTGATGTGAAGTAATCCAAGTTGTTTATCGTGCATGATTTTAAGAATGTGCGAATGACCACTTACAAAAATATCAGGACGATTATGTTGAAGTTGCGGTTTAAGTCCTCGTGCGTATTTTCCGGGATATCCACCGATATGTGTCATGAAAACCTTTACATTTTCGATCTTGAATTTTTGAATCTCAGGTAGCTGAAGCCGAATATTTCCGCCATCAATATTTCCATATACGGCTATGACTGGTTTAAATTTTTGCAGGGTGATGAGTGTGTTTTCATCTCCAATATCACCGGCATGCCAGATCTGATCACAGTTTTTAAAGAAATCAAACACCCGTGGATGAATGCTTCCATGGGTGTCTGACAAAAGGCCAATATGTGTCATGATAAAAATTAAAATTTATAGGATAAACCTATGCTAAGCACCTCTTTAAACTGTGTTCTCGGTCCTGAATTTCCATCTTTATCAGTAATAGTAATATCATCGTCGTAAATTAAATGAGCACTGATGTTGGCATTCAACCAGCTGTTGATTTTCATGGTAATAAGGTTTTGCCAATCCACATCTATATTTTGTGGATTATTGATATAATCCGAAAACAGTTCCAGTTTTGAGTTAAAGCTCACATTTTCAACAAGTTTAATGTCAAGAATGGCAGCTATTTTTGTGCCAACCTCAAAACGTGAAGTTTTTCCATCAGCAATTTTTGCGCCCGTATTTGCATCATATTCAGCAGGATCTACGCCAAATTCGCCACTGTCTGCTAAATCCTGATCATTAACTATGGTTATACGTCCTGTTACTGGAGCAAAGTTTACTGAGAACACTGGACTTGGCTTATACTCCATACCAATTCCTAAGGTGATATAGGCCGGAACCATAAATCCTGATATTCTGTTGGTTGAGTCATTTTTGTAATCAAAACCGTCAGCAAACTGGGTTTTAAATGAAAAGGCCAGGCTATAAAAAAGTTTCTCAGCTGCATTGTAGCCATAAAGTGAGTTTAATTCTATTTTATCGTCTGTTTTAATGGCTTTTGCATCGCCAAGATGACTGTAACCAAGTGCCAGCGAAATACTATTATCCCATTTATTTTTTTCATGGGCATAATTTGCGCTGTAATTAAAAATGCTTTGCCAGTTTAAGGCATTATCGCCACCAGCTGCCCAATTTGATAAATGACTTTGCGAAAAATTAAGTCCGATATCGCCTGCACGCTTCCATTTTTTTGGAGCTTCTTCTTCTTGTGCAAAAGCCAACTGTAAGCTCATGAAAGCCAATAATAATAAAGTGATTTTTTTCATGGGTTTTTATTGAATGATTAATAATTAAAAACTTGTTCCCTGACGATTTGGGATATTTTGCATGTGCTTGTCTCCCAGGCTAAAAGAGATATCAAGATGATTTATACTTCTTACCAGGCTATCTCGTTTTATAGCTGGTATCCATTGTATGCCCTGCAACAGTCGGATAGCTTCCTGATCGCAGCCTCCACCAACACTTTCCGCAACTATGATATTTGATGCAAGCCCATTTTTTTCAACCACAAATTCCAGCCTTACGGTGCCGGATATACTTCTGCTGAAGGCTTCTTCAGGATAGTTTAGGTTTGAAACAATATATTGATGCAGGGTCATGCTGTTTTTTAAAATTGGAATTGGTGCTTTTTCAAGCTCGACAAACTTAAAGATATTTTGTGAATTACCTCTTGGATAGTCTGTAAATTGGAGAGGTATGGCATATCCTTTGTTTCGCAAACGTTGTAGATTTTTATAATGAAACGGAACTTCAAGCTCTTGTTTATCTCGGATAGGCCTCCCGTTTTTAATGGCTGGAAGCCAGGTTAGATTTTTTACCAGGCGAATGGTTTCCTGATCAGCTTCAGGTGATAGACTTTTAATGATTTTAAAATCAGATGTTTGCCCTGATTCGTTTATAGTGAGTTCAATTTTTACTTTGCCGTTTTTTATCTCCTGAAGCAGAGCTTCTGGTAATTCCTGATGCTGAAGGAAATAGTTTTTGAGTAAGGTCTTGTCAGTTTGGGTTTCGGCTCGACGACTCAACTGTGCCTGAGCGATTGTAAATGAGAGCATCAGCGTGAATAAAAAAAGCGTTTTCATAGGTTAATGTAATTGAAACAGCGAAGTTAAATAATCACAGGAGTAAAAGCAAAGTTCAAAATGAAATCGAAATTGCGATTAAATTTTTAAAGCTAACGATCTGAAAAGCCTATTTTTGCTAAAAAATTATCTAATGGAAAAAACTTTAACTTCATTTATTTTTGGACTTCACCCAATAGAAGAGGCTTTATTTTCAGGAAAGGAATTCGAAAAAATTCTCATACAACAAGGTAACAGATCCGAGAAGATAAATGAAATTATAAAGATAGCCCGAACGCTGGAATATCCGGTTCAATATGTCCCTCTCGAAAAGCTTAATCGCGTAACCAGAAAAAATCATCAAGGCATCATCGGTTTTGTTTCACCAATTAGTTATCAACCAGTCGAACAAATAATTCCGGGTATTTATGAAGCAGGTCGCATGCCTTTTTTGTTGATTTTGGATAAGGTTACAGATGTTAGAAATTTCGGAGCAATTGCACGATCTGCTTATGCTGCTGGTGTTGATGCCATTCTTATTCCATCGCGTGGTAGCGCTTTGATTAATGCAGATGCCATGAAAACAGCTGCAGGTGCCTTGAATCATCTTGCGGTTTGCAGGACTGAAAACCTTAAGGATAGCATCGATTTTTTAAAAGAAAGCGGTTTACGAATTGCTGCAATATCTGAAAAAACTGAAAGTACAATTTGGGAGCGTGATCTAAGTGGGCCAATTGCGTTATTATTGGGATCGGAAGAAGATGGGATTTCACCGGCTTACTTGCACAAGGCTGATCTTAGTTTGCGTATTCCAATGCCCGGCGCTATCGACTCTTTAAATGTTTCCGTTGCTGCCGGGATTGCTTGTTTTGAAGTTGTGAGACAACGTGCTGGTGCATAAGCTTCTTGGTGAGTGCTTAAAGCAAGTAAGCTATTAAATTTACAAAACACAGAAAGTCCTGACGAAAACCGCCAGGACTCCAATAATTTATCAAAATTTTGATTAGCGGCGTGCTTCCTTGATACGTGCCTTTTTACCACGCAGTGCGCGAAGGTAGAAGATACGTGCTCTTCTTACTGAACCTTTTTTGTTTACTTCAATCTCCTGAATAAAAGGAGAAGCGACAGGGAAAATACGCTCAACCCCAATATTATTAGAAATTTTTCTGACAGTAAAAGTTGCTTTAGGGCCTTCTCCAACCCTCTGCAAAACAACACCCTGAAATTTCTGTAGGCGTTCTTTGGTTCCTTCGATAATTTTATAGGTAACGGTAATGGTATCACCAGCACTAAATGCTGGAAAATCTTTAACGGCTACCTGATCTTCTACAAACTGGATTAAGGCGTTCTTGCTCATTTCGTGATAGATATTATAAAGTGTGCTCAATTCAAAAATGAGTGCAAATATACAAATTAATTAAGAACCAAAAAGAGATCATTCATTTTTTTTAAGTTTTTCAATTAACTCTGGCCTGCGCTTTGCAGTGCGCTCAAGGGCTTGCTCCAATTTCCAGGCTTCAATTTTTGATTCATTACCCGAAAGTAATATTTCCGGAACCTCCCATGCTTTATATTTTCTGGGGCGGGTATAAACTGGTGGCGATATTAAACCGTGCTGAAAGGAGTCGGAGAGTGCAGAAGTTTCATCACTTAAAACACCCGGAAGTAGCCTTACAATACTATCAGTTACTACGGCTGCAGCAATCTCACCTCCCGAAAGAACATAATCTCCAATCGAAATTTCCATTGTAATAAGGTGTTCACGTATGCGCTCGTCGATACCTTTATAATGTCCACAAAGCAAAATCAGATTAGTTTTGAGCGAAAGCTGGTTACTTAACCCCTGATCCAATCGTTTACCATCAGGACTCAGGTATATTATTTCATCGTAGGTTATATGTTCCCTAAGTGCTGATATACAGCGATCAATAGGCTCAATCATCATTACCATTCCTGCACCTCCCGAAAAAGCATAATCATCTACCTTTCGGTGTTTGTCGGTGCTGTAATCTCTTAGGTTGTGTAGTTCAATTTTAACAAGTTGCTTGTCCACAGCTCTTTTAATGATGGAAGCGGTAAACGGTCCGTCAAACATTTCGGGAAAAAGCGTAATAATATCTATTCTCATGCTTGTATCCAGTTAGTTTTTACGTTAGCAAATTCTGTGATTCCATAAAAAGATAATTCGCGCCCAAAGCCAGAGTTTTTTGTGCCACCAAATGGTAAACGCGGGTCGGATTTTGTGATGCTGTTAATAAAAATAGCACCTGCCTCGATTGCTTTAACCATCCGCAGAGTCCTGTCGTAATCATTTGTCCAAATGCTTGCTCCTAATCCAAACGGAGTGTCGTTGGCCAAATGTATAGCTTCTTCTTCTGTTTTAAATGGCATTACTACAGCAACAGGACCAAAAGTTTCTTCCTTGAAAACAGGCATATCACGCTGTATATCAATCATTAAAGTTGGTCGAAAAATAGCAGGATTTTCTTCCCATAGCGTTCCTCCGCAAACAAGTTTAGCTCCCATTGCCATTGAAACATCAATCTGTTTTTGAAGTTGTTCAGCTAAATCAGGACGTGCCAGGGGGCCAATTTGCGTTTCAGGATTTTTAGGATCGCCCAGGATTAAATTTTCGAGGGCTTTCTTTTGCTGCTCAACAAATGCCTGAAACAGACTTTCATGCACAATAAAACGTTTGGCAGCAATGCAAACTTGCCCGGCATTAATCATTCTTGAATCGGTTGCAGCCTGACAACAGCTTGCTAATCCGGCATCTTCAAACACGATTAAAGGATCGGACCCTCCTAGTTCCAATACGCATTTTTTGAGGTATTTTCCTGCCAATGAGGCAACTGAACTTCCTGCCTTTCCACTTCCGGTGATAGTAACTCCGCGAACAAATTTGTTCTTGATAATCATTTCAGAACGATCTGCCTGAATGAAAACACTTCTGAAAATATGCTCCGGGAATCCAGCTTCCCGAAAAATTTCTTCAATTCGGAGGGATGTCCCATTTACATTTGGTGCATGTTTTAGTAAAACGACATTACCTGCTAAAATAGTTGGAACGGCAAACCTTAATGCCTGCCATAAAGGAAAATTCCAGGGCATTATTGCAAAAATAATTCCCATTGGTTCAAAACTAATATAACTGGATCGCGCTTCGGTGATTACCAGTTTATTTTCTAACATTGAGGCTCCATTCTCGGCATAATACTCACAAAGCCAAGAACATTTTGCGATTTCTGCCCGCGACTCGGTAATGGGCTTGCCCATTTCGGCGGTGATTAGCTGAGCCAATGATTCCTGCTCCTTCATCAAAGTTTTTCCTAATTGTGCTATTAGTTTTGTACGTTCATCCAGTGAAGTAATTTTCCATTTATCATATGTATTATGTTGAATATCAATGATTGATGTAACTTCTTGATCTGAATTTTCCGGATAATTTTTTATTAATTTACCGGTGAATGGATTGAAGGTTTGTAGCATGGCTCTCCGAATTTCTAAACAAGTGCAAAATAACACATTTTAAAGGATCTATGAGTACTACCATGGTTTCATAAAAATGCTATTGCCGAAAACAGATTTGTTTATACTACGTAGTCGATATTTTTTTAAATTTAGCCCTAAAATTTTACCAATGAATCAGCTTAAAGTATTAGTAGCCAGTAGTATTTTGTTTTTCTATTTGTCTTTTGGTCTTTCCGGACAGCCGTTTCCAGTAAACAAAAACCTTCAAAATGCAATCAAAAATGGAACCCGAACGCTTAATGGTGTACCAGGAAAAAATTATTGGCAAAATCATGCTGACTATAAGATTAATGGAGTTTTTAATCCAGATGAAGCAAAGCTTAATGGCCTAGAAGATGTTACCTATTTTAATGAAAGCAATGATACACTTAGCTTCTTGGTTTTTAATCTGTATCAGGATATTTTTCGCAAGGGAAACTCCCGCGACTGGGATTTGAGAGGACTTGATTTGCACGATGGTATGCTGATTACCAAAGTTATTATTGGCGATCAAAGCTATAATGAAACTGATAAAAAATGGAACCGACAGGGAACCAAACTCATTTTGAATTTGGATCAATCTCTTGCTCCTAAGCAATCCATAAAGCTAAAGCTTGACTGGGAAACCAAAATCTCTGAGGTTCGGTCAATCAGAATGGGAAAATATAGTGATTCATCCTTTTTTATTGCCTATTGGTATCCACAAATTGCTGTTTATGATGATATTGATGGCTGGGATATGATTAATTATGGTGGAAGTGTTGAGTTTTATAATGATGTGAATAATTATGAGGTGAGCATAGAAGTTCCGTATGATTGGATTGTTTGGGCCACAGGTGAAATTAAAAACACCAAAGAGATTTTTTCCAAAACAATTAATGAGAGAATTGACAAGGCATCAATTTCGGATGAGGTAATTAATATCATCAAACAATCAGATTATCAGGGTGATAATATTTTCAAAAACAAGTTTCAGACTTTGACGTACAAATTTGAAGCACATGCTGTGCCTGACTTTAGTTTTGCCGCAGCCAAAGGTTTTAACTGGGATGCCAGCAGCATGTATGTTGATTCAAAGAATGAACAATTAGTTTTTATTAGTGCAGTATTTCCTAAACATGCAATTTCCGGATCAGAAGTTGCGCAATATTCCAGGCAAAGTATTGATTATATGTCGCGTTACGAGCCTGGTTTATCTTTTCCATATCCTTTTATGACTACATTCCTGAACGGAAGAAGGGGAGGAGGAATGGAATCTCCAATGATGGCTAATAATGGAGACCCTGCCATTACGGCACAGGCTTTTGGACTAACTTTTCATGAAATTTCACACAGCTATATGCCGTTTTATATGGGTACAAATGAAAAGAAATATGCCTGGATGGACGAAGGCTGGGCAAGTATTTGGCCCCAGGTTATGGTGGATAGCTTGTATGATGATCATGGATACCTTAGCCGTTTGGTTGCAGGATATGAAGCTGCTGCCGGCTACGAAAATGATATTCCACCCATGATCCCTAATCATTTGTTATCAGCTGATTACAGTAGTTTACGGCTGGCTTCTTACACTCGGCCAGCATTAGCTTACGCTTTTTTGCAGGATGCAATGGGGGCTAAAGAATTTAAAAAGGCCTTACACTTTTATATGGTGACGTGGGCAGGTAAACATCCATTGCCGATGGATTTTTTCAGAGCCATGGAAGTTGCTTCTGGCTTGGAGTTGAGCTGGTTTATCAAACCTTGGTTTTATAATAATGCTCACCCTGATCTTGCTCTTGTTAAAGTAACTGAGGACAACCAGGTTGTTGTTGAAAATCGTGGTGGTTTGCCTTTACCGATCTGTTTAACAATACTTTATGAAGATGGAAAACAACAGGCCATTTGTGAGTCAACTGCCGTTTGGCAAGAAAATCATAAACATTACGTTGTTAGTTTTGAGACTAAAAGAAAAATTGCTGAGGTTTGGCTGGGAAATGAGCTAATCCCTGACTCATATCGCGAAAACAATCATATTATTGTTGGTAATTAATCAGAACGCTTATTTTTGTAGCCCACAAAACGAATTTTACAATTATGAGAAATTTATTCTTGCTGCTAATTTTTAGTCTTTATATCTCAAGTTCATTGAATGCTCAAATAGCACCTGATAGCTATTGGGTTCAGTTTACTGATAAAATTGGGACTCCTTATTCGCTGGATGCTCCAGAAGAATTTTTAACTGATCGTGCTATTCAACGTCGTATAGCTCAGGGAATCGATTTTGAAGAAAATGATTTACCTGTTAATCCTGAATATCTGGAAGGTGTTGCCAATACAGGTGCCAACCTGCTTTTTGCTTCAAAGTGGATAAATGGAGTGAGTATAGAAACTACTGATGCTGACGTGCTTGATGCGATTGCCGCTTTGCCATATGTTGCAGAAACCCTTAAAATGACGCCTATCGAAAGTAATAACGATAAAAAGTCTTTTTTTGAAAATGAAAACTATGATATTACAGTTCAGCCTTGGGATCCGACTAAAAAGAGTACTAATGTATTTAACTATGGTTCAGCCTTTACACAAATAAATCAGATCAATGGAATCCCTTTACACGAGATGGGTTATCGCGGACAAGGCATGGTTATAGCTATTTTGGATGGCGGATTTGATATGGCTGATATTCACCCTGCATTTGACAGTCTGTGGCAAAATGATCAAATTCTTGGAACTAAAGATTTTGTTCATCCGGGAGGCAGTGTTTTCAGCGAAAGCTATCATGGTACGGCTGTGTTGAGCACAATTGGAGCGAATGTACCCGGACAAATGATCGGAACAGCGCCGAAAGCCTCCTTTTGGTTATTGCGTTCAGAATATGTTTTCAGCGAAAATGTGATTGAAGAGTATAATTGGGTTTCAGCAGCTGAATTTGCTGATAGTGTGGGCGTTGATGTGATTAACTCTTCCTTGGGCTACATCGATTTTGATATGCCCCAATGGGATCACAGCTATGAAGATATGGACGGTAGTACAAATGTAGTTTCTTTAGGTGCTGATATGGCTGCCAGTAAAGGAATTTTGGTTGTAAATAGTGCAGGAAATTCTGGCTCTTCCTCTACGTTTCCATATATTGGAGCTCCAGCAGATGGTTTCGATGTTTTCTCAATTGGCGCCGTAGATGGAAGTGGTAATCGAGCTTCATTTAGTTCGGTTGGGCCAACATACGATGGCCGTATTAAACCAGATATCATGGCAATGGGACAGGGAACAGCAGTGGCCTCAGGATCAAGTAGCTTTGGGACAAGCAGTGGAACATCATTTTCATCTCCGGTTATTGCTGGTATGTCAACCTGCTTGTGGCAGGCAAATCCCACCTACACTAACTTTGAAATAAAAGAAGCTATCAAGCAAAGTGGCGACAATGTGTTCGCCCCCAATGAATATTATGGATTTGGTATTCCGGATTACGAATTAGCAAATTCTGTGCTTACAAAGCTTAGTTCGAAATTATCAAATGAACCACAATTTTTAAAATTAAGTCCTAATCCATTTACAGATGCTGTGAATATTAAATTGTTGATGGATACTGTTTTACAAGTGGAGGTTTACGATCTTTCAGGAAGGAAAATAGCAGCAACTGAACTCAACAGAAACAATATCAATGAGCTTTCCGGATTACTTACAAAACTTGATCCGGGATTTTATATTTTAAATGTTGGTTCAATATCTGATTATCAATCGATTAAAATAATTAAAAATTAGATAAAACTTCCCGAACAGCCTGAAAACCTCAAAGCCTTCAAACAAGCTGATCTTTTGGGAAGTTTTTTTATTTGGGCATATCCTCGAAAAGTGAGGTGTAAATTTCTGAACTTCTGCAAAGCTAATGGTTAATGTAATGCTTTTAAATAAGTTAAAAGCACTAATTATCTAAGGTAATAAACGCAAAATGAATAACCGATCAGATAATAAAACCTTGTTTTATTGCGTACCTGATTAAACCTGCGATATTATTTACTTCAAGCTTTTTCATCAGATTCGTTCTATGTGTATCCACAGTACGATGACTGATAAAGAGCTGATCGCCAATTTCTTTATTGGAAAATCCAGCTGCTATTAATTTCAGAATTTCAATTTCACGATCAGTGAGCAGGGCCTTTTTAAAATCTATGACATCACTCTGACTCAACGATTTTGCTGGATTTATTAGGTTAAGGGTTAGTTTACTGGTGAAAAAGTTACCTCCTTGATGCACAGTTTTTATTGCCCATATAAGTTCATCTTTTTCAGAATTTTTAAATAGAAATCCTTTAGCACCTGCATCAGTCATTTTTTTTACCAAACCTTTTTCTTCGTGCATGCTGATGATAATGACTTTCAAATTAGGATAATTTTTATGGATTTGTTGCATAGCTTCAAGCCCATTCATTATGGGCATATCAATATCCATTAAGATTACATCGGGCTCAAGAAACTCAAGGAAGTGCAGCAATTCTCTGCCATTTTTCGCCATTTGAATTACCTCAATAGTTTCATCAAGTTCAACCAAAGTCTTGAGGCCTTCGGAAACCATCTGATGATCATCGGTAATTATTACTTTTATTTTATCCATTTGATTAGTAGCCTCAAGTTTAGTTTAAGGGGATTCTAATTGTTGCAAGCGTTCCCGCAGCGGGACTAGGTTCCAGATTAAATTCGCCATGCACCGTTTCAACACGGGAGGTGATATTCATTAAACCTATTCCTTTTGATTTAAGTTTTTCGAACTGAAAGCCACTGCCATTGTCCTCAACCAGTAAAACCAATTGTTTATTGTTTTGTAATAACTGTACCTGTACTTCTGACGCACCAGAATGCTTGATAATATTGTTGATCAATTCTTGTGAAATTCGGTAAAGGCTGATTTCTACATTTTCAGCAAAACGTTTCGAAATACCATAGTGCTCAAAACTGTAAGAAATTTTTGAGTGTCGGAATGATTTCTCCAACATATCTTGAATAGCCGGAATCAGGCCACTTTCCTGCAAAATGCGCGGCATCATTTGGTGCGAAATGCTTCTAACTTCCTGACAAGCCTGATCAAGTGTATTTGTTAGTTCACTCATTTTTGCACCTTCTTCCACATCTTTTTCAACTAGTTTTAAACTAATATTCTCCATCGCAAGCCTGATTCCTGAAAGTGTTTGGCCAATACCATCGTGCAGGTCTTTGGCAATGCGTTTTTGCTCCGACTCCTGTGTTTCCACTATGGCCTTAAGATGGAGTTCCTTTTGCTTAAGCATCTGTTTGTTAAATAGTTCATTTTGCCTTGCTTTATTTCTTTTAAACAAATACCAGATAATCATTGCGCCTAACACAAGAAGACTTATCAGCGCAATACGTTCAGCCTGATGTTGTTGAATAGAAAGTTCCTTGAGAAGTTGTTCCTGACGAAGCATTGCAATTTCCTGATCTTTTTTTTCTGCATTATACCTGGTTTCAGCTTCAGAAAGTTGTTGCATACGTGTTTCATTGTAAAGCGAGTCTTTTACAGTTTGCAATTTCAAACTTGTTTCAAATGCGTTTTTGAAGTCTCCTTTTTGCTTGTACATTTCAGTCATTCCGCCGTAAACAAATGAAAGCAATTGTGTTGCACCAAACTCAATTGTTTTTGCTTCTGCTTCTTTATAAAAATAACTGGCACTGTCGTACTTTTTCGAGCCAATAAAAGTTCCTGCCAGGTTGAGCATGGAATAAATTGACCCAATTTCATCGCCAGTTTTTTTATCGAGTGCAAGCGTTCTGCGGAAATAATCCTGAGCAATAGCTCCTTTGTCATGCTGGGCATAAATTTCACCAAGATTATTGAGTACAATAGCTTGTGCATCTTCAATGCCTTCTTTTACAGCATCTTTATACGCTCGATTATAGTAAAGAACAGCATTATCAAATTCATCCTTGGCTTCGTATATTGTTCCAATATTGCTAAGTGTCATAATTATGCCACGAACAAGGTTAAGTTCTTCGCAAATTGCATTGGCCTTAAGGTAGCTATCCAAGGCTTGATCATATTCCTCCATAGTTTTGTAAATAATACCAATATCATTGTAATTGCTAGCCATGGCATTTTTCGCCCCGAGTTTTTCATTAATTCTGAGTGAATTAAGGTGTGATTCAATCGCTTCAGGGAATCTACCTTTGTTTTTCAAAACTACACCTTTCAGGCTGTAGGCTCTCGACTGAAGCATTTCAAAATTAGCAGCACTAGCTTCAGTAAGTGCTTTATCAGCAAGTTGAAGCGCTATTTCAGGTTCGTTCCTGTATATGCGATGAGTTTCATTAAGCATCTCAGCGATTTGAGAACTATCAGGGTTTGAAATTTCAAGCAAATTTGAACTAACCGCTGTTTGCACCGTGATTGGTAAGTTGATCAGATAGAAAAGGAGCAAAGGCACAAGTGAGTATATCATTGTTTTTTATTAATGTATAATCACTCAAAAATACACGATTTTTTTTAAGCGCAAGTTTTTATGGATTTTTTACCCCCAAAAAAAGAGCCCTATTGTAAAAGTTACATATGTAATTAAAATAACACATGTAACATTTGTAATCAAGTATCGAATAAAATTAGCCTGATAAACAGTATTTTAAACTATAAATTAACATTTGTATTCCAGTTGATAGGATGACTTTCAATAATTACAGAACTATAGAATTGATGAAAAATATTAAAAATATTCCAATACATTCAATATCAGTATTATAAAACAATTTATATGAACTTATTATTTAATATTTACTAATCCTTATCAGAAAACTTAACAGTATAAATTTTATTTGTTAAAATACTATTTATAAATGTATTAAGAAGTGTACCTAAAGTAGTAATTCAATTGTTTTATCAAATCCTTTTAAGTTACAAAAGTAACAGACGAACATATTACATATGTAACTTAATGATAGTTATTCTTGTGAATTATTATTGTACATTTGTAATATAATTCATGAAGATGGTTTAATGATTTATTAGTGAGATAAGATGATAAAGGATAGGATTGCACACATTATGCGTTCGAAGAATCTTACAGCAGCTCAGTTTGCTGATCAATTGGAAGTGCAGCGGTCAGGTATTTCTCATCTTCTTTCGGGACGCAATAAACCAAGTCTGGATTTTATTCTTAAGCTTAAAGAAACTTTCCCGGAATTTAACCTGGATTGGATTATACAGGGTAGAGGACCGATTACCGTTTCTTTAAAATCAGCAGATCGTAATGAGCAAACGCTATTTGATAAAGATTCATCACAATCTAAAATTGAGCAATTGGCTGATAAATCTTTAGAAATTGAGAGGGAAGTTACAATAAATCAAATACATACAAATAAAAAAACTTCCCCAGTGGCTGAGGAAGTTGTAAACAATAGTTCACAGAAAGAAATTGTTAAGATTATTTTAGTTTACTCAGATAACACTTTTGAACAACTTCTTCCGGTCAAGTCAGACTAAAACCGTTCGAATTCACTGAAAAAGTATGCTGATTCTATGCGCGCGTTTTCATCGCTATCAGAACCATGTACAGCATTAGCTTCAATAGATTTACCATACAGTTTGCGAATAGTGCCTGCTGCAGCATCTGCAGGATTTGTTGCTCCAATATAGTTTCTAAATGCTTCTACTGCATTATCTTTTTCCAGCAGAGCTGCCACAATAGGACCAGCGGTCATTGATGCAACAAGACTATTAAAAAAAGGTCTTTCGCTATGGACGGCATAAAACTGTTCTGCTTGTTCCTTACTTAAACGATTCATTTTAAGTGCTTTAATTTTAAAGCCGCCATCAGTGATTTTTGCTAAAATTGCAGCTGCATGACCATCTGCCACAGCTGCTGGTTTTACCATTGTAAATGTGAGATTTCCGTTCATGAATTTGTTTTTATTGTGTGGGGCAAAAATAGTCTTTTTCCTAAAATATCGACAAAACTGCATAATGGTAGCTAAAACAACCTGAAACGAAAGTAATGTGCCTGATATTTTCCTGTTTGATCCGTGCTAAATATGTAGATTTGTACTCAAATTGCAAATTTTTATGGAACGACCCCGTTTTTTTGAAGCCATTCATCAATTGATTGCAACTCCTCACAAACTTGTTTTAACCATACATACCAATCCGGATGGCGATGCAGTTGGATCTGCCCTTGCTTTGGCTGCATTTTTAAAGGCTAATAAGCAGGAAGTTACGATTGTATCACCCAATAAATTTCCTGGATTTCTTTCCTGGTTAAAGGGATCGGAAAATATTTTGATTTTCGATCAAAATGCCGCTGTGGTCAGACAGGTATTGCAACAGTCCGAATATGTCTTTTGCCTGGATTTTAATGGTATATCACGCTCTGGTATTTTACAGGATGATTTGAGAAAGCTTAATTGTTCGTTCGTACTAATCGATCATCATCGAGAGCCTGAGGTAGAAAATTTCGAATGGATGTTGTCTGATACATCAGTATCCAGCACGGCTGAATTAGTTTTTGAACTCATCATGCAATTTGGTGAGGATTATTTTGCTAATCAGGAAATTGCGCAAGCACTTTTCACTGGAATAATGACCGATACAGGTTCTTTTAGTCATTCAATCAACAGGCCTCAAATTTTTGAAGCTGTGGCTAAACTCATTCAAAATGGGTTAGATGCTGTGTATGTGCATCAACAGGTTTATGATACTTTTTCTGAAGATCGTTTGAGGCTTCTGGGGTTCGCGATAAGCAATAGAATGCAGGTTATTGATGAGTTTTCAACCGCTATTATTACCTTAAATAAAGATGATTTGAATCGGTTTAATTTTCAGATTGGTGACACTGAGGGTGTTGTAAACTACCCATTATCAATGAATAATGCAAAAATGTCAGTGCTTATAACTGAAAAGAAAGATCAGATTAGGTTTTCGTTCCGATCGAAAGGGAGCTTTTCAGTACATGAACTTGCTAAAAATCACTTTAGTGGAGGAGGTCATGCAAATGCTGCTGGTGGGAGTATGAAAACCTCTTTAAGTGATGCTGTTGAACAGTTAATAAAAGTTTTACCCTATTATAAAAATCAATTGAACAGTTAGTTGATTATGTTTAGCAAGTGCTTACTTACACTACAGTTTTTATTTCTTCTGGCCATTTTTGTTAGCTCATGTGGTCATCAACCTCGAAAATCCAGAGAGGAAACTGTTTCATCCAATGAGATTCAAAAATCACTTGAAAAGGCAAATCGTTACCTTGTTCGCACAGAAAATGAACAAATTGATGCTTATGTCAGCCGACATAATCTTGATGTAACAAAAACCGGATCAGGCTTAAGGTATGTAATTCGTAGGCAGGGGAATGGAAATCCTGTTAGAAAAGGTGAAGAGGTAAGGCTTAAATTTACCGTTAAATTTTTAACTGGGGATATTGTTTATAATTCTGAAGATAAGGGTATTAAGAAGTTTGTGGTAGGTCGTGGTGGTGTTGAGACAGGTTTAGAAGAGGCTGTTTTATTGCTCAGGCGAGGCGACTTGGCTACAATTATATTACCTTCGCACCTTGCTTTTGGGCTATTGGGAGATGAGGACAAAATCCCGCCGAGAACAAGCTTGGTGTATGAGATTGAATTATTAGATTAAAACCAATAAAATGAAAAGATTACGCCTATTTCCATTGCTGACTTTTATCACGATTCTCTTCATTGTTTCTTGCAATAATAGTGGCGGAGATGAATATAAAACATCAGAGAGAGGGCTTAAGTATCGTTTTTACGAGGAGAATTTAAATGCAGACCAACCCAAAATTGATGATATTGTGCATGTTGAGATGAAATATGCAATAAATGATTCAGTGATTTTTGATAGTCATAAGCTGAAACAAGAGATGCGTTTCCCATTAATGAAACCAATTTTTTCCGGGGATTTTTATGAAGGCATTGCGCAAATGCGTTTAGGAGACTCGGCAAGCTTTTTATGTCCGGCTGATCAGATTTTTTTAGAGGTTTTCAGGGTGAGAGAGCTTCCTGTTTTCGTAAAGGCAGGAGATATGATGCGTTTTGATATTAGGTTGATTGATTTTTTGTCGCCGGAAGCCTATGAAGCTGAGCAACATCAGAAAAAAGCAGATAATATAGCAGCATCAGAATCGCTGCTACAGGCTTTCCTTGATCAGGAAAATATCAAAGTACTTCCCACAGGTTCAGGACTTTACTATGTAGAACTTGAAAAAGGAAAAGGAATTCAACCCCAAAAAGGTCAAAAAGTTAAAGTCCATTATGCCGGCCGACTTACAAACGGATTACCTTTTGATGATTCCTACAGCAGGGGCAGTCCTTTTGAGTTTGAACTTGGAGCCGGACGAGTGATTAAAGGTTGGGACGAAGGCATCGCTATGATGAGAGAAGGTGGAAAGGCAATGTTGATTATACCCTATCATTTGGCATATGGTGAAAGGGAAACAGGAAAAATTCCAGCTTACAGTCCATTGGTATTTGAAGTGGAGCTGGTAGAAATACTTAATTAATGGATGCTATTTTACTATAATGTTATTGCTATTATATTCTAAATCAAATATTTATGTTGAAAATTAATGTTAAAGTAATTGTAATGTTTGCAGCTCTGATCGGATTGTTGAGCGCATGTAATCAGTCGCCTTATCCAGGTTATGAGCAAAAAGAAAGTGGCGTTTATATCAAGTATCACGAAAAGAGTGATGAAGTAACTACTGCTTTAATAAATGATGTTGTTTCGGTTGAGATGAAATATTATCTCGACGATACAGTACTTTTTGACACAAAACTGTTTAACGACCCTTTAAAGTTTCCCATTATCGAACCTACATTTAAAGGAGATTTATACACAGCTCTTGCTGAAATGCACGTAGGAGATTCTGCGACAATTGTATTTCCGGCGGATTCGTTTTATCTGGTAACTGCCGGAATTCAAAGCTTACCCGAATTTGTAACACCCGGAAGTTCTATGTATTTTGATATCAGACTTTTAGAAATTCAAACAGAAGCTGAACTTATTGCTGAAAAACAAGAATTTCTGAAACAGCGTAAAGAAGAGGAACAAATTAAACTATTGGCTTTTTTAGAAGATTTAAAAGGTGATTATGAAACAAAAGAATCAGGATTGTATGTGCTTGATTTGAAAACAGGTAAAGGCAGAAAACCTCTGGCTGGTGATGTGTTGATGGTGCATTTTACAATCAGTGATATTGATGGCAATCAGTTATTTACTTCTGTTGGTCGCGATCCGATGGAAGTTACTTTTGGAGAACCCTTCGACACAAAAGGCTTTGATGAGGGAGTGGGATATTTACGAAAAGGAGGGAAAAACAGACTTATTGTGCCATCTTCATTAGCTTTTGATAGTTTGGGAAGAGGTCAAATGGTTTTACCCTATACAACGCTTGTTTATGAAACTGAGCTATTGGATATTAAAACTAAAGAGCAAGTTGAAAAAGAACGTGAAGCTTTACGAAAAGCCGAAGAGGCTAAAGCAGAAACAGCTCGCTTAAATGAGGTAAAAAAGATTTCAGCCTACATCAGTAACAACAATATTTCAGCTAAACCTCGCGAAAGTGGATTGTATTATATAGAAAAAGAGGCTGGAATAGGGGGGCAGGCAGCCGCTGGCAAAACCGTGAAAGTACACTATACGCTATATAACATTGATGGAGAAAAATTACAATCTTCATTAGATGGTGGCGAGCCTTTTAGTTTTGAGTTGGGCAAAGGACAAGTAATCCAGGGCTGGGACGAAGGAATCGCCTTGATGAAAGCTGGTGGAAAAGCTACTTTTATTTTACCTTCTACTCTTGCTTATGGAGCCACAGCCAGAGGTGAAGATATACCAGCTTATTCACCTTTGGTTTTTGATGTAGAACTGCTCGAAGTTATTGATTAGGTTCTTACTCATGATTGCAAAAAAAACCGCTTCAAGAAGCGGTTTTTTTATTTGAGTACTTTTTCTATTTTCGCCATCATATCCTGAGGCTTGTAGGGTTTGGTCAAAAACTCGTTCATACCGGCTTCCATACAATTTCTTCTGTCGTGTTCCATTGCAAAAGCAGTTACTGCAATTATGGGAATGGGATTCGTTATGCCACTTTTGCGTTCATGTTCACGGATTGCAATTGTTGCTTCAATGCCATTCATTTCAGGCATCTGAATATCCATCAAAATGAGATCGAATTGGCCATCAAGGTATTTTTGAAAACCAATTGCGCCATTTTCTGCCAATTCATAGGTGCAGCCAAGGCGCTTTAGCACGGCCATAGCAAACTTTTGGTTTAACTCGTTGTCCTCAACAAGAAGAATATGAAGCGTTTGTTTGTTTTTGTTTGTATCCAAGACGTTGTTCTCCGCTTTTTTTAGGGAATCAAAGCTAATTCCTCTGTTGTTTATTAATTTGTTCTAGTACAAAGATATAAAAATCCATTGCACCTTGCAAATTAGACATTATTTTTTTACCTGGGGCAAAATTTATCGTATTTGCAGGGCCTGCTGAAAAACTCGAATTCGACAATCCCTATCAATATTACCCCTGCTCAGCGGGGTTAATATCTGGTGCAAGGATTTTTATTGCAGACTTCCAAATACCTTGCAGAAACCTCCGATGAGAACTCTATTTATTGTCGTAATACCAATCAGATAAAAGTTTTTCAGCAGACCCTATGTATAAAGAGCACAACTGTTTAGGATTATACCATTTTCGTGTTAATTCTGAGCTCTGCCAGATAATCTAATCAATATGCAAAGATGTTTTTTATTTGTTCCATTGTTATGGGTTTTGCAATGTATGCATCAAATCCGGCTTCAAGGAATCGCAGCTCATCACCCGACATACCATAAGCAGTTTGTGCCACGAAAGGAACATTTCTATAATCAGGATATTTCTCGCAAATAAAATTCATCAATTTAATTCCGTCCCAAGGTGCAGGCAAATTAATATCCATCATAATTACGTCAAAAATCTTATGACCTTCAATAGATTGCTTAATCGCTTGAATGGCTGCTTCTCCATTCATTGCTTGCGAAACAAACCCGTATTTTTCAAGAAACTTGGTTATGACAATTTTATTAGTCTGGTCATCCTCAACTAACAAGATATTTGGGTTTGGCGAGATCTTTAGTCTTTTAATACTTTTCTTTTTGTTTTCATTAAGAATATCATATTTACCTGGTTGAAGACTAAAAGGCAAGTTAAGTGTAATTGTAGTTCCACGCGCTTTTTCGGAAGATATAATAAATTGGCCACCAAGAAGTTCAGTCATATTTTTTGCAAGAGGAAGTCCTAAACCAGCTCCTTGATATTGCCTGGAATAACCTTGTTTATCTTGCCTGTATGGCTCAAAAATTGCTTCTAAATAACTGCTATCGATTCCTTGTCCGGTATCAGTTAATATAATTTTTACACTTTCCTCAGTACGAGATTTTTCAGCTAAAAGCTTGATATATCCTTTGATAGTGTATTTAATACTGTTGTCAACAATTTCACTTAAAATACGCTTAAATACAGGTTTGTCTGTTTCTATCCAAATATCTTCTGTTGTTTCGTTTAAAAAAATAAGTCCTTTATCTAAGGCTCTGGACTTATTCTTAAGTAGAATTTCTTCCGTAACTTCTTTAAGCGAAATTTTTTGTTTTTTTAAAGCAAAATCATTAGCTTGTAACCTACTGATATCTATAATGTTATTAAGAAGATGAAGTAATTTATCACCACTTTTTTGAATACTGTTTGCGTATTCGAAAAGCTCAGGTTCATCAATTTTTGCAAGCTCAATACCAAGTAAACTGGAAAATCCTAATATGCCGTTTAAAGGTGTTCTGATTTCGTGGCTCATATTAGCCATAAATGCGTTCTTTTGATAATTTGCCTCTTCAGCATTTTTTAGTGTGATTTTTAGGATTTTATCCAGGTTTTCGCTTTCTTTAATCTCAGACTGTATTGCTTCTTCACGCGATCGTACACGTTCATCAACCTGATCATTAGCTATTTGGAGCTTTAATTTTGTTTCAGTAATAGCAGTAGATGTATCTGTAATTATCTTTTTGGATTTTCTTTTCCACTCGATAAATCTCCAAATGAAAGCTAAACTTAAAAGAACTAAAAAAGCTGCAATAAGACTTCTCCAGTCAATTAAACTAGTAGGCGATTCAGATTGTGATTGAGAATTCAAATTTATCAAATGAGCATTTAAATCATTGGCATACAATTGTTTTAACAAATCAGCCTGTTGAAAGTAATCAAAGGCAGTTAAAAAACTATTAAAGGCTCGAATCGAATCTTTGGTGATTATTAATTGGGCATGCCTCTGCCATACCAATGCTTTAACAATAGGTTTAGAAAATATATTTAAATCATTGATCAACAGTTCAATAAAACTTAAATCGATTGTTTTTTCGTCAATTAAATATTTTTCGAGGAACCAAATATTTTCCGGATTGTTAACACTTTGTTTTAAGCTTTTTGTCCATAAGGAATCTAATGCTGAAGTTTCAGGTAAATTTGATAAGGCTCCAGATTCAAGTAATAGTGGTAAAGCAGCAGTTTGATTCTCAATCCAGGGTTTTGCAGCATTGTAATAGAGTAATGCTTTTAATTCTTCATTCCTTTCTCGGTAATAGTTTATAATTAATGCATAGCCAAACTGTAGGTGTAAATCGTTATCAAGTGATTCAGCGAGCACCAGGTAGTTTTTGAGCTTATCTAAAGCGGTCAGGTTTTCGCTGGCAATTATTTGTAACTGTTTAAATTCTAACTTGTTTTCATTGTTTGCAATTATATTATAGCGGTCAGTTGTTAAATCAAGAAAGTCAGTAGCTAAATCATATAATTCCCAATTTATAAGTGTTTTACAGATAGAGAGCGTTTTATTAACAAAATCTTCTTTTTGCAATTTGGAAGTGTCTGAAAGTGCTTGCGATATAAGTTGAATATCTCTGGCAAGCGATTCGGATGGAAATTCGTTTTGTGCTGCAAAGATTTTTTGACCTGAAATAAAAAGATAACAGCAGGCGAGTACGAAAAAAAAGAATAAAATAGTTTTGTGGAGCAATTTGAACCTCATAACTAAACCCTTATTTTGCAACAATAAAGATACATTCTTTCTTGTTAAGTTGCATCTTCTGAATGTCATTTTCTGAAATATCCAGGTCTTTAAATTCAATCTTATTATTTTGAAAACCAGCATTTCTAAGTTTGGTTGTATAATCTTTACCGTAAATTCTAACATGGTCGAACTGACCAAAAGCTGCTTCCCGTTCTTTAGGATCCTGAATATTAAAATCTTCTTTTGTATGGTCAAGAAGGGGAGACCAGGGCACTTGCAGAATTGCTTTTCCGCCTTTTTTCAGAACATCAAAAATAGCTTTCATGGCTGCGTGATCATCAGGAATGTGCTCCAAAACGTGGTTACAAATAACCCAATCAAATTGATTATTTTCAAAAGGAAGTTTAAGCAAATCCATTAGCTTCACGCCTGGCGGGTAATAAAAGCCCTCATAATATTTAACGCCGGAAATATACCCCTTAGGACTTTTCGCTTGCAGATAGCGCCCTAAAGATGGTTCTGGAGCAATATGCAGAATTTTATCAGAGCTTGATATCGGGAAACGATTTTCGAAAAGCCAATGCAAGAGTCTTTCACGATCATTGGAATGACAACCCGGACAAATTGTTTTGGGGCGTTTTCCTGCTCCGATAACTTCCAGTTTTTCGTTGATAGCTATTGCTGAGCCCCCATCCAGAAAATCTTTAAAGCCTGCATCACAAAAAGGGCAGTAGAATTGATTACCACGATAGGCCAAACCTTTTATGGAGAGGTAGTTTTTTCGCAGTAAAATACCTAATCCAAGCGGAATAATTTTTTTTAGTTGCATGGTGAGTCGTTTTACTTGGTGATGCTAAATCTTTCCGTATAATCAATGTTAAAGCCTTTAATAACCAGTATATAAAAACCAGACTTTAATTCTGACACTAAAATTTTATGGTCTAACGCTCGCTGACTTTGGATTTGGGTTTGAATCAAAGATTTACCTGTCAAATCAAAAATATTAAGCGATAAATGTGGGATGGATTCCTTGAAAGACAGCAACAATGTTTTACTTTCAGTCTGAAAACCAAACACATAAGGTTTAGCGTTCGCTCTTTCTAATTGGATAATTGAAGCATTAATTTCCTGACATTCAAAGGCTCCCTGATCATATCCTTGATTATGCGGGCGAGGCCGATTTTGTAGGTCGAATAAGATGCCGCTATAACCCAAATCAGTAGCGCGATTTATGGCAGGAGAGTTTGCCTGAAGGTCAAAATTATCATCAGAGAAGTTTATAAAGTTTACATAATCAATTGATTGCGTAAATAAATTTCCTGTTAAAGCATATAAATTTGCAGTTAGGTTATGATTAAAATAGGCATTGTTTCCAATTTGCTCATAAGCTCCAGGTCTGGTAATTAGATTGTTAGCAATTGTGTTAAAACTTGTAAAGGAGTTAAAATACCTGATCCCTGTAGTTTTTGGATCAATAATGGTGTTGTGCAATATTTCAAGGTTTGATAAGCTGTTATCTGGCGGATTTCCAATAAAAATTCCGTGCCTTGATTCATCTGGATTTCCTGGTTTAAAACTTTTTCCAGCCCTGACAATAAGGTTATTAAAAATGCGACTATCACCCTGGCCAAACATATCTATTCCATCTCCTTTTCCATCAAAGATCTGATTATTGTAACAATCGCATTCGGATCCGCCACCTATTAAAATGCCTGACATTTGGAAGACGGTTTCTTTGTAAGAATCTCTGAAAATTCGGTTATTAAAAATTCTACAGTCACCAACAGCACTACTCACTTGCAATCCATCCCAGCCGGTATCTTCGATCAAATTATTGTAGATATATACATTATACATTAAATGTGGCAGAACTGTTGTGTCGCAGTCAGGTAGGTATTGGCCGGTATATTTTGAACTGCCGATGTAAAAACCTTCGTCTCCGATGTCGTGTAAATAGCAATCATGGATTTCCAGATTATAAAAAGTAAATTTTTCTCTGGTGGCTTCAAAGCTGCAATCAGGATCAGTTTTAGCATAAATTCCGGCAAATGCAGTATGAGCTATTTCAATTCCTGACAATTCAACATCGGAGCTTAAATCGTCCAGTGTGATTCCAGATCCATTACCAACACGTTGTATTTTAATGCCATACGAATTTGTATTTGGTCGGCTTCCGATAATTTTCAGGTATTGGCAATTTGATGTTTTGATACCATAAAAATGATCGGTATCAATAATCACATTCCCTTGATTCACAATAACAATCGGAAGTGATGCGGTTCCAATCAAATTTCTAAAAAGCAGATAAGACCGACTTCCATTTTCGAGGCAGATTGTATCACCAGGTTGAATGTCAGCTCCATCCACCACAGTTTGACTCCTGCTAATGAGATGATTACAGTTTTGGCCCAATGAAATATTAGTGCTAAAGAAAAGCAGTAGGTTTAAAGCTGATATCAAAGAAAAGTTTTTTATCATTATTGTCCTCGTTTTGCTCTTTCCCAGTTTACACTTTGACTTCCTTTAAAATAGCGTTTCATTCCCATCAATACAGCGTAGTTCATGATAAAGAAATAGTATGGAACAAAAAGTGCTTTGATTTTTATGGCTTTATTTTCAAGATACCAGCCTGTCAAAGCTAAGATATAAAACAGAAGTTGAGCGTAAAATAAGAGTACATAGGCATTTGAAAAATTATCAAAACCTTCTAAAAATGCAATTACTGCATTGATAATCAATATAAAAGGTAGAGATAGAGGAGCCACAGTCCACCTCAAAACGCGATGCGAGATATATTGGAAGGATAGCATTCCATATTTAAAAATATTGAGCAATGGGCTGAGCCTGATGATAGACTGAATGCCTCCAGCAGCAATTCGAACTTTCCTTTTCAACTCTTCTTTCACGTTTGCCGATGCAGTTTCGATGGCATATGCCTCCGGGTCGTACTGAATCGTATAACCTTTCATCGCTACGCGCAGTGAAATGATAAAATCATCGAGAAGCGTATCTTTCTCCACCTCCTGAAATAAATCTGTTCTGATGGCAAATAGCTCGCCAGCTGCTCCGACAACAGAATACAGTTCTGCATCCCATTTTTTTAGGGTAGATTCGTATTTCCAATAAATGCCTTCTGTTCCGGCTGCAGTATCTTTTTCCTTGCTGAAAATTCTTTTTTCGCCCGAAACACAGCCAACTTTTGGATCACCAAAAAGGTTTACAATTCTTCTTACCGATTCTTTTCCCAGAATTGTGTTTCCATCTGAGAAGATAACAATCGGCGATTTTACGAATTGCATTCCGCGATTCATCGCACCAATTTTACCTCCTCTGGCGTTTTCATGATAGACTTCAACACCTTTATCCGCATATTTTTTCAATAGATCAGGAGTGCTGTCATCTGATCCGTCTGTTACCCAGACCTGTTTTACTTTATTTTGCGGGTAATCAAGTTCAAAACCATTGCTAACTTTTGTATCCACATAATCCTTCTCATTATATGCTGCAACAAATAGTGTAACTTCTGGCTCATAGTCTTTGTTCACTAATTTTTTACCCTTAAAAATCCTTTTTAGTCTCACCATAAAAAAAAGGAGAAGGCCATATCCGAGATACGTATAAAAAACCAGAAAAAGCAAAATCCAGAAAATTACTTTTAGTGTTATCATGATGATTTACAATTGATGGTTTTTAATTTTCTTTGCAGCAAAATTGAGGGAATCTACTTCAAGAAATTCGAATTCAGCTATTTCTGAAAGCACAGATCTGAGTTTTTCTTCTCCAGAATGAACACTTTCCATAACAATCAGCAGCGCTTTGCGATTTTGAATAAACGCTGTTGCTCCTCTGATTACATCTTCTTCCATTCCTTCCACATCAATTTTCATCAAAATGGCATCTTCTGGTTTGATGGGAAGTTTATGCTGATAATGATCCAGCATAACCAGCTGAACTTCTGTTATTTCACCCCTTTTGTCGGTCACCGGATCATAGAAATGAGCGGCACTTAGGTGCGAGGCGCCAGTATTTACAGGATCATATACAAAACTTGCCTTACGATCAGTGTTATCTAACCCAATATTGAAACTAGTAACTTTTTTTTCTAAGTTATTTAACATAATATTGATTTGCAAGGCTTTATAATTTCCCTTGGAAGGCTCGAAAGAAATTGTATTTAAACCCCTTTTGGCAAACATTATCGTATAAGTTCCCATATTTGCTCCAACATCTATAAATGTTTGATAATGAGCGTAGTGTTTTAAGAAAAACTGTTTAACACCCCATTCGTATGCATAGTTCCCGAATTGAAAATCGAGTGAACCTTTACGGTGAAGAAAAATCCCCAGTTTACCTCTGAAAATGCGTGTTCTGGGGTAGGCTTTTCCTGTTAACAAATATATGATGGAGGCAAATACAAGCAGTATTTGCCCATATTGGAGATAATCTTTGAGGTATCGAAGAAAGGTAATGAGTTTATGCATTTTGTGTATTTAAATTTATGGTTGAATTATTTATGGTTTAAGCCTTTCCCATTGTTTTGTTTCAGGATTATACTTTTTAAGAATGCGAGCTGGATTTCCTGCTGCTATGGAGAAATCCGGAACATCTTTGGTAACGACACTTCCGGCAGCAACTACGGCATGTTTCCCGATGGTAACACCGGCCGTAATTACAGCATTGGCGCCAATCCACACGTCATCACCAATGTTGATTGGTTTGGTTTCGACAGGCTGCAAACTTGGAGGAGTGTTAATGTCTTGATAACCATGGTTAAGCCCTGAAACCACAATATTTTGGGCAAACATCACATCGTTGCCAACCGTTACAGGACCTATCAGGACGCATCCAAGTCCGATTCGAGTGCGGTCTCCAATAATTACCGGGCCTACGCCATTATTCACTGTTGCAAAATCTTCAATGGTCGAATTCACTCCCATTGAAAAAAAGTTGAAAGGAAGCACGTCCATTCTTGTTCTTCTCCTCACTAAAGAACCTTTGCCCTTGTGGTGCTTTAGCGGATTAAGAAACAACTTTACCCACAATCTTGGCCGCGCTTGATTTTTAGGCATGAGCATCCATAGCACCAGCTTTTTTAATCTGGGATTGGATTTGATTTTTTCAACGATAGCCATTTTGCTTTTGGTTTTTAATTATTTATTAGTGAGGACTTTGCATTAACTGCAGCATACGTTCGTAAATTGCAGCAACATTGTTTTCCCAGGTATGACTACGCGCAAATTGACTTCTTTCTGAAGCTTTTTCAGGAGAATTTTCTTTGCGTGCTTTTTCGACGAGTTGAAGATAATCTTCCTTGTTAACAGCCAGATAGGTATGATCCTCAAATACTTCCATTGCTTTTGTTTTTGTAGCTACAGTCGGTTTGCCCATCGCCAGGTATTCGTCTATTTTGCGAGGATAGTTACCAATGGTTACTTCATTCAGCTTCTGAGGGTTAAGTGCTACATCAAAGAAATTAAGGTAGGAGGGGAGCTGCTCCATCGGTTTTGAACCCAGAAAATGTACATTGTCCATTTGATGTAGTTTACTGGATTTAAATGCTTCATCTTCGGGGCCAACAAGTACTATTGACCAATCTTTTCGCTGGGTAGCAAGATATTCCAGCACTTCAATATCCAAACGTAATGAAAACAAAGCTCCAATATAGCCAATTATGGGCTTAGGAATTGGTTTAAGATCTGCTGGCATTTCCTTAACCAGTTTTTCGTCGAATAAGCTTACATCGCAACCCTGTCCAACATAGTAAGCATGTGGATTAAATTGTGCAGCATGCTCTGCCAGATAAGTTGAATTAGCAACAACCAAATCTGATTTTTGCATCAAGGCTGCTTCAATTCGGATTCCTTGCTTTTTCCAAAAATCAACTGCGATTAAATTATCACGGGTGTAATAGATATACAGTTCAGGTTGAAGCAGTTCTTTTAAATAAAAGCTGCGAAACATATCGCTGTCGTTGAAAATAAAATAATTGGAGAAGCCGAGTTTATTAATCGCCTTTTTGATTTCGCGAGCAAAACGTTTGTTATTGATTCTATTGAAAAAATCAAAAAGACCATCGAAAGGTAGTTGACTGATTGATTCCAATGTAGTTTTTGGGAACAAATTCCACATATTTTCGTTGATTTGAACCAAATCTGGTTCTTCACCTTTGTTGATCCTTTTACGTTTTTGAATCAGTAGATCGTTCTTTTCCCTGATCTTTGTCAACCGATCAAGGGGATAATTAACATATAAAACCCTGTTATGACGGGCGATTTCATGAGCAAGATTGATACAATTGCTACCAATTCGGCTGTCGAGGGCTTGTAATCCGACAATGATAAAATCACGGTTTTTAATCATAATACTGGTTTTTGGTTAATTCGTTTTAAGAATCTGTTCGTAAAGACTCAAAACCTCTTTAGCCATTGAATTCCATGAAAAACTGGCTGATCTATCAAATCCTTTCTGAATGAAGTTATTAAGTAAACTTTTATCGTATAATAATTTTTCTATTCCTTGTGTTATCTCCTCAGGTTTACAAGGATCAACAAAATAAGCTGCATCACCTGCAACTTCAGGCATGCTGGATGTATTGGAAGTAATCACCGGTACACCACAGCGCATGGCCTCCAACATTGGAATTCCAAAGCTTTCGCGCAAAGAAGGGTATAAAAACAATTGACACTGACTGTAAATAGCTGGCAAATCGGTATTTACAACATAACCTGTAAGGTGTATATGGTCGATGAGTTTTTTGTCTCCAATTTCATTGAGTAAAGTATTTAGTGCTTCTTTGTCATAATCAAGCATTACGAGTTTGATTGGCTCACTTGTATTTTTTAGAAAATCAGAAAATGCTTTTAAAACCCCTTTAGTGTTCTTTTTAGGATCTGTGTTTCCAAGAAAAAATAAAAATTGATCAGGAAGTTGATATTTAACTTTAACACGCTCAAGCTCCTGTTGATCTGTTACTGGCTTAAAGTGTTCACTAACACCATTATACACAGCCACCAGGCGGTTATCAGATTCGGGAAATCCAAAGAAATCCTTAATTCTATTTTTCTCGAAATTTGATACTGTGATGATTTTTTCACTGCTTTTTACAACTTTTGGCACTACAAACCGCCTATACATATTACCAAGTTTCTGATACCAGGTTCCGCCTTTTTTAAAAATGCTAACACTTTCGAGGTAGATTATATCATGAAGCGTAATTATCAGAGGCACAGGTGATTTTAAAGGAGCGGTATTGCTTGTACAATGTAAAAGTTCGCAGCCATAATGCTTCACCGCATTTGGCAGTGTTTTCTGTTCCCAGATGGGATAAGCTCCACCTTTGAGCGGAATAATATTGAAGTTATCCGTTTTGGGTATGCAGCTGCTGTCTTCATCTGGTTTTACAAACACGTAATAGGTATTCTTTTTATCTATAAGCTGTAAGTTTTTGATTAACTCGAGGGCAACCATATCCATCCCATGTTTTTTTACCCGAAACAAGCGCTGACCTTCAATTGCTATTTTCATATTATGTCGGTTTTAGTTGAATACAAATTAACGATCTTTCTTTTTGATTTGAAAGGCATTATAGGTATGTTTTGTATGAATAAACTGTTTATTGGCTCCCCGAATGCTTAGTAGCGACAGAAACATAAAGGCAAAACCTACTGGTAAAGCGAGCAAAGCCTTTAAGGTTTTTAAATTGTAAAACCGTAAGGGTGTGGCAAAAAGTAAAGCAGCGATAATTAGTAAAGCCGCTGATAACCATATTATTGTAAGTAAAAGTGGATTAATAAACAAGGATACGAAACTGATCAAAATTAACAAACCTAACAAGAGTATTCGTGGAAGTTGAACGTATTGAAATGCTTTGTTAAAGTAGTCGATATTGCCTTTTGAAATAAGCGCTTTTATTGCGGGCAAAAAGTGCTTGCCGAAATAGTGAAACTGAGCTGAAAGCCATCTTCTGCGTTGTCGTGAAAAAACTTTTACGTTTTGAACCTTTTCGTCCAAAACATAAGCATCATCCAAGTAATGAATGATATGGTTGTCGTATAATAACCTAAGCTCCAGCTCTTTGTCAAATCCCCCAACAACTTCTACATCTGCCATCAGATCTTTGAAAAAGTCGTATCGAAATGCCATTGCTGAGCCAATAAGTGCGCTGGACAATCCAATTTTACGATGTCCTTTTCTAAAAATGTTATTGTTGATCTCTTCACTAATAGCATCCAAAATGGCAAAATTTGTGTTAAGATTTTTTGCAATGCGATGAGCCTGTATAGCTTGATAAGGGTAGGAAAATGCGTCGTTGAGTTTAGCCAGAAAATCTTTTTCCATCAAATTATCTGCATCTAAAACCACAGCAATATCATAGTGATTGGCTGGTAACAAACGAAGTGCATGATTAAGAGCTCTGGTTTTGGTGCTCATACTGAAATTTTCGTTGAACAGTATGATAGGATATTGTTTTAGTTTTTGGATCGTTTCCGATTTAAATTTATCGGCAATCACAACAACATCAAATAAGTCTTTGGGATAATTTTGGAGCAATGCTTGCTCGGTTACCTCAAAAATCACTTCATCTTCCATATAACTGGGAATCAATACAACAAACCTTCTTTTTTTGAAATCTACCGGGGGAAGTTTGTTAAGAGGGAAAACCGAGAGAAAAGCGAAAAAAAACAAGTAAAGGGCTGAACCTCCTAGATAAAGCAGCAAAACCCATTGTATTACAAATCCAATGTCGTAGAGTAGGCTCATAGTTGTGGATTTTCGTGAATTTCCGGGTCAAATAGATGTGATAAATTCCATCCAATCGCTTGATAATAAGCGTAAAAAAGTTTTATTTTTCCTTTCATTAAAAATTTGAATGCATTTTTTGGAATAGCAATTAGTAATTGATAAAGCATTCCCAGGTAGAAGTCTTTTCCGTGAACATTACGACGCATAAAAACAATGCGATTACGGTTTTGATAATAAATTTTTAAAGCACTCAAACGGCCTGTACTAACAGATTCTTTATGAAGCACCTGGCTATTGTGTACAAACCAGATTTGATATCCTGCGGCTTTGATTCTGGCGCACCAATCGGCTTCTTCGTAGTAAAGGAAAAAAATGTACGACATCAGGCCAACCTTTTTTACCACTTCCATGGGAACCATCATCGCGGCTCCATGGGCATAGGCAGTTTCACGATCTTCATTATACTGACCAATGTCTTTTTGCCAATAGCCAATTGCGGTATTACGCATGGTAACGTAATTGATAGGTGTGTATCCGGCATATTGAAGGGTATCAGGTTGATAGTAAAACTTGATTTTTGGACTAACAGCTCCAATCTGTGGATTTTTTTCAAGTTTATTTATCAGCGGTTCCATGAAATTTGATGGCACTTCGATGTCATTGTTCAAAAGCAACAAATACTTGCCGCGGGCGCGCATCAAGCCAAAGTTGTTTCCGGCCGCAAAACCATAATTGATAGGGTTTTCGATGAAAATTACATTTGGGTAACGCTGTTTTATGATTGAGGGATCGTCATCAGGTGAAGCATTATCGATTACAATAACTTCAAAATTTGGATAGGTGATGCGATTAAGTGATTCAATGAGTGCACAGGTAACTTCGGCCTGATTATAATTGACCGTAATGATAGAAACCAAAGGATACTGTGCTGACATGGCAAGTAGTTATTTAGCTTTTTTATTTACTTTTTCGGTATGAGAATGGGTTGTATGAATAAAGCGGCTTCCGGCACCTCTGATTTTTATGAGACTCAAAAACATGAGAATAAAACCAGTTGGTAGCGAAAGTAAAGCTTGATAAGTTCTGGTATTAAAAAATTTACGTGGCACAGAAATCAATAAAACTATCCCGGTAAGTAGCAAAAGGGGCAACCAAAAATAAAAACTCAAAGTAAACCACTGACTAATAAAATCTAATTTTAGAAAATAAACCAAGCCTGAACTTAATGTAAGTAAAAACAATATACCGCTAAGCAAGATACGCGGTGGCTGAATCATTTGTAAAACTTTATCGAAGAAATCGATGTTGCCTGTTTTTAATAAATGAATAAAACCCGGAAAAAAATAGTCTCTAAAATGAATTAATTGTGCGGCAATCCATCGTCTTCGTTGATTTACAAAAACCTTTGACTGTGAAGTTTTTTCATCATAAATATGTGCATCTTCAACGTATTCAATTTGATAGCCATTTCGTAGTAAACGCATTTCCAGTTCTTTATCTTCTCCCACTGAGTCAATTTCCGACATAAAGTTCTTGTAGATTTTGTAATCAATTGCCATTCCTGATCCAATTAATGCAGAAGACAACCCAAGAACACGATGTCCTTTTCTGAAGATAGTATTGTTGATTTCTTCACTTATCGCATCGAGGATAGCAAAATTTGTATTGGTATTTTTAGCCATCCGATGACCTTGAACGGCAAGAAATCCCTGGTTGAAAGCATCATTTATTTTATGTAAAACATCATGTTCCATAATATTGTCAGCGTCCAAAATCATGGCCACATCATAATTATCTCCGATGGCTGACATGCATTTATTAAGTGCTTTTGATTTTTTACTTACCTCAAAAACAACCACTTCAACCCGGATAGGTAATTTTTTCAAGGCTTCCAGTGTTTCGGGCTTAAATGAATCTGCGATCACAATTACCTCGAACAGTTCTTTTGGATAATCCTGTTCCAAGGCGTCTTTTGCTACATCAACAATTACCAGATCTTCCTTGTAACCTGGTATCATGATGGCAAACTTTCGCATTTTTTCTATTTTTTTTGCAGTAAGCTTTTGTTTAAAAAGGGATGCAAAACCAAAAATGGAAATATAAAATACCGCAAAAACCAAATAGCCGTAAACAGCCAACTCTAATACAATTAAGATAATCCTGAGGATATTCATCGCTTTAGTTTATTTCTGCTTTATGAGTCAAATTCCACCACACCGCTTTAAAAACTGCTTTTGCCAAATCAGACCTTCCTTTCGTAAGATAAACTAACATGATTTTAGGCATGCTGATCAGGTTTAAAAAAAGCAGACTAATGAATTTTGTCAGGCCACGATTATTTCTTCTGGCGTAAAGGATTCGTCCGCGGTTGAGGTAAAAAATCTGAAAGGGGCTATCTTTGACCGTAGAAATAGATTCTTTATGTTTTACGACTGATCTTCCATCGAAATATAACTGATAGCCAGCGCGTTCGATACGAGCTGCCCAATCGTGTTCTTCATAATAAAGAAAGAAAACCTCTGCCATCATGCCTGTTTTCTCAATCACTTTGCTTGGAACTAACATGGCAGCTCCAAAAATAGAACCTGTTGGGATGGTATGATCATATTGACCTAGATCTAATTCGCCAAATCCAATCGCATAATTGCGTATTGTAATGGGGTTAATAGGTGTAAAACCAGCATATTGGAAGGTGTTTTCTGTATGGAAATAGTGAATTTTTGGACTAACCATACCAATTTCGGGATGATCCTCTAACAACTGAACCATGGGTTGTAAAAAATTTGGCTCCACTTCCGTATCGTTATTGATAAAAAGCAGATAATCACCTTGAGCCTTTTTTACTGCCACATTATTTCCTCCTGCAAACCCAAGGTTTTTTTCTGTTTTAATCAGATTTATTTCAGGATAGGCTTCCTTAATACGATCGGGATTGTCACTTGGTGAAGCGTTGTCCACTACCCAAATTTCCATATTTGGGTAAGTGCATAATCTTAAGGAGTTTAGAAACTCGAGTGTAACACCACTTTGGTTGTAATTAACCGTTATTACAGAGACTAATGGCCATTTTTCAGCTTCTGAGTTATTTTGTTTCATGTTGGTAGCTCGAATTAAAGACCGAATATAGCACAAAAACCTTTTACACTCAAAATATTTCAGGTATTATTATCCAAAGCCCATGGTGATTTTCCTTTGCTAACCAGATACGTATATTCTCTTTCAAGTTGCCTGCTCATAAAAATCATGGCCCAACTAATGTACATCAATATCCCTGTTGGCATCTGTCCTAAAACACCATTTCCGTAGCTAGCCCCCATGATTCCTGTAAATCCAGCCATGAGGGCACTCATTATGCCACGTAACTCTCGCTCCTTTAGTTTAAACATTATCAGATACGAACCTTTTATCAGGATATACGATAGGATAGAAAGATGCAGAATCAAACCAATAATACCTTGCTCAGCCCATATTTGAACATACCAGCTATCTGTTGCAATCTGAGCGAGAAAACCCTGTGGTGAAAAGCGTTTTCCCCAATCACCGGCACTTCCGATCCCACCCCCAAATGGTTTTGATACTAAATATCCTGATAGGATTCTTCTGTTCTCCAAACGAACAAGGTAGGACTCATCTTCTTCGGGTCTGAATGCAGTTCGCATTCGCCTTATTTGCGAGTTACTCTGACCTATGTATGTATAAGCAAAAAAGGCATAAACCAATGCAAGTAACAGACCACCAATTACGATAACCCTAAAGTTTTTTCGGTGTACAATATAGGTTAATCCTGCTACCATCGGCACAATCATTGCTCCACGTGTACCGGAAATCATCATACCCCAGAGTCCCATCACACCCATAATGATGAAAAAAACTTTATTATGCAGGCCTTTGATATTCAGTGCAACTAAAAGACCAACAGCACCAGCAGCTCCCTGAGCAGCTCCAAACTGTCCTGCATCACTGAAGAAGGAAAATACACGCAATTCACCAAATAAGATATGGGTAACAGCTCCAACAGTATCTAACCAGTATTGCTCTGCACTATCAGGGCCGATGTAAAGCTGCTGCAGGCCTTTAAGCGTTGCAAGAATAGAAAAAATACCCCATAAATATAAGAATGCATATAAAAATCTTAACCTGTTGAAAATCATAAAGCTTAATGGTATCAACAATAACATATAAAGCGAAATACCACGCATGGCGTAAAACCAGGCTGTTCGACTAAGTGCCTCAGGATTAACAAGTTGTAAGATAGAATAAGCAAACCATATAATTGATAAATAGGTTAGATCACGGTTTGCATTTTGCCATTTAATGCCGTCATTAAAATACCTAAAAAACACAGCAACATATGTCAGTACAAGAAATCCATCAACTGACAAACCAAACGGGATATTTTGCACGTATCGGGTTAAACCAATAGCAATAAAACCAAGAATTACTATGGTATAGATTCCAACTCGGGGATTGCTAAAAAAACGGTTAAAATAAATTATAACCGGAAAAAGAACAACCATTGCCGCTGCAATCATAATGCCTCCTCTGGCGATAATAATACCCAGAATAATTGTAACAATAAACAAAGCTGCTAACACCAATGGGTGTTGCAGTTTGTCCGAACCAATTTTATCCTTTAAAAAAGAAAACATCATTGTATAAAAGTAATAAAATTAACTTTTTCTGTTAGGTAAATATGTCTTAATTATTCTGGATCCTTCTGAATATCCAACTCTGAATATGTTTATGAATTTGATATTTAAGGTTTTAGCAAGATAATAATAACCAATGGAAATTCCTATAAGGGTAAATAAAATTGTAACAAAAGCAACTCCTTCCAGGGTTTTTATCATCGTGTAACCGTGAGCCAAATCATAAGCATTATCAGGGGATATTCCAGAAAATAGCAGCACGAAGAATGAGAATCCTAAAATAAAAGCAGGTAGTCCAAAAACGACAAGCAAATCACCAATAATATTTGCGCCTGCCATATATAAAACTTTGTAAAAATTGTTTTTTGGGCGATTTACACTATCCAACGCAACTCCAATAAAACGATCGATTGGTAATAACAAACCATAAACACAAAATACCCGAAAAATATTTGCAGTGATGATATAGTCATTTCCTCCCAGGATGAAAACAATTTCTTCGGCAAAAATGAAACTGAATATCATTATTGGGATCATTAAAAAGGTCATGCCTCCAGCATTTGTATAAAATATTTTTTTTACTTCATCAGGATTATTATCTAAGCTGGCTTTTGACATACCCGGAAAAGCAGTTGCTGCAAAGCTTCTTAGTGGAATTTCGATTATTTCTGTGAGTTTCAGAGGGATGCTGTATAAAGCAACCCCCAGAGGACCTAAAAAAGCACTCAACCCAATAATAAAGGTATCAGAACTTTTAAGTAAGTTACTTCCAATCAAAGTTCCGGTGGTATATTTTCCGAAATTTAAAATTGTTTTTACTGCTTCACTTTTTGTTTTAAAAATATACCGTATTCCATCCCAGTTATAAGCGCTTGCCAGTAATGAACTAAGCAGATTCGAAAGCAAATATGCCCAAAGGATAATCGCAATATCATAGTTTAGAAACAGATTGGCTGCCAAGAAGATCATAAATCCACCTACGTTTAAAAGTCTAAGCCATAGCATTTTATCAAATCTTAGCCGTGCTTGTAAAACGGATTGGGCATTATTAAATGGCAAAGTAAGCAAAGCCAGCAGGGGATACCATTTGAAAAACATATCAAAACCCGAATCCTGGATTGAATCTTTAGCAAAAAAGTAAACAACTAGCAGAATCAAGGCAAGGATGATCGTTGAAACCAGGTTAATGGTGTTGTTGGCACCCATAAGTGATTTAGCTTCATCGTCATGTGCCCCGGATAAAAAACGTATGAGCGCTGTTCTTGTAATTCCAAAACGCAGCATATCCAAAAAATTAGAAGCAGTGATAAACAGCACCCATTCACCAAATGTTTCCTGAGACACCATCCTGACCAACATGATAAAACTTAGAAAGGCAAATATGGCTACGAGGCCATTATTGGCCAGCGATAAAAAGTTATTGCTGGTAAGTATTTGCCTGAATCTGTTCATAGTTCAGGTTAGTTTTCTTTTACCTGAATTTTAATTCTGGCAGGATATGTTAGTGTGTGACGGACCTTAGCCCAAACAGGAGACGTCTTTTTTACTTTTATGCCAGAAATTATCTCTTCAATAGCATAATCTTCTGCTTCATTCATAATGATCATAGGATCTTCGCGCAACACATTCTTTAGCAGGCTGAGCGCTCCTTCATCGGCTTTGTTCCATTTGCTACTTGCTTTTAAAAGCATCAGTGACGCATCTACTTCCTGCATGAGTTCGAGTGGATAATCATGGTAGATAATGGATGGTATTTCAAGGAAAATATAGTCGTAAAGGTAGTTATCCTTTCTGAGTATATGGTCGCTGATTAAATCTTTAAGCGAAGTGGCTTTTGCAAAATTTTCGGCAATTTGGTATGGATATGTCAGGTTGAAATCGTCTTGATCCGATTCAATTTCATTGCTGCTGTTGTAATTCAGAACCATAACTTTTTCGCCATATGTTCTGAGTTTATTGGCCAATTTATGTGCAATAAACGTTTTACCAGTTTGATCCTGTGTGCTGAAGAAAAGAATAAAATAGGGTTTTTGAGCCGGAAAAACAGCATTATGTGTTAATTGAAGTTTTAGATTTTGCAAGATCATCTCAATCAGGCGATTACTTATTACTGCGCGATTTTTCATTTCGATATTTGAGCTCAGATAGGGATAAGCTCCAGCCATTTTAAGATTAACCGTCTTGGCAACACGTTCAGGATTTCTGAGTGATTGATCAAAATATTCCAGCACTAAAATGATAAAGGCGACAAGTAAAAAACCAATCAAAGCAGCAGCTGGTACCAGAAACCTTGCTTTTGAAGCTTGCGCATTCAACGGGAAATAAGGTGGGTCAACGATACGTATATTTGTTGCCATCTGAAGATTTTGCTGACGCATTTTTGCCAGGTTGAGGCTGCGGAGCAGTTCGAGATAAGATTGTTCGGCAACCGTAATCTCTCTTTCTATTCTTTTTAGCATAGCTCCAAGTGGGGCAAATCGTTGGTAGGTTCTTACAAAATCCATTTTTCTGCGAGAAAGTACAACGAGACTAGCTTTTGCTTCCTCATAAATCAAGGCATTTTTGAGCCATTCATCCAATAATGCAGCAATCGGAACGCCTTGTGTAGAATGGCTATACAAATAAAGCTGATCCACGTATAGCTTTATTTCGTCTCTTAGACGATCCGACTCATTCCGTAATCTTGATATCTCATTACCAATTCGTTGATCATAGTCTTCGGCTAATTCGTTTATCAGGATTTTTTCCGAAATATCAGCAAATTGCTTCCTTTTCTGATTGATCATATCACTTTTGAGGTAGATGCTGTCTCTACGGGTTAGTTTGGTTTCCAGCTCGCGCAGTGATGCAGCAGCCTGAGCCATTCTCACTTGTTCGTTTTGATAGTAAAGATCAAGATCTTCTTTTTGAGCAGCGATATATTTTGTCTGCTCGGCGTAATTGATGATATTGTTCTTCTTATTAAATTTTAAGAGCCTGTCTTCAGCTGCTTGAAGCTGCAAGTCAGCCGAATCAACCTGCCTTTTAAAGTAACCAACTACAAGATCGGTTTGATTTTCTTTGAGCAGTTTATAATTTTTCACAAAAACATGCGCAATGATTTTTAAAGTCTGCTGACAAATACCTGGGTCGTCAGAAGTATAAATTAAACGAACGAGGTCACTATTGTTAATCCTGTATATTTGAAGGGTTTTAATAGAGCTAATGCTGTAGTGCGGGCTTTGCCCGTAGTGCAGCAAACCATAAATAAAATTGGAATCGCTCGAGTTATAATAATTGGTAAAATTCTGAATGGTTTTGTAAAAGTCGTCTTCTCGCACTCCTCGCGGGATTATAGGATCTTTTTCTATTGTAAATGTTTCAGAATCAGCTAATAAACCAAAGTCGAAAGTTGAAGCTGAACCTGCTTGTTGGTTGGGGTCAACAGCTGGCATATTCACTACTTCATCTAAAAGCTCATCTTCTTCGTAAAGGTTAACAACTTTTTCGGAGTAACCCAGCGAGTTTCTGGAAGAATTATCGTTAGATGAAATCACAATTCGTTGACCAACACGCAATTGTCCATCAAATTGGTTTAATTCTCTAAGTTTTGTAAGGCTAATGCCATATTTTCTTGAAATAGATAGGAGGGTTTCGCCCGCTTGAACTACATGTGTTTTTTTAGCAACATCAGCATCAGGGCTATCGGAATAAAGTTCATTACTTTTATTAATTCCGGTTTGCGGTTCATCAACAGACACATTCCCGTTTCCGTTTGTGAGTTCAACCAATGCCCTGTTTTTCTTTTTGCTTATTTCTTTTTCCAGGGTTCTGATTTCCTTTTCCAGATTCTTTATTTGCTCTTCTTTTTCACGTTCGATGCCGGCTTTCCCATTCTTCACCACCATATCTTTCACAGTTTTGGGAACCATCTGATGGAGTTTTTCAAAATTTTCGTGTGAGATGTATTGTGCGTTATAGGATTCAAGCGAAAGGTTTTGAGCCAGCAGCATAATGGCTGATTCTACGATAGTTTGACGGGAGTTAATAAGGTTAATAAGGTTGTCGAATTGTGCAGATGTGCTGAAAAAGTCGGTTGGTCTTTGAGCAGTTGATTCAATGGAGTAGCCTGTTGTAATACCAGTGTAGATAATAGCTTCAGATTCGTAAACTTTACTTTGGTTGCGTGTGAAATAGTAAACCACCACAGCCAAAAGCAAGGGAATTGCTATGAGCAGCAGGATATTTTTTCTAAATACGCGTATAAACTGGGCTATATCCATTGTTTAGTTATCTTAGTACATTAATCAGGTTAAAGTTAATTCCTGTTAGTATTTCAAGAAGCTGATAATTTTTACTGAATTCGGCAATAGCTTGTTGATATTCAACCGCACCGCGTGTTTGAATCTCTTTGAGCCTGGTATATTCAGCTGTTGATATTTCCCCATTCAAAAACTGGTTTTGAGCCATTTGCATTTGAATCATTGTAAACTTCTGGTAGTCGTTATAAATACGAATGTAATTCTGCCACTGAATCATCATATTATAGGCTTCTATTACTTCGCCCTCAACATATTTTTTATTGATGTCGCGCTGAACCAGCGAAAGTTCGATCCATTTCTTTTGTTTATTGATTCGATTTTTTCTGTCGACGAGGGTGGCAAAAGGAAAACGAATATAAAATCCAACAGCAAAGTTATCGCGAAAAGATTCGCTGAGATAAAACCGATCGATACGGGTAAGTTCATCACGATCGCGAAAATTCCATTTTCCCCAGTTCCAGTCCAAATTAAAGCTAAAATGCTCCAGCCAATAGCGTTCCTGTGTTTTTTGTTCGTAATAATAAAAATCAGCTTTCAATTCTTCATACCTTACAGAGGGAGCGTTAGCCACTGCTGAATCTAACATTACACGTAATGTTGGCAATCTTTTAGTGATGTCATCAGTAAGTGGATTAAAAAGCTTTGATTCATCGTCAACACGTATTTGTGCTTTTGCTAAAGGTGTGGATAGCATTAAAACAATTACTAACACAAAACTTTTAAAAAGTGTTCGCATAATTTGCGGTTGTTGTACAAACTCTTATTTATGGTAACAGTTGAAAATTAAGCCTGCAATATATAAAAGAAAAGTTGAGGTCTTGATTTGGTTATTCATAGAGTTATCAAGGAGTTTTGAACAATTTATTGTGAGCTTAATTAAACATTTTCTTTTTGAAATAAAGCAGGTATAGTCTTTAAAATCAGTTTAATATCACCCCAAAATGAATAATTTCGAGCATATTGATTATCCAATGCTTTTCTTTCTTCTTCTGACATCGCTCCACCTTTGCCTCTTTTTTCAACCTGCCAAAGTCCTGTTATCCCTGCCGGCCCCATAAATCTTTCACTCCAGTCGTCTGAGGTTAGCATCTCGGCTTCGTACAAAGGTAAGGGCCTGTTGCCAACAATTGACATATCACCTTTCAAAACATTTACCAACTGCGGTAATTCATCAATACTGGTATTTCTGATAAATTTTCCTACTCGTGTCACCCTTGGATCATCTTTAATTTTGATGAAAGTACTATCAGCTTTCCGCTTTTTTCTCTCAAAATACCAAAATTCACATATTTTTTTGCCTTCTGAATAAAGTACCTCGGAACAATACTGACCTTCTGGCAAGGCAGCACAGCGAGGGCATTCGTCATGAACTTCTTCAGTAGGTTTTTCAGCCTCGTACTGATTCAGGTGCTTTAAATCTTTTAGCGCTGCATCCGCTCCAATACGCATGGATCGCAGTTTGTAAAAATCAAAAATCCTATAACCGGTTCCAACTCTTTTACTCGTATAAAAAACTTTACCTTTTGATTCTAATCTAATGGCAATCATTACAATAATAAGCAAAGGTGAAAGCAAGAGAAGCGCAGTGAAAGAAACCACAATGTCAAATAATCTTTTATCCAGAGGTATTTTGTATTCTCTGGCCGTTTTGGTTTCTTCGGATGGAGTACTGAAATAATCAAGGTATTTTATGAGATAGTTAACCCGTAAAAATAATTTTTCCGCCTCAAGTTTGCCTTCGTAAAAATCGTTTATGTGGGCTTTAAATGCTTTTTCTTTTTGCTTTTCATCTTTATCTGGAGAAACTAGTATAAAGGGTGTGTAGGAATGAATTTGTTTTACCTTGCGCATACTTGCAATATCAATCCCATTCATTCCCGGCAGATAAGCCTCGCAAATAATTGCTTGGAAAGCTGTATCGTCTTTGAGCAGACTCATAGCTTTCAATCCATTTTCAACCACATTAAGCTCAAACCATTCAGGCTTTGACTTTATTTCCTGAATGAAATCAGGATAGCCACCGATATACAACACCTTAACTAACGGAAGACTTGTTTCGTCCATGACAAATTGACATTTATTTATTTACGTGCAAGTAGCAACTCTATTCGGATTGACAACTCTTCTGGGTTGAAAGGCTTAACCATATAGTCATTAGCACCAAGTTTCAGGCATTTCACTTTTTCCTGAGAACTTTCTATTCCCGACAGCATGATCAAAGGCACATCCTTAAAGAAGCCACTCGAACGAATATTCTTAATAAACTCGTAACCATCCAGGTTTGGCATTTGGATATCGGCAACGATTAGATCTGGCATATTGCCATCTTCCATCCACTTAATGCCCTCCATACCATCATTTTTAGTGATAACGTCATAGCTTTTACTCAGGAAATTTTCGAGGAGCATCCTGATGCTAAGCTCATCATCCATAACTAAAATTTTCTTTTTCATGTAGTTAAGTTATATCAATAGTTGGTTTCTCTGTTTGGGTTGACTTTGTTAAAACAAGCTGTAATGGGCAAAAATAGTGAATTTACTGTGAGATTCTGCAAAACAAAGTTAAGTTATTTACATATTGAAGTTGATAACTTGAAATGAATCTCATAAGAAATACCTCAAAGTTATGAAAATCAGATATTTGAATCAAATTTTAATTTGAATTTTGCTCAAGACTTTTTAGTTAATTGATCTTCAAATAGTTTAATTTCATCTCGTAACCCGGCAGCTTCTATAAAATCAAGTTCTTTTACGGCAGCTTCCATAGCCTTTTTTGCATTTTGAATGGCTTTCTTAAGATCTGCTTCACTCATATATGACACCACGGGATCAGCAACGGCATTGGGCTCAGCAGCTGCAAAGGGATATCGCGAACTATCTTTATCAGGGCTTAACTGTTTCCCTAATATATGCTGCATCGATTTGATAATTGACCGTGGTGTTATATTGTGCTTCTCATTGTAAGCTAGTTGTTTAGCCCTTCTACGATTGGTTTCGTCTATCGTACGCTGCATCGAACCTGTAATTTTGTCAGCATACATAATCACTTTCGAATTTACATTGCGTGCTGCTCGCCCAGCTGTTTGTGTAAGTGACCGTTCAGATCGCAAGAAACCTTCTTTATCTGCATCCAGGATAGCAACCAAACTAACTTCAGGTAAATCCAAACCCTCGCGCAACAAGTTCACTCCAACCAATACATCAAAATCGCCATTTCTTAAGCCATGCATAATTTCTACGCGTTCCAGTGTGTCGATGTCTGAATGGATGTATCGGCTGCTAACATTAAGCTTATTCAGGTATTTTGTAAGCTCTTCAGCCATTCTTTTTGTAAGTGTTGTTACCAAAACGCGTTGTTTTTTTTCGACAACAGCTGATATTTCATCCAATAAATCATCAATTTGGTTTATGCTGGGACGCACTTCAATAATTGGATCCAAAAGTCCTGTTGGTCGGATTAGTTGTTCTACAAAAACGCCTTCTGATTGCTGCAATTCGTAATCACCAGGTGTTGCGCTTACATAGATCACCTGTTGTGTTATTGCTTCAAATTCATCAAACTTCAACGGACGGTTGTCCAATGCAGACGGTAATCGAAAACCATATTCTACAAGGGTTTGCTTGCGGGAACGATCTCCGCCATACATGGCTCTAAGCTGCGGAATTGTAACATGACTTTCATCGATAATCGTAATAAAATCATCAGGAAAATAATCCAGCAAACAAAATGGTCTGGAGCCTGATTTTCTGCCGTCAAAATAACGTGAGTAATTCTCGATTCCGCTGCAATATCCAAGCTCGCGCATCATCTCGATGTCGTATGTAACGCGATCTTCAAGTCTTTTTGCTTCCTCAAACTTGCCAATCTCTTTATAATAGGCAACTTGTTTGAACATATCATCTTGAATCTCAAGAACTGCATCTTTCATCTTATCCTGCGACGTTACAAAAATATTAGCCGGAAAGATTGTGATTTCATCAAGTTTTTCGATTCGTTTTCCACTTGCTGCCTCAATGGTTTCGAGGTTATCAATTTCGTCTCCCCAAAAGTTTATTCTGAAAGCAGTATCGCTGTAGGCCGGAAAAACATCAAGTGTATCTCCTTTAACCCTGAATTTGCCTCGGCTAAGTTCCAGATCTGTTCTGCTGTAAAGCGCGTTTACCAGTGCCTGAAGAATCAAATTTCTACTTACCAATTGGCCTTTTTCTAAATGGATTACATTATTGTTGAAATCATCAGGATTGCCAATGCCGTAAATACATGATACAGAAGAAACTACAATAACATCTCTTCTTCCAGATAAAAGAGAAGAAGTTGTACTCAAGCGGAGCTTTTCTATTTCATCGTTGATGGAAAGGTCTTTCTCGATATAGGTATTTGTAGATGGAATAAAGGCTTCAGGCTGATAATAATCGTAATAGGACACAAAATACTCTACAGCGTTCTCTGGAAAAAACTGTTTAAATTCACCATAAAGCTGAGCTGCCAGTGTTTTGTTATGACTCAAAACTAAAGCAGGACGACTAACATTTTGCAGAACGTTTGCTACAGTAAAGGTTTTACCTGAACCGGTAACTCCAAGAAGGGTTTGAAAAGCATCACCACGCCTAAGTCCTTCTGACAGCTGCCTGATTGCTTCGGGTTGATCGCCCGTTGGTTTGAAATCTGATTGTAATCGAAAATTCAAAATCTTATTTTTAGACAAAAATAAGCGCTTTTTCAGTATGAACTTTACTGAAGCATTTTTTAGCCCAATAAGTGCTGATACTTAAATGCTACTAAAATTCAGTTTGATTTATTTCCTGATCTGAAAAGAATTTCTTTTTCCTTATTCGTCAAACTTTTATAGCCATTTTTGGCAATCTTGTCCAAAATTTGATCTATAGCTTCCTGCTCTTCAAAACGATACCGGTTGTATTCTTCATCAGTCATTGTTTTAGCCGATTTTTTGCCGCCAGGTTTTACCTGTATCCGATTCGAATAAAACCGATCAAAAAAGCTGTATAAATCAGTTCCATTTTTGTAAATATACACATACAAAAAGCCCCATAAAGCTCCTCCCAGGTGAGCAATGTGGCCACCCGGATTATTACCCTGAATGCTAAAGAAGTCAAGAATTACGAAAACAATTGCCAGGTATTTGAGTTTTACAGGACCAATAAAAATCAGATTTACCGTATATTGTGGAACATAAGTGGCAGCAGCAACCAAAATGGCTAGCACTGAAGCAGATGCTCCCAATGCGATGGATACTTGAGCAATATCGTAAAAAACGGGAAAAGTATTGTAGGCCAATACATAAAAAACAGCTCCTGTTAGCCCACCTAAAATATAGGTGCTGAGTAATTTACGTGAAGAAAGGTATTGTAAAAAGATCTGACCACCAAAAAACAAAACCAGCATATTAAAGAAAAGATGAAAGAATCCCTCATGCAAGAACATGTAGGTAAAAACAGTCCAAGGCTTTACAAGCAGATGATTTAAATCGGCCGGAATAGCAAGAAAACGGATTAATGGAGGGAGTTGACCAGGGTCGGTTTTCGCCTGAAACAACCAAAATAAAAGGTTTACGATATATACAAGCAAAAAAACAGCAGCATTGATGATGATCAATCTAGGCAGAATTCCAGGGCGATTGAAAAACTGCTTCAGCGATAGCAAGATGGAGTTGGATTGATATGGATTCATAATTTATCGAAATACGCCTTTCTTTTTCCAATAAACAATTAACAAATAACCAAAAAGCATACCGCCTAAATGAGCAAAATGCGCAATATTGCTTCCTGGTCTGTTCATTACTCCCTCGAAGAGTTCAAAAGCACCATATATCATAACGAAATATTTGGCTTTGATAGGTATGGCAAAATACAAATAGATAATTGAATTTGGAAACATCATTCCAAAGGCAAGCAAAATACCAAACACTGCACCTGAAGCACCTACAACCACATGCTGATTGAGGTAAAATTCCTTGTAATCAGCCATAAAGCTTAAGGTGGTCTGCATGGCTTGAGCATTCTCGGGATTTGCCGATAAAACTTTTAAACTTTGTTCAAAACTTTGAAATTGCTGCCAGATAGTACCTGAAAATTCATTCAATCGAAAGGTATGTTCCGATGTAAACTGCCCTAAAACTGCCAGATCTCTTGTTTGCAGAAAAAGGTCTATTTCATTGACGACAGGCATTATCTGGAAACTGATCCAAATAAGATACACCATGCCCGCGCCGATTCCCGTTACCATGTAATAGATCAAAAAACGCTGCGGACCCCATACATTTTCGAGGGTGTTGCCAAACATCCATAGTGCAAACATATTGAATAAAATATGAGCAAACCCGCCATGCATAAACATGTAAGTGACAAACTGATAAGGTTGAAAATCGGATGCTGTTATAAAATGAAGACCTAAAAGTTCAGTAAGATCTATATTAAAAACATCGCCAAAGCTAATTGTAGCCAGAAAAAATAAACCATTGATAATCAATAGGTTTTTTACTACTGTCGGTAAAACTTTGAACCCTGTAGGTTGAAATTGAGCCATAGTACTTATTTGAAAAGTTGTTGCAGTTGATCCAGCGATTGCCGCAATTCTTCAGACTGAAGACGGCCG
>CAZQFH010000013.1:0-79525 GCA_964592595.1 uncultured Lentimicrobiaceae bacterium | reverse complement strand
GATATCCAGCACACCGGCCAGCACATCGGGCTGATTGGCAACAATACCAACAGGTTTTCCGCCAAGTCGGGCAAATCCAATAATGATGTTTTTAGCATAATACGGCTGAACTTCAAAGAAATGATGATCATCAACCACTTTGCTGATGATATCTTGCATATCGTAGGGTTTGTTTGGATCATCGGGAACGATGCTATCGAGGCTGTCGTCTTCGCGATTGATATTATCTGTGCAAACCTTCACTGGTGGGTCTTCCATATTATTGGAGGGCAGAAAACTCATCAGCTCCCGCAACATCATCATGGCCTGCTCATCATTTTCGGCCATCAGGTGAGCCACGCCGCTTTTGGAGTTGTGCGTCATAGCACCACCAAGTTCATCTTTTGTAACCTCTTCGTGCGTGACTGTTTTAATCACATCAGGACCGGTAACAAACATGTAGGAAGTATCTTTTACCATCATGATAAAATCGGTAATGGCCGGCGAATACACGGCACCCCCGGCACATGGTCCGAGAATAGCCGATATTTGAGGAATAACACCAGACGACATCACATTGCGGTAAAAGATGTCTGCATAGCCACCCAGGCTTTCCACACCTTCCTGAATGCGGGCACCTCCTGAATCGTTAAGACCTATTACCGGCGTTCCCATTTTCATGGCCAGATCCATGACCTTCACAATTTTATCAGCATTGGCACGACTTAGCGAGCCACCAAAGACAGTAAAGTCCTGTGCAAAAACATACACCAGACGACCATCAATTTTGCCGTATCCGGTAACTACACCATCGCCTAAAAATTTTTGCTTATCCATTTCGAAGTCAGTGGAGCGGTGAGTAACAAATTTGTCAATCTCAGCAAAAGTGTTGGGATCGAGCAGGTCGAGCAGTCGCTCGCGGGCAGTTTTGCGCCCGGCTGCATGCTGTTTGTTGATACGATCTTCTCCGCCACCCAGCTCAGCTTGTTGATCTTTTTCCTGAAGCAGTTTGAATTTGTTTTCTATTGACATGGCTTTCTGTTTTACTGTTGATTTTTATTCGATAATTACCATTGGCTGGTCTCCGGCAACCGTATCTCCCTCTTTTACCAGCACTTTTTTAATTACCCGATCCTGTTTCACCTTGTATTCGCTTTCCATTTTCATTGCCGAAACAATTACCACGGTTTCGCCGGCTTTCACCTCATCACCTTCTTTTACAAGTACCTTCACTACTTTACCGGGCATTGGTGAGGCTATTACTTTTTCGTCCTCACCATCATCCTTTTTACGACTCATCAGGTATTTAGCTTCTGCATCAATAATTTGAACATCAAATGATTCGTAAAGTGTGTTTACAGTATAATTCTTAGCATTTTTTGCTTCGACCAGTTCCACATTAAAAGAAGTATTCTGGTGAATTATGCTATAAACACCACGCTCAACCTCAACAATATCAAGCTCATAAAGCTTATTGTCAAGCATTACCTGGATCTGATTGCCTTTTCTGCTGAGCAGCTCAACCTGAACAATGCGATCGTTTACTTTAATTTCGTACGACATTTCTTCACAGTTTTATTTAAATTACAATCTCAAAATAGAGCGTTTGCGACCAAAATCTTTCCAGCTGCTGCCCAGTTCTTTAGTTGGAGCCAATGGCTGCAAATTTTCAAGCTTAATCAGATAATCAAAAAAGGCCGTGATGGCAGCCACGTCCTCACATCGTCCGCTGCAATTTGTGCGGGGTTTGAGGTATTGTTGATTTTCTTCAATAAAATGGGTGTTGTAACGCCCTTCAACAAAAGCAGGAACTTCCAGGATACGATGCAAATACGGTATAGAAGTTTTTACGCCGGTAATTTTATAATTGTAAAGCGCTCGTTTAAGCCTGGCAATGGCTTCAGTTCTGGTTTCGCCCCAAACGATCAATTTCGATATCATAGGATCGTAATACATGGGAATTTCATAACCTTCATAGGCGTATCCATCATGACGCACACCCAAACCCAGCGGTTCGGTGATATGCTTGATTACACCCGGAGATGGCATAAAATTGTTATCAGAATCTTCGGCATAAATGCGCACTTCGATAGCATATCCGCTTTGCCGCAAATCTTCCTGTTTAAAAGTCAGCGGCAAACCATTAGCAATATTAATCTGCTGTTTTACCAAATCAACTCCTACTACCCTCTCGGTTATTGGATGTTCAACCTGCAACCTGGTATTCATCTCAAGGAAATAGTAGTTGAGATTATCATCAACTATAAACTCTATAGTTCCTGCTCCTTGATAATTTACAGCTTTGGCAGCCGCCACTGCAGCCTCGCCCATTTTAGCCCTCACTTCAGGAGTCATGATAGGAGAAGGAGTTTCTTCAACTACTTTTTGGTGACGCCGCTGAATCGAGCACTCCCTTTCAAATAAATGCACGACATTGCCATGTTTGTCGCCCAAAACCTGAAACTCAATATGATGTGGCGATGAAATGTATTTTTCGATATACACAGCATCATCACCAAAAGCCGCCTTAGCTTCGGATCGTGCTGATGAAACGGCTTCAATAATTTTTGATTCTTCCTTCACAAGGCGCATTCCTTTTCCTCCACCACCAGCACTGGCTTTTATCATCACCGGTAATCCGATCTCCTGAATTATCTCAACAGCTTTTTTAAGATCAGTAATAGGCTCTGTAGTACCCGGTACAACGGGTACACCGGCAGCAATCATCGTTTTTCGGGCAGTAATCTTATCGCCCATTGTTTCAATCGCATACGGATCAGGACCAATAAAAATAATGCCTTCTTTCTGGCATAAAGCCGAAAAGGAGGCATTTTCAGATAAAAATCCATATCCGGGGTGAATGGCATCGGCATCAGATTGTTTTGCTATTTCCATTATTTTATCCATACGAAGATAGCTTTCTGCTGAAGGTGATGGACCAATATAATAGGCCTGATCAGCATAACGCACATGCATCGAAGTGCGATCAGCATCAGAAAAAACAGCTACGGTTTCAATGCCCATTTCTCTACAGGAACGCATGATGCGAATGGCAATCTCGCCCCTGTTGGCTACTAAAACTTTTTTGATCATAATGTAATTGTATGTTGTTCTGTTCCAGAATATAACACAAATTCAAACTTAGATTAAAACGGGTAAAGATACAACTTAATTCAAAAAACGGTTATTTAGACCAAATAAGAATAGTGTTAATTATTTCACAATGAGGGATTTGAGAATAATATGAAAGGAACTTTTCGGTACCTCCCGTTCCCAATCTGAACGATAAAACATCAAAAGCTTTTTGAGTACGGCAAATTGCATCGCTCAAAACGTATGCTGAATTTCAGCAATAAAACACAGATACAAAATTTAGTTTAACTTTGTGTAGGCAAATTATGGCAGCTATGCAAAACCAACTGTTGATCAACTTAATTACAGCAATATACAAACGCTTTGCAACAACTCAATTGGCTTTGTTGGTATTTCTAATGCTGTTTATTTCGGGACTTTTTAAAAATACCACTGCGCAATCAGCACGCCTTGTTATTACCATTGACAGTCTCGAAAAAAAACTTTCCGAATCTGCAAGTAACGAGCAAGCAAGTTTACGTTTGGATCTTGCCAGAGCCTACCTTAGTTTCGATACAACAAAAGCGCTGCAATATTTACAGGCTGTGATTGCTGACACACAACAGCATGCAAATTACAGCAAAAATCGCATCAATGCATTGCGATTTCTTGCTCAAATACATGCGAATCGAAATAATTACGAAAACGCCAATGATAAGCTAAACCAAGCCCTTAAGCTTTTTACACAACAAGAAAATGAAGCTGTTAATCAGCAATCGAAACCGTTTGCAGAACTTTTAGAAAAAAAACAGGAAAAACTTATCGAATGGCCATTTGTTGTTTTGATTACTTCATTGTCTTTATTGCTCATTGTTTCTGTTTTTTTATTTTTTGCCCGCAAAAAGCTCCAAAACAACCTTCGTATGCTTCAGCTTGAGCAACAAGAGCTTTTGAAAGCATATCAGCAAAAAGAATCCGCAATTGAAGAAGAAGTAAAAAACCGAACTGCTGAGTTGGAGTCGCGACTGAATGAAAGACGCGAAAAAGACCTCAAGCTCAAACTTGCCCTCAAAAAAGCAGAAGATGCCAATTATTTAAAAAACGCATTTTTAGGCAATATGAGCCACGAAATCCGTACTCCGCTCAATGGTATCATTGGTTTTTCGAGCTTGCTGGAAACAGAATTATCGCTCAAGGAAAACAAAGTGCTTTATGAATATGCCCAGGGAATTCAGCAAAGTGGCGATCGCCTCCTTAACTTACTCAATAATATCATAGATATCAGTCGCATCGAAGCTAATGATATTGATATGGAGTTGCATGAATGCTCGATAAATGAAATTTTACAAAATGTGATCGATCTGTCCAGCTTCTCTGCTAACGAAAAAGCGCTGGCTTTTAAAGCTAAATTAGAAGAGGTTCCTGCTATTATTGCTGATAATGCCAAGCTGATGCGGGTTTTTCACATCCTCGTCGATAATGCCATCAAATATACCAACGAAGGTTTTGTTACGATACAAAGTCAATATGATCATCAAAGCAATCGCGTATTTATTAAGGTAAAAGATACAGGCGTAGGTATGGAAGAAGCCTATCAGCGTCATATTTTTGAAGCCTTCAGGCAGGAAAGTTCTGGCTATGGCCGCTCGTATCAAGGTGCCGGACTTGGTCTTCCACTGGCCAAAAGATTGCTCGATTTGATGCAGGGAGAAATTCAAATCGACAGCAAGCGCAATGTTGGTACAACAGTTACAGTCAGTTTGCCATGCATTAGCAGTAATACAGAAAAGCAAAATGTTGCGTCAGCATTTCCCATTCCAAATGCTCCTGAAATCGGTAAGCTGGATATCTTTATCGTTGAAGACGACCGCATGAACCGTCTTGTTCTCCAAAAAATACTTCAAAAAGCCGGACATATCACCATGGCAGTTGACGGAGAAGAAACACTTAAAATCATTCGGGAACGCCACAAAAAAAATCACGTTTTTCAAGTGATGCTTTTCGATATCAACCTGCCATCACCCTGGGATGGTATTCAATTGATGCACAAGATAAAGGCAGATTTTCCGGTTTATAAAAACATCCCTTTTATTGCCCAAACGGCCTATGCCATGGCTGGCGATCGCGAAAAAATGCTCGATTCAGGTTTTGATGATTACATTGCCAAGCCCATAAATAAAAATGAACTGATGACGATTATAAAAAATCAACTCGATAAAGTCAGCAAACTGAATCAGCCTGCTAAAACGCCGAAATAACAATCAAACATATTCATAACATAAATTTTTTAACCATGTCAAACAAATTATCAGATCTCGTAAAACCAGGTGTTGCCAGCGGCGACAACCTGCAAATCATTTTCAAATTTGCCAAAACAGAGCATTTTGCAATGCCAGCTGTAAACGTTATTGGAACCAATTCTGTTAATGCCGCATTGGAGGCTGCACGTGAAGTGAATTCACCTATAATTATCCAATTCTCAAATGGTGGTGCCGCCTTTTATGCTGGCAAAGGCCTATCGAACGAAGGCGAAAAAGCAGCCATTGCCGGAGCAGTTTCTGGGGCACATCATATTCATCAATTAGCTGAATACTATGGCGTACCCGTTATTTTGCATACCGATCATGCAGCTAAAAAACTCCTGCCCTGGATTGATGGCCTGCTTGATGCCGGCGAAGTTTTTTATAAACAACACGGGAAGCCCTTATTTAGCTCGCATATGCTTGATCTTTCGGAAGAACCACTGGAAGAAAACCTTGAAATCAGCAAGCACTACCTCGAACGCATGTCGAAAATGGGTATGACACTCGAGATAGAGCTGGGTATCACCGGCGGCGAAGAAGATGGTGTGGACAATGCCGGCGTTGACAGCTCAAAACTTTATACACAACCCGAAGAAGTAGCTCGTGCATTTGAAGTGCTAAGCAGTGTTAGCGATCGCTTTACTGTTGCTGCAGCTTTTGGAAACGTGCATGGTGTTTACAAACCGGGCAATGTGAAACTACAGCCTATTATTTTGCATAATTCCCAGAAATTTATCCAGGAAAAATACAAGACAGAACCCAATCCGGTGAATTTTGTATTTCATGGTGGTTCGGGATCAGAGCCGGCTCAAATCAAAGAAGCCATTGGATATGGTGTGGTAAAAATGAATATCGATACCGATACACAATGGGCATATTGGGATGGAATACGCAAATTTGAAGCAAAAAATCACGATTACCTGCAAGGCCAGATTGGCAATCCGGAAGGCGAAGACAGCCCAAATAAAAAATACTACGATCCGCGCAAATGGCTTCGCGAAGGCGAAAAAGCTATGATCGAACGTTTGAAAATTGCATTTAACGATCTGAATTGCATTAACAGGTATTAATCTTTAAGTGTATAAAAAATGCCGGAGAATTAAATTTCCGGCATTTTTTTGCTTTTAAAAATTTCTACTTCAGCATTTTAAGCATCGACACTTCTTTTTCGGATAAATGACGCCAATGGCCACGCGGGAGATTGATCTTGGTGAGGCTGGCAAAACGCACCCGATCAAGTTTTTCAACTTTATAACCCAGGCTTTCAAAAATACGTCTTACTATTCGGTTACGGCCGGAGTGCAGTTCAATTCCAACTTCTTTTTTCGATTCAACTCCTGTAACCCAGGCAATAGCATCGGCTTTTATTAGGCCATCTTCCAATTCAATCCCGTCGGCAATTTTTATCAGGTCATTTTTTGTAAGCGCCTTATCCAGCGTGACATGATACAATTTCTTTACACCATATTTTGGATGTGTCAGCTTTTTGGCCAATTCGCCGTCATTGGTTAGCAAAAGCAGACCAAGTGTATTTCTATCCAGGCGGCCAACAGGATAAATGCGCTCGTCGCATGCTTTGGCAACCAATTCCATCACTGTTTTGCGATCCATAGGATCATCAGCAGTTGTTAAAAAGCCTTTGGGTTTATTAAGCAACACATAGCGAAGCACTTCGCGTTTCAGGGTTTGACCTCCATAAGCCACTTTATCACCACGGTTTACTTTGGTTCCCATTTGGGTCACTACTTTTCCATTTACGGTAACTGCTCCGGCCTCAATCAGTTTGTCGGCTTCGCGACGTGAACATACCCCTGAATCGGCAAGGTATTTATTCAACCTTATCAAACCATTATCTTCTCTTTCAAAGCCTTTTGGAGTAGCTGTACTGCGCGAAAAAGACCTTTTACCATATGAATATTTTCCCCGACGATCATCGTGTTCCGAGCGTTCATAACCACGATCACCTCCTCTCGAAGGTCTTTCTTTGTAACCGCCTTTTTCGTTGTCAGAAGGTCTTCTGTCCCTACTAAACTGCGGTCTGGGAAAATTTCTGTCGCTACCCGTCCTGTCCTCACGTTCGGGGCGCTCAAAATTGCGACCATCTCTTCTCGAAGGTCTTTCTCTGTAAGCACCTTGTTCGCTGTCAGCTGAATTTCTGTCTTTGCCGAAGTGTCGTTTTGGATAACTTCTGTCATTTCCTGATCGGTCGTCGGCACTCCTACTGTATGAAGATCGTTGTTCTTTACTTCCTACTGATTTATAAGGTTTGCGTTCCGGTTTCCTGCCGTCTTCCTCTTCTTTGCGGTAAGGCTTCGAAAACCGGCTTTTTTCCGGTTTATCCTTGCTGCGTTCATCAGATTTTTGGATGCGGGGTCTCTTTCCGGATTGATCTTTTGAGTTCATTATCAGATATTTTTGGGGCGGCAAAGATAGTCTGAATTAACGACATAACAAGATTTCTCTCCAGATAAAATGTATGCATCCTGCTTGTTAGAGGATTTTTAAATCTGCATAAGCACTGATTTGTAGTGTTGTGAATGAAGTTGTAAAAATTATTTTTGCTTTCAGGCCTAATCTTTTGTATATTAGATGGCTTTTTGGAGCTAAAAAACGCTTAATAATCCATAATATGCAAAAATCCGTCTTGAATGAGCCCGCTATAATCAATCTTGGCACCTTTACCTATTCACGTGCATTATTGATCAAAGTTCGTCTTGAATCAGAAGGCATTCCTTGTTTTTTAAGTCAGGCAGCAGGATCTACCACAGAAGTAATACTGCACGTAAACGAGAGTGATCTTCCTGATTCACAGCGTTATATAAGTGATCTGGTACACGCTAGCGGAAGTGAAAAGGAAAAAAGTATCACATTATTACGTAGCGTAAGGCGCATATTGGTTCCGGTTGATTTCTCGGACGAAAGTGAGAAAGCAGCACGTTATGCGCTTAAACTGGCGGCATTTATGAAAGCCGATATCAGGCTGATGCACGCCTGGATGCCGGTAGCTGCCGAACATTTTGCCTGGGGCGAAATGTATGCCATGCAAACTGATATTGAAGCACAACTTAAAACTGCCGAAGCCGAAGCAGCAGAGCGCCTTGAGCTTTTTCAGGAAGAGTTGAAACTGCAGATAAAAAGAAAGCACATCAAAGGTGTTGATGTAGATTTTGATTTGATCAGGGGAAATGCTTCAGAAGCTATTTCGGCTGTGGCACATCACTACAAACCCGGGCTTATTGTGATGGGAACCAAAGGCAAACAACGCTTCGAAAGAGGTTTTTTTGGCAGCACCACCCTCAAAGCTATCTCAAAAGGAAAGATTCCTGTGCTGGCAATTCCACCATCTTATGACGAAAGCAGCTTTGAACAAACAAAAAAACTGCTTTATGTAACCAGTTTTGACGACACTGATTTTGATAGTTTAAGCCGATTGATGACTTTCGTGAGGCCTTTTAATGCCCGTATTTACTGCCTACATATTCATCAACAGGGCAGCATTGTCGTTGACGAAACACGTATGCGAACCATGCGCGAACATTTTAATCATTTCTATCAGGGTTTTGATGTGGAGTGTGGGCTGCTCGAAAGTGGAGATGTTTTGGATGGTATAGAACGTTTTATTCAGGATCATCAAATTGATGTGTTGGCTATTACTGCTAAAAAGCAAAATCTGCTTTCGCAATTGTTTGAGCCTGAATTGAGTCGAAAATTATTATTTCGCTCTTCTATTCCATTATTGGTTTTTGGAGGAGTTAAGTAGCCAAAAATCAGTTCATACGAAGCATGATGCGAAAAGTTGTGCCTTCGTTGATGGTAGATGTTTTCACAAAAATCTTTCCTCTGTGATAGTCTTTGATAATGCGTTTGGCCAGTGAAAGGCCAAGTCCCCAGCCACGCTTTTTACTGGTATATCCTGGGTTGAAAACAGCTGAGAAAACGGATTTGTGCATGCCTTTTCCAGTATCCTGTACGTCAATTATCAGGTAACGTTCTTCTGTTTGCATACTGATTGTAATGGTTCCCTGACCACTCATGGCATCAATGGCATTTTTGCATAGGTTTTCAATCACCCACCTGAAAAGAGATGTATTTAGTGGTATTATGATCGGCTGATTTGGCATTTCGAGCTGATAGGTAATTTTTCTGGAACTGCGCTTTTTGAGGTAATCAATCGTTTCTTCGATCACCTCCTTGATATTAGCAGGCTCCAAAACAGGTGAAGAACCAATGCGACTGAACCTTTCAGTAATGGTTTCGAGGCGTTGAACATCTTTTTCCATTTCATCTACGCCTTCTATTTTTGTAGGATGCAATTTCAACAATTCTATCCATGCCATTAGCGACGATAATGGCGTACCAATCTGATGCGCTGTTTCTTTGGCCATTCCTGCCCACACCTGATTTTGTTCCGATCGCCGGGCGTAGCTAAAAAGCAGGTAAGCCATCACCAAAAACAAGGTAATAATCAGGATTTGAAACATGGGAAAAAATTGCATCTGAAGCAGTAAGTCGGAACTTCTGTAAAAGATATACGTCTTACCAACATTTTCCAAATTGATAGAAATTGGGGTATTTTCAGAAGCCATTTCATCAAGCTGTTGCTGCACAAAATTAGCATCAAGCATACTGCCTTTATTGAGATTTCCAAACTGTATCACCTGATTTTTTGTGCTATCAGTTATGATAACCGGTACGCTAACCGCATTTAAAGCTACCTCATTAAAAAACGAACTCACCAAATCGTCTAACACATTTTTCATTTCAGTAAAAATGCGCGACTCTTTATAATACAACATTTGTTTGCGGTCGCCCGACAAGCTTATTTCAATAGGCTCATAAACAGTGTATTCGGCTAATAATTCGGGTGTTAAGCTATCCATTTCCTGCTGATGAGCCGGCAAATTTGCGCTCCATTGAATATTATTGTAATCGTTTGTAATAAGAACAGGGATGCTTGTATTGTTTGAAATAATTTCGAGATAGAAATTTAAATTTTCATTGGGTGCTGCAATCAGCAATCGGCGATAAGCCTGAGCCAGAAGCTCGATACGTTTGCGCTCCTGTTCGCGTACCTCATCAAAAAAAGCCTCTGTGATGTTCATCAGGCTGGCACGTCGCTGCACAGCATCAGCCCAAACCCTTATTTGGGTGCGCTCCTGAACGGCGAAACGATTAACAAGCAAATTGGTATAATAGATTGATGCTCCAATAATGACCAGAGCTATAATGGCCAAAACTATCTTCCAACGCTTTTTTTGAGCATATAAATTCACTTGAGGTAAACGTTTAAGTCAGGTGTAAAAGTATAAAAACCAGTAAATTTACTAAAATGATTGTTACAGCAGCGGTATCTCTTGCCATTGTTTGTGCTGGAATTTCCAGATGCTGCGATAGCCAGCCTTTTTCAATGCCTTAGCCGCTTCATCAAATAACAAAACAACTTCCTGAGCATGATGCGCATCTGAACTAATGACGACCGGAATATTCAAGGCTTTCATTTCCCTTAATATCCAATCCGAAGGAAAGAGCGTTTCGGACCGGCCTTTGTATTTACCACGTGTGTTAAGTTCTGCAACAACCTCTTTTTCTTTGATTACCTGAATTGTTTCGCGCACTAAAGCACGATACCAGGATTCGTCCTCACGGAAAAACCGATTCTGGTTGTGCATCTTGATTTTATCCAAATGACCAATAATATCAGGTGTTTGCTGCTCCAGCATCCGGTTGGTTTGATGATAAAAAGCTTTTACCGCTTGGCGGATCTCATTACCAAAAAACTGCCGCAAACCGTCGTCATAAATTTCGCGCTTAGACCCATCGATAAACCACAGATTTGCCGGCTCATGCTCACCAACCAAGTGAACAGAGCCAATGGAATAATCCAGCTTTAAATCCTTATTCTTAACAAAAAAATCATCCATTAATCCAGGGATATGATCCACTTCGAGGCTAAGTAAAATTTCTAACTGATCGGCATATTCATTTTTAAGTTGCTGAATTTTAGCGATATACTTTGACAATTCTCCTTCGGCAATGCTGAAAGAATTTTGAAAAGGCACAGGCGCATGATCACTAAAACCTAAACTTTTTAGTCCGGAATCAATCGCAGCTTTTACAAGCTCTTCAGGTGTGGATTTGCCATCAGAAAACAGGGTGTGTGTGTGTAAGTTTTGCGTAATCATTGGTTTTGAGATTTGGTTTCGAGTAGTTTGTAAACCTTGTCGCCTCTGCGAACCAGCGTATTGACAGGGATGGAACATAAATCACCTTTTTTAGTCTGCTCAACCTTTTGCAAATCCACCCTTATTTCTGCTAATTGCTCCTCAACGACTCCTGTTGTTGGTCCGATAATCAGAATTTCATCTCCCAGGGCCATGCTATGGGTTTCCATTTTTATTTCGGCCACCCCGATCTTTGTGAAAAAATTAGATACCAAACCCACATACACCTTTCTTTTGGTAGCCTGTGATCCATACGATTCAGTCCATTCGCCGATTTTTCTGCCCAGGTAATACCCATCCCAAAAACCACGGTTATAAACTTCTGAAAGCCTTGCCTCCCACACTTTTACTTTTTCCTGATTAAAAGTGCCATCCAATACTGCCTCAACCGCTTCGTGATAAACTTTTGTAACAACTTTTACATATTCCGGCGAGCGGCCACGCCCTTCAATCTTGAGCACTTCGACGCCGGCATCCAGCAGTTTATCCAGAAATGGTAGGGTGTTCAGGTCTTTTGGCGACATGATGTATTCGTTATCCACTTCCATTTCGAGCTCGCTATCACGATCTTTTACGGTGTAGCCTCTGCGGCAAGGTTGCAAACAAGCGCCACGGTTGGCGGAGGAATTCATTAAATCGAGGCTGAGGTAGCATTTTCCGGAAACAGCCATGCACAAAGCACCGTGAACAAACACTTCAATCCTTACCAATTCGCCCGAGGGTCCTGTGATTTGTTGTTGCCGAATTTTTTCGGTGATGGATTTTACCTGAGTAAGATTAAGTTCGCGGGCTGTTACCATCACATCGGCAAACTGTGCATAGTAACGAATTGCTTCAATATTGGTGATATTGGTTTGGGTTGACATATGCACCGTAACCTCCTGCTGTCGTGCATATTGAATAACTGCCTGATCAGAAGCAATCACAGCGGTGATACCATTGGCTTTTACAGCATCAACCAATCGTTTCATCTCTTCGAGTTCTTCATCAAAAATCACGGTATTGATAGTTACATAGCTGCGCACCTGATTGGCTTCGCAAATCGCAGCAATCTGTTGTAAATCACTAATTGTGAAATTTTTAGACGATTTCGAACGCATATTCAGGACACCAATACCAAAATACACCGAACCTGCTCCGGCCTGTATAGCAGCCATCAGCGACTCATGCGAGCCAACAGGTGCCATAATCTCAATAGGATGAGGTTTTTTAATCATGCTGCAAAAATAGCGATTTGATTTGCTTGTTTGGATTGGCAATTTGTGACCTGCTTTTTTCATCTAAAAGTTACTATTTTTCCCTAAGCATGAAATAACTTTTACTGGTAGTTTTTATATACATTTCCATACTTTTACTTCTGAAAATTATTAACTATATCAAATTTTTTAACCTATTTTTGCATTATTACTTCATATTTTGAGGCAAATCATTTATCCGATAATTTATAAGATGCATGAAAATACTTCTGGACATAAAAGATGATAAAGCAGCCTTTATTTTGGAGTTGCTCAAGAATTTTAATTTCGTAAAAGCAAAACCCCTTACACCCACTAAAGTGAAAGTGCTCGAAGAACTGAAAGAAGCTGTAGAAGAAGTGAATCAAATTAAGGCCGGAAAGCAAAAGGCACAGCCTTTAGGCGAATTTCTCGATGAACTATAAAGTAAGTACTATTGCACCATTTAGAAGGGAGGCCAAAAAACTCATCAAAAAATATCCTTCGCTCAAAAAAGAACTGGCTGAACTTGGTAGTCAACTTTCAAAGGATCCGACAACCGGAACTGCACTTGGTAATAACTGCTACAAGATACGATTAGCAATTGCCTCAAAAGCAAAAGGAAAATCTGGTGGCGCTAGGATTATAACTCATTTTTACGTAGCTGACAATACCGTTTTTCTACTCACTATTTATGACAAATCCAATAAAGAAAGTATTGCAGACAGTGATATCAAAGCATTGCTATTGCTTATTCATCAGTAAACCGGATCACCTTTGTTGACTTATATAAAATTTATTTTCATCTAGAAGTCCAAATCCTGCTGTTGTTTAGAAATTGAAACTCCTTACTGCGCAATATCTTTTTTAAACTTTTCCCATTCCTTACGTAGCGCATCATCTTTGTTCATGCGTTGACGTTTGCCGGGTTTAAGCGTATTAAGCAAACCGTTTTCGATGGTTTTCCAATACATATTAAAAAAACCTTTGTACGGAACCCTTACAGTTTGCATTTGAACCCTTCGCACGCCTTCGCCTTCAGCAGGGTTTTCGCGTCGGAGAATCAAATTGGCAACAAGACTTAAAAACTTATTCGGATTATTGGAACGTTTTTGTGTCACATCAACTACCAAATCATGATACCTCATTTCAAACATTCCGGAAGCAGCATCCTGATTTCCAAGCCCTTTGAAAATAATAGAGTCAATAAAACCAGATCGAAAAACAGCACCTGTAGCCGTTTCGCTGATCACATTAACAGCACGGGCATTCATATTTCCTAACCGTCCATGAAAATCGAAGCTATTTTCTGCTGTAAAGTGCCATGCGATATGGCTTTCAAATTGTGCCTCGCCCAATAAAACACCACTGCTTGCTGCCACTAAAGCCGGACGATTAGCAGTGGCTTGATCCCAGGATGCAAAACCCGTGATCAGGGTATGCAAACTATCAAAATTAATGCTGGGGGTATCAGGTTTTTCTCCCATCAACTCGGTATAAACTAAACTGGCATTCTGAAGCACGATACTGTCGATACCAAAGTTCCCCTTGATACTTTTAATGGCTTGCTGTGGCATTTTTGGCCTACGATCTTCATCCATTGGCAGTCGTTTGTCGCGCATCAGGTGAATTTTTGGCTCTTCCAAAAGCAATTTACGCAGGTAAAGACCATCACCATTGAGAAAGTCGTCCAGATCAAGTCCGTAGGTTTTCACACTTTTTAATCCAATTTCAAACACATCGTCCTGTTTTCTTAAGCCCACTGCCTGCGCATGTAAACCCCGAATTGGATATAGTTTTACACCGGTTAATTTCAATTCTTGCTCTTGTTGCAGGATTTGGGATTTATTTACAAACAGCTTGTAATATGTACCCGGAAGCCGAAAGCTTATCGAATCTATTTGCATTTGTGTAGCCAGTGAAACACCTAAATCAGGTTTGTGGCTAATGCTGTCAAAATTAACATGAATGCCCTCAAGTTTCAGGTTAACAGAAGGAACAAATATTTCATTATCCTTTTTATTTGGAGTTTGAATACTCAAAAATCCATTTTCGAGTATAAACCTATCCAAAACAATTTTTTTAAGACCTTTATTATTAGTCGAATCAGATTTCTTTTTAGCCTGAAACATCTCTTTATCAGGCATTTCACCTACTTCCAGGCTGGGTTGATGCAGCAAGAGTTCTTTGGCATAAATCTCCTTTTTATTAAGCAGTCGTTCTACATCTAATTGCTTTATTACCAGCCGTTTGATTTTTAAACTCGCCTGAGGAATCTGTTGCACAACTGTATCAATTGTTTCAACAGGAATGAGGCTCAACTCGCGTAAAATCAAGTTTTGCGTAAGAAAATTAATTCCTACACTTTTAATCTTTAAAGCATAAAACGCACTGATTGTTGTTTTTTGAAATTGATTGTAAAGCTCCTTTTTTACCCTCCAGGTGGCATAAAAATAAGCACCCACTCCCGCTGCTACAACCAAGAGTAAAAAGATTGCTATCCATTTAGAAAATTTTCGCATAGGTAAAAATTTAGGGTAAAAGTAAGCCTTCTACCCTAAATGATCAACTTTCGATTTTCTAAAAATAGTATAAAACAACCCAAAAAACCACTAATTAAGCAGATGATTCTTTAAAAATGCCTCCATTGCCCGATAAAAATCAAAGCGGTTTTCTTCATTTCTGAAACCATGACCTTCGTTGTCTTTCACCATGTATTCCACTTCAATTCCTCTTGTGCGCATGGCTTCCACAATTTGATCCGATTCGGCGATATTAACACGTGGATCGTTGGCTCCCTGAGCCACAAAAAGAGGAGCAATAATTTTGTCGGCATTCATAGCAGGAGAAGTGGCTTCAAACTGTGCCTTTTCGTGCTGAGGATTACCAACCATTTCGTACATCATATCCAACATAGGTTTCCAGTAAGGCGGAATGGTTTGCATAAAAGTGAAAAGGTTCGAAACGCCCACATAATCAACACCAGCGGCATACAAGGTAGGCGTAACTACAAGTCCTTGCAAAGTAGCATAACCACCATAGCTTGCGCCATAAATGGCCACACGGTCTTTGTCGGCAATGCCTTCGCGAATTAACCAATAAACACCATCGGTGATATCGTTTTGCATGCTGAGTCCCCATTCCTTGAACGAGGCTTCCCAAAAGGCTTTTCCATAACCCGTTGATCCTCTAAAATTCATCTGTAAAACAGCAAATCCACGATTGGCCAAAAACTGAACTTCAGGATTAAAACCCCAGTTATCGCGCGCCCACGGGCCGCCATGCGGATTTACTACAACAGGCAGATTTTTGGCCTCAACACCTTTGGGTAAGGTAAGATAGCCCTGAATAACCAAACCATCGCGCGACCGGTATTGGATAGGTTTTACTTCAGCCATTTCGTTTTCGTTGAGCCAGGGGCTTACTTCCTGAATTTTAGTGAGTTTATCTTTCTTTTTGTCATAAAGATAATAAGCTCCCATCGAGCGGTCGCTATAAGTACGTATGATATAGGTTTCTTCGGCTTTGTCGCTGGCAGTTATTGCAATTTCGTAGCCTTTTAGCAAAGATTCGATTTTTTCGAACATTGACATTGATTCTTCATCAAAGAAATGACGTTCGCGTTTCCAGGAAGTATAGCTGGCAGCAGTTATTACCTTACGTTTGCGGGAGTAGCTTATTCCACTCACATCATATTCGTCATTTTCGTAAAGCACCTCAACTTCTTTAGCTGTTTTGGGATCAAAAATCACAGCAGCTGATTTATCGCGACCAAGATTGGAAGTGGCGTATAAATATTTATTGTCGAAGGTGAAAAAATCAGGACTCATCGACTCTTTAAAATTGGTGGTAAGGACGGCTTCAAATTCCTGCGATTCATCATCGCGGTAGAGCAATTGAGAGTTAATGCCATCAACGATAGCAATAGCAATACGTAATTTGCCATCATGGTCGGTCATCCAACCTTGAATGTTACCCGGATTTTCGGCCAGCATTTCCATTTCGCCTGTTTTAATATTGAGCCGATAAGGGTCAAAAACCACCGCATTGCGTTTATTGAGTCCAATAATTACAAAATCGGGCTGATCTTCCAGTTCATCAATAATTTGGGTGCGCACATTCTCAAAACAAGTGAGGCATTTGGCGTTTTTTCCATCCTTGTCCACTCCATAAAGGGCAAAGTTTTCGTCACCACCACTGTCTTTTAAGAATAAAATTCTGTTATCATTGGCCCAATAATAACCTGCAATATCACGATCAGTTTCTGCAGTGATGCGGGTTGCTTTATCGCTTCCGGCTTTTTGAACAAAAACATTCATCCGGCTTTCGTAAGGCGCCATAAAGGAAATAAATTTTCCGTTGGGACTGATTTGATAAGCACTTTTCTCAGGATTTTTAAAGAAATCCTCTAATGGAATTTGTGGGGGCATAGCAGCAAAAATTTGTTGAGAGAATAACAGTATGATCATCATACTAAGGGTTCTCTGCAAGGTTAGGTGAATTGATTTTTTCATAAACAAAGGTATTTATAACATTTAATTTGATGATTAGTTTGATCACATCCAGCGCCTGCGTTTAAAATAAACGATCATCAGGCCACTGATCATTGCCATGCCAACAAGCAAAAGCCAAAAAGCTGTTTTGTTTTCGGCAAATGGCAACATCACATTCATGCCGTAGAGGCTGGTAATAAAAGTAAGAGGCAAGATTATGGAGGAGATCAGGGTGAGAATTTTCATGATCTCGTTGGTTTTATTGGTTTGCATACTGTCGAAAGTTTTTGAGAGTCCTTCGATCAATTCCTCATAATCTTCGGTCATGTCCCACACTTTTTGGTAATAGTCGAGGATATTACCCCAATAATCTTCCATTTCCTCGCCGGCAAAACCGCTGATTTGTCCTGTTTCAAATTTATGAAACAGCCTGAGTTGTGGCTTAAAAATAGTATTAATCAAAATGATATTTTTACGGGTAACCGAAATTCTTTCGATTATTTTTACTTGTCGTTTACTAAAAAGCTCACGATTTATCAGCTCCAGATCAAGCCCAACTTTTCGTAAAAGATAGAGCGATTCGCGCATCAAACGTTCCAAAATCCTGTAAAGAAAAGCATCAGAGGTTTCGATTTTTATTTCTTGCTCCTGCTTTCCAAGCTCTTGATATTCTTCAAAAAGCTGACTTGCGAGCCAGGGTGATTTTTCGATTGTGATAATAAACTCTTCTGCCCAAAACATTTTTATTTCCTTGGTCTTAATAAACATATTCTGGCGATCAAAATTCGGAAAGTGAAGAATCAAAAAATAGTAATCGTCGTAAATATCGATTTTAGGACGTTGATTGAGTGAGCGACAGTCTTCTATATCAAGAGGATGAAAATGATGTTTGTTACTTAAAAACTCAAAATCTTCTTCTGTTGGATTTTGAATATGATGCCATTTTATGCTGCCCACTTGTATGGTTTCCATCATAAACTTATCAATGTGTATATTAAACAATTTGTATTTCGAGCCATTTATCTGTTTAGTTATATGTATTTTTATTAAGTGTTGTATTGTTTGCTAACACATTGTATTTCTGTTGTTTCACACAAGATGTTAAACAAAGTATTTCGTTCATTATCACTCAAACAATGATTTTTGTAATTGAATTGACCTGTTTTTATGTGCAAATTTTAAAGGTTTGCCTTTTACAGTTAAAATATCCTGTCTGCCTTTTAAAAAATCAGTTACTTTCCTTGAACTCCAATCAATTTTAAGTGTATCAACAATTTTTTTTGCGGGAAAAACGCCTGTCTTTAAGAATTCAATTATCTTTTCTTCTGTATTATTGAAATCGGGTTCAGAAATTAATATTTTAGCTTCGACTTTAATATCATAACTACTCAAATTCCCTTCAATATCAACAGCTTTCGCACCTTTTGAGATAAGCAGGTTATTTGCGTTTTTTTCTCTTGAATGAGGTTTTCTAACGTAAATTGTTCTTCCTTTTCTTAAACCATCCATAACACCTGACCAAGTCCCACCTTTTTCACTCGATTCAGCTACGTAAATTTCGGAAGCAAGTCCATAAATGATAGGATTACGCCCCATTGCCAGTTGAACACTCCAGGGAGCTTTTGGGTAAAACGTACTAAGGACTAAAACATCCCCATCAATAATTTGCTTATAATATTTTTTAAATCCTGATTGAAATGTTGCTATCCCCTGAGGAAGAACGATAATACTTTGTCCTTTGTATTTAATGGCTGAATCAAGAGCTTGTTTATCTACCCCTTTAGCAAAACCACTAACCACAACTTTGTAATCCTTTGAAGCATTTTTTGCAACATTATCAGTAAATTCTAATGAAATATCGTTTGCCATTCTTGAGCCAACAATTGCAATTGATTTTTCTTTCATTATTTGGAGATTCCCTTTTGTGTAGATTACAGGTGGAGCGTAGGTTCTACCCAAGTTTTTCTTTAAAGTTGGAGAATAATCTTTTGAAGTAATTGGGAGTATGCTATAACCTTGTTCTAGTAAGTCTTCAACCATAAAGGCATAAGTTGATAGCTCTTTTTTTGCTTCTTCAAAAAGTACAATTTCTGATTGTTTTAACTCATAATCTTTTTCCCAGACAGATTGCTCAGATTCAAAAAAGTCAATAATTGATTTGCCTTTTTCAAAAAGTCGGATAATTATCTCGTTTTTCTTTTTTGTTTGAATCTTTGGAACGTGAGCCAAAGCCAACCAATATGTTAATTCTTTGTTCATAATTAACTATTTAAATGTCTCCACCTACAGTTCTTGCAATTACTAAAGGTGCAATTTTCGTTACCCCAAATTTAGTTAAAACACTTCCAATTTCTTTAATTGTTGCTCCACTATCGAAAATGTCATCAAATAGAATGACCGATTTCTCCACAATTTCACTTGGTTCAGAATAACTGAATTTTTGAGCTACATTGTCTTTTTTAAGATAGCCATTTTTGAATACTTTTTGAGGTTGAGTGACTCCTGTTTTAATCAATTTATGGGAAATTGGAACATTTAAAACTTGTGATAATTTTTCCGCAAAGTTTTTCACTAGATCACCTGATTCAGTGGGAGGAACATAAACGATAAAATCAAATTTTTCTTGTCCATATTTTTTTCTGTAGGCTTTTAAGGTAAGTTTTAGGAGAAAATCCGGAAAATCTCCACCCTTTTCATATTTACTTCTATGTAATGCTGCTCCTACACTTGAAACGCCATAATAACTTGAAGCAACTCCATTTACAATCTTCGAATGTGTGCTTTCAACAATTAGTTCGGGGAAATATAACTCTCGAAATTCTTGTAACTTTACTTTTATTTTTTCCTGTGGATTTACTATTAGTCGTTCAAGTGTCGAGTTATCACAATTTTGATAATGTGAATGTGAATTGTCTCCTAAATAATCACACAAAAATTTCATTCTGGATGATTTTAGGTTGACGTATTCTAACATTGCACTTAATTCTTTTAGTTTCTGTTCTCTTAGTTCATCAAATGCTTTAGCGCTGAGTTCGGGTGCGTTAAATTGATATTCATATTTTTTTGAGCGACCGAAAATAACTTCTTTTATTATGCCTTGTTCAATTAAATCTGCTTTTATGACTCTTAATTGTGTTTGCTTAAGGTTTGTAGCTTTGATAATTTGGCGTTCGCCCAATTGTTCTTGTTTGAGAACATTAATTACTTTATTGTAATTTTTTATACCTGGACGACCGCCGTCAATAAATGCTTTCGGAAGTTTAACATCTTCTTCAATCCCGTTTTTATCTTTCGATGAATTATAAAATAAAATCAATTTTGTGGGTTTTCCATCTCTTCCGGCTCTCCCAATTTCCTGGTAATAATGTATGGGTGAAGCGGGTATTTGAGTATGAACGATAAAGCGAATATCTGATTTGTCTATGCCCATTCCAAGGGCATTTGTCGAGATAACAGCTTTCCATCTGTTATTCATTAATCCGTTTTCAATTTCTTTTCGTGAATCTGAATCCAGCCCTGCATTATATTCAGTTGTTTTGATATTTAAAAATTCAAACCATCGTGAATATATTTCTGTATTAACTCTCGTTCCTGTATAAATGATTCCATTACCTTCCAATACTGGCAAATTCTCTGCTAACCATAAAAGTTTTTCATCTTCTGACTTTACATTTATTACATATAAGCTAAAGTTTTCTCTTATTAATTCTCCACGGATAGTTTGAATGTTCCCGGATATTTGCTTTTCAATATCTTCTTGTACTCGTTTTGTTGCTGTTGCTGTGGTTGCTAATACTGGTAGATTTTGTGGCAACAATTTGACAAGGTTAATAATCCTTCGAAATGCAGGTCTAAAATCGTGTCCCCAAACAGAAATAGTATGGGCTTCATCAATTACAATCATTGATAAATTCATTCTTCTTGTAGCTTCAATCCATTCTTGGTTTTCCTGTCTTTCCGGAGCTATATACAGAATTTTTAATTTACCGCTTATTGCTTCCTGTATAGTCTGTGAATTTTCTTCTGGTGTTTGTTCTGAATTTATAAATTTTGCCTTTATTCCTTTACTATTTAGTCCTTTAACCTGGTCTCTCATCAAAGCAATTAAGGGCGAGAAAATTACAGTCAGTCCCGGAAATTGAGTTGCTGGAAATTGGAAGCAAAGAGATTTTCCAAACCCTGTTTTTTCTATTAATAAAACCCTTCTTCCTTTTAGTAATAAATCAATTGTTTTCCATTGTTCATCATAAAAATGGTCAAATCCAAAAGTGCTTTTTAATTTTATTTCAGCTTCTTGCCTATTCACGGTTTCTGTTCATTAATATTGTGGCTACATCAATGTATTGTGAGTTTTTCGCGTTGCACAAAACCGGTAGCTACTATTTGCAACACATAAGTCCCGTCAGGTAAATCAGAAAGCGTAAGATTCAATTGTTTTTGTCCTTCGTTCATTTTCCAGCTTTGTATGTGCCTGCCGCTCATATCAAAAAGTCGAATTGATACAGCTTCACTAATCGGCTGATCAATACTAAGCTTAAGGTATTCGTTTGCCGGATTTGGATAGTATGTAAATTTCTTCTGATTGGATTCAAAGGCTTTTAGATTGGTTTCTACATCCAGCACAAGCAATTCCATATCATCAAAATAAAAGCCGTCTTCTGTTACATAGCCATCACTACGCAGCACAAACCGCAGCTCAATACTTTGTCCTGCAAATGCCGTAAGATCAATTATTTCCTGCACCCAGCTTTGAGAACCGTCGTAAAGGGGTTCGCCCGTCGCCTGGTTATTAGAGCCCAAGCGCGTATAAGTTCCTTCGAGTGCAACCCAGTTTCCAATTCCGTTTTCGCGCACCTGAAGCTGCACATAATCCCAATCGAACTCTATCTCCCATTTAGCCCAAAAACGCAACAAAGCCATGCTGGTATTTGGAATTTCGATAGGATCGTTGAGTGTGATCATATTATTTTCATTATTGCTATAATCGCCATTAGGCGAATCGGTTATAGAAGCAACAGGTGAATGGTAATCAGAATTTGTGTTGTTCCATTTTGAAGAAGTCCAGTTAACGAGATCTTCTGCATCATCTTCAAAAATTACTGAAGTAGTGCCATAAAACTTCACAAGCGTATCGGTTATCACAAACTCACCATTATCCAGTTGAAGCAACATTTGAAGTGTATCACCACTCAAAATGTCTGCTGCCAGCATGATGGGAATAGAATCTGATATGGTTTCGAGTATCTCCATAAAGCCAAATGACAGGGGTTCGCCTACATCAATGATGTTTTCGCTTAGAGGCACAACACTTACTGTCCAGTTTTCTGTTTGGCCAAATCCAAGTCGTTGCAAATCAAATGTTAAGTGAAAATCCTTTGTTGGAATAATGGGTGCTGACGTTTCAGTAATTTTTCCAAAACTTCCCGAAAGCAAGGCCGCATAAATGTTTTGAATCATATTTTCCTGACAAAGTGGAATTATCCGGTTGATCGAAGGCCAAAAGCCATCGCCGCTTCCACCCACTTCGGGTGTGTAGGCAAAAACCTGATTTTTATTCTCTGTTTCGCCGTACATCCAGTCATCCGAGCCACCATTTGTAGGATAAATGGTTGAACTTCCGGGCCCGTAAACGTATTTATTGTCGCGCGTCATTAAAGTGGCATGGGCGTGAAAAATAGCATCATCCGGACAAGGATCTTCGGTAAAACCCCAGGGATAAAGCAATAAATTTGAATAAGAGTGATAATTAAGTGCAATCATAAATTCATGATCTTCAACAAATTGCTTTATGTTCTGTGTTTCAGGTTCGCTAAAAGCATCAGGACCACGATAGGTTTCGCTACTAGGATTTGGCGAAGAACCATTATTGTCCATTCCCCACATAAAACCATAGTTGCGGTTAATATCAACTCCCCAGGAATCTCCGTTATTGCGCCGATTTTTGCGCCACATGCCACCTCCATTGGGATCGGTTTGCTCGTTATACACATAGCCATCCGGATTGAGAATGGGCACAAAATATAATTCGCGACTATCAACGATGGTTTGAACACGCTCGTCTGTTTCATAATTTTCGAGCAAATGCAACATAAAATACATCATTTGTTGCACGCCCATTCCTTCGCGGGCATGATGCAAAGCGGTATATAAAACTTCGGGTTCATCCTCATTTTCGTTAGGGTTATCACTGATTTTGACCCACCAAATTGGATTGCCATTGTGCGAGGATAAGTCTTCATTTATTGGTGCTTTCACAGTAATCAAATCAGGCCATTGTTCGGCCATAAAATCCAATTTGTCTAGCACTTCCTGATAGGTGTAAAACCCTCCCATAGAACCGTATTCCCAGTTTTCGGGAACCGGAAATTCATCGGCCGTATTGCGCACAATTCTAAGGTTTTCATCGGCCATCGCCCTCTCGCGATAAAAGCTGGATAGATCTTCAATTAAAACCGTAAGCTCAAAACCAGCATCTTGTAAACGCTCAACATCAGATAAACTCAGCTCCAGCTCAATAAAATGCCCTGCCTTTAAAATACCGGCATCCAATGGAATATCCAGCAATGCCATTTGCTGTAAACTATTGTTGGTAAGATCAATACGAATCTTTTGATACGATTCCGGCTGTGCCTGTAAACCAAAAAAGAACAGACTTAAAAAAAGAACTAACACGTTTCTCATGAAAAAATATTTTAGGATTGATTACGATTGAAATTCAGGTCGATCAAAAATCTAAAAAACCTTTGTTTGGTAAAAGTATAAAAAATGGCTTTAGTCTGGCAATTTTAAAGAAAATTGAAGTCCAACACGTATTTTCTCTCTTTATTTGAATCGGGTATAAATTACCGGATACCGTAGGTGTTTCGCTAGCTAATCAGCCCACTTTTAGTATGTTTGTAGCCCATTTGATTAAATTGTTTAACCTATGAATGAATTCACTGCAATGAACCCCAATCCGCTGGTACAATATCTGAACAAACCGGCATATGAATTTACGCGTGTCGATTTGATTCGTTTCATCGAAGATAATGATATTGAGATGATTAACTTTCGGTATGCCGCTTGGGATGGTCGGTTGAAAACACTCAATTTCATTATCAACAGCCGCGAGCATCTCGAAACACTGCTTTCGTCGGGCGAAAGGGTTGACGGTTCAAGCCTGTTTCCTTTTGTTGAAGCCGGATCGAGTGATTTGTATGTGATTCCAAAATATAAAACCGCTTTTGTAAATCCTTTTACAGATGTGCCCACCCTGGATGTATTGTGTTCATTTTACGATCGCCACGGTAAGCCATTCGAAAGCTCTCCGGAATATATCCTCAAAAAAGCCAATCGAATCATGAAGGCAGAAACAAGTTTAGATTTTGAAACCATGGGCGAGCTTGAATATTACATCATTGCAGAGGAAGAAGAACTCTATCCTGCTGACAATCAAAAAGGTTATCATGAATCTTCACCTTTTAACAAATACGGCGATTTTCGTCGCGAAGCACTGCGCCTGATAGCTCAGAGCGGTGGACAGATCAAATACGGGCATTCTGAAGTAGGAAATTTTTCGCTGGATGGTAAAAACTACGAACAAAACGAAATTGAATTTTTGCCTACTAATGTGGAAGATGCTGCTGATCAATTGGTTGTTGCCAAATGGATCATGCGTAAACTGGCCTATCGCTATGGCGTTACGATTACTTTTGCCCCAAAAATAACCGTCGGTAAAGCAGGAAGCGGCATGCATATACACACCCGACTGATGAAAAATGGGAAAAGTGTGATGATGAAAGACGGCCATTTAAGCGATGAAGCGCGCAAAGCCATTGCAGGTTTTCTTACCCTGGCATCCTCTTTAACCGCTTTTGGAAACGCCAATCCTACCTCCTATTTCAGGCTTGTGCCGCATCAGGAAGCGCCAACAAATATCTGTTGGGGCGATCGTAACCGTTCTGTATTGGTACGTGTGCCACTGGGCTGGACCACGGCAACAGATATGATTGCCGATGCCAATCCGCAGGAAACACCAGTAAAGCTTGACTTTACTCAAAAACAAACCGTCGAATTCAGGGCACCTGACGGATCGGCCGATATTTATCTGCTTATGGCTGGATTAACAGTGGCTGCACATCATGGCCTCACCATGGAAAATGCACTCGACTTTGCAAAAAAAACCTATGTGGATGTTAATATCTTTGATGAGGAACATAAAGGCAAACAGGCTGAACTGGAACAATTGCCTGCAAGCTGCGTCGAATCAGCCCATGCGCTTGAAAAACAGCTTACTTTCTACACAAAAAATGGTGTGTTTTCTGAAAAAATACTGAATTTTATCATTAAAAGTCTGAGAGCTTTTAACGATCAAAATCTACGACAGGAAATTGGTAAAGACGAAGAAAAGATCTTAAAACTGGTGAGTAAATATTTCCATTGCGGTTAATGCTTCCCTGCGGCGTTTTTGGCTGAAAATTTTCGGCCATTCACCGACAACTTTCTGCTGTTCGCCTACTTTTTATTGAGCTAAATTGCATGGTATTGTACTTTCGCTAAAAATTGAATTAGTAATTTTTAAAAACGAAAACACCATGGAAAATAAACCTTCATCAATCGACAGACGGGTAGTAGCGGGTTTACTACTCATCTTAGCCGGCGGATTACTATTACTCGATCAGCTGGATTTACTTTCTTTTAATCTAAGCTACTACCTGATTTCGTGGAAAACCCTGCTTATCGGTATTGGGATCATCACCCTATCGAACAGTCAGAACCGTACCACAGGATTTATCCTGATCGGGTTGGGTATTATGTTTTGGCTTCCCGAACTACTCGATTATCGCATTCGGTTCAGCACAATCTTCTGGCCCTCATTATTGATCGGTATTGGTCTTATTATCCTGACCCGCCGAGGAGAAAATGATACTGAGAAATCAAATCGCAGTAGCCGTCAACATGTGTTTAATGCGAGCAATAGCCCACATACCAACCCAGATGAATACATTGATGAGATGGCTATCTTTGGAGGAGGTAATACACGCGTTACTTCAGATAACTTTAAGGGAGGCAAAATAACTGCCATCTTCGGAGGAGGCGATATCGAAATGAAATCAGCCAAACTTTCGGACGAAGGTGCAGTAATTGATACTTTTGTGCTCTTTGGCGGATCAAATCTTATCGTTCCCGACGACTGGAAAGTGAAATCTGAAGTGGTTTCAATACTTGGCGGTTTCAGCGATAAACGAATCACCGTGCCTAACCCGGATACAGAAAAAACACTCCTGATAAAAGGTGTTGTAATCTTTGGCGGCTTTGAACTTAAAAGCTATTAATTGTAACTATTGCCCGCCTGATCCGTCCAAATGAAGTTATAACCAACACAACAAACGGCTTTTACTATGCTTAATCCCTTTGTAAAAAACCGCAACTACCTCATCATATACCTGGCTGTTTGGGCGACACTTATGCTCATCCAAACAGCCATTCTCAATTATTATCAGGAACTCAGTTTTTCTGCCAGCATCAACGATGCTGTTGTTTTCAATGGCTTGCTTGCTTTGATCGGATTTAATATTTGGTATGTGCTGCGCTTTAACATGAAAGATCAACAAAGCAGCTTTGATTTGATCGTGAACCACATGTTGGTTGGTATTGTAACCATCGCGATTTGGTTGGCAAGTGGCTATTTTTTGATGCAGGCACTCGAGCCCAGCAATGAGGTTTATCTTGCTTTCCTCCAGGAATCACTGCCCTGGCGCGCAATTATTGGTGCATTTTTCTACCTCATTTTCATCCTGATATATTATATGATGTTGTATTATGAAGACCTCCAGCAAAAAATGCGTGTCGAAACCGAACTTAACGGTCTGGTGCGCGAAGCCGAATTAAGCGCCCTCAAATCACAAATCAACCCACATTTTTTGTTTAACAGCCTCAACTCTATCAGCTCGCTCACCATGAGCAGTCCCGAAAAAGCTCAGGAAATGGTTATTAAACTGTCTGATTTCCTACGCTATTCGCTCAGCCACGACCGTAACGAAACCACCAGTCTGAAAAAAGAACTCGAAAATATAGAACGCTACCTTGATATCGAAAAAGTGCGGTTCGGCCACCGGCTCAAGTACGAAAAAAATGTTCCGGAAGCCTGTTTGCAAGCTGAAATCCCTAATATGATCCTACAACCACTTTTTGAAAATGCTATCAAACATGGCGTTTATCACAGCACCGAAGAAGTGCTGATCGAAATGCGCTGTATGCCCAACGATCAATTTATTGAATTGCATATCCAAAACGATTTTGACCCGGAAGCAGCTAAACCCAAGGGCGAAGGAATTGGATTAAAAAATATTCGGAACAGACTTCAATTAATTTATCAGCGTGCTGATTTACTGGAAATTAAGCGCGAAAAGATTTCATTTGAGGTGGTTTTGCGTATTCCGCTTCAAAAAAGTAAAAAACACTAAGTTTGTGGCTAATAACATCACCTTGTTATGAAAGTTGCTTTACGAACCCTTATCATCGAAGACGAAGCTCCGGCCAGGATGCTGCTACAACGCTTTTTGAGCGATCACGAAGCCATTGATATCATTGGTGAGTTTTCTGATGGTTTCAGCGGCCTGAAAGGCATACAGGAAAATAAACCCGATTTGGTAATCCTTGATATTCAAATGCCAAAGCTTACAGGTTTTGAATTACTTGAATTGCTGGATGATGACTTGCCAGAAATCATTTTTACCACGACCTACGACCAATATGCTATCAAAGCTTTCGAGATGAATGCTGTGGATTATTTGCTTAAACCTTTTTCAAAGGAAAGGCTGCATCAAGCTGTTGATAAGGTTTTGGAGCGTTTCAAACACAAAACCGTAACGGATAAAACCGTAAAAAAATTAGTTGACAGCCTGCACGAACAACAAGATACCCTGGAGCGAATCGTAGTAAAAAATGGCACCCAGATTCATGTGATTCCTATCGAAGCCATAATCCAACTGGAGGCACAGGACGATTATGTGATGATCCATACCCCCGAGGGAAGGTTCATGAAAAAAGACACCATGAGTTATATGGAGCAACATCTTCCTGCTGAGCAGTTTATCCGCATACACCGTTCCAATATCGTACAGATTAAACACATCAAAAAGATGGAACAATACGGCAAGGAAAGCTATGTGATTATCCTTTCGAACGGCAATCAGGTGAACGTGAGCAAAAGCCGTATCAAAGATTTGAAACGGGAGTTGAATTTTTAATTAAAAGTTCAAACTAAATCCCTAATTATCAACTTTTTTCAATTGCAGAAATAGCTCTTCCAGTTGCGCATCAGCAATGGCACCAGGCGAATCGATCATCATATCCCTGCCGGAATTATTTTTTGGGAAGGCAATCACATCGCGAATGCTATCAAGGCCTGCAAACATAGCCGTTAACCTATCAAAACCCAAGGCAATGCCGCCATGAGGGGGAGCGCCGTATTCAAAAGCATTCATCAGAAAGCCAAACTGTTTTTGTGCTTCTTCATCTGTAAAACCTAAAATACCAAACATTTTGCGCTGCAATTCGCGGTCGTGAATTCGAATTGAACCGCCGCCTATTTCCACCCCGTTGATTACCATATCGTAAGCATTGGCACGCACTTCGCCCGGATTAATATCTAACAAATCAAGATCTTCCGGTTTGGGTGAAGTAAAAGGATGATGCATGGCATAAAACCGTTGCGTATCTTCGTCCCATTCGAGCAATGGAAAATCAGTGACCCATAAAGGCTTGAATACTTTTGCATCACGCAATCCCAGTTGATTTCCCATCTCAAGTCGCAGCTCATTCAACTGTTTGCGGGTAGCATAAGCATCTCCTGATAAAATCAATAACAAATCACCTGGTTTTGCCTCAAAACGATCGGCCCAGCCTTGCAACATTTGGGACGAATAAAATTTATCTACAGAAGATTTGATACTACCATCTGCATTCAATTTTACATAAACGAGCCCTTTTGCTCCAACCTGAGGGCGTTTCACAAAATCGGTAAGGGCATCCAGTTGTTTGCGCGTGTATTCGGCACAGCCTTCAGCTTTGATGCCCACAACCAGTTCGGCATCGTCAAACACTTTAAAACCATGACCCTGAGCAAGGTCATTTAGTTCTTCAAAAGCCATTCCAAAACGCAGATCAGGTTTGTCAGAGCCATAACGCTTCATGGCAGTGGCATAATCCATGCGCTCAAAATCACCTATCTCGATGCCCTTCACCTCACGGAAAAGATGACGCGCCATACCTTCAAAAGTATTAAGTACCTCTTCTTGCGTTACAAAAGCCATTTCGCAGTCGATCTGCGTAAACTCGGGCTGGCGGTCGGCGCGGAGGTCTTCGTCCCTGAAGCAGCGAACAATCTGAAAATAACGATCGTAACCAGCTACCATCAAAATCTGCTTAAAGGTTTGAGGAGATTGCGGAAGCGCATAAAACTCATTGGGATTCATGCGCGAAGGCACCACAAAATCGCGGGCTCCTTCGGGTGTGGATTTGATCAGGTAGGGTGTTTCTATTTCCAGAAAACCCTGGCGATCAAGGTAAGCACGTGTTTCGAGTGCCAGTTTATGGCGCAGTATTAAATTATTTTTCAAGGGATTGCGCCGCAAATCAAGGTAGCGATATTTCATGCGCAGTTCGTCTCCTCCATCCGATTTTTCTTCAATGGTAAAAGGAGGCGTTTTGCTGGCATTGAGCAGTTCAATTTTTGAGGGACGCACTTCTACTTCTCCAGTAGGCAAATTAGGGTTTTTCGATTCACGTTCAACAACAGTTCCTTCAACACGGATCACAAACTCACGACCCAGTTCGCGGGCATTTTTTAGCAGTTCGGGAGTACTCACACCCTCTTCCAAAAAAATCTGCGTGATGCCATAGCGATCGCGCATATCAATCCACAGCAGACTGCCTTTGTCGCGCACACGCTGCACCCAGCCGCTTAAAGTTACTACTTTGTTAACATCGGAAAGGCGCAATTCGCCACAAGTATGAGTTCTGAACATAGTGATCAATCCTTTAAGGTTTTGCGGCGCGAAATTACGAAAAAGAATGCAGGGGGCTTAGGTCGTTTAAAGATTTAGGAGCTTGTGAAGGTTAGAAACAATTGATTAGTCCAGTTTCCTATAAAAAATCTCCCCAACTCGTTGAATATGCTCAATTAAACTTTCCGATTCTAATTGATTAAATACAGATAAATCAATGAGGTAAGGTGTATTAAGTTCATCCAGCATCAGCCAAAGCTGTTTCCTGATTGCTTCGTTCAAATCATCACCAACCAAACACAGATCAATATCGCTACCCTCTCTATAATTTCCCTTAGCCCTTGATCCGTAAATAATTACTTTTTCTATCTCAGGAAATAAAGCAAAAATTATGTTAAATTGAGAACGTAAATCTTCATCCAATCCAAACATCAGACTTTAGTTTTCATGTGATTATAAAACGCTTTTAACAGCGGAAAATATTCTTCGACGATGTTTTTATATTCCTGCTCCAAAATATTTTCCTTATAAGTATGCACTGTCTTGTTGCGGCTTTCTATCATCTTCATCCAACTATTTCCGTGTGATATCAGACCTTTATTAAATGCTTCACGAGTGGCTGATCTTGAGCCTGTAATATTGCTGATACCTTCATATTCCAAAAAATCTTTCATCACTTTTCAGGCTAATTCATGTGTGAATTCAAAACGCTGAATTGTTCCTTCTTTTTCCAGATCAGATAGTTTACCCGACAATTCGACGGCTTTCTGAAACTGATCAAAAGCTCGTTCAAAATTCTGAAAACGTTGCTTCCAACGAATATCTGCTTCCATATTATCGAATAATTTAGTTCATCAAAAGTAAGGCATTTACGGTAAATCTTTCTTACTTTTGTTTTACATGTCAATTAATTGGGGATTATTGGGTTTAGGCAAAGTAGCCGAAAAATTCGCTGCTGATTTGCTCCTTTCAAAGGATGCCAAACTTGCGGCTGTGGCTTCGCGTGATAAAATCAAAGCCGAAGCTTTTGCGAAAAAATACCAAGCATTTTCTTTTCACGATTCTTATGATGCTTTGGTACAAAACCCTGAAATTGATGTAGTTTATATCGCCACACCACACAGCTTTCATTTTGAGCACAGTATGCTCTGCCTTAAAAATGGCAAGTCCGTTCTCTGCGAAAAACCCATGGGAATGAATTTTGGCGAGGTAAATGCCATGATTGCAGAAGCAACAAAACGAAATTTATTCCTAATGGAAGCCATGTGGACGCGTTTTATTCCTGCAACCGAAAAACTGATCCATTTGCTTTACGAAAAATTAATCGGTGAAATATCCTATATCCGTGCCGACTTTGGTTTCAGATCAACAGCAGCTCCCGAAAGCAGGGTTTTCAACAAAGACCTTGGTGGTGGCGCATTGCTGGATATTGGCATTTATCCACTTTACCTCAGCCTGATCACGCTGGGAATTCCAACTACAATCAAAGCTGTGACCAGAAAAACAAATCAAAATGTTGACAGTTTTAGTGCGCAGCTTTTAAGCTATGCCAATGGTGCTCAGGCAATTCTTGAATCCACAACAGAGGCTGATACTCCTGTTGAAGCCACACTATACGGAAGTAAAGGAACAATCAAACTTTTCAGCAGATTTCACCATTGCGAACGTATTGGGATCTATCGCCCTGATGAAGCAGATGAAATTATTCAAATACCTTACATTGGCAATGGCTATTTTCATGAAATAGAAGAAGTGAATCAGTGTTTGCTTTCCGGTGCAAAAGATAGCACTAAAATGCCGCATCAAATGAGTTTAAACCTGGTCAGTTTGATGGATAAAATCAGGAAACAAACAGATTTGCATTATCCTGCCGATGACAAGTTTCTATAAACAGTAAAAAAAACTAATTCATTGTTTTCAAGCCACTTTTGGCAGCTCCACTTCAATATCCTTCAAAAAATCAAGCTGATCGTAAAGCATAGGTGCTACACTTTCGACAGTTTCATAAAACATCGAACTTTTACGGGTTTTTTCATCAATCAGGTTGCTGCCAAAACCTATGTAATTCAGCAGCATGATTAACAAACTTAAAATCAACATGCCTTTCAGCAGGCCAAAAACCCCGCCAGCCAGCTTATTCAAAAACCCAAGCAGCAGAATATCAATCACTTTTTCGAGTAATCTGCCAACAGTAACGACACCAATTACTACTAAAATAAAAGTGAGCACAAAAGCGATAAGCGAGAGGTATTTTTTTCCAACATTGAAATACTCTACCAGAAAATCCGCTGTTACATCAGAGAAATACATAGCAGCATAAATGCCCAGTACCAGTGCGGCAAGCGAAGCCAGCTCAATCACAAGACCTTTGGTGAATCCCTTGTAAGCAAACCATGCCAGCACAAGAGCAATAATCAAATCAATGTAATTCATAGGGTTATTTTTTAATGCGACGTGTTAGCTCAGTTGAAAACACAAATTCCTTCAATTCAGGGTTTTCTTCTTCCAGAATGGTATGCATATCTCCCTGCCACCAAAGTTGACCTTTATAAAGGAAATTTATCCGCTGACCAATTTGCAGCACCGAATTCATATCATGCGTATTGATAACAGTTGTCATATCATATTCTTCTGTAATCTCGCTAATCAACGCATCAATCACTTCCGCTGTTTTGGGATCAAGTCCCGAATTAGGTTCATCACAAAACAAATATTGCGGATTATTTGAAATAGCCCTGGCAATAGCCACACGTTTCATCATGCCGCCACTTATTTCGGAAGGATAAAGATTGTTTACGTTTTCAAGATTTACCCGCTTTAGCACAAAATTGACCCGTTCCAGTTTTTCTTCCAAACTCATTGTGGTGAACATATTCAACGGAAACATCACATTTTGCTCCACAGTAAAAGAATCGAACAACGCACCACCTTGAAAAAGTACGCCCATATCCTTGCGGATATCTTTCTTTTTTTTCTCAACCAAACGCGAAAATGGCCTTTGATCAAATACTATTTCTCCCTCATCAGGATCAATGAGGCCAATACAGCTTTTCATCATCACGGTTTTTCCGGAACCACTTTGCCCGATGATAAGATTCGTTTTGCCTTTTTCGAAAAGGGCACTTACATTTTTTAGCACCTTATTATCGCCAAATGTCTTGGAAATATTTCTAACTTCTATCATATGAGCAATAATTGAGTGAGGATCAAATCAAAAAATATGATCAAAATACTGCTGTAAACAACAGCTTTTGTGCTGGCTGCACCAACTTCTACCGAGCCTCCTTTAATATTATAACCCAGGTAACCCGAAACGGAAGAAATGATGAAAGCAAAAACCAGTGTTTTGATGATGGCATAGGTCACCGTAAAAGGTTCGAACCAGCTGCGCAAGCCTGCTATAAAATCTGTTGATGTTACCAAGCCCGTTACGATACATGCCATCCAGCCACCCCAAATACCCAAAACCATACTAAAAATTATAAGTACAGGATTGAACAACATACTGGCTGTTATTTTGGGAAGAATCAAATAGTTAGCAGGATTCACACCCATCACACGCAAAGCATCTATCTGCTCCGTAACACGCATTGTTCCTATTTCGGATGCTATGCGCGAACCAACTTTTCCAGCCAAAATTAAACTGATAATCGTAGGTGAAAACTCCAGGATCATCATTTGTCGGGTTGTGAAACCTACCATGGTTAACGGAATAAGCGGAGAATCAATATTATAGGCCGTTTGTATGGCAACAATAGCACCTGTAAAAATGGATATAATGGCAACAATACCAATCGAATCCATACCCAATCCTACAAATTCGATCATTAACCGACTCCTAAAAACCGGCCCTTTATCAGGTCGTTTGAAAATCTCAACTAACAAAATGAGGTATTCTCCCAGCATTTTCAGCATATGCGAAGTTTTTTGGGTTTGTTTTAAGGGTTAAAAGTACAATTTTTTCACGCAAATGGAACCCCAATGCTTTCTTTTAAACATAGTTTTTAGGCCTAACAAGAATTCTAACTAAAAATGAATTGCTGTACTTTTGCTTCATGAAAAGATTAGCCATTTTTGTTTCGGGCAGCGGTACCAATATGCAAAACATAGCACAATATTTCAATAATCATCCAGCTATTGACATAAGTCTTGTTGTATGCAACAATCCTGATGCTGGTGCTATTGCCAGAGCAAAATCGCTTAGCATTCCACTAATTTTGATCGACCGAAAAAATTTTAAAAATCCTGAAGCCCTGCTTGATGTGCTGCACAAAAACCAAATCGACTGGATTATCCTTGCCGGATTTTTATGGTTGATTCCACAAGCCCTTATTCAGGCATATCCAAATAAGATTATAAATATTCATCCCGCGCTTTTGCCAGCCTATGGAGGTAAAGGGATGTTTGGAGAAAAAGTTCATCAGGCTGTAATTAAAAACAAAGAAAAACAGTCTGGCATCACCATTCATTTTGTGAATGAATACTATGATGCTGGCACGATTATTTTTCAGCATCAACTGGAAATACAAGCCAATGAATCACCTTCAAGCCTTGCACAACGCATCCACGAGCTGGAATACAAATATTATCCCGAAGTGATTGCTCAGCTGGTTCAAAAGGCTGAAGCCTAAGCTCCAAAAGGTTCTTCCGGGATTACAATCCAGCAGATAATGTAGGCCAAAATGCCTGCACCTCCAACAAGCGTAAACAAAACCCAAAGCAATCGCACAATGGTTGGATCCATGCTGAAATACTTCGCCATTCCATTACAAACTCCTCCCAATACTTTATTGGTAGTTGAACGATACAAACGTTTTACATTACTCATAGTTCAAGGTTTTTTGACACACGAAAATACACATTCTTTTTGTAATTTCGCAACAAAGCATTTTTAACTTGATACCAAAAAATACTGTAGCCAACATCCTCGAATCCGCCCGCATTGAAGAGGTTGTGGGCGAATTTGTAAGCCTTAAGCGAAGAGGTAGCAACCTGATTGGTCTTTGTCCGTTTCATCAGGAAAAAACACCTTCGTTCACGGTATCACCCTCTAAGGGAATTTTTAAGTGTTTTGGTTGCGGCAAGGCCGGCGATTCGGCACGCTTCGTTATGGAACACGAGCATTATTCCTATCCCGAAGCCTTGCGTTATCTGGCCAAAAAATACAATATCGAAATAGAAGAGCGTGAGCCAACTGCCGAAGAATTGATGGCACAAAACACGCGCGAAAAGATGTTTAATGTAAACACCTTTGCGCAGCAATATTTCAGCCAGGCACTTTTTGAAACGGAGGAAGGACGCTCGATAGGGTTAAGCTATTTTAAAGAAAGGGATTTCAGAGAGGCTACCATCATAAAGTTTCAGTTGGGTTATAATCCGGATGGTCGGGATATTTTTAGCAAACACGCCATTAAAAATGGTTATAGTATTGAGACTTTGTTACAAACAGGACTCAGCACGGGTAACGAAGAACGTTTTTATGATCGTTTTCAGGCAAGGGTAATTTTTCCTATCCACAACCTCACCGGAAAAGTGATTGGTTTTGGAGGGCGTATTCTTCAATCTGATAAATCGAAGGCAAAATACCTTAATTCGCCCGAGTCGCAACTTTATAACAAAAGCAAAACGCTTTACGGAATTTATTTTGCCAAAAACGCTATCAGCCGCCTGGATCAGTGTTTGCTGGTTGAAGGCTATACCGATGTGATAAGCATGCATCAATCAGGAATCGAAAATGTTGTAGCTAGTTCAGGAACCTCACTCACAACCGATCAAATTCGTTTGATCAGGCGCTACACCCAAAACATCACCATGCTTTATGATGGCGACAAAGCCGGCATCAGTGCTTCGCTTCGGGGCACCGATATGATTTTGGAAGAAGGCATGAATGTGCGCGTGGTAGTGCTTCCCGAAGGGGAAGACCCTGATTCATTTGTGCGAAAAAACCGCACGGCAGAGGTGGAAGCCTTTATCCAAAAACAATCCAAGGATTTTATCAGTTTTAAAACTGACCTGCTTTTGAAGGAAAGCGCCAGTGACCCCATCAAAAAAGCCGGTTTGGTAAAAGAAATCGTGCATACCATCTCGCTTATTCCCGATCCCATTTATCGTACGGTTTACATCAAAGAGTGCAGCCGCATGCTGGATGTGGCCGAAAACACCCTGATGAATGAGTTGAATAAACTCTTGCGGCAAAAGCTGAAAAAAGACCTTGGTAATGCCATTCCAGAGCCAACCCCCAAACAACAACCGCAACAAGAAGAAGCCAAAAGTCCTGAGGACGATTTGCCTCCCGGATATCATCAGGAACGCGAATTGGTGAAGTTGTTGTTACACCATGCTGATGAACAAATCACACAGGAAACCCAGGATGAAGAGGGCTTTCCGATTCAATACAGTGAATCGTTGGCAGCCTATGTGATTAATGATTTAAAAAATGATCTCTTGCGCTTTCAGGATGCCACACATCAGAAAATATTGGATATTTATTCTCATTCGCTTGACGAAGGGACAATACCTGAAACACAAGTTTTTATCTCGAGTCCTGAGCCCGATATTGCGCTGCTGGCCAGCGATTTATTAAGCACACCTTATGAACTACACGACTGGAAACGGAAAAATATCTATGTAAAAACCGAATTGGAAGTACTTCCGGCTATGCTTGATAATGCCTTGCTGATGTATAAAAAAAGAATCCTGGAATCGCGTAGGGATCAGCTTAATGCACAGATGAAAACCGAATCCGACCAGGAAAAACAAATGCTGATAATCCATCAAAAAATGAAAATTGAGAAAAAACTGGTCATCATCAATAGCATTCTGGGATCGGTTATTACGAAATAGAATCAGCAGCTTAAACCTAAACATAAAAAAACCGGAAACCCATTCTTTTGATCGAATCGACTTCCGGTTCAGCCTTCACCAGCCGTAGCTAAGTGAATTCTGGCAAGCTTGCGAGCGGTCTGTCCATTCAGGCTTTCGCCTCCTGTGTTGCCGCAATCGGATTTAGTTTTCTGTTTGTTGCCGTAGCAACGCCCCTACTCACTTTCCATTTTCGCGTTTTGACAATTGAACAACTTTTCAGCTGCTCTGTCACCGCATCAGGCTTTTTTGATGCTCCTCAACGACAAAAATTTCCTTTCGGTGTGTTTTGCCAATTGATGTAGAAACTTATTGAAGAACGCTTTTGCAAGTGGACTTCAAGCTTCTTCATCTTTGCCTTGTTTTTGCTCACTTGCTGACACAAATATACGCGATCAGAGGTCGTTTGTCAAGATAAAATAAGCCTTTCTTATTCACTTACAATTAACAAGACTTATTAACAATGGTTAATAACTCTTGAAAAGCCTGTTGAACAAGTAATTTTCAACGCCTTTGTCTAAAAAAAAGTTTTAATAGTTCGCTGCTTTCAGCTTCGAGCAAAGCTTTTTGAACTTCTGTTTTTGGATGAAGCAGATTACCAAATCGCTGAAAACCACCTTTTGGATCACTGGCAGCCCAAGCTACTTTTGCAAACTGTGCATGATACAATGCTCCGGCGCACATTGGGCAAGGCTCAAGCGTGACGTAAAGCGTGCACTCGCTGAGGTATTTGGCTCCAAAATGATTGGCGGCAGCTGTGATAGCAAGCATTTCGGCATGGGCCGTAACATCCTGCAATTGCTCTGTTTGGTTGTGCGCCCGCGCAATGATCGTATTGTCGCAAACCACCACAGCACCTACCGGAACTTCACCTTCCAATTCGGCTTTTGCTGCTTCTTTTAAAGCTTGCTGCATGAAATAAATATCAGAAAATACGGTGAGTTTTTCCATTTTATACCGTGTTTGTCCTTAACTTTCCAAATAATAGAACTAACCCAGCCACCACAAAGGCCGGGATAAAAGATGATTTGGGTTCAAATTGTTGTGGTGCAATCACACCCCAAACAAAGAATCCGGTATTTACTGCAAAACCGCTCAGCACACTCCATAAAGCCGCTCGCTGATAACGCTTTGCATCCGGATGAATCAATGCCAAAACCGTTACCGGCACAAAAATCACAATCGTACCAATGCCAACCACCATCAAATCTACAATATCAGGTAGCAAGAGCGCCATCACCAATGCAACTATTCCAAAAACCAATGTCATCACCCTGATTTGCTTTTGGCCACGTTTCAAATCATCCACAGTTTTACGACGCCATCCACTAAAATCGCGCACTGCCGAAATAGCTATGATATTTAAAAAACTATCCCCTGACGACATCAATGCAGCCAGCAATCCCGTGACACCAAAAGCCAGAAAAAAAGGCGTCCCGTGCTGTTCAAGAAAAAGATAGGTGGCATCATTGGCATTGATTTGGTCGCCAAGCGAAAGGCGAACACTCATACCAACCAATGGAAAAATGAGATAAAAAGGCAACATCCCAATACCGCTCCACAAGCTGGCTCTGCGTGCCGTTTTGGCATCTTTGGCCGAAAGTATGCGCTGCCAGATATCCATCCTTACCAAAACAGAAGGCGACAAAAACAACAGTAAACCAATCAAAAAAGTCCAGCCATAAAAGCTTCCGTTAAGCATATTGGCAGGTAGTTCACTTAAGCGGTTAAAGTTTTCAGTATCCGTAAAAATTCCAGGCAGAAAGATGAAAAAAATCAAAATCAAGATCACCACAAATTGTATCATATCCGTGTAAATAACGCCTGACAATCCTGAAATAGCGGTATAGCCAATCACAATCACAGCCGAGAGCACTGCTGCCGACTGATAGCCCCAGCCGAAACCAAACTTCAGCAAACTGGCCATCCCAACAAACTGCGCTGCCAGCAAAAAGAAGAAAATGAAAATGTTAACCCCGCTAACCAACGCTGAAAAACTTCGATCAAATCCGGAAAAAGATTGCTGATTTCCAGATTTTTGACTGAATCGACTAATTAAAAATTGCGGAAAGGAATAAATCTTTTCCTGTGCTCCCCAATCTCTGATCTTCCCGGCATAGCGCATCATCAGCATGAAACCAAGCACATAAGCCAATCCTATGCCAACTGCTGCAAAGCCTGAGCTGTAACCCATAGCAATCAAGCCAATGGAAGTTCCGCCACCCACAAAAGTGGCCAGAATCGTAAAAACCAAAGGCACTAAGCGTGTACTTCGGTTATTAACCAAATAGGTTTCGGGATTGCTGCTTTTCAGATGACGGAATGCCAATAGCAAAACCAAGATCAGGTAAACCGCCATCCAAAAAAGCAACCAATTCATTTGTAAGCTATTCTTTAATTATTTTCTGGGTAAACTGCTGACTGTCATTACTTAATATCAAAACATACTGTCCTGACGGTAAATGTTTCAAATCAATCTGTACATTATTATCAGCCTGCAAAAACAGCTTTTTACTCAAAACAATTTTCCCCTGCATATCAAGGATTTGCAGATCAAAGTCACCTTCGAGATGAGTTTCCAAACCTGCAAAATCGATCACAGGATTAGGGTAAACCTTAAAGGAGGCTGTTTGGTTTTGATGTTCACTTTTGAAAGTATAAACATCTTTTTCCCAAGTCGTTGTAAACAATCCCCTGCCATGTGTTGCAGCAATTACCGTATTATCGCTCAGGCGCATACGCAACATATCTATTCTTACATTTCCCATGCCTTCGGTGGCTGGTTCCCAAAGCGGTTCTGCTTCAAAAAGCATATTGGTAGTCCAGATTCCAGTTTCGGTTGCCAGCATGGCCTGCGCCGAATTTTCGGGATGCAGAATCGCCCAGCGAACAGGCATGTCCGGAAGATTTCCTTCACGCTCCATCCAGTTTTCACCGCCGTCAAATGTGAGCCAAATACTCGAAACGCCATAATTGGAAAAGCTTACAAGCAAAGTATCCTCTGATCCTCCAATGGCAACAGCAGAAACACTTGCCAACGGAAAATCAGGGCTTCCTATTTCGGTAGTTGTAGGACTGGCATTTGCGTTATCAACTTTGTAAAGTCTTCCAGATCCAGTACCAGCAAGAATGTTGCTGTTTCCAAGTGTAGAATGCTGCGACCATGCGATATGTGAAAAAGGTATTGTGTTAAAAGTGCCGAGATCAATAAAACCTCCGGATACCTGACTGCCAATATTCGTTACACGATAAATCCTTCCGGCATAATTGCCCAGAAAATCTACCGCATTGGTATATAGTATATTATTGATGTAGTCATAATCAGCAGGAGAAATAAAAGTTCCTGAACCACCATCAATATAATCGTATTGATTGTTGTTTTTGTAGAAATAATACCTGTTGTAATAAACAGAAGTCATGTACAGGTTTGCTTCATTTTGATCCCAAAAACAAGCTGCACCATCACCTCCGCTTATCATATCATTGATATCAAGGGTGTTACCCATATATTTTAAACTACCATTATCTTGCAAGCCCCCCAACATTTGTTCATTCCCGGCTGTAGGATTGATTGCTCCGCTATAGAACTGAAGCGTGTTATAATTTTGATTGCGTTCAGTAAAAGTTGGAATACTCAGATGGGCATTTTCCGAGAGAAAAACACCGCCATCGCAGCCAAAAATAGCTGTAGTAGGATCATCAGGTCTAAAAGCTATCTGATGCTGATCGGCATGAACATATTCATCACCACCGCCATAATACATCAATACCCAATCAGAAATATGATTCCAGCTTTGGCCGCCGTTTGAGCTTTTCCAAAGGTCAAGACCACCAGTAAATACTGCATTAGGATCATCGGGCTGCACTTTCAGGATAAAAGCATGCCAGGCCAATGTGCTCCAGTCATCAGCTGGTTTGTTCATTGTTGTCCAGGTTTCGCCCCCATCGGTTGATTTGGCCATGTAGCGACCACGGTAATGATAAAAACCATTCTCACTATTGAGATAGCCGGCAGCAAATTGCGCATAAACAATATCCGGATTGCTGGGTGCGCTGGCAATGATGGTTCGGGCAGGAATGTTGTAGTAGCTTTCGCCATCAATTAGGGTATTATAATCCTCAAAAGCCGTCCAGCTGCCTGATGTTCCTTCGTCTGTCCATAAAATTGTTGCGCCACCCTTGAGTTGTAAGTTTTCTGTTGTTCCCACAAAAATTCGTCCACTCGAAGCTATTTCTATCATGGCAGGTGCATAAGGATCATCTGTTCCAGGAATAAATGGTAATACCTGTTCCCAGCTTTCGCCTCCATCTGTTGAGCGGTACAAACCGTCTGAAGGCTCACTTTGATGGTCAGTGCCCTGATAACTACCTGAAACCACAGCGGCATAAATTACGCCAACGCCCTCTTCGTCACGCACTTTAACGTCAGTTACGTAAGCAAAATCAGCAGTTGAAGGAATGATTTCCCAGGTATCGCCTCCATCTTCCGATTTAAAAACGCCCATTCCCAGTCCACTGGATTCGCGGTAAATGATACGTGCAGTTTGTGCCTCACCTGTTCCGGCATACATCACCATGGGATTGGTAGGATCGTAAGTGAGGCTGCTGATGGCCATATTGGGATAAAAATCGCCAATAGGTTCCCAGTCTTCCCCCAGGTCGAGGATATTGTAATTTACCCAGAGGCCTCCCGTGACACCCCCGGCAAAAACTTTCTTTCCCTGACTGTCGTTGGGATCGAAGAGCAAGGCACGCGTGCGGCCGCCCATATCGGCGCGGGTTCCTTCCCACATCAACTCACGACTGCGGGTGGCTTGAGCTTCGATCATTTGTGCCTGCTCGTAAGCAGCATATTGCCGTTTAACGGGTACAACACCCAAAGCAGGATCGAGCGTTTGAAAGTAATTTTGTAGGGCAGCTACGTCAGGCCGATCTGCTTTAGCAATGGTATCCAGCTCGCGCGATTGCGTTGGAATTTGTTTCATTACTTCGTGTAATTGCTTTTCGTAAGCTGTTCTTTTCGATTCCTTCTTATAATCTTGAAATAAAGGATTTAACAACCCAATTGAAAGCATAATCAGCAGGATAAAACTGCTGATCCGGAAAGTTTTTTTCATTTTTTTGAAAGGTTTTATTAAAAGGTGTAAAAAATTCACAAACATTCTTATCAGTATCATATTTACCTTCATCAGGCCTTAAACCCAAAGAAGCAACCTGACAAAAGTAAACATTCAGATAATTAGGTCGTTTTTACTCCTGCTATTTCTTTTATTTAGCTGCTATAGGGGAATCAATTTCCGGATAGCACTTGATTTATGTTAAGAAGTTCTTCTTTTTCAAAGTTTATATTATCAAGGGATTTTAGATTTGCTTCCAGTTGAGCTGTACTGCTGGCTCCAATTAATACACTCGTAACCCTGGCGTCTTTCAGCAGCCATGCCAGCGCCATTTGCGCCAGACTTTGATTTCTATTTTGAGCGATTTGATTAAGCTTCACTATTTTTTCATGCACTTGATCCACCTGTTCTCTTGTAAGGAAAACTTCGCGGGCAGCACGCGAATCGGCAGGAATGCCCTTGAGGTAACGATCGGTAAGCAAGCCCTGAGCCAAAGGAGAATAAGCAATACATCCAACACCTTCTTCCTCAAGCAGATTGAGTAATTCACTTTCGACCCAGCGATCAAACATCGAATAGCGTGCCTGGTGAATCAGGCAGGACGTTCCTAATTCGCGAAGCAATTGAAAAGCTTTTTTGCTCGCATCTGCCGGATAATTTGAAATTCCCACATATAGCGCTTTTCCTGATTTTACAGCATCAGAAAGAGCGGTCATGGTTTCTTCCAGAGGTGTTTCGGGATCGTAGCGATGCGAATAAAAAATATCTACATAATCCATTCCCATACGTTTCAGGCTCTGATCAAGGCTTGCAAGCAAATATTTTCGGCTGCCCCAATCGCCATATGGTCCTGGCCACATGCCGTAACCTGCTTTGGTGGAAATAATCAACTCATCGCGGTAAGATTTTAGATTTCGAAGCAGGATTTTTCCAAAATTTGTTTCGGCACTTCCCGGTGGAGGACCATAATTATTGGCCAGATCAAAATGTGTAATGCCATGATCAAAAGCCTTTAAAATAATATTTTCGGCTACTTCAAAATCGTCGATATCGCCAAAATTATGCCATAATCCTAGCGACAAGGCAGGAAGTTTCAGTCCGGATCGACCGGAACGATTATAAGGAATTTGATCGTAACGTGTTGATGAAGGTTGATAATTAATCATGATATTTAATGTTTAATAGTACTTATTCTGAAATCTTATCCTCCTAAATTAATATAAAAAGCCAAAAAGCCAAAGTGGAATTTCACGTCCAAACCCTGCTTCCAGCCCATCTTTTGCAAGATAAGCATGCTCAATTCCTTGAATTTGTTTGGCGTCCTTGTTTTTCCCTCCTACTTCGAGGGTATATTTCCGATCTACCCTAAAATCACCCTTTTCAGTATAAAAAACCTCGTGCTTTGCTGACAATTGATTCAAGAAAAATGTTTCACGAACTGTTCCAACATCAGCATCAGATTCAGAAAGACTATACATTAAATTAGGATGATGTAAATATATTTTTTCTGGTTTTGTCAAACTACTCATGCCCTTTTTTTCCGAAAAAAGCAGCGCAATTATTTGAGCCTCATCCAGTATATGTAAATATTGTTTTAAGGTATTCCGACTTGTCGCAATTCTTTCGCTAATTTTCTGAATATTTGGTTTAAAGGGTACACTTTCTGCAATAATATATAGTAACTGCTTGATATGAAATATTTTACTATGGCTGATATCAGTATTGTAAGGTAAGTCTATCTCAAGAGTAAGCGAAATAATTTCTCTTAACTTTTGATGATAGGTTTCCTGATTTTCAAGAAAAAACGGATAATAACCATATCTCAAATAGCCTTCGAAAAACGCCAATGGTTTTACAGTTTTCCAAATATCTTTTACAAGTTCCTGATGATGCTCGAGTATGTCGCTGAGCTTAAGCACAGGAAATGATTGATTTGTTTTAAGGTTGAGGTACTCCCGGAATGAAAAACCTTCCAAATTAAATACCACGGCTCGTCGCGATAAATCAGCATAAGCTTCCCTGATCTTTAGGATGCTGGAACCAGTGAAAATAATTTTTAACTGACTATGCCGGTCATAAGCATTCTTGATCTCCTGACTCCAATTTGGATATTTATGAACCTCATCCAGCAATACATATTCTCCCCCAAGGGCAACAAAATCATCAATAAAATCAATCAAACGATTTTCGGAAAAAAATATATCATCCAAAGTCACATATACAGCTTTGTGACGCGCCAATTTAGTCTTTATAAATTGTAATAATAAAGTCGTTTTACCAACACCCCGGGCTCCTTTGATTCCTATTAGCCTGTCAGATGTTTCCAAAAGTGCTATTTTGTTCCTGATAAATTCCGTTGATACCTCCGAAACCAATTTATCAGAAAAATACATTAGCTTGTTTATCATTACTTTAAATATTGATCAGACAAAATTAAGCAATTAATCGATCAATGCATTAACCATTTTATTGATTTTTTAGTTAATTCATTAACCATTTTTGCATTAAAACGATCAGTTCATTGATCAAATTTACACAAATTATCGCTTTAATGGATCAATCTGATGGCTTGAGTATGCGAACCGGAAGTCATTTTCAGCAGCCAGGGTCTGTTATTTTTGGGGTGATTTTTTACAAAATCCTTAAGCGAAAAACGATGAAGTCCGGCAGATAAGTTTTCATTAGTTTGCTGCCAAACCAATCGGCCATTCAAATCAAAAATGCTGAGCTTCACCGTTCCGGGAAGTGGAATCTCAGTCTCACAAACACTGTTGAAATCAAGCGGGTTAGGAAAAATATTCAAGGAGCTCATTGCTTGAATTTGTTGCGGCAAACCCATCATCATATATTCCATCACGCCCATATCTATTTGTCCGTATTGGATCCGTTCCATGCCTAAAATATCTGTTGGTGGAATCAAATATCCTGTGGTATCAGGTGTTCCGGCATTGATACAGGGGCTAAAATCTTCCAGCCAAAACTGCTCAAAAAGCATGGGATCAGCATGCATATTGTTTTCGTAAACACCTATAAATGAACTTCCGCCAAACCAATCGAGCCCTCCCTGAATATCGCAATAATGAAACTCAGGCTCGGAATACACATCCCAAATCCAAACCTGCGAACCAAGCGTGTCGCCGGCTGTATTGTTCCACAAAATGCTGTTGGCCAAAACAGGATCGGCATGCTCATTGCAATAATATCCACCGCCCATAGCTGAGCTATTGTTGATAATTGTTAGATTTGTCATATGCGGTGATGCCTCCAAACAAGCTATTCCTCCTCCAAAAAACAAGGAACTATTTTCATGAATAAGCAGATTAGCAACCTGCCTTACAGGTGTTGCACGGATAAAACCAATAGCCCCGCCCAAGGCACTGTAATTTTGATAAAACTCGCAATTGACCAGTTTCGGGTCGGAAAATTCAAAAGACAAAGCGCCGCCCACACCGGTTGAAGCATTCCCTTCGAAATAAGATCCCGAAACTTCAGGGAGTGATGCCCTGAAAGCCACAGCACCGCCATAGCCATAATCCATGCCATCGTTGCCAGCAAAGCTATTCAGGAATTCGCATTTTCTGATCAAAATATCAGCCTTGTTGGCATAAACAGCACCGCCGCGATAAAAAGCATAATGATGATCAAAAGAACACTGTTCAATACGAATTTTGCTGAAATTATCAATCCTGAAAGCACCTCCGTATCCATTAGCCGAATCGCCGGCCGCCTTGCCATAAGAAAACCTGCAAAACTCAAAAATGGAAGAATCGCTTTCGGGTAAGGTTTGCTCAAACCTGAAGCCATTCCAACCGCCTGTGGTGCTTTGATAATCCCCAAATCCGCTGGTATCAGCGATTGTAAAACTTACAGGATGGTTATAGCTGGCACGTGCGTCAACACTTCCCAACACATGCATGCTAAAATAGCCCTCAAAAACGATGGTTGTATTTGGCGCAATAACAAGCTGTTCGCCTGCCGGAACAATGATGTCGCAACTCACAAAAACAGTGTCGTAATTCCACAATCCGCTTTGGCTTCCGCAGGCGTTGTAATTATTTTGTGCAAATGTAAAATAAGCTGTAAGCAGCAGTAATCCCAACAAAATTTTACGCATGAACTTAGGTTTTGGTTTGTGTGGTAAAAATACTAAACAATTAGTTTCAAAACCCAAGCGGTAAATCATTAAATCTTCACAAGCTGATTACGGATGGCATAACAAAAAAGCCAGCCGCTTTAGATGGTACCGGGCTTTTATAAAGGTGTTTCTATTTCATAACACCCATTATAATCGCTTCATTTTCAGCAAAAGCCTCTGCCATCACCTCATCAATAATTCCGCCCATCATACCGGCCATCAGTTTTGAGTTCATCCGCGAAAAATACACTTTGCCGTCAGCGCGCTCGTATATCGCTACACGACAAGGCATCATACTGCTAACAATTCTTTCCTCATCTTGTTTGAGGATTTTTGCAGCATGATCAGGATGGCAAAGCTCAAATACTTTCACGGCGCGCACATCATGACCAAATTTGTCCATAGTAGCCTGCAAATCATGTACTGCCGGAATTTTCCAGTTGGCCTGGGCTACAGATTTTTCAAAACGTTCTACTGTGGTGTTAAAATCATAAGGACTTTCGCTTTCGATCAGCATCATTTTAGGTGCCATGCTGTAAACGATCAACAATGCCAGCACCACGCCAAAAACCAATCCGGCGATTCCAATTCCAATTTGTTTCATTTTAGTTTAGTTTGAGTTAATAATAAGTGTGCAAAAATACATTATTTTCATATATAATTATCTATATATGTTAAATAAGCCATTGATTACCTGATTTTTAATTCGTGATATTACGTATCAGTTGTAAGTTTCAGTTAAGTAATCTCAACAAAAATAGCGTTAAATCGTTCAAGCAAAAAACATTAGTTTTGCCAGTGTAAAAACCTTTATGTTTTTGAAAAAGTTTGTTGTTGTTTTCCTTTTTTGTTTGCTAACTGCCGCTTGTTCGAGCCTTCGCAGCCCTCACAGGCCAGTGCAAAAGCCAAAGAAAAAAAGCCGTTGCAATGAATGCCCTTCCTGGTCGTTTGTTGTGCCGGCAACTCATAAATTTGACTTTTATGAAGCCTGAAGAAAAAGCCATCCTAAAGCGTTTCTTACCTGCTAACTCGCTTGATATGGTGTGTGAAAGCATCGAAAAAGAACACATCAACTTACGGATTACAGCCAGCCGGTCAACCCGATTGGGCGATTTCAGGCCACCAAAACAAGTTGGTAATCCTTATCGTATTTCACTCAATCACGATTTAAATCCCTATCAGTTTTTAATCACTTTTGTGCACGAACTTGCTCATCTTAAGGTTTTTCAGCAATATAAAAGCAAAGTAAAAGCCCATGGATATGAATGGAAAAAATGGTTTCAGGATTTAATGTCACCTTATCTTGAAGCAGCAGTTTTTCCTGTCGATTTAAAAAATGAACTTATCCGCTATCTGAGCAACCCCAAAGCCGCCAGCGGATCCGATTTGAAACTCACACGTTGCTTGAAGCAATACGACACCAAACAAAGAACCAACCCAACCATTGAAGAAATTGCCATCGGAACAGTATTCAAAATACCCAATGGCCGCACTTTCAGGAAAGGAGAACAAGTTCGCAAACGCTATAAATGCCAGTGTTTACAATCAAAGCGTTGGTATCTATTTAATCCAATTGCTGAGGTATTAGTTGTAAATCAATGATTTATATAATCCTTCTTTCATTTCGCGCTAATCTCTAAAAATCCCTACATTTGCGCTACACTCAAACGAAAACCCATGCCAATACTTGGTACCATTATTAAAAAGGCTTACGAGCTGAGGAATTTACCAGTAGAAAAGAAAAAACAAAATCTTCAACCCATTCAGGCTCAGCATGTTGTTTTAAAAAAACTTTTACGAAAAGCACAGTTCACCGCCTTTGGTGAACACTACGATTTCGACAGCATACTCGAAAGCAAAAATTTAACCGAAGCCTTCAGAAATAAGGTTCCGGTTTTCGACTATAACAGCATGTACAAACAATGGTGGTATCGCGCCTTGAATGGCGAACCTTATGTAAGCTGGCCCGGAAAAGTAAAATACTTTGCACTAAGCAGCGGCACTTCCGAAGCATCAAGCAAACATATTCCTGTTACGGCTGATATGCTAAACGCCATCAAACGTGCCAGTATCAGACAATTAGTATCTACCTCAAAATACAACTTTCCGGTTCATTTCTACGAAAAAGGCATGCTGATGATTGGAGGTAGTACGCACCTTCAATATAATGGTACATATTATGCTGGCGACCTTTCCGGGATAACAGCCGGAAGCCTTCCATTTTGGTTTCAGCATTTTTACAAACCCGGAAAACGAATTTCGAGGACAGCCGAATGGGTCACTAAGCTCAACGAAATGGTTCGTAAAGCACCAAGCTGGGATATCGGCGTTATTGTTGGTGTTCCGGCATGGGTACAAATCCTGCTTGAGCGTATCATTAAGGAATACAACCTTAAAACCATTCACGATCTTTGGCCAAACCTAACAGTTTATGTTCATAGCGGTGTTTCTTTTGCACCTTATGTAAAAAGTTTTGAAAAGCTATTTAACAAACCTATGATTTACTCCGAAAGCTATTTGGCGTCGGAAGGTTACATCGCTTATCAAAACAGCCTCGAGAGACGAACGATGGAATTGATTGTGGATAATGGCATTTATTATGAATTTCTTCCTTTTAACGAAGATAACTTTGATGAGGATGGCAACCTGAAAGATAATCTCAATGTGCTAAAACTTGACGAAGTAAAGGAAAATGTGGAATATGCGCTATTGCTTTCCACTAATGCTGGTGCCTGGCGCTACCTGATTGGAGACACCATTAAGTTTACCCATGTGGGTCGCTGCGAAATTGTGATAACAGGCCGTACCAAACACTACCTGAGTATGTGCGGAGAGCATCTTTCGCAGGAAAATATGAATCGGGCAGTCGAGCTTTTACAGGAGGAATTTAATATAGAAATACGCGAATTTACGGTAGCTGGCATACGACACGGATCGCTGTTTGCGCACCATTGGTATTTGGGCACAGATGATAAGGTAGACCCACAACTCGCCATTCAAAAAATTGATGAATCACTCAAACAGCTCAACGATGACTATATGGTCGAGCGCATGGAAGCTGTTAAAGAGTTATTTATCGATATTTTACCTTCGCAAGTGTTTTACGATTATATGAAAAAAATGGGTAAAGAAGGCAGTGCTAATAAATTCCCGCGTGTTTTAAAAGGCCAACGATTGGAAGATTGGGAAAATTACCTGAAATCTATTTCCAAATCCTGATGTTTTTTAATTGCTTATGAGTGCGTTATTTTTTGAAGGCATTTTATTGGGTTTAACTTTGGCTACTTTCTTTGGTTTTGGGCCAGCCTTTTTTGCACTGGTTCAAACCAGTATTCATCGCGGGTTTTGGCCGGCAGTGCTTTTAGCTTTTGGCATTTTTTTGAACGATGTGATAATGGTTGTTTTATGCCTGATGGGAGCTGTGCAAATTGTTACTGCACCAAGCAATTACTTTTGGTTTGCAATAAGCAGTGGTGTGATTTTAATAATTTTCGGATTGGTAACTTTTACAAGAAAAGTATCTGAACCCAACGAGAATGCAGAAGAAGATATGGAACTTCCGGTAAAAATGAACGAGCCGCGCTGGTTTACTTATATCGCAAAAGGCTTCTTTATGAATATTGTCAATCCTTTCGTCTGGATTTTTTGGGTAGGCGTTGTGGTTGGTATTTCGGCACGCATGGGCGGAGATGAAACACGATTAACAACTTTTTTTAGCGGAACATTAGTTACTGTGCTGCTCAGCGACCTGCTAAAAGCTTACGGTGCATATTCCATCAAGCGATTCTTCACTCAAATAATGATCAGACTATTAAATAAAATTGCCGGGATCGGTCTTATTATTTTTGGGCTTTTTTTGATTGGAAAAGTTATCTTTGACTATTCATTTTAACCTCAAAACCATAATTTATGAAAACACAAATCACACGAAACTGGTTGTCGTTTGCGCTAAACGGTCTGGTAGCACTGCTGTATGGCATTCTGGCACTTGCACTTCCGCAAGATACACTGATTGTAGTAGCGCGTTACACCGGTATTATAATCATACTTACTGGTTTGGTTTTTGGGTTGATAAGCTACAATCGTCACGCTAAGGGTTTCCGCTATGGTATTATGCTCTTGCAAGCGATTACGTTTTCGTTGCTCGGTATACTTATTTTGGTTTATACAGAAGAAACCCTCAACTTTTTTATCACCCTGATTGGGATCTGGGCTTTGATAACAGGCATCATTCAACTGATTGCTTTAGTAAACCTGAGTAGTGGATTAGAATATAAAAATTTCTTTCTTATCAATGCCATAATCAGCTTGCTTTTTGGTCTTTTACTGGTGATCAACCCCTTTGCTGTGGCCAAAACACTTATTGTAATCAGTGGATTATTGGCATTATTTTTTGGATTTGTGATGATTTGGTTTGCCATCAGCCTGCGTGAGTTACAAAAAACCACACCTTACAAAGAAGTTTAGGCCAGTAGTTAGTAAGTAATTGAATATTAATGTATTATTAGTCCTCTTCAAACTTAATGTCTTTCACATTAAGCTGTAAACTGATTTTATTTTTCCATTCATTTTCTTCCAGGTGATAAACGATGCTAAATGGCTCTCCACTGCGGATGCGCTCATAGTGATGCGCCTGCTGAAAAGCAATCCCCGAAACAGCCTGACTACGACTTGTTTTTTGCATCAAACTGAGCTTGAGGTGTTTTTGTCCTACTATTTTCGATCGTCCGGTATCAATCACCTGCTCCGAAAGAAATACCGGAGCCATATTGCCTGGTCCAAAAGGCGAAAACTGTTTCAGTATGCGCATAAATTTTGGGGTGATATCAGAAAACAAAATCGGCAGATCGATTTCTATTTCAGGAATGAGTAATTCATCATCGATATGATCATTTACGTAGGTATTGAATTTTTTTTGGAAGAGCTCAAGGTTTTCTGGCTTTAACGAAAGGCCGGCTGCATACATATGACCGCCAAAATGTTCCAGTAAATCAGAACAATGATCAATGGCGTCGTACACATCAAAATTTTTCACTGATCGCGCTGATCCGGTTACAAAATTATTCGAGCGCGTTAGAATTATCGTGGGCCGGTAATAATTATCTGTTAGGCGTGAAGCCACAATACCAATAACACCTTTGTGCCAGTTTTCGTTGAATAAAACAGTGCTTTTCGCTGCTTTTAATAGCTGGTCGCCCTCAATCATAGCCAAAGCCTCTTCAGTAATTTGATTATCCAGGCTGCGACGTTCGGTATTCATATCATTAATGGCTTCGGCCAGTTTTTCGGCATGGCTTGTTTTATCAGCCAGTAAAAGCCTCACCGAATCACTGGCTTTTTCAATACGACCTGCAGCATTGATACGAGGTCCGATTAAGAAAACCAAATCACTTATGGTAAGCACACGGCTGAGCACATTTCCGTCTTTATCTGCCCCATCTTCGCGCCGAACCACATTGGCATATTTAAGCACCGACTCGAAGCCTGGCCGCGGATTGGTATTAAGCTGCCGCAAACCAAAATAAGCTAACACCCTGTTTTCGCCTGATATGGGCACAATATCAGCTGCGATGCTCACAGCAATCAAATCGAGATAGTTCACCAGCTCTTCAAATGGATCCTGTAGTTTTTCGGACAGCGCAGAAATCAGTTTAAACCCCACACCTGCTCCTGATAATTCTTTAAAAGGATAATTACAGTCGGCTCTTTTGGTATCGAGCACCGCTACTGCCGGAGGCAATTCATCGCCGGGTCTGTGGTGGTCGCAAATGATAAAATCGACATGTCGCTCGTTGGCATAAGCAATTTTTTCTACTGCTTTAATGCCGCAATCAAGCGCAATAACAAGATTAACACTGTGATTTGCTGCATGATCTATTCCTTTGTAAGAAATACCATAGCCTTCTTCGTAACGATCGGGGATATAAAACTCAATACGTTTTTTAAAATACTTTTTCAGGTATGAATAAACGAGCGCGACAGCCGTGGTTCCATCTACATCATAATCGCCATAAATAAGAATCTTTTCGTTGCGGTCGATAGCCCGCAAAATACGATCAACAGCCTTATCCATGTCCTTCATCAGGAAAGGATCGTGCAAATGCTCGAACAGGGGTCTGAAAAAATATTTTGCCTCATCGAAAGTACGAATATCCCGCTGTGCCAGTAATCCGGCCAATGGTTTTCCGATCGACAAAATTTCTGCCAGATGGTTAACCACTTGCTCGTCACCCTTTTTCTTAAATACCCATCTGTTCTCCATACTGGCTGTTTTTTTGAATGGTAAAAATAGCAATAAAATCCGAGCTTTCAAGCCTTGACCTAAAAAACCAAATTGATAAACTCAAACGAATTGCTTCAAGTAAAATCACACAGATTTAAAAACTCGACCTCATGGCTTCAACCGGATCGAGACGTGATGCCGACCAGGCTGGAATAAAACCCGAAAGCAGACCGATAAAAGCAGAAACAAAAATCCCCAACAAAATGTTTTGCAGCGACAAAACCATTGTAAAACTCGTCGCACTGCTTATAACCAAAGCAAGTGTCATAACAATCAATAAGCCAACGATACCACCCAAAATGGATAAAAATATTGCTTCAAACAAAAACTGAAGCAAAACAAAATAGTTCTTAGCACCCAAAGATTTTTGAATTCCAATCTGGCTGGTACGTTCTTTTACCGAAACAAACATGATATTAGCAACACCAAAGCCGCCTACAAGCAGCGAAAAGCCACCAATAATCCAGCCTACAATGGCAATCACGCTAAAAAGCTGATCAAATCCACGGTTGATAATATCCATTTCGTTGATAGCAAAGTTGTCTTCTGCAGCCGGTTTCAGTTTACGCAACGAACGCATAATCCCGATGAGTTCATCTTTGAGTTGATCGTTAGATACTCCGTGTTTCGATTTTGCCAGAATACTGGTTCCCGTATTGCGAATATCAATCACATTTCGGGCAAAATTGATCGTAATAAAAGCTGAATTGTCATCTGAATTGCCAAAAATATTATCTCCTGTTTTAGCAAGCACGCCAATCACATCCATGCGACGCCCAAAAACCTTTACAGAACGACCAATTGGATCAGCTCCCGGAAAAAGTGTTTCAGCCACGTCAGCGCCAATGATAATAACATTTCTCCCGGTTTTTGATTCGAGTGGTGTAAAGTATCTTCCGTAAGCAATATCCATTGATAGTACCCGATTATAATCATGCGAAACGGCATTGATGCCGCTATTTTCGATTGTAATATTTCCTGCGCTGATATTGCGCGAAACACCAACCATAAAAGTAAAAGCTTCTGCTGCATTACTTCGGCGCTGCAAATCGGCAAGCTCACGCAGATCTGCCTCTGGGCGTTGCCAGTATTTCCACCACGGATAATCATTTCCGCCCATCATCCAGGGCCATTTTTGAATAAATAACACATTGTCGCCCAACGAACTAATGTCGTCGCGAATGGCTTTCTCGAGACTGTCAAAAACTGAAAAAACTGCAATGATCGAAAAAATACCAATAGTGATTCCCAAAAGCGATAATACCGTACGTACCTTGTTTACTATCAATGCTGACATAGCAAAATGAAAACTTTCGAGAATCAGACGTAACAGAATCATAAGCTTGTTTTAGGCTGTAAAAATAAGTATTTCGTTTGGGAAAGCGTTCATCAGAAAAATATTCCTGCACAATGAAATCAGTATAATGAAGTTTATCCTAAAAAATAGCCCTTATTGATTGCTTCACCTGTCATTTTTTAATAATCTTGCAGTCTGAAAATCAAAATATTCGCAAGCCTTGAAAAAAATTAAAAACGCTTTAATTTCAGTTTTTTACAAAGATAAACTCGACCAGATAGCACAGCTGTTGCATCAACTCGGCATAAAGCTGTTTGCAACAGGCGGAACCTATAATTTTATAAAGGAATTAAATATTCCGGTAACCGAAGTGGAGTCGCTCACAGGCTATCCTTCCATACTCGACGGACGTGTTAAAACCCTGCATCCTAAAGTTTTTGGCGGCATATTGGCCCGCAGTTCACAAAGTAGCCACCGCGAACAGCTTGAGCAATACGAAATACCCGCCTTTGATCTGGTTATTGTTGATCTTTATCCTTTTGAACAAACTGTTGCAGCAAATGCTGAAAAACAACAAATCGTCGAAAAGATTGATATTGGAGGTATTTCGCTGATCAGGGCTGCAGCCAAAAACTATGAAGAAGTACTCATCGTCCCTTCGGTGCGCTACTACGACGATTTAATCGCACTACTAAACACACAAAATGGTGAGACAAGCCTCGAAAACAGGCTTCATTTTGCCGGGTTGGCTTTTGGAATAAGCTCTCATTACGATGCAGCTATTTACAACTGGTTTGGCGGTCGTGCCGAAGAAGGTGTCAGGCTGAGTTTGAGTCATCCAAAAAAACTGCGTTATGGCGAAAACCCCCATCAGGAAGCCAGCTTTTATGGCGAGCTGGATAAACTCTTCGAACAGCTTCACGGAAAGGAATTATCCTATAATAACCTGCTCGATCTGGATGCCGGAATCAACCTGATAAAAGAATTTGAAAACACCACTTTTGCTATTCTCAAACACAATAACGCCTGCGGAATAGCCAGCCGCGATATTTTGAGCGATGCTTATGAAGCTGCATTGGCAGGAGATCCTGTTTCGGCTTTTGGTGGGGTGCTGATTAGCAACCATATCATAGACGCAAAAACCGCCGAAATCATCAACAGTCTCTTTTTTGAAATCGTCCTTGCACGTGATTATGAAAAAAATGCGCTACAAATCCTGCAATCCCGAAAAAATAGAATAATTTTGCGGTTGCGTCCTGCTGCATTACCTCAAAGCATATACAAAATAGCATTAAACGGTTTTCTTGCTCAAGACAAAGACCTTAAAACAGAAACTGCCAAAGATATGAAAGCAGTTACCCTGAAGCAACCCGAAAATCGTCAATACGATGATTTGGTATTTGCCAACAAGGTGGTAAAGCATACCCGCTCCAATGCTATTGTTCTGGTAAAAAACAAACAATTACTGGCTGCTGGTGTAGGACAAACTTCAAGGGTTGATGCCCTGAAGCAAGCTATCGCCAAAGCGCAGAGCTTTGGATTTGATCTGAAAGATGCTGTAATGGCATCTGATGCCTTTTTCCCTTTTGCCGACTCTGTTGAGCTGGCACACAAGGCAGGTATAACAGCAATAGTGCAGCCCGGTGGTTCAGTGCGCGATCAGGAATCGATCGATTATTGTAATCAGCACCAGATGAGTATGGTATTTACCGGAATCAGGCATTTTAAACATTAAAAAACAGGGCCTTATGGGACTATTTTCATTTCTGAATAAAGAAATTGCCATCGACCTCGGAACGGCAAACACAATTATTATTTACAACGACAAAGTAGTGGTTGATGAACCCTCTATCGTTGCTATACAACGCGATACAGGAAAAATTATAGCTGTAGGCAAAAAAGCCATGATGATGCATGGCAAAACGCACGAAAATATTAAAACAATCAGACCGCTGCGCGATGGTGTAATTGCTGATTTTCAGGCAGCCGAATATATGATGCGTGAAATGATAAAAATGATCGGTATCAAAAGCAGGCTGTTTCCTCCTGCCCTCAAAATGGTTATCTGTATTCCTTCGGGTATTACCGAAGTGGAAGAAAGAGCAGTGAAAGACTCCGCAGAACAAGCCGGAGCCAAAGAAGTGCGTTTGATACATGAACCCATGGCAGCTGCTATTGGTATCGGCATCGATGTGCTGGAACCTACCGGTAATATGATCATTGATATTGGGGGCGGTACTAGTGAAATTGCTGTAATCGCACTTGGCGGTATTGTAAACAACAAGTCAATCCGCATTGCCGGCGACGACTTTAATGCTGATATTGAAGAATATATGCGCAAACAACATAATATCAACATAGGCGAACGCACTGCCGAACGGATCAAAATTGAAGTTGGTGCTGCTTTGCCCAGTATTGATAATCCGCCAGACGAATTCCCGGTGCATGGTCGCGATATGCTTACAGGCATCCCGAAAGAAATCAAAGTGAATTATACCGAGATTGCTCATTGCCTGGATAAAAGTATTTCCAAAATAGAGGCTGCTGTGCTTAATGCTTTGGAAATGACACCGCCTGAACTATCGGCTGATATCTACCGTACAGGTATTTACCTGGCTGGCGGCGGTTCTTTGTTACGTGGCCTCGACAAACGTTTGCATCATAAAACCAAACTTCCGGTACATGTAGCCGAAGATCCATTGCGTGCTGTTGCACGTGGAACAGGAATTGCACTCAAAAACTTTGATAAATTCCCGTTCCTAATTAAATAACAGGAACCCAGCTCAACAGGTATGATTAACCTGATTCGTTTTATTCAAAAACACCATGTACTGCTGCTCTTTTTGCTACTCGAAATTTTAGCATTAAACCTGCTTTTTCGAAGTAATGCCTATCACCGGACAGCTGCTTTTACCATGAACAGCGCCATAAGCGGAGTTTTTTATCGTATGCAAAAATCGGTAACGGATTATTTTTATCTGCAACAAACCAATGAATTACTTGCTCAGGAAAATGCCTATTTAAGGCAACAACTTCAACATAATCCACTATTTTCGGAAAAGGATTCATTATACTTCAACGATACCATTTTTCATTATTTACCTGCCAGAGTAGTGAGTAATAATGTACATTTCAGAAATAATTATATAATCTTGAATAAAGGCTACGAATCTGGAATTGAAAAAGATATGGGAATTATCTCACCCGAAGGTGTAGCCGGAATCATTACCGGAGTGAGTAAAAACTATGCTATTGGAATGAGCTTGCTACACAAATTTGCAGCTATTAGTGTACGGTTTAAAAATAATGGAAATTTAGCTAATCTCAGTTGGCAGGGTGGTGATTATCGTTTTGGACTTATCGACCATATTCCAACACATCTTATTGTAAACAAAGGAGATACATTAATAACAAGTGGGAATTCTCACTTATTTCCGGAGGGAATTTTAGTAGGAACGGTCGAAAACTACATTACCAGCAACGATGGTGCATTAAATCAGGCTCGCATTCGTTTTGCAACTGATTTTAACCGTCTGCGACAAGTTTATGTAGTTGACAACAAACACCGACCAGAATTGGATTCACTTTTAATGATTCGCGTGGATGAATAATTTTTTACGCCATAGTTTTCGGTTTATTGCTCTGATCTTCATACAGGTGATGGTGCTCAATCATATCCTTATTGGTGGTTATGTAAATCCTTTCATTTACCCTTTATTCATTATGCTCTTGCCTTTTAAAATACCTCATTGGCTGTTATTATTTTTAGGTTTTGGCACCGGATTTGCAATCGATTTGTTTATGGCAACGCCCGGATTACACGCAGCAGCTACAGTTTTAGTTGCTTTTGTGAGACCCTATGTCGTTCGTCTGGCATCAGGCGCACCTTTGCCCGAAAGCGCCTCAGAGCCTAATATCACTGAAATGGGTAGCCGTTGGTTTATTAGTTATTCCATAAGTTTGATCGTATTGCACCATTTGACTTTATTTCTTTTGGAATCATTTGATCCGCAACATTTGAGTGATAGCCTGTATCGTCTTTTATTGAGCGCTCCTTTATCAGAAGCCTTAATTTTGATGTTAGTATATTTTTTTCAGCCACAACGCAAACGCTAAAATTGATTCAGCTCATCTTTTTTACAGCTAGTAATTGATCAAGAAAACTTAGTTTTGCATTCATAATCTAAACATTTTCCCAATGAAACTACTTTCGATTGTTATATTAGCATTGATCAGCGTATTCGCAATTTCATGCCAATCGCCTCAAGAACAGGCGCAATTTGAGCTTAAAGTAAATATTAGTAATGCTGAAGGCAAAAAAATAAAACTCCAACAAAGGGTGGATGGTGCATGGGTTGTTGAAGACTCTGCCCAGCTGCTCGAAGGAAAAGCAATTTTATCGGGTTCAGTTGATTCACCTGAAATCTATTATATTTCGATTGAAGATGTTCGTGGAAGTATTGCTGTTTTTCTGGAAAATGCAGCTATTATTTTGGCAGCCGATGCCAATAATCTTCGCGAATATGAAATCACAGGTTCAGCAAGTAACGACAGATTAAAAGCTTTTGATGATACCTATAAGGATTTTGATAAACAGTTACAGGAACATTATAACGCCTATCGCAAAGCTGCTACCGATCAAAATGAGGAAGCCATGGCTGAAGCTGAAGCACTTTATGACAAAACTGAGCTAAAGAAAAACAATTACCTGATTGATTATGTAAAGCAAAATAATGCCGATGTGGTTTCACATTATTTGGTGTATAGAAACAGTTATCAATTTGATCTTGAATCACTTGAAGGTATTGTTATCAATTTTTCTGAAAAACCCGAATCAACTTATCTTACTGCATTAACAGATCGCGTAAAAACTTTAAAACGTGTGGCAGTAGGACAGCCTTTTGTTGATTTTTCGCAAGAAAATCCTGACAACGAACTCATTACTTTGAGCGATCATATTGGTTCAAAAGTATTACTGGTGGATTTTTGGGCATCATGGTGTCAGCCCTGTCGCGCCGAAAATCCAAATATTGTGGCTATTCACAACGATTATAAAGATAAAGGTTTTGATGTGTTTGGCGTTTCTTTCGATACCGACCGTGAAAAATGGCTCGAAGCCATTGAAGCCGATCAACTGAATTGGACACAGGTTTCTGATTTGGCTGGATGGGGTAATGCTGCCGGAAAACCTTATGGCGTGCAATCTATTCCACATTCAGTACTACTGGACGAAAATGGAATCATTATAGCTAAAAACCTAAGAGGAAATGAACTACGCGAAAAAGTAGCTGAAATTATCGGAGAATAAACCTGATATTTCTTACTTCCCGCTTCGCTCCTGCCACAACTGACTGAAAGACTTTTTAGCAAACTTTGGTAAATTTCGCCTGTTTCCCCATTGGGAACTAAAAAAATATTTAAGAACAAGGTTTTTAGTACTGCTGCCTGCAAAATCAATAAGTTTGCGACTTTTGAGCACCCTTGTTGCATTTTTCATTACAAACCGTTCTGATGGTAATGTCCATCCTTCGCTTACTGCTTGTGCACGATTAAGTAACAATAATTCGTGTAGTGGAATTTTAACAGGACAAACTTCGGTGCATGCGCCGCACAAAGAGGAAGCAAAGCTCAAGTGTTTGTTTTCTTTCATATCCTGCATATGTGGCGTAATTACTGATCCTATTGGTCCTGTGTAAGTGGTATCGTAAGTGTATCCGCCGATATTTTTATAAACAGGACAAACATTCAAACAAGCACCGCATCTGATACAAGACAAAGCAGAACGTTGTCTGCTCTTTTCAAGCAATTTGCTCCTTCCATTATCAAGCAAAACAACAACCATCTGTGTTGAGCTATCCGATTTTTGCCGGGCAGCAGTTACAATTGAATTGTAAACGGTCATATGCTGGCCGGTGCCATGAGTAGCTAACAAGGGCCAAAATAAGTCGAGATCATCTACCGAAGGCAATATTTTTTCTATTCCGGCTACTACAATATGCAGTTTAGGAAATGCCATCGTCATCAGTCCATTACCTTCGTTTTCGGTGAGAGCGATGCCACCAATATCTGCCAAAAGAAAATTAGCTCCTGTTATTCCCGCTCCTGCCTGCTGAAATTCATCCCTCAAAAGTGAACGGGTATAGGCTGTTATCTCTTCAGGTGTGCTTCCCGCATCAATTTGAAATTTTTGATGATACAAATCTGCTACATCTTCCTTGGATTTATGCATGGCAGGTGTAACAATATGGTAAGGTTTTTCGCCGGCTAATTGAACAATAAATTCACCAAGATCAGTTTCAAGCGATTGAATACCATGCTTTTCGAGATGCTCGTTAAGTTTTATTTCTTCTGAAGTCATCGACTTCGACTTCACTACCTTTTTAATCTGTTCTTCTTTAAGCAGCTTTACAATTTGTGTACAAGCCTCCTCGCTGTGTCGAGCCCATATTACTTTGCCACCATTTCTGGTAAAATTGGTTTCAAATTCAACAAGGTATTTGTCGAGTTGCGACAAGGTTTTATGTTTAATATTTGCTGCTCGTTGTTTGGCTATTTCCAGTTTGTCATAACGTTGCTTGCCATTTAAAACAGCACGATCGTATTGGGAAATATTAAAATTGATCTTTTGACGATGATTTTTGTCAAAAGCAACTTTTTCGGCATTTTTATTAAAAATATTCGTTTTTTCGTTCATGCGCTCAAAGTGAGAATGTTGCTAAATTAAATTTCAATTTTTTTTACCCTTTTATCATGACGTCCACCTTCAAAAGAGGTACTCAAAAATACCTGAACCATTTCCCAGGCCAAATCAAAAGCGATAAAACGACCAGGCAAGGACAAAATATTGGCATCATTATGCTCACGCGCTAATCTGGCTAATTCTACATTCCAACACAAAGCAGCCCTTACACCTTTATGCTTATTTGCAGCCAGTTGTGCCCCATTTCCACTTCCACACATGATGATTCCAAGAGGAAATTTTCCTTTGGCAACAGCATCAGCAAGTGGATGAATCATATCTGGATAATCCACGCTTTCGGATGAATGTGTCCCAAAATCAATTACTTCGTAACCGGCAATACGTAATTTTTCTGCCAAAAATGTTTTCATTTCATAGCCACCATGATCGGAAGCCAGAGGTATAGTTTTGAGTTCAATTGTCATTGTTGATAAATATTTCGTACAAAATTATTCATTTTTACCCGGCTTATACTTTTTGTACTTTTAATTCAAGGAATTATGTGTTTGCCAATAAACCTAGTTTAATTCTAATTAACTGAATTTGTGTTTGTTATTACTTATCAACAATAGCGTTGTTGATAAAGTTAATAAGCTGTTATTAACTTCTGATAATTGCACCTTTATCAACAATAGATGTCGCCTGTATTTTTTCGCTGTTAATAAAGTCGATTTTATCACCAGTTTTCCACAGCTTTTAAACACAATTTTTTAAGGAGATTAACAAGAAGTTATCAACAAAAACAAAAAGGACTGTTTTAATTTCAAATTTTTAAATATTGACTTTTAAGTTTTTAGTAAAATAATTATATCATTTTTTAGTTGATAAAATGTGAATAACGAATTATGCAAATTTTTTCTTAAAAACTTTTAAACCTTATCAACAGGTATAACAACAATAACAATTTCTTTTTAAAAAATTAATAAGAAAGAATAATAATATTAGTGATTCGCCTTGTTGAAAAAATTTGAGTTTTCGAAAAAACGTTTGAATTATGCTAAATTTGTTGCAGAAATAAACCATCGAAAATTTCGAGTCATGTCAGCAATAGTAAAAGAAATAAATGAATTAAGAAAGCAAAAAAATGCTATTATTTTGGCGCATTACTATCAAGTTCCTGAAATACAAGATATTGCTGATTATGTGGGAGATAGTTTGGGGTTAGCACAACAAGCTGCTCAAACAAAAGCAGCTATCATTGTTTTTGCTGGTGTGCATTTTATGGCCGAAACTGCCAAAATTTTAAATCCCAACAAAAAAGTTGTTTTACCCGATTTGGAAGCTGGTTGTTCGTTGGCAGCCAGTGCTCCTGAAGAGGAGTTTCGTGCTTTTCTTCAGCAATATCCCGATCACAAAGTAATATCCTACATCAACTGTACAGCTGCAGTTAAGACCATGTCGGATGTGATTTGCACTTCTGGAAATGCTCTGCAGATTGTAGAATCTTTTCCGAAAGATGCTCAACTGATTTTTGCACCTGACAAAAATCTTGGTGGTTATATCAATCGGCTTACTGGACGGGATATGGTTTTGTGGGACGGAACTTGTGAGGTACACGATATTTTATCAACGGAAGCTGTGATCAACCTCAAGGCATCAAATCCGGATGCTAAATTGATTGCACATCCTGAATGCAAGGCTCCTGTTTTGGAATTAGCTGATTTTGTTGGCTCTACGACAGCTTTATTGAATTTTACTCAAAAAGATGATACTCAAAAATATATCGTGGCCACTGAAACAGGAATCTTACACAAAATGCAGCAGGCTTCGCCTCAAAAAACATTTTTGATTGTACCATCTGATGAAACTTGCAATTGCAATGATTGTCCTTATATGAAACTCAATACGATGGAGAAGCTATTGAATGCACTAAAAAATGAACAGCCAGCAATTGAGCTTCCTGAAGAAGTTATAAAAAAAGCAAAGATTCCAATTGAACGGATGCTTGAAATATCGGCCAAAATGGGTCTTATAAAATAAAATTGCCTATGAAACGGTTATGCTATTCTCTAACAGCTATTATTTTGCTTTTTAGCATATTATTGCCTTCCTGTTCTCCTAAAACAATTGTTTTTACACAGCAGATTCGTCAGAAAGTGGAAAGTGATAGTTTGAATATCAATGAGGTACAATTTTATAACTCACATCCCATTGTTTTGCAGCGTAACCTCACCTACGACGAAACAAAAATTGCCAGTGGAGAGATTCAGTTTGAAAATGGCCGCTATATCGAAATTATTCAAATTAAAAAAAACACGCCCGGAGTTTGTGAAAATGCTATTTCAAATTCGCTGGATGTTGCTTTTGAAGCCGGCGACAACAGAAACCTTAAATTTGTCTTAAATCCGCGAAAAAATTACCAGATTTCTGCACTGGAATGGAAAGATCGTTTTGGAAAGGTGACTTATGACTCTTTAACTTATTACCTGAAACCAGGTAGCGAAAAGGCACTTTTAAAGGTAAAAAGAGATCATATTTTTAAGTTGGATAAAAAGGAACGTGTGGCACCCGGACGTAAAGTAACGCCAACAAGAGAAAATTAAAATGAGGAAGTATTGGTTTGTTTTACTTCTTTTCTTTGCTGCTTATCAGCTTGATATAATCGCTCAGTCAGTTGATTCAACAGTTACTTTTTATTATCCAAATGGTCAAAAATCGAGTGAAGGAATCCTTGTAAATGGTCAGCCTGATGGCTATTGGCGTACTTTTTATGAAGTTGGAATCCTTAAATCTGAAGGAAACAGGAAAAATTTCAAACTGGATAGTTTATGGAGATTTTATGATGAAACCGGTAAACTAACGCTCGAAATCACCTACAAAGAAGGATTGAAACATGGCGAACGGCGAACCTATTTTGCTAACGATATTTTGATAGAACGTTTTGAATCGGATGTTAAAAATGGTTTAAGCGAACGCATTGATTATAAAGGAAGAACTTTACAACTGATTCCTTTCGATCAAGGTTTCGAAAGCGGAATAGCCCGTCATTTTGACACTACCGGAAACATCATAGAGTTGATAACTTATCAAAAAGGTTTTATTGTTGATCGTGAGCGAATTAACAGATACGACAGCGATAAAAAACGACATGGCCGTTGGAAATGGTTTTATGAAACAGGCGAGTTGAGAGAAGAAGGTGTTTACCGGCATGGCCTAAAACATGGATTTTTTAAAACCTATGATTTATCAGGTAATTTGAAAGAAATTGTTAAATACCAGGATGGCGAGAAAGTGGATGATGCCGGCGAACTGGCTTTGCTCGAAATGCGACGCGATTATTATCCTAACGGAAAGGTAAAAGTTGAAGCTACCTATCGCGATGGCGTGGCAGAAGGTATCCGTCGAGAATTTGACGAGGAAGGAAATGTTGAAAAATCATTTACCTTCAAAAATGGTCAGTTGATAGCAGAAGGCATTATAGCTGCCAATGGACAGCGGCAAGGCTTTTGGAAGCTTTATTATCCGGATGGTTCACTCAAAGCACAGGGAAATTATAAAGATAATGAGCGAAATGGCGAATGGGAATTTTTTCATCCAAATGGCATACTTGAACAAAAAGGAAGTTACGACGAACAAGGACGCCCCGTGGGTTTATGGAAGTGGTATTACAGTGATGGAAAACTCCTGCGCGAAGAAAATTACCTCAATGGTCTGCTCGATGGCATTACAACAGAATACAGCCCAAAAGGAAAAATCATTACACAAGGTGACTATATCGAAGGCTTGGAAGAAGGCACATGGTTCTACGAAACCGGGGATATGCGCATGGAAGGCGATTATTCATCAGGCATGCGCAATGGCAATTGGAAATATACCTACAATAATGGCCAACTTGCTTTTGAAGGACGTTTTGTGGATGATAATCCCAATGGCACACACATTTTTTATTATCCCGACGGCAAAATCCGGGAAACAGGAAATTATGTGATGGGGCGTAAAAATGGTGACTGGAAACGCTATCATGAAGATGGAATTTTAATTCTGATAATCAGTTATTCCAATGGAATAGAGCGCAAATACGATGGCGAAAACATCCTGGACGAAGATGTTATTATGCCTGATTAATTTTTTTTACTGAGATATATCAATTTTTATATCCTAAAAACCCAACTTTAAAGCAGCAAGAAGCTTGCAAGAATTGTTAATTTTGTCGCTACAAAACCAAGAACAAAGGAGAATACTATGAAAAAATTTTTTTTAATGGCTGTGGTAGCAATATTTTTTGTTGCCTGCCAAAATCAAACTGAGACAACAGTTGAAAATGCAGCACAAACAAGAGTTGCTGAAGAACCAATTGTAATCACAGTAGGAAGTTTTGATGAAAAAGCCGCGGAACTTGTTGGCAAGGAAGTAATCATAACCGGAACAACAGATCATATCTGCAAGCACGATGGAAAGAAACTGTTTTTGATTGATGTTGAGGAAGAGGGAAGAGTAAAAATTACTTCAGGCGAAGGCGTACCGGCCTTTAACAGCGAATACGAAGGCTACGATTTTAAAATAATCGGTATTGTTGACGAAATGATCGTTGATGAAGAATACCTGCGCGAATGGGAAGAAGAAGTGATAGCAGGTATTGATGAAACTCGTCATTTGGGTGGCGGCGAACCTATGACCGAAGAGGAACGTGCTGCCGGAGTGCATTTGGATGACCCTGCAATGGAAAAAATTTCAGATTATCGTGAGATGATGGCCGAAGAAGGAACCGACAAGCTTTCTTTTTATTCCATTGTTTGCACTTCCTTTGAAGTGATAGAAGATCAACAATAATCAATTACCTGCTGAGCTATGCCCTTTAAGTGGAGAAAATGGAATCGTGCATTGCATCGTGATTTCGGTTATCTTTTTTTTGGAATGACAGTGATTTATGCCCTTTCAGGTATAGCAATCAACCACCGTCACGATTGGAATCCAAATTATGTTATCATTTCCGAAAGTATTCAGGAAGCACCTGTTTCGGGTAAATTAAATAAGTCACAAGTGCTTCAAATACTCGAAAAATATGGTGTTGCAGATGATTATCGCAAGCATTATTATCCTTATCCGGATTATTTGAAAGTGTTTTTGAATGGTGGCATAGCTGTGCTTGATCAGGAATCTGGTGAGGGTTCTATCGATATCACACGCAAAAGGTTAATGTTCAGGGAAATGAATTATCTGCATTATAATCCAAGCATTCATTGGACTTGGATTTCAGATATTTATGCAGGTGCACTTATTTTGTTGGCGTTGAGTGGTTTGTTAATTCCAAGAGGAGCTGATGGCATCACTGCACGAGGTGCCTGGCTCACTTTGCTCGGTATCATCATTCCTGTTTTATTCATTATTTATTACCTTTACTAACTTATGACAGGATTGTGGATAGGCATATTATTTCTTGTTTGGTATGTGATAGCACTCGTAATATCTGAACAATACGGTAAATCGTGCCGGGTTGGTAAACAAGGATTATTTTTTATTTCTTTCATATTTAGTCCTTTATCAGCTATTATAGTGGTATATTTGTTACGTAAGTAATAAAACTCACTTAGCTATGGATACTTTTTTTGCTCCCGCCGCAAGGGCTGATCATGAAGCTGTAATGCATGATTACAATTTGTTTACAGGTTTTGGTCAGGTGAATGAGCTTATCAATGCTTTACCTTTTATTGCTGCTGTACTCAACCAACAACGCCAAGTGGTTTATGGCAATAGACCTTTGCTTGAGGCAATGGGATTCAAAGATTTTGAGGAAGTTTTGGGATTACGTCCTGGCGAACTGATCAATTGCATTCATGCTCATGAAATGCCGGGTGGATGTGGCACATCAAAAGCTTGCCGTGTTTGCGGAGCTGTTAATGCCATTCTTGATTGTTTAAACACAAATAATAAAACGGTGAATGAGTGCAGAATAACTGCTAATCAGGGAGATAAAGAAGTATCATACGATTTTAAAGTTACTGCTTCACCATTCGAATACCAGAACAAACGCTTTGTAGTACTTTCATTTGAGGATCTTAGCGATGAAAAGAGAAGGCAAATTTTGGAACGCTTGTTTTTTCATGATATCATCAATACAGCAGGGGGATTAAGAGGATTTATTGAATTTATGGAGATGTCGGACGATCCGGCCGAGCATAAAGAATACCTTACCATAGCATCTCGATTAAGTGATGTTTTGATCGAAGAAATTATTTCGCAAAGGCAATTACTTGCTGCCGAAAGAGGTGAGTTGAAAGTGAATAAGAAAGCTGTTGATCTCAATAATTTGATTACTGAAACCGTTCAACAGATAGCTCATCATCAGGTTGCTAAAACCATCACGATAGTTTTTGTGAATGCGCATGAAAAGTTAAGTTTTAACACTGATCCGGTACTCCTAAAACGGGTTTTATTAAATCTTTTGAAGAATGCTGTTGAAGCTTCAAAACCTAATCAACAGGTGCAGATTGGTTTTAAAACTGCAAACAATAATGAAGTGATCATTTCAGTTAAAAATGATACCATTATGACGCAGGATATTCAGCTTCAAATATTTCAACGATCTTTTTCAACCAAAGGAGAAGCCAGAGGAATTGGAACTTACAGCATAAAAATGTTTACAGAACAGTACCTGGGAGGTAAAGTTTCTTTTGTTTCAAATTCGACTGAAAAAACGGTTTTCTGGATAAGTTTGCCGATGGCTTAGTTTCTGGAGTAATTTTAAACTTACCAAGCTAACAGGTACGCAAAAATCAGCGGTGCTACAATGGTAGCATCTGATTCGATGATGTATTTTGGTGTGTTGATATCAAGTTTTCCCCAGGTGATTTTTTCGTTTGGTACAGCCCCTGAATAGCTTCCATAGCTTGTTGTTGAATCAGAAATCTGACAGAAATATGACCAAAAAGGCACATCAGTCCATTCCAAATCCTGATACATCATGGGTACTACACAAATAGGAAAATCACCGGCTATTCCGCCACCAATCTGGAAAAATCCCACGCCTTTGCCAGCAGAATTATTGCGGTACCAGTTGGCCAGCCAAACCATATAATCAATACCACTTTTCATGGTAGTTGATTTCAATTCACCTTTGATGCAATAGGAAGCGAAGATATTTCCCATCGTTGAATCTTCCCATCCGGGTACGATAATTGGGATATTCTTTTGAGCTGCAGCCAGCATCCAGGAGTTTTTTGGATCAATTTCGTGGTATTGTTCTAACACACCGGATAGCAGCATTTTATACATATATTCATGCGGAAAATAGCGTTCACCCTTGCTTTCGGCCTCTTTCCAAATTTTGAAAATATGTTGCTGCAAGCGCCTGAAAGCTTCTTCTTCCGGAATGCAGGTATCCGTAACGCGATTGAATCCGTTTTCGAGCAGTTCCCATTCTTCTTTCGGGCTCAGGTCGCGATAATTTGGAACACGCTTGTAATGATTATGGGCAACAAGGTTCATCAAATCTTCTTCCAGATTGGCACCTGTGCAGGAAATAATCTGCACTTTGTCCTGACGGATCATTTCGGCAAGACTAACACCAAGCTCGGCTGTACTCATTGCGCCGGCCAGCGTAATCATCATTTTGCCTCCTTCATTAAGATGCGCTTCATATCCTTTGGCGGCATCAATCAATGCTGCAGCATTAAAGTGGCGGTAATGATGGGTGATAAATTCACTTACAGGGCCTTTTTTTGTTGACATAATCGTGAGTTTTTGCGTTTAAAAAATAATTTGTAAAAATAATAGATTTCCGGATTCCTGTTTTATTCCTTAAGTATGGGAAAAATCCCTTCCTGTTCCAGAAATTTTAAAATATATGTTATATTGGATTCATTATCAGGATTTAAATTTATGTCAGAATGGACTGGTTTTTCGTAAATTTCGTCAACGCCCGGAATATGTTTGATCAGATTTTGGTCTGCTTTTTCGTAGCGTTCGGGTTTATTTTTTCTGCAATAATCCATGCTGGCATCCATAAATAGTAGTTTGAAACGATCTTTTCCGATGATTTCGGCTACTTGTTCGCGGATTTCGGATTTGGGTGATATAAAGGAACAAATCGTGATGATACCCTGATCGTTTAAAATGCGACAAACATGGGCTACGCGGCGCATATGTTCTGCCCTGTCGGTTGGCGAATAATCCAATTCTTTTGAAAGGCCTGATCTAACAGTGCTTCCATCCAGTAAAACTACTGTGGCTCCTTTGTCAAACAGCTGACGTTCGAGTGTATAGGCCAGTAAATTTTTACCACTTCCGTGAAGTCCTGTTATCCAAAGTGTTACACCTTTTTGGCGATAACGTTGTTGAAGTTCATCTTCATTGATCAAACTTTGGCCGCCTTCTACCAAACGTTTGGTTTCAGGATCTGCGATGCGCGAAAACAAATCGTCAGTAGTCATTTTGTCAATGATCATACCAACAGCGCAGGTGTTATTGGTGATTGGATCAATCAGGACAAAAGAGCCAGTTTCATGGTTTTTGTGGTATGGATCAAAAAGCAAAGGTTTGTTAGTAGTAAGCACAACCCGACCGATTTCATTTAATTCAAACGCATCAGAGGGATGCTGTTCGAGTGTATTTACATCGATGCGGTATTTGATCTGATCAAGGCGGGCACGTGTAGTTTGGGTAGTTTGTTTAAGGAAAAAATTTGCGTAAGGATCCATTTTACCTTCGTCCATCCAAACGAGCATGGCTTCAAATTGTCGCTCGATACGTGGAAGATTATCCGGATGCACCAACATTTCGCCTCTCGAAAGATCGATTTCGTGCGATAAGGTAATGGTAACAGCCTGAGGTGGAAATGCCAGTTCAGTATCACCGTCCGAGCCTATGACACGTGTAACAGTAGCTGTTTTTCGCGAAGGAAGACTCATCACCTGATCGCCTTTGCGAATGATTCCGGAAGCCACTTTACCAGAAAATCCCCTAAAATCGAGACTTGGCCGAAGCACATATTGAATAGGTAACCTGAAATCATCAAAATTGCGATCAGAAACTACATGAACGGATTCGAGGTAGCTGAGTAGGCTTTTGCCTTTGTACCAAGGCATATGATTAGAAGCATCCACCACATTATCACCATTGAGTGCCGAAAGCGGGATAAATTCGATATCTGGAATAGAAAGTGGCGTAGTAAATTGTTTGTAATCCTTACAGATCTGATCAAAAACTTGCTGGCTGTAGTCCATCAAATCCATTTTGTTCACGGCCAGCACAATATGTTTAATACCGAGCAATGAAACCAGAAAAGTATGTCGTTTGGTTTGTGTGATCACACCTTTGCGGGCATCAATCAGAATGATAGCCAGGTTTGCAGTGCTGGCTCCTGTGACCATATTGCGGGTGTATTGCTCATGACCCGGAGTGTCGGCGATGATGAATTTCCTTTTGTTTGTGCTAAAATAACGGTAAGCCACATCAATGGTAATGCCTTGTTCGCGCTCGGCTTTCAATCCGTCGAGCAGCAGGGCATAATCAATTTTATCGCCGGCATGACCGATTTTTTTACTGTCGCGCTCCAAAGCCGAAAGGTGATCTTCATAAATCTTTTTACTGTCGAACAAAAGCCGTCCGATCAGAGTACTTTTTCCATCATCTACCGAACCGGCAGTAAGCAATCTTAGCAAGTCTTTTTCCTGATCCTGATTGAGGAATTGTTGGATGTTAGTCATAGGCTATTAGCTTTTGGCTATTGGCTATTGGCCGCTAGCTTCTTACTTTGGTAATTAATGCGTTTACTTGTTTTTGAAGGATGCTTAATTTATTAAGAACATCACTGGTTTGCTCGATTTTAAGGTAATTGAGTTCATTTGCAATAAGTAATTGAGTTTCTATTTCAAAAGATGAACCTAATGCAACTTCGAGAAATCTGGCAAAATCTGGGTTTGTTTTTCTGGATGAACCCTCTGCGATATTTGATGGTATTGAAATCGCAGCTCTTCGAATTTGATTTGTTAATCCGTATTGCTCATAAGCTGGTAAATCTTTAGTTAATAGATAGATATCCTTAACAATTTCCATTCCTAAAATCCAAACGTTTAAATTTCTAAAATTTCTCATTATTCTAAAATTTCTCGTAATTAAACTGCTTGCCAATAGCCAATAGCCAATAGCCAACAGCTAAAAATACCCCTCCCGTTTCTTCTGTTCCATGCTGCCTTCCTGGTCGAAGTCGATCACGCGGGTGGTGCGTTCGGATTTGGTTACCGTCATCATTTCTTCTACGATTTTCTCTATCGTATCAGCTTCTGAATCAATGGCTCCGGTAAGTGGGTAGCATCCCAAGGTTCGGAAACGAACTTTGCGCATCACGGCTTTTTCGGCCAGCGCTTTGGGCATGCGATCATCATCTACCATAATCAGGTTTCCATCCATATCCACAATGGGACGTTCTTTAGCATAATATAGCGGAACGATAGGGATATTTTCCAGACGGATATATTGCCAGATGTCGAGCTCGGTCCAGTTTGAAAGCGGAAAAACACGGATGGATTCACCTTTATGAACGCGGGCGTTGTAGATACTCCACAATTCAGGACGCTGATTTTTAGGATTCCATTGGTGAAAACGATCGCGAAAGCTGTAAATGCGTTCTTTAGCGCGACTTTTTTCTTCATCGCGTCGGGCGCCTCCAAAGGCAGCATCAAAGCGATGTTTGTCGAGGGCTTGTAGTAAAGCCTGTGTTTTCATTACATCGGTATGCACTTTGCTTCCATGCGTAAACGGCCCTATTCCCGATTCAAAGCCTTCTTTGTTGTATTCAACGATCAGATTCCAGCCTTTTTCTTTGGCATATCGGTCTCGAAATTCAGTCATTTCACGGAATTTCCATTTACTATCGATGTGCATCAATGGAAATGGAACTTTTGATGGATAAAAGGCTTTTTCGGCCAGCCGAACCATCACAGAGCTGTCTTTTCCGATACTGTAGAGCATCACAGGATTTTCAAATTCGGCGGCTACTTCACGGATGATGTGGATGGCTTCGGCTTCCAGTTCGCGCAGGTTATTAATTGCGTAATTATTCATAGCAAGTTAGGATTCAGAATAGCATAAAAAACGCTGCAAAGTACGGAAAAAAAGCCCGATTTTGCAGCATTAATAAGTTGTTACAGCGTTTGGTAGGAAACCAGGCTTTTTTATCCTTGAGGGGGATAAGCGATAAATGGCGGATTTTCCATTTGTTCGTTATTATATGATAGCTCCTGCGATTCATCAGCGATGGCCACAACGCGACCGCCTGCTGCAGATACAACAGCATGTCCGGCTGCAATATCCCATTCCGAAGTGATACCAAAACGGGGATACACATCGGCCAGACCTTCTGCTATCATGCAAAGTTTCAATGAACTTCCACGCGAAACGATACGGATATTATCATGTTCTTTTTTAATGTCGTTGATAAATTGTGTTGTTTCAGGATTCAGGTGAGAGCGGCTGGCAACAATAGTAAAATCTTTGTCTTGTCTTTCAAGCGGCAGCTTGCTGGCTTCGCGGCGCAGGTTTTCAAAAGAACTGTTTGCTTTTACAATACCTTCAGCATGAACGAGTTTCCAAGCTGTATGTTCATCATTAAAGTAAAGCGTGTCAGTTACTGGGGCATAAATGATTCCTAAAACAGCTTTCTTTTGGCTTATCAGTGCAATATTCACACTGAATTCTCCATTACGGTTTACAAACTCTTTGGTACCATCCAGTGGGTCAACCAGCCAGTACGATTCCCAGTTTTCGCGCTGGTGATATGGCGTTTGGCGGCCTTCCTCGCTGATTATCGGCAGGTCGGTTTCTCTCAGCGCTGCCGTGATCAATTCATCGGCTTTGGTGTCGGCTGTTGTAAGTGGCGTTTTGTCCGACTTAAAGTCAACACTAAATTCTGTTGCGTAAATTTCCATGATTGCCTTTCCGGCTTGTATTGCTACTTTGATGGCTGTTTCGATTTTTTCTTTCATAGTATTGTTTTTTTGAGTTGGTATTTATTTGTTGTTTCTGATGTCGTGAACGATTTGAATGGATTTTTTAGCATCTTCAATTCCATAACCGCTTCCGTTTAAAATATGCTGGTAGCTGAGTGTATGCAAATCGGTAAATCCTCCACTAAATTCTATCTCTTCCCCATCTACTGTGATACTTCGGTAAGTTGTAAGGCCTTTGGACCAGGCTTCTTCGGGCAGGTGATTGCTGTTGATGCTCAGCAGCCAGTTTACGCTTGCTTTTTCGAGTTCAAGGCGTCCAATAGCATGATCGAGTGTGTTTTCGTGTACGATATTTTGTTGGCAATCGCCAAAAATCCAGGTGAGCATATCGAAAAAATGAATACCGATATTGGTAGCTATTCCTCCGCTTTTTTCATTCTTGCCTTTCCAACTATGATGATACCAGGCACCTCGCGAGGTGATGTATTGTAGTTCGATATGGTATTGCTTTTTCTGGTTTGTGTTCTGGTCTATCTGTTCTTTCAATTTCAGAATAGCCGGATGATGACGCAACTGTAGGATGGTGTAGATCTTTTTCCCGCTTTCTTTTTCTATTTCCTGCAAGGCATCAATGTTCCAGGGATTAAGCACAAGTGGTTTTTCGCAAATGGCGTGTGCATCATTGCGCAAAGCCATACGGATGTGCGCATCATGCAAATAGTTAGGTGAACAGATGCTTACATAATCAACTTTTCCTTTTCCTTTTCTTCTGAGTTTATCTAAGTGACGATCAAAACGTTCTGGTTCTGTAAAAAATTGGGCATCAGGGAAATAGCTGTCAATTATTCCTACACTGTCAAAAGGATCAAGTGCGGCTATCAAGTGATTGTGTGTATCTTTTATGGCACGCATATGGCGGGGGGCAATATAACCTGCTGCTCCTATCAAAGCGAAATTAAAAGGATGTTCGGCTAAGTTCATTGTATTTTAAACCTTAGATTATGTATGTATGGCTTTTCTAAAAAAAGCAACATTTAACGTCAACAAAACTCAAAGAAAGCAAAAATGCAAGATTCAACTTCTTTAACCCAAAAAAATGATAATTATTTCATTTTTTCTTAAGCTAATAAACAAAAAAACACCTTGCAGCGATGTGTTTACTTAAAGCCTTCCGTCGATTTGATCCATAGGCAAAATGGCTTTGATATCGAACACAACAGCTTTTTCTGCCTTGAGTAGTTTCAAATCGAGACTAAGAAATTCATCATGAGCAACAGCAGCTACGATGGCATTGTATTTATTTTTACCCAATTCAGATGCTTTGGTAAAAATCTCAATGCCATATTCTTTTTTAACCTCTTCGGGATCGGCCCATGGATCATATACAGTTACGTCGCACCCGAAGGATTTGAGTTCGTTCACCACGTCAATTACACGGCTATTACGGATATCGGGGCAATTTTCTTTGAAGGTGATGCCCATTACCAATACCTGACTTCCTTCGATTCGCAGTCCTTTTTTAATCATCAACTTGATAACCTGATTGACTACCACGATACCCATATTGTCATTTAATCGCCTTCCGGCAAGGATAATTTCGGGGTTGTATCCCAATTCCTGTGCCTTGTGTGTGAGGTAATAAGGATCAACTCCTATGCAATGTCCTCCAACAAGCCCTGGTTTGAAAGGCAAAAAATTCCATTTTGTTCCGGCAGCTTCGAGCACTTCGTTGGTGTCGATACCCATACGCTGGAAAATAACAGCCAGTTCGTTTACAAAAGCAATATTGATATCGCGTTGTGAATTTTCGATCACCTTGGCAGCTTCTGCCACGCGGATACTGCTGGCTTTGAAGGTTCCGGCTACAATAATACTTTTATAAAGCTGATCTACTTCTTCAGCTATTTCTGGATTGCTTCCAGAGGTTACCTTTTTAATTTTGGTTACCGTATGAACTTTATCACCCGGATTAATACGTTCGGGTGAATAGCCGCAGAAAAAATCCTGATTGTATTTTAATCCGCTGTGTTGTTCCAGCACCGGAACACAATCTTCTTCGGTAGCGCCCGGATAAACGGTTGATTCGTAAATTACTAGATCACCTTTTTTTAAAACTTTGCCTACTGTTTCGCTGGCTTTAATCAGCGGAGTAAGATCAGGTCGTTTGTTTTTATCAATGGGAGTTGGCACGGTTACGATAAATATCTGGCAATCCTGAAGATCGATAAGTGCTTCGCTGTATTGCAGTTGCACGGCAGATTTTAAGTCTTCACTTGTCGTTTCTAATGTGCGGTCGTGGCCGTTGCGCAATTCTTTGATGCGTTGTTTGTTGATATCGAAACCGACAGTTGGTCTGATTTTCCCAAATTCAACAGCTAGCGGAAGGCCTACATATCCTAAACCGACTACACCAATTTTTTTCTGATCCATGGACAATTTTTTTTGTGATAGTAATTTTAAATTCAGTTGTTTAGGGTAAAAAATAAAAAATTTTCAGAAAACCAGCGTTTCCCGTGGTTGGATTTCACGAAAATAAGGGGCAAAATTACGCAATATGACCAGCTTTCCAAATAAGTTGAAGGTTAAATTTCTGTGGCTTCATTATCACTGCATATAATTATGTAAGTTTTTGTGCTTCAATTGAAAGATAGGCTAAATATCTTTATCTTTAGTTTTTCTGATAGAAAGCATTGAATTTTCGCATGAAAAATTTCATGTACTTTTGCAGCAATTTTTTTAACAATTGCGTTCAAGAACAAAAGAAAGGAAACTGATGCTAAAAAATCTTGTCATAGTTGAGTCGCCTGCCAAAGCCAAAACCATCGAAGGATTTCTGGGAAAAGATTTTGTGGTAAAATCCAGTTACGGTCACGTAATGGATTTGAGCAAAAACCAGCTTAGTGTTGACATCGAAAAAGGTTTTGAGCCGCAGTATGAGGTATCAGCCGACAAGAAGAAACTGGTTACAGAATTGAAAAAATTGGCTAAGGAAGCCGAAATGGTATGGTTAGCTTCTGATGAAGACCGTGAAGGAGAAGCAATTTCGTGGCATCTTTATAAGGCTTTAAAATTGAAGCCAGAGCAAACAAAACGAATTGTATTCCATGAGATTACTAAATCAGCGATAACAAAAGCCATTGATAATCCCAGAAATATTGATGTTAATTTGGTTTCGGCACAACAGGCGCGTCGGGTGCTTGATCGCCTGGTGGGTTATGAGTTATCACCACTGCTTTGGAAAAAAGTAAAGCCAAGCCTATCGGCAGGTCGCGTGCAGTCGGTTGCTGTGAGGCTTATTGTTGAACGCGAAGATGAAATCAAAAATTTTAAGTCTTCAAGTGCTTTTCGCGTAACGGCAATTTTTACTTTTAAAGTAAACGGAAAACAACATCAGCTACAGGCCGAACTACCGGAACGATTTGCTAAGGAAGCTGATGCACAGGTATTTTTGGAGCAATGTCTTGGTGCTTCATACAGCATTACCGATATCGAGAAAAAACCTGCAAAAAAATCTCCTGCTCCGCCATTTACTACTTCAACACTACAACAGGAGGCAAGCAGAAAACTGGGATTTTCGGTGGCCAATACCATGCGTGTTGCCCAACAGCTTTACGAATCGGGTAAGATAACCTATATGCGTACTGATTCTGTTAATCTTTCTGATTTGGCCTTGGGTTTGGCAAAAGAAATGATTTCCAGCACCTATGGGGATAAATACGTAAAAATCCGCAAATACAGCACTAAATCAAAGGGTGCGCAGGAAGCCCACGAAGCCATCAGACCTACCTACCTCAATCAGCCTGAGGTGAAAGGCAATAATGACGAAAAACGCTTGTACGAATTAATCTGGAAACGTACCATTGCTTCACAAATGGCTGATGCGCAACTTGAAAAGACAAGCGTAAAGATTTTAATTTCAACAAATAAGAAGTATTTTACAGCAAGCGGCGAAGTAATATTGTTCGATGGTTTCCTAAAAGTTTACATGGAAAGCAGTGATGAAGAAAATGGTGAAGAAACCACTAATATGCTTCCTCCAATCAGCAAAGGTCAATCGCTTGATTTAAAGGAAATGACTGCTCAGGAACGTTTTACACGACATCCTGCCCGCTATACCGAGGCCAGTTTGGTGAAAAAAATGGAAGAGCTTGGAATTGGTCGCCCGTCCACTTATGCACCCACAATTTCTACTATTCAAAAACGTGAATATGTGGTGAAGGAAGACCGGCAGGGTGTTGTACGCAAATATCAGGTGCTTCAACTTAAAAGCGACAAGATTTCAACTAAAACTGATTCGGAAAATACCGGTTTCGAGAAGGCTAAGTTATTTCCTACTGACATCGGCACCTTGGTAAATAAATTTCTTTGTCAGTATTTTGATAGCATTATCGATTACAATTTTACCGCAAATGTTGAAAAAGAGTTCGACGAGATTGCCGAGGGCAAGAAAGCCTGGAACCAGATGATTAGCGAGTTTTATGAACCTTTTCACAGTAAGATCGAAAATACTACCGAAAATGCTGGAAAGTTTAGCGGAGAAAAGCTGCTTGGTGTTGATCCTGAAACAGCTAAGAATGTGTTTGTAAAAGTAGGTCGTTATGGCCCGATGGTTCAGCTTGGAGATACTGATTCCGACGAAAAACCTCGTTTTGCCGGCTTACGTAAGGATCAAACCATGGAAACCATTAACCTGGAAGAGGCACTCAAGCTTTTTAGTTTTCCGCGCTCACTGGGTAATTATGAAGAAAAGGAAATGACCGTAGCTATTGGACGGTTTGGTCCCTACGTGAAACATGACAATAAATTTTATAGTCTGCAAAAAACGGATGATCCGGCCGAAATAGATGCTGATCGTGCCATCGAATTGATTGATCTGAAGCGGGAGAAGGATCAAAAAAGTATTATCCGTGAGTTTGATAAAGAACCCGAACTGAAAGTGCTCGACGGAAGATACGGCCCCTATATCAGCTTTAAAAAGAAAAATTTTAAAATCCCAAAAGGAACTGATCCCGAAAAACTCGACCTGGAAGCTTGTATGAAAATTGTTGAGAATCCGGATAATGCACCAAAAAAGCGCTTTACAAGAAAGAAGGCTGGCAAATAATCCATTCTTTTAAACATCTTCGAGGCTGTTGTTTTATCGTTTTTATTGCTATTTTAGCCCGACAAATCACCCTTAAACAGCCTTATGGAACTTAGTCTTTTCCTGGAACCTGTTCAGGTTCAAATACCCGAAAAGCCATGGCGACCTGGTCGTAAAAGAATTGGGGAAACCCTTACAGTTTTTCACGAAAAAGATAATTTCCCTGATCTTGAAGGTGTTAAATTGGCAATCATTGGCGTTAAAGAAGAGCGCAATGCTTTGAATAATGAAGGTTGCAGCAAAGCTCCCGACTTTATCCGTGAGGCGTATTATCAGCTTTTTGATCATTGGCCAAACCTCAAAATGGCCGATATTGGAGATATCAAACCAGGCTACACCATCGATGATACCTATTTTGCATTGAGTCAGGTTGCTGCACAGCTGATCCGAAACAATATTGTTCCAATAATCCTTGGTGGAAGTCAGGATTTGACTTATGCTATTTATAAGGCTTATGAAAATATTGGCCGATTGGTAAATATTGCGGCCATCGATCCCATTTTTGATCTCGGACAGGATGAAGAGCCACTCAATTCACAGGCATATTTGAGCCATATTATTATGCATCAACCAAATTATCTGTTCAATTTTTCTAATTTGGGTTATCAAACCTATGATGTGGATGCCGAGGCAGTTGAATTAATGAAAAACCTTTTGTTTGATGTGTATCGACTCGGTATGCTTAAATCTTTGCCCGAAGATGCCGAGCCACTTTTGCGAAATGCTGATATTGTGAGTTTTGATATCTCTGCTATTCGCGCTTCTGATGCTCCCGGAAATGGCAATGCCGAGCCAAACGGGTTTACTGGAGATGAAGCCTGCCGGCTGGCACGCTATGCCGGTATGAGTGATAAATTGAGTGCGATTGGATTTTTTGAATATAACCCTTCTTATGATCACCAAAGAATAACAGCAAAATTATTGTCGCAGTTGATTTGGTATTTTGTAGAAGGATTTGCCAACCGAAAAGATGACCTTCCTGACTCTGAAAGCCATGATTTCGCTAAGTATAATGTGCGCATCGAAGGTCAGCAAGAGGATGTGATATTTTTGAGAAGTAAAAAAACAGATCGCTGGTGGATTGATCTTTCTTTTGGAAGAAAAGATCGTAAAAAGTTCGAACGCCATCATTTTGTGCCTTGTACGAAAGCTGATTATGAGCTGGCCTTGCAAGACGAATTGCCCGACAGATGGTGGCAGTTCTTTCAAAAATTGATGTGATGAAATTTATAAATTATAAAATCTGAAATAGAACCTATAGCGTTAAAATAGGAACAATTTTATGGAAAAGTTAACATTTGAAGAATGGAAAAACAGCATGTCATTTGTGATCGATGATGAGTTCGATAATAATTTTCTGTTGTCAATAGAACCTTTAACAAAGTATATTAACCAAAAATGTCATCAGTTTTCCGATTATGGGCAGCTTTCAAGTTTTTTGACAACTAATGATACGTTTTCTGCGCTTGAGAAGCTAAAGGCATTTGTTTCATTAATTGGGCTATCAGAGGAAAGGCTAAAAAGGGTTGTCTCATTGTTGAGATATAGGTTTAATTCAGAGGAATTTAGAAGTGAATGGGATGTAAAAAAAATTAGTAGAGCATTACAGACTGATGAAGCGTTTAGAGATAGATTGATCGATTTTTTTTTAGAAGGTAGAAACTCTTTAGTTGGTGCTGAAATTCCGCTTTATTATATGAGGAATTTTAAATTGAATGATCGAAGATTCATATCAAACCTTAACCCATCTTGCAGCTAACCCGACAAAGATAATTGCATATCAGTAGATTGGCA